>NZ_JAHDTG010000058.1 GCF_018531475.1 Pseudonocardia mahuensis
CCGCCGCGCGGCCGGAGCGCGCGCGCCGGTCGCATCGGCCGATGCGACCTCCACCTCGATCGTCCTTGTCCCCACGGCGATCCCTCCGTCCCGCACCCCGAGTCGATTCGCACGGACGTTCGATCGAACGTCCGTGCGATTCATACCACCGCGGCCCGACAGAATCGAGGATCGGAGGCGTGTCGTTCGAACATGTGTTTGGCGAAGCGGGGGATCCGGTCTAACGTTCTTGCAACGACGGCGACGTCCGCGGGCGCGGCGGCCGCAGCCGAGCCCGGGCCCGACGCCCGGTACCACGAGACGACAGAAAGAACATGGACCCCGAAAACGGAATGAGGAGGCGGAACCTGATGGCACGGGACGAGTCCGGCACCGGTGCTGACGCTGACCGGGAGCCCGGGCAGGTGCGCGCCTTCCCCGACCCCCCGGCCGACCCGGCGGGCCTGACCCCGCGCCAGCGCAAGGTGCTCGAGGTGATCCGGGACTGGGTGGAGCGGTTCGGCTACCCGCCGAGCGTGCGCGAGATCGGCGACGCTGTGGGACTCACCTCCACCTCGTCGGTGCACCACCAGTTGCGCACCCTCGAACGCAAGGGGTACCTGCGCCGCGACCCCAACCGCACCCGGGCGGTCGACGTCCGGAGCCCCGACGAGATGCCGGCCGAGGATCTGATGCCGGGCCAGGTCACCGTGAGCACGGCGGGCTCGCGGACCGACCAGGCCCGCTCGGATCGTCCGTCGCCGGCCTTCGTCCCACTCCTGGGCAACATCGCCGCCGGTGGGCCGATCCTGGCCGAGCAGGCGGTGGAGAGCGTGTTCCCGCTGCCCCGGGAGATCGTCGGTGAGGGCACGCTGTTCCTGCTCAACGTGCGCGGTGACTCGATGGTCGACGCGGCCATCACCGACGGGGACTGGGTCGTGGTCCGCCAGCAACCGGTCGCCGAGAACGGTGAGATCGTCGCCGCGATGATCGACGGCGAGGCCACCGTGAAGACGCTCAAGCGCCGCGACGGGCACATCTGGCTGATGCCGGCCAACCCGGCCTACGAGCCGATCCCCGGTGACGAGGCCACCGTGCTCGGCCGAGTCGTAGCGGTGCTGCGCCGGCTCTGAGCCGACTTGCACCGACTCGGAGCCGACTCGGAGTCGGCGCAAGTCGGTGCGAGCTGGTTCTGAACCGATGCGAGACGGTTCCGAACCGGTGGGCCGACGCTGAGCAGGCGCGCGGGGTCTCGGCGCCGCGGGTCAGCGTCGCCGGCGCCGGGCGCCGTTTGCGGCCATGGCCACGCCGGCCAGTGCCAGCAACCCCACCGCGCCGGTCCCGCCGACGGCCGCGGGCCACCAGTCGGGCGGGTCGTCGGTCGCAGGCGGAACAGCGGGCGCCGGCGGGGGCGACGGTTCACGCGCACCCCGCACAGCGGGTCGTTCCACCAGGCCGGCGGCCCCGGGCACCGCGCGGATCTCACCGCGCACCCCGCCACGGGTCTCCGAACCCGACAGCAGCGTCCCGTCGGCGTCGAAGGCGATGGCCTCGCCCTGCGGTTCGTCGGGCAGCGGGACCCGCACAGGAGTCCCGGCCAGCGCGGCGACGAGGTCGTCGTCGGTCACCGGGTAAAGCCACGCATCGGTGTAGCTGCGCAGCGCCGCCACCCGACCGTCCGCGCTCAGTGCAGCCCCCGTGACCAGCCGCGACCCGAGGCCACCGAGCGGCCCGCCTTCGGTGTCGGAGGCCGGCAGCAGTATCTCGCCCACCTGGACGAGGGGCGTCGGTCCCGGCTCCGCGAGCGGCCCGGCCGGCCGGTAGATCCCGGCGGCGCCGCCTGCCTCCTTGGTGACCACCAGCGGGATCCCGTCCGCCCCGACGAGGAGCGCCTCGGCGTCGTGCGGGCCGTCCGGATAGGTCAGCCGGTGCAGCCGCGCCTCACCCCGGGGGGGCAGCGCGATGAACGCCACCGTCTCCCGCCGCCGCCGGTTGTCGCCGGTGTCGGCGACCCACAGCGTGCCGTCCGGGCCGCGTGCCAGATCCTCGGCATCGAACGGGTCGATCCGGGCCGTGCGGGTCTCGACGACGCGGCAGGTGGGACCGGCGGTGTCCAACCGGTGCACCTCGACCCGTCGGCCGCCGTCGTCCATCGCCCACAGCCCGCCGCGGTCGACGATCAGCCCGGACAGCTCCGTCAGCCGCCGGTCCTCGACCGTGCAGCGGCTCTGCGGCGCGGGCACACCGTCAAGGGCAGCCACCGGCGCGACCGTCATCGCGACCGCCAGCAGGCCGGCGAGCCCCGGGACGCTCAGCGCCCCGCGCGATCGCCCGGTGCTGCGGCGGCGGGCTCGGCGAGCGGTACGGCGCCGTTCGCCTCCCCGTCCATCACAGCCCCGTCACCGCCGGAGCCGGCCAGCGCGAACGGCAGCACGGCGGTGGCCAGCTCGGCCCCGACCCGGGCGTGCAACCGGGTGCCTTCGGCCGTGTGCTCCTCGGCGAGCACCTCGCCCTCGGCGTGCACCCGCGCCGCCAGCGAACCCTGGGTGTAGGGCAGCAGCAGCTCGACGTCGAGCTCCGGGCGCGGCAGCAGCCCGGCGATCCGCTCGCGCAGCTTCGCCACCCCGTCACCCCGCTTCGCGGAGACGAACACCGCGTCGGGCAGCAGGTGCCGCAGCCGGGCGAGTTGCAGGTCGCCGGCCGCGTCGGTCTTGTTGACGACCAGCAGCTCCTGGGGCATCCGCCCCTGCTGCTGCTCCCCGACCTCGACCAGCACCTGACGGACCGCCTTGATCTGGTCCTCGGGCAGCGGGTCGGACGCGTCGACGACGTGCACGAGCAGATCGGCCTGGGCCGTCTCCTCCAACGTCGAACGGAACGCCTCGACGAGCTGGTGGGGCAGGTGCCGCACGAACCCGACGGTGTCGGTCAGCGTGTAGGTCCGACCGTCGGGTGTGGCCGCCTTGCGGGTGGTCGGGTCCAGGGTCGCGAACAGCGCGTCCTCGACCAGCACGCCGGCGTCGGTCAGCGCGTTGAGCAGGCTCGACTTGCCGGCGTTGGTGTAGCCGACGATGGCCACGCTCGGCACCTCGTTGCGCCGCCGGTTGCCGCGTTGGGTCTCCCGCACGGTCCGCATCGCGGTGATCTCGCGGCGCAGCTTCGACATGCGGTGCCGGATCCGGCGCCGGTCGAGCTCGATCTTGGTCTCACCGGGGCCACGGCCGCCGATACCGACGCCGCCCGCAGCGCGACCACCGACCTGGCGGGACAGCGCCTCACCCCAACCGCGCAGCCGTGGCAGCAGGTAGGACAGCTGGGCCAGCTCGACCTGCGCCTTGCCGTCCCGCGAGCGGGCGTGCTGGGCGAAGATGTCGAGGATCAGGGCCGTCCGGTCGATCACCTTGACCTTGAGCTTGTCCTCCAGCTGGCGCAGCTGACCGGGCGAGAGCTCGCCGTCGGCGATCACCGTGTCGGCCCCGGCCGCCTGCACCGCGCCGCGCAGCTCCTCGACCTTGCCGGCGCCGATGAAGGTCGCCGGGTCGGGGCGGCTGCGCCGCTGCACCAGGCCGTCGAGCACCTGGGAACCGGCGGTCTCGGCCAACCGGGCCAGCTCGGCCAGCGAAGCCTCGGCCTGCTCGGGGCTGCCCTCGGTCCAGACCCCGACGAGCACGACCCGCTCCAGGCGGAGCTGCCGGTACTCGACCTCGGTGATGTCGGTGAGTTCGGTCGACAGACCGGCGACGCGGCGCAGCGAGGACCGGTCGGACAGTTCGAGGTCGCCCACCGTGGGCTCCGGCGAGGCGTCGGTCGCTCGCGCGCTGCCGAAGGCGGAGACGTCCAATGGGAATTCAGTCATCGTGGTGTTCATGCTCCCATGTCAACGCCCACGCTGTCCGCTTTATTGCGCTCGGTGCGCGTCGACGGGGTGGACCTGCCCGGGTCAGGCCTGAGCGTCCCACCAGGAGCGCTCGAGCTCCCCGTGCCCGACGAGCACCGCCGGGCCGTGCAGCGTGGTCGTGCCGGCGTCCACGGTCACCCGCAACCGGCCACCGGGAGCACGCACCGGGACCGTCCCGGTCTCGATACCGGCGTGGCGGAGCACCGCGACGACCGCCGCGACGGTCCCGGTGCCGCAGGAGCGGGTCTCCCCCACCCCGCGCTCATGCACCCGCATGGCCACCTCGCCGACACCGTCGGTGCCGTCGGCGATGACGCGCAGCGGCGACACGAACTCCACGTTGACCCCGTGCGGGAACAGCGCCGGGTCGTGCCCCGGGGGCACCGCCAGGTCCAGGCCCTCCAGCTCCACCTCGGTCACGCAGGCCAGGTGCGGGTTGCCGACGTCCACGGCCACACCCGGGAACGCGCGGCCGTCCACCGTCGCCGTCGAGGAATCCCCGACGCGGGCGGGGCCCATGTCCACCGACACCTCGCCCGCATCGCCGTCACCGCCGGCGAAACGCACCGTGCGCACCCCACCGCGGGTGCCCAGCTGCAGCTGCGCGTCGGGGCCGTCGGGCAGCCAGCCGGCGTGCGCGAGGTAGCGCGCGAACACCCGGACCCCGTTGCCGCACATCTCCGCGACACTGCCATCGGCGTTGCGGTAGTCCATGAACCACACGACGCCGGGCTCGGGCGGGGGCGCGGAGTCGTCGTCACCCAGCGCCGCCCAGCGGACGACCCGCAGCACGCCGTCGGCACCCAGCCCGCGGCGCCGGTCGCACAGCGCTGCGACCCTCGTGGCAGGCAGGTGGAGAGCGCCGTCCGGGTCGGGCAGCACCACGAAGTCGTTCTCGGTCCCGTGCCCCTTGGCGAACCGCACCGCGCCGTTCCCTCTGCCCATGCCCCGAGCCTACGGGCGAGCCGCGGCCGCCCCGCGCAGCACCGCCAGCGCGCGGTCGACGAGGCCGGGCTCGGCTGCGTCGAGCCAGTGGATCCGGCGGTCGCGCCGGAACCAGGAGCGCTGCCGCCGCACGAAACGCCGGGTGGCGCGGACGGTCTCCACCGCGGCCGCGGCCATGTCCCCCGCACCGTCCAGCTCGGCGAGGACCTGCTGGTAGCCGAGCGCGCGGGACGCGGTGCGGCCCTCCCGCAACCCGCGGCCGACGAGCTCCCGGGTCTCCTGCACCAGCCCGGCGGCGAACATCCGCTCCACCCGGACGGCCACGCGCTCGTCGAGCTCGGCGACCGGGCGGTCCACCCCGATCAGCACGGCGTCGTAGCGCGGCGCGCCGTGGGTGGGCAGCCGGGCCGGGAACGGGCGTCCGGTCAGCGCGATGACCTCCAGGGCACGCACGATCCGCCGGCCGTTGCCCGGCAGCACTACCTGGGCCGCCGCCGGGTCGATCGCCGCCAGCCGCTCGTGCATCGCCGGGGCGCCCAGCTCGTCGAGCTCCGACTCCAGCGTGGCGCGCAGGGCCGGATCGGTGCCGGGGAACTCCAACTCGTCGAGAACCGCCTGCACGTAGAGCCCCGAACCGCCGACCAGCACCGGCGTCACCCCGGCCGCCCGGAGCCGCTCGACGGTGCCACGCGCCGCGCGCTGGTAGGCCGCGACCGACGCGGTCTCGGTGACGTCCAGGACGTCGAGCTGGTGGTGCGGGATGCCGGCTCGTTCGGCGAGCGTCAGCTTCGCGGTGCCGATGTCCAGACCGCGGTAGAGCTGCATCGCGTCGGCATTGACGACCTCGCCGCCGAGCTCAGCGGCCAGGGCCAGCCCCAGGTCGGACTTACCGGTCGCCGTCGGCCCGACGACCGCCACCAGCGGTGGCCCGCTCACCGGCCCGGCGTCCACATCGCGACGTGGTAGGCCACGCCGTAGGGCGTCGAGGAGTGCAGCAGCTCGCCGTTCCACGATGTCGTCGCGGTCGCCGCGGCCGCTCCCGCCAGCACCTGCCACGGTGCGCGGCCCACCGCCCACAGTTGCGCGGCCAGCTCCGGGTCGAGTGCGGCGAGGGCAGCGGCGTCGGCGGCGGCCAGCGCGGCGGCGACCGACGCGTCGAAGCGGGCGGCGCGCTCGTCGAAGTGCCCGGGTGCCTTCTCGGTGTGCATCGCCGATCCGTCGCCGACGACCAGCAGCCCGACCGCGCCGTCCGCGGCGGCGGCCTCCGCGGCCAGCTTCGCGCCCAGCTCCGTGCAGTCGGGCGGGGCGGCGTCCGGCGACACCAGCTCGCCGCGGATCCGCAGGGCGGCGCAGGTCTGCCCGGCCGCCCACCCAGCGATGAGCAGCGGGAGCGGCAGCTCCGGATCCGGGGACGTCGCTGCCGCGCCCGGCGTCGTGTCCAACGCGACCGGCAGGTCGACGCCGAAGCCGACGAACGTCCCGGCCGCCTCGGACCCCACACTCCGGCACCCGCCCGGATCTGCGCCGACCGCGATCCAGGTCGGTGCGGCCGCGGCCAGCCGGCTCGCGGCGGACCGGCAGGCGTCGCGCAGCGCGGCCGTCTCGGCCGCGGCGCCGGTCGCGAGCTCGGGAACCAGCAACGGCGGCTGGGGAAGCACGGCGACCGCGGTGAACATGAGTTCGAAGGGTAGCGACGACGGCCCGGTCCACGACCGGACGGTCACACTCCGCCCGCACCACCCCGGCCGGCGTTCACCGGACCGGATGACGTGGGTACCGGTGGTGCGCAGCCCGGTACGGGCCTCACCACGGCGACTCGCCGATCAGGAGCGGCCGCTGACTGCGCGAGCCGGGCCCGGGCGGTTCCCGTCGGCCGTCTGAGCTGTTTGAATCCCGGTGGGCCCCGGCCATCACGACCGGGAGCGCCATGTGCACGGCTCCGCCGGACGGCGGAGCGCCCACCGCGTCCAGGGTGGGCCGGACGAGGGAGGACCACGGTGTCGGACGAGCAGGCGACGAGCGGGACGGCGGACGGCCGAGGGGCCGCATCGGACGTGGCGGACCGGCCGGAGCTCCCGGGCCAGGCCGGCCGGCCCGATCCCGGATCCACGGAGCCCGCACCGGAAGGCGTCCACGGAGGTGAGGCGCACACCCCGGCCATCGAACCCACCAGCGGGGCGGCGGCCGAGGCACCCGCGACCACCCCGGCACCGTCGCCTGCCTCCATCCCGCGACCGGGAGTGCCGGGGCCGCGAGCCGCCGCACCGGTCCCTGGGCCGCCCGCGGGTGGAGCGCCCCGACCCGCCCCCGGCCCGGCGCCCGCGCCGGTCGGTGCGCACCCCGTGGCGGGGCCGTCGCCGGTCGCCGCCGCGAGCGCCGACCCCGCACGCTGGGGCCGCGTCGACGCCGAGGGCACGATCTACCTGCGCAGCACCGACGGCGAGCGGGTCGTCGGGTCCTGGCAGGCCGGTGCGCCGGAGGAGGGCCTCGCGCACTTCGCCCGCCGCTTCGACGACCTGCTGACCGAGGTCGAGCTGCTGGCCGCCCGCCTGAGTGCCGGAGGTGGCGACCCGAAGCACGCCCTGACCAGCGCCCGCACCCTGCGCGACGGGCTGGCCGACGCCACCGTGATCGGTGACGTCGACGGCCTGCGCGCCCGGCTGGACGGGCTCGTCGCCCAGGCCGAGGCGTCGGTCGGCGCCGCCCGCTCCGCCCGGGACGCGCAGCGCGCCGCTGCGGTGGCCCGCAAGGAGGAGCTGGCCGCCGAGGCCGAGAAGATCGCCGCCGAGGCCACCCAGTGGAAACAGGCCGGCGACCGGTTCAAGACCATCCTCGACGAGTGGCGGACGATCCGTGGGATCGACCGCAAGACCGACGAGGCGCTGTGGAAGCGCTTCTCCAAGGCCCGCGAGGCGTTCAACCGTCGCCGCGGCTCCCACTTCGCCGACCTCGACCGGCAGCGCGCCGGGGCGAAGGCCCGCAAGGAGGAGCTGGCGCTCGAGGCGGAGGCGCTGGCCGACTCCACCGACTGGGGCCCCACCGCCGCCCGCTACCGCGACCTCATGGCCGAGTGGAAGGCCGCCGGCCGAGCGCAGAAGGACACCGACGACGCGCTGTGGCAGCGGTTCCGGACCGCGCAGGACGCGTTCTTCGCCCGGCGAGCGGAGACCTTCGCCGAGCGCGACGCCGAGTTCGTCGCGAACGCCGAGGCCAAGAAGGCGCTGCTCAACGAGGCCGAGAAGATCGACGTGGCCGACGCGGACGCCGCCCGCGCCGCGCTTCGCGGCATCCAGGAGCGCTGGGAGGAGATCGGGAAGGTCCCGCGCGACGACATCCGGCCGCTGGAGGCCCGGCTGCGTGCCGTCGAGGACAAGGTCCGCGAGGCGGCCGACCGCCAGTGGCGCCGCACCGACCCGGAGGCCGAGGCCCGGGTCGCCCAGTTCCGCGACCGGGTTGCCCAGTTCGAGGCCCAGGCGGAGAAGGCCCGCGCGGCGGGCGACACCCGCCGTGCGGAGCAGGCCCAGGGTCAGGCCGACCAGTGGCGCGAGTGGCTGACGACCGCCGAGCAGGCCGTCCACGGGCGCTGATCCCCCGGCGGCTGGACCCCGACGGCCGGGCCCCGACGGCCGGGCCCCGGCCCTGGGCCCCCGCCGCCGAGCACGGGTGCTGAGCCTCCACCCATGATCACCGTCCGGGAAGCGAATACGTCACCGCTGGTCGTCCTCGCTTCCCGGACGACGATCATGGCTGCGGGTTTTCCCGTTCGGGCCCGCGCGGGCCACGGGCTGCGGATCCTGGTCCGGTGTCACCGAACGCCCGGATCAATGATCTGCTGTCCCGGCAGGACGGCCTGCTGAGCCTGGCTCAAGCCGTCGGCTGTGGGATCTCACGCAGCACAGTTCAGCGGCGGGCGCGATCGGGTGAGTGGGAACGGCTCCTGCCGAGGGTGTTCCTGGTCGGCGGACACCCCTTCACCGACGCGGTGCGCATCCGGGCGACGTGGATGTGGGCGGGTGAACACGCGGCGGTCTCAGGTCCGGCGGCGGCCGGGTGGCACACGATGCTGGCCGCCGCGCCTGCTCGGATCGACGTCACTGTCCCCCGACGATGCTGTCCACAGGCTCCGCGCGGCGTCCGGTTGCGCCGCCGGGACCTCTCTCCCACCGACCTCGTCGGGCTGCGCGGGCTCTGGCTCACCGACGGTCCGCTGACCGCGCTGGAGACCGCGATCGCGGTCCCCGATGGCTCCGTCTTCCTGGACCGGGCGTTGCAGAAGCACGTCTCGTTCGAGCGCGTCTACCAGGCCTATTGCCGCAGTCTGGGGGCCAGGGGCTCGGCCCGCATGAACGTGTTGCTGACCGCGGCCGCCGATCGGGCCAACTCCGCCGCGGAGCGCCTGATGATCGGGCTCCTGCGAACAGCGGGTATCACCGGCTGGGTGCACAATCATCCGTTCGGGCCCTACAAGATCGACTTCGCGTTCCCCGCCATCAGGCTCGCCATCGAGGTGGACGGCTGGGCCTGGCACATGGACGTCGAACGGTTCCGCGCCGACCGCCACAAGCAGAACGCCATCGTCCGCGACGGGTGGGACCCGTTGCGATTCACCTGGCACGACCTGAAGAACCGGCCGGACTACGTCATCGCCGAGGTCCGGGCCGCACTGATCCGTCTGGGCATCACGGCATGATCGTCGTCCGGGCAGGAAGGCCGTCGGGAAGGACAACTTCTTCTGCCGGAACGGCGATCATGGGCGGTGGGAGGCCCGAGCGCCCGGGCGCCGACGCCGCCCGCCTCAGCGGCGCAGCGCGATCCGCGCCCAGGACACCGCCAGGGTCAGAACCGCGACCACGGCCAGGATCAGCCCCGGGCCGGGGCCGGACGCCCCCTCGGGCACCCCGATCTGCCGCGACCAGATCGCCCACACGCCGTTGATCACCGAGATCCCGCAGCCGACGGCACACAGCCAGGCCAACCCCCAGCGGCGGGTGGCGAGAGCCAGCGTGGAGCCGACCACGCCGAACCCGACCGCGGTGACGGTGAACAACTGCGGCAGCAAGCCCAGGCGCTCGGCGCCGACGAGGATCTCCCAGCCTCGCGCGGACCCCGTCCAGGGCAACAGCAGTGCCCCGATCAGCACCAGCACCGCGACCGAGACGACCATCGCCGTCGCGCCCGGATCGATCCGGCGCTCGACGCGGCGGGCCACGCCGGCGAGCTCGGCATCGAGCCGGCTCAGCTCGTCGGGGGCCGGGGACTCGCTCATCGCACACCTTCCATCACGACCGGGGCAGCCGCAGCCGCCGAGCATCCGGCGTCGGCCGCGACCGATGCCGGTGCGCCGAATCCCGGCAACCCGAGACCGGTCGGCGCGCCGCCCGGGCGGGTACCGGCCTCGTACGCGTCACCGGCGCGGGTCCGCCGGTGTGCGACCAGCCCGCCGTCGGCGACGAGGTGGTGCGGCGCGCCGTAGCCGATCGTCACCACGACGAGGTCACCGGGCCGGACCGCGTTCCCCGCGACTTCACTGTCCTCGCCCGGGGCGAAGTGCACCAGCCTGCCGTCGCGGGCCCGGCCGCTCATCCGCCGGGTGGCGCTGTCCTTGCGCCCCTCCCCGGTCGAGACGAGCACCTCGACCTCGCGGCCCACCAACGCCCGGTTCTGCTCCCAGGAGATCTGTTCCTGCAGCTCGATCAGCCGGTCGTAGCGCTCCTGGACCACCGCCTTGGGCAGTTGGTCGGGCATGGACGCGGCCGGGGTTCCGGGTCGCGGCGAGTACTGGAAAGTGAAGGCCTGCGCGAACCGCGCCTGGCGGACGACGTCGAGGGTGGCCTGGAAGTCCTCCTCGGTCTCCCCCGGGAACCCGACGATGATGTCGGTGCTGATCGCCGCATCCGGGATCGACTCCCGGACCTCGTCGAGGATCGTGAGGAAGCGGGCCGACCGGTAGGACCGGCGCATCGCCTTGAGCACCGCGTCCGAGCCGGACTGCAGCGGCATGTGCAGCTGCGGGCAGACGACCGGTGTCTCCGCCATGGCGGCGATGACATCGGAGGTGAAGTCGCGCGGGTGCGGCGAGGTGAACCGCAGCCGCTCGATGCCGTCGACCTCTCCGCACGCTCGCAGCAGCTTGGCGAACGCGCCGCGGTCGCCGAACTCGGCACCGTAGGAGTTGACGTTCTGCCCGAGCAGGGTCACCTCGAGCACGCCGTCGGCAGCCAGCGCGGAGACCTCCGCGAGCACGTCGCCGGGGCGACGGTCCTTCTCCTTGCCGCGCAGCGACGGGACGATGCAGAACGTGCAGGTGTTGTTGCAGCCCACCGAGATCGACACCCAGCCGGCGTAGGCCGACTCGCGCCGAGCCGGCAGCGTCGACGGGAACACCTCGAGCGACTCGAGGATCTCGACCTCGGCGGCCTCGTTGTGCCGGGCCCGTTCGAGCAGTGCGGGCAGCGCGTGCACGTTGTGCGTGCCGAACACGACGTCGACCCAGGGGGCCTTCTTGACGATCGTGTCGCGGTCCTTCTGCGCGAGGCACCCGCCCACGGCGATCTGCATCCCGGGGCGCGCCGTCTTCGCCGGCCGCAGCCGCCCGAGGTTGCCGTAGAGCTTGTTGTCGGCGTTCTCGCGCACCGCGCAGGTGTTGAAGACGACCACATCGGCATCGTCGGGATCCGCGGCCCGTTCGTATCCGGCCGACTCGAGCAGGCCGGCCATCCGCTCGGAGTCGTGCACGTTCATCTGGCACCCATAGGTGCGGATGGCGTAACTGCGGGTCACGAACCGAGGGTAGGCCGTCCGGCCGACGATGGGAGCACCGGTCTCGCCCTCGGGCGCCACTCGACCGGACGCGGGCCGCACGGCAGGATGCGCGCATGCGACGGGCGCTGAGCAGGCGAGAGGCGTTGCGCACGCTCGGTGCCGCCGGGTTGGCGGCGGGTCTCGCCGGCTCCGTGGCCGGATGCTCCTCGCCGTTCACCGACCTTCGCCTCAGCATCGCGACCGGCGGAACCCAGGGCGTCTACTACGCGTTGGGCGGCGCACTCGCCGACGCCTGGCAGCAGCACCTCGAGCTGGCCATGCGGCCGCACGTGCTGTCCACAGCCGGCTCAGTGCAGAACCTCGCGTTGTTCGCGGGCGGGCAGGCCGACGTCGCGTTCAGCCAGGTCGACGCCGCCGCCGACCGGCTCACCAGGACCGCGCCGGACGACCCGCGCTCGTCCCGGGCGCTGGCCCGGATCTACGACGACGTGGTGCACGTGGTGGTGCACGGCGACTCGCGGTTCACCCGGCTGGCCGACCTGCGCGGCGCCCGGGTGTCGGTCGGCGCGCCCGACTCCGGCGTCACCGTGATCGCACAGCGGCTGCTCACGGTGGCCGGGCTCGTGCCGGAGCGCGATCTGCAACCGGCCCAGCTGGGCATCAACGAGTCCGTGGCCGCGATGCAGGGCGGCAGCATCGATGCGTTCTTCTGGTCCGGCGGGTTGCCGACGACCGGGGTGAGCGAGCTCGGCGCGACGCTCCCGATCCGGCTGCTCGATCTCGACGACGTGCTCCCGGCGATGCGGGCGATGTATCCCGTCTACTCCTCGGGCACGGTGCCGGCCGCCAGCTACGGCATCCCGGTGCCGGTGATCACCATGCTGGTGCGCAATTTCCTGCTGGTCCCCGCCGCGATGCCGGACGACGTGGCGGAGGCCCTGGTCAGCGCCCTGTTCGCCGAGCAACCCCGGCTGGCCGCCGCGAGCGCCGCGGCGCTGACCATCGACTCGCGGGCGGCGATAGGTACCCAGCCCGTCCCGCTGCATCCCGGCGCCGAGCGGTTCTACCGGTCGACGAAATCCATCTGACTCTTGACGCGCAGATACGCAACACTGTTACAGTAACGGCGTTTCAGATCGCCTGCCGAGGAGACGCCGTGTCGGTCCGCCCGGTCAGCACCGTTCTCGCCGAGACCCGCCGGGGCCACCCCGGCCTGTTCGGGCTGGCGGTGGCGATGGCCGTGCTGGCCGCCGTGCTGGCGATCCTGCTGCCGCTCGACGACCGGGTGCTGCTCGGCGCACCGATCTGGCTCAAGCCGCTCAAGTTCGCGCTGTCGATCGCGCTCTACGCCGCGGCGCTGTCCTGGATGCTGGCCCGCATCGACCTGCCCGGCCGCGGGGCGCGACGCAGCGGCTGGGTGATCAGCGTGGCCGCCACGGTGGAGATGGTGATCATCGTGGGACAGGCGGCCCGCGGCGTGCGCAGCCACTTCAACGACTCCACCACGTTCGACATCGCGCTGTTCGCCCTGATGGGCGCGACGATCGTGGTGCTCTGGCTCGCAACGCTGGGCATCGCGCTGCGCTTCCTGCGCCGATCGGGACCGGACCCGGCGACGACCTGGGCGGTGCGGTCGGGCATCGCGGTGTCGCTGCTCGGGATGGCGGTCGGTTTCCTGATGATCGGCGCGGACGGGCACGTGGTCGGCGCCCCGGAGGACTCCCCCGGGCTGGCGTTCGTCGGCTGGAGCAGCCTGGGTGGCGACCTGCGGATCGGGCACTTCATCGGCATGCACGCCCTGCAGGTGCTGCCGCTGCTCGCCGCCGCGCTGGCCGTCGTGCCGCGCCGCCTGCTCGACGACGGCGCCCGGGTGCGGCTGATCGGCGTGGCCGCCGCCGGTTACACCGCGACGACGTTGCTGCTGACCTGGCAGGCGCTGCGCGGACAGCCACTGCTCGCCCCCGATGCCACGACCCTCGTCGCCGCCGGGTTGCTCGTCGCCGCCGTCACGATCGCGGTGGCGGTGGTGCTCGCCGGGGCCGGGGCCCCGGCGGGAGGGGAGAGCGTTCCCGAGCCACACCCGGCTCCCACCACCGTCTCCACGGCACCGGCGCCGTGATCGATCCCGAGCTGTTGTTCGGCCTGGCCTTCCCGCTCGCGGCCCCGTTCTGGGCGCTGATGATCCTGGCCCCGCGCTGGTCGCCGACCCGCCGGGTCGTCGCGTCGCCGTGGATCGCCGCACCTGCGGCACATGTCTACGCGCTCGCAGTGCTGCCTGAGCTCGGGACGCTCTGGCCGGCGGTCACCGCGCCGTCTGCGGCCGGGATCGCGGCGCTGCTCGGCACCCCGGCGGGGGCGGCTGGGCGCACTTCATCGCGTTCGACCTGCTGATCGGCCGCTGGATCTACCTCGACGCCACCGAGCGCGGCATACACCCGCTCGTCACCGCGCCCGTCCTCGTCCTCACGATCCTGTTCGGACCGCTGGGCTTCCTGGCCCACCTCGGGCTGCGCCGCGTCACGCAACGACACCGGACCCCGCAACCCGTCCGGCCTCGGCCACCGGCCCGACATGGTCTGCCCCGAGCCGGTACGCCCGGCCGGTGGACCGATCCCGGGGACCCGGCGCGGTCAGGGGACGTCGTCAGCGGCCGGCGGGGCGGGCACCGGCAGTCGCACGACGACCCGCAGGCCCCCGCCGGCGGGCAGTTCGAGGCGTAGCGCACCGCCCGCGAGCTCCGCGGTCCGCGCCGCGATGGCCAGGCCGAGCCCCGAACCCTCGACGTTGCTCTGGTCCGGGGCGCGCCAGAACCGGTCCGTGGCCCGCTCCAGATCCTCGCCGGCCATCCCGGGCCCGGTGTCGCGCACCGAGATCTCGATCCGGTCCTGCCCGGGCAGGGTCGCGACCGTGATCGAACCGCCGGCGGGGGTGAACTTGACCGCGTTGTCCAGGACCGCGTCGAGCACCGTCTCGATCCCGCCGTCCGGCGCGGAGGCCTTCAGCCCGCGGGCACCCCCGCGGATCAGCCGCACCCCCAGGTGCTCGGCCAGCGGGCGCCAGGCCTCCAGCCGGTCCTCCACCGCGGTGTCGACGTCGACGGTCCCGCCGGCGGCCGCCCACTCGGCCCGGGCGAGCGCGAGCAGCCCGTCGAGCACGGCGGAGAGCCGCTCCGCCTCCTCGAGTGCCGCCAGATGGTCCTCCGCCGCGGCCGCGTCCACGTGTCCGTCCAGGTTGGACAGGCGTAGCCGCAGCGCCGTCAGCGGATTGCGCAACTGGTGGCTGGCGTCGGCGACGAACGCCCGCTGCGCGGCCAGGGCCTGGGTGACGGTGTCGGCCATCCGGTCGAAGGAGGCCGAGAGCCGGCGCAGCTCGGGAGGGCCGCTGCCGTCGGAGACCGGCTCAGCCGCTCCCCCTGCCAGCACCGCCGCAGCCACCCGTCCGGTGCCCTCGTCGAGTCGGTGCACCGGGCGCAGGATCCAGCGGACCACGGGCAGGGCGACCACGACGCCGAGCGCGAGCGCGAGCAGCGCGGCCGCCGCGACCGTCGACCACGCCCGCAGCTCCTCGGCCCGCAGCGCGTCCGTCGGGGACACGGTGACCGCGGCGCCCCGCACCTCGCCGTCGACCAGCACGGGCTCGGCGAGCACGACCGGCCGGGGGTCCCACGGCATGACGAACGGGTAGGGCTCGGACCGGCGGTTCGCGAGCGCGAGGCGCACCCGCTCCTGGCCGTCGTCGTCGAGCACCGGCGGGATGTCGCGCGACGAGGCGATCAGCTGCCCGTCGCGGCCGAGCACGGTCACCGCCACGCCGTAGACCTGCTCGTAGCGGGCGAGCTCGCCCTCGAGACCGGTGGCGTTGGCCTCGGTGATCGGCCGTTGCGCGATCGAGGCGAAGAAGATCGTGTCCGTGAGCCGGTCGGTGAACAGCTCCTGCTGGGCGCTCCGGGCGTCGGACAGTGCCAGCGGCACCCCCAGCCCGACCGCGAGCAGCCCGACGAGGAACAGCGCGATGACCAGCAGCCGGGCCCGCACGGCACGCTACCCCACGGCCGGGGTGCCGGCGCCCGGGCCCGGGCCGGTGCCGCCGGGCGACCCCAGCCGGTACCCCACCCCGCGCACGGTCTGCACCAGCTCAGGGCGGCCCAGCTTCGTACGCAGCGTGGCCACGTGCACGTCCAGCGTCCGATTGGCACCGGGCCAGCTGCGCCCCCAGACCTCGGCCACGATCCGGCTACGGGTGCAGACCGCGCCACCGGCACTGGCCAGCAGCGCGAGCACCTGGAACTCCTTGCGGGTCAACGTGACCTCCCGGCCCGCCACGGTGACGGTGTGCCGGTTCAGGTCGACGCTGACCTCGTCGACGACGACCACGCCCCCCGCGGGCGATCCGGCCGGTCCGCGGTGCCGCCGGTGGACCGCGTGCGCCCGGGCCACCAGCTCACCGATGTCGTAGGGCTTGACGAGGTAGTCGTCGGCACCGGAGTGCAGGCCGAGGATGCGGTCGTCGACCTCGCCACGCGCCGACACGACGATCACCGGCACCTCGCTGACCGCGCGGATCGCCCGGCACACGTCCACGCCGTCGATGTCGGGCAGCCCGAGATCGAGGAGCACGACGTCGACGTCGGCCAGGTGGTCGACCGCGCCCCGGCCCCGGGCGAGCCGGGTGGTGGTCATCCCGTGCCGGTGCAGCGCGGGGCGCAGCGCCGCCGCGATGCGGTCGTCGTCCTCTACGAGCAGGATGTGCACCCGTCCGCCTTCCGGTGACCACCAGCGTTATCGCAACGAAACCCTATGGCTTGCTCAAGGTGCTGGACTGTGGTGTCCGATTCGCCCTAGCGTCCCGCCATGCCCGGAGGTTCCCATGACCAGTGACAGCGGCGGCAGCGGCACGCCCATGATCCGGATGGCCGGGGTCGACAAGCACTTCGGTGAGCTGCACGTGCTGCGCGACATCAACCTGGAGGTCGCCCCGGGCCAGGTGGTCGTGGTCCTCGGGCCGTCGGGCTCCGGCAAGTCCACCCTCTGCCGCACGATCAACCGGCTGGAGCCCGTGGACAACGGGATCATCGAGGTTGACGGCAAGGTGCTGCCCGCCGAGGGCAAGGACCTCGCGAAGCTCCGCGCGGACGTCGGCATGGTGTTCCAGAGCTTCAACCTCTTCGCCCACAAGACGATCCTCGAGAACGTCACGCTCGCGCCCATCAAGGTCCGCAGGACCGGCAAGGCCGACGCCGAGAGGCGCGCCCTGGAACTGCTCGAGCGGGTCGGCATCACCAACCAGCGCGACAAGTACCCCGCACAACTCTCCGGCGGCCAGCAGCAGCGGGCCGCGATCGCCCGGGCGCTCGCCATGCGCCCCAAGGTCATGCTCTTCGACGAACCCACCTCGGCGCTCGACCCCGAAATGGTCCAGGAAGTCCTGGACGTCATGACCGGGCTGGCCAAGGAGGGCATGACCATGCTCGTGGTGACCCACGAGATGGGCTTCGCCCGGCGCGCGGCCCACCGGGTGATCTTCATGTCCGACGGCGAGATCGTCGAGGACTCCACTCCGGACGACTTCTTCTCCAACCCGACCTCGGATCGCGCCAAGGACTTCCTCGGCAAGATCCTGACCCACTGACCTCACGCGTGTCCCCGACAACGAGATGGAGAGCGCCATGAAGTTGCGCACCCTGGCAGTGGGGCTGATGGTCAGCGCCCTTGCCCTCACCGCATGCGGCCGGGAGGGTAGTCCCAGCGAAGGCCCGGCCGTCGAGCAGCCCGTCGCCGAGAACGTCCAGGTCGCCGGCTCGCCCACGTTCCAGAAGATGACCGAACGCGGCCGGGTCGTCATCGGGGTCAAGAACGACCAGCCGGGCCTGGGCCAGTTCGACCCCACGACGAACACCTACAGCGGCTTCGACATCGAGATCGCCCGGCTGGTCGCTGCCCAGCTGGGCTTCAGCGCCGACCAGATCGACTACGTGGTCGTGCAGTCGGCCGCCCGCGAGGACGCCATCTCACGTGGCGACGTCGACTACTACGTCGGCACCTACACGATCAACGACAACCGCAAGCAGCGGGTCGGATTCGCCGGCCCGTACTTCATCGCGGGGCAGGACCTGCTCGTCCGTGCGTCGGACACCGATATCACCGGACCGGAGACGCTGAACGGAAAGCGGGTCTGCTCGGTCACCGGCTCCACACCGATCCAGCGGGTGCGTGAGGAGGGGCTGACGCAGAACATCGTCGAGTTCCAGACCTACACCTTGTGCGTGGACCAGCTGGTCCAGGGCCAGGTCGACGCCGTCACCACCGACGACGCCATCCTCAAGGGATATGCCGCGCAGCAGCCCGACCAGCTCAAGGTCGTGGGCAAGACATTCTCCGAGGAGCCCTACGGCATCGGCGTCCCGCGCGACGACGTCGCGCTGCGGAACAAGATCAACGACATCCTGCAGGCGGCGCACCTGCGGAGAGAACGAGAACTATGAACGTCCTGCTGGACAACCTGGATCTGTTCTACCGAGGGTTCCTCGGAACCATCCAGCTGTTCATGATCGCCGCGGTCGGCTCACTGCTCGGCGGAGTGGTGCTGGCAGCCATGCGCGTGAGTCCTGTGCCGTTCCTGCGCGCGACGGGGGCCACCTACGTCAATCTCGTCCGCAACACCCCGCTGACGCTGGTGCTGTTCTTCTTCGCGCTCGCCTACAACCGGTTGGGCATCGTCCAGCTGTCGTACTTCGCCCTCGCCTGTACCGGTCTGATCGTCTATACCTCCGCCTTCGTGTGCGAGGTCCTGCGCTCGGGGATCAACACCGTCCCGGTGGGCCAGGGAGAGGCGTCCCGGGCCCTCGGGTTCACGTTCGGCCAGACACTCGCGACCGTGGTGATGCCGCAGGCGGTCCGCGCGGTGGTCCCCCCGCTCGTGAGCGTGGAGATCGCGCTGCTGAAGAACACCACGATCGCCGCCGGCTTCTCGGTCGTCGAGGCCGGGTCGATCTTCCCGAGCCTGTCGGAGCGTGGCTACAGCGTGCTGATCGGCGGGCTGTGGGTCGCGCTGGGCTTCGTCATTCTCGTCGTGCCGCTGACCCTGCTCCAGCGTCACCTGGAGAAGCGCTGGAGCGTGTTCGCGTGAGTTCTGTTCTCTACGACATCCCCGGCCCGAAGGCACGCGCCCGCAACCGGCTCGTCAGCTATGTCGGCGTCGTACTCATCGTCGCTGCGGTCGGATACGTGCTCTACCGGCTTGCGGCGACCGGCCAGTTCGAGCCGATCCGATGGGAGTGGATCACCTACGAGGCGATCCAGATCCTGCTGCTGCAGGCCCTGCTGAACACGCTGTCGGCCTTCGCGACGGCCGCGGTGCTCTCGCTGGCCCTCGGCGCGCTCTTCGCCGCGGCACGACTGTCCGACCACCCTGTCCTGCGTGCCCCGGCCACCGTCGTCGTCGAGTTCTTCCGAGCGATCCCGGTGCTCGTGCTGATCTTCTTCATCTACTTCGGCCTGCCGCCCGCCGGTATCAACATCTCCACGTTCTGGGCTGTGGTCATCGGCCTGACCCTCTACAACGGGTCGGTGCTGGCCGAGGTCTTCCGGGCCGGGGTACTGGCTCTGCCGAGGGGGCAGAGCGAGGCGGCCTACGCGCTGGGCATGCGCAAGACCCAGGTGATGACCACCGTGCTGCTCCCGCAGGCCTTGCGCGCCATGCTCCCCACCATCGTCAGCCAGCTCGTGGTCGTGCTCAAGGACACCGCCCTCGGCTTCCTGATCGGCTACCCCGAACTGCTGTTCGCCGCCCGAACGCTCGGATCCCAGGGTGACTTCCAGTTCCCGATCATCCCGGTGGCGATCGTGGTCGCGATCATCTACATCACGATGTGCCTGCTGCTGTCCTTGCTGGCCGACTACCTCGAGAAGCGGACCCGCCGCAGCCCGCGCCGTTCCGACATCGATGAATCGGCCGCGACGAAGGCCGAGAACGAGATGCACGTCTCCCATGTACGGGGTGGAGGCGACGAGATCACACAGGCACCCAGCCCCCGGGATCTCAACTGACGTCGACGCTCGCCGCGAGCGCCGCGGGTGACTCCGCCCGCACCGCGACTGCGACGGGCGTCTCGTCGGGCCTGGAAATCGGGCCCCGGACCTCCCCCCAGCCGCGGTCCGGCCGGAGCGCTGTGGTCCACCTGCAACGCGCGCACGCATGTCTCCCGTACCGGCTGTTCAGCGTCGGCCGGGTACCCGGCGTCAGTCCCGACGCCCACTCACCGCGCCGCCGCGGATCGCGCGGCGAATCTCCCCGCACCGAACGCGACCGCGGCGATCAGCACCTACTCCCCGGCGGAGTTGCCGGCGACGCTCGCCAGCGCGGCACGTCGGCCGTGGGCCGGCGCGCGCCCCACGATGAACAGCACGCTCGACCCGGGCACGGCGACCGGCACCATCGAGCCGAGCAGGAAGGGCAGCGTGTCGGCGGGCGTCGGCACCGCGTGACGCCAACCCCGCGCAGCCGGGTGCGACGAGGGTTTCAGCAGATCAACGGGCTGCGCCGGATGCCACGCCGGGAATCACCAGCCGTAGAACACCCGCTCCACCACGGCGCGGGCACGCCGGGTGGTGCGCCGATACTCGTCGAGGAAGATGCCCGGGTCGTCGCCGGCCGGGTAACCCAGCGCGCTCGCCACCGCGGCCAGGTCCCGGCCCGAGCGCGGCAGCTGGTCGCCCGGCTTGCCCTTGACCAGCATCACCGCATTGCGCGCCCGGGTGGCCATCGACCAGCCGGCGGCCAGCTCGGAGGCGTCCTCGGAGCTGAGCAGGCCCGCCTCGGCCGCCTCGCGTAGCCCCTCCAGCGTCGATGTGGTGCGCAGCTCCGGGGTGCCCCCGGCGTGCTGCAACTGCAGCAGCTGCACGGTCCACTCGACGTCGGCGAGTCCGCCGTGGCCCAGCTTGGTGTGCGTGCTGCGGTCGGCACCGCGGGGCAGCCGCTCGGCGTCCACCCGGGCCTTGATCCGCCGGATCTCGGTCACCGCGGCCGCGCCGATCCCGTCGGCGGGGTACCGGATCGGGTCGATCATCTCCACGAACCGGCGGCCCAGGTCGGCGTCGCCGGCGACCGGCCGGGCCCGGAGCAGGGCCTGGGCCTCCCACACCTCGGCCCACCGCGCGTAGTACTCCCGGTACGAGCCCAGGGTACGCACCAGCGCCCCGGAGCGGCCCTCCGGGCGCAGGTCGGCGTCCACCACCAGCGCCGGGTCCGGGCTCGGGGCGCCGAGCTGGCGGCGGACCGTCTCGGCCACCGTGGTCGCGTACCTGACGGCCTCGGTGTCGCTCGCGTCCCCGACCCGCTCGCAGACGAACAGCACATCGGCATCGCTGCCGTAGCCCAGTTCGGCCCCGCCGAGGCGCCCCATCCCGATCACCGCGATCCGGGCGGGTGCGGGTCCCTGGCCGGCGAGCGCCTTCTGCGCGCTCTCCAGCGTGGCCTGCAGCACCGCGACCCATACCGAGCTCAGCGCCTCGCACACCCGCTCGACCGGCATCAGCCCGAGCAGGTCCGCGCACGCCACCCGGAGCAGTTCGTGGCGGCGCAGCGAGCGGGCGGTGGCCGCCGCGCCGGCCGCATCGGGCTGGCGGGCGACCGTCGTCCGCAGCGACGCGGCCACCTCCGCCGGGTCCCTGGTCAGTTCGTCGGCCTGCCCTGCGACCGGGGAGGCCAGCATCCGGAGCACCTCGGGGGCACGCACCAGCAGGTCCGGGACCAGCGCCGAGGTGCCCAGCAGCCGCATCAGGCGCTGGGCCACCGCACCCTCGTCGCGCAGCAGGCGCAGGTACCACGGCGTATTCGCGAGCGCCTCCGACACCCGGCGGTAGGCCAGCAGCCCACGATCCGGGTCCGGGCTGTCCGCGAGCTCCTCGAGCAGCACCGGGAGCAGCGTCTGCTGGATCGCCGCCGCCCGCGACACTCCGCTGGTGAGCGCCCGCAGATGGTTGAGCGCCCCCTCCGGGGAGGCCCAGCCCAGTGCCCCGAGCCGGGCCTTCGCCGCCGACTCCGAGAGCCGGGCGGCCTCGGCGGGCAGCCGGGAGACGGCGGACAGCAGCGGCCGGTAGAACAGCTTCTCGTGCAGCCGTCGCACCCGCCGGGCGTTGCGGCCCCACTCCCCGAGCAGCACGCCGACCACGTCACGGCGCCCGTCGGAGCGCAGCCGGGCGGCCCGGGCCAGCCAGCGCAGCGCGTCGGTGTCGTCCTCGGCCGGGAGCAGGTGGGTGCGGCGCATCCGCTGCAGTTGGAGCCGGTGTTCGAGCAGCCGCAGGAACCGGTAGGACGCGGCTAGGTTCGCGCCGTCCTCGCGGGCGACGTAACCGCCGTCGGCGAGCGCCGCGAGCGCCTCCAGAGTGGACGGCGAGCGCAGGGCCTCGTCGGTGCGCCCGTGTACCAGCTGCAGCAGCTGGACCGCGAACTCGACGTCGCGCAGCCCACCGCGACCGAGCTTCAGCTCGCGATCGGCGATCTCGGGCCGCACGTGGTCCTCGACCCGGCGGCGCATCGCCTGCACGTCGGCCACGAAGTCGTCGCGATCGGCGGCGTTCCAGACGAGCGGGGCGACCGCGTCGGCGTACGCCTGGCCCAGGTCCGGGTCCCCGGCGGCCGGCCATGCCTTGAGCAACGCCTGGAACTCCCAGGTCTTGGCCCACCGCTTGTAGTACGACAGGTGCCCGTCCAGGGTCCGGACCAGGGCGCCCTGGCGGCCCTCCGGGCGGAGGTTGGCGTCGACCTCGAAGCACGCCTCACCCGCGATGCGCATCATTCGGCTCGCCAGCTTCGTGGCCGTGCCGTCGGCGGGTTCGGCGACGAAGACGACGTCGACGTCGCTGACGTAGTTCAGCTCGTGCCCGCCGGTCTTGCCCATCGCGATCACCGCGAGCCGCGAGCCCGCCGCCTCGCCCTTCGGGTCGACCTCGGCGACGGCCACCGCGAGCGCCGCCCGCAGGGCGGCCGTCGCGAGGTCGGCGAGCTGGGCCGCGACGTCGTCGAGCTCCATCACCGGTAGCGACGGCTCCCCCACCGCCGCGAGGTCGGCGGCCGCGAGCCCGAGCAACTCGCTGCGGTAGGCGGTCCGCAGGGCGATGACGGCCTCGTTGCCGGTGAGGGTGGCCCGGGTCCCGCCGGGAGAGCCCGCGGGCGAGGCGTCGGGGTCCGCGCCGACGGCCCGCAGCAGGTTCGCGGTCCGGCGGGCCAGGTCCGGCGGGGGGTTGTGGCGGTCGGGCCCGTCGGTCAGCTGATGCCACTGCTCCGGGTTGGTGATGAGGTGATCGCCCAGCGCGGTCGAGCTGCCGAGCAGGGCGAACAGCCGGCCGCGCAGACCCTCGTCGGTGCGCAGCGCCGCGTCCAGGCTCCGCCAGTCCGGCGCGGCCTGGGCGAGCCGTTCGACCGAGCGCAGCGCCAAATCCGGATCGGGGCTGCGAGCCAGCGCCCACATGATCGGCGCGGCGTCGTCGACCGGCTTGTCGCCGGCCCACCAACCGAGCTCGATCAGCGTCGCCTCGGCCCACGCCTCGGTGAGCCCCAGGCGGGCCAGCGATGCACCCGTGCGCCGTTCCGTCACGGTGTCCGATCCTGCCGTATCCGGCCCCCGGTCCGCGCCGCGGTCGCGGGTGCGGGCCGGGCGCGGGAGGATGCCCGGCCCGCCGCGTCCGTAATCTGGACGCCGGGAGCCACGCACGCGACGAGGAGGCACGATGGTGGGCATCGCCGATATCACGGTGCTGGCCCAGGACGGTGAGCAACTGGTGGTCGGGCTGCTCACGAACCCGACGTTCCTGGCCGTGGCCGGCGGGCTGGCGCTCGCGCTGCTGATCGTCACGATCATTGTGGTCCGGGTGGTGTGGCGGCGGGCGCGCAGCTTCGCCGGGGCGCAGTCGCACCGCATCGAACAGGCCCGCACGTCGTTCCAGGCGCTGGCCGGTCCGGAGGGCCCGCAGCGCACGGCGGCCCGGCTCCGGCAACGGCTCACCTCCGCGGTCACCGAGACCGACCGGCAACTCGCCGCGGCGACGGCGCAACCGCTGGTATCGGCGACGGTCGCCGAGCAGCACCACGAACTCCGCAGGCTGTCCACCGCGCTCGACGAGCATCTGCGCGGGCTGCAGCGCGACCCGGATGCCGCGCGCGTCCAGGCTGCGCTGCCGGAGGCGGAGCGCTGGACCGACCAGCTCTGCGGGATCGCGGCCGAGCTGCGGGCGAGCGTCCGGAGCACCACCACCGCCCTCACGGACGCGGACGTCCGCGCGCTGGGCGAGTCGACCTCCGACGGCGTCGCCGCGCTGCGCGCCGGGGTCGAGTTCCTGGCCGCCCAGGTGCGCCATCACCGGACCGGCAGGTAGGCCGCCGAGCCGGCTTGCGGAGTCAGAGCACCGGCAGGTAGGTCGCCAGCTCGTACGGGGTCACCTGGCGCCGGTAGCCGTCCCACTCCTGCCGCTTGTTGCGCAGGAAGAAGTCGAAGACGTGCTCCCCGAGGATCTCGGCGACCAGCTCGGAGTGCTCCATCACCGCGAGGGCCTCGGTGAGGTTCTGCGGCAGCGACTCGTAACCCATGGCGCGGCGCTCGGTCTCGGTGAGCGACCAGACGTCGTCCTCGGTGGGCGGCGGCAGCTCGTAGCCCTTCTGGACGCCCATCAGCCCGGCACCGAGGATGACCGCGTACGCGAGGTACGGATTGCACGCGGTGTCCAGGGTGCGGATCTCCACCCGCCGCGTCGAGGACTTGCCCGGCGAGTACATGGGGACCCGGGCGAGCGCGGAGCGGTTGGCGTGCCCCCAGCACACGGCCGTGGGCGCCTCACCACCTGTGATCAGCCGCTTGTAGGAGTTGACCCACTGGTTGGTCACCGCGCTCATCTCGCGCGCGTGGCGCAGCACCCCGGCGACGAACGCCTTGCCGGTCTCGGAGAGCTCGTAGGGGTCGTCCGGGTCGTGGAACGCGTTGCGGTCGCCCTCGAACAGCGAGAAGTGCGTGTGCATGGCCGAGCCGGGGTACTCCGAGAACGGCTTGGGCATGAACGACGCCCGCACGCCCTGGGTGATCGCGACCTCCTTCACCACGTACCGGAAGGTCATGATGTTGTCGGCCATGGTCAGCGCGTCGGCGTAGCGCAGGTCGATCTCCTGCTGGCCCGGGCCGCCCTCGTGGTGGCTGAACTCCACCGAGATGCCCATCGACTCCAGCGTCTCGATCGCGTTGCGCCGGAAGTGCGGGGCGATGTCGTGGGCGGCCTGGTCGAAGTACCCGCCGGAGTCGGCCGGGACCGGTTTGGTGCCGTCCGAGGGCAGGTCGCGCAGCAGGTAGAACTCGATCTCAGGGTGCACGTAGCAGGTGAAGCCGGCTTCGCCGGCCTTGCTCAGCGCCCGGCGGAGCACGTGCCGCGGGTCTGCCCACGAGGGCGAACCGTCGGGCATCGCGATGTCGCAGAACATCCGCGCCGAGTAGTGCTCACCGCTCGCCGTCTCCCACGGCAGCACCTGGAACGTCGACGGGTCGGGCCGGGCCACCATGTCGGACTCGTAGACCCGCGCGAACCCTTCGATCGCGGAGCCGTCAAAACCGATCCCCTCGGCGAAGGCGCCCTCGAGCTCAGCGGGCGCCACCGCCACCGACTTGAGATAGCCGAGCACGTCGGTGAACCACAACCGCACGAAGCGGATGTCGCGTTCCTCGAGCGTGCGCAGCACGAATTCCTGCTGGCGGTCCATGGTCACCGAGCCTAGGAACGCCCTGTTACGGGCATGTTTCGTGGCTGCTCGGCATGTGCGAGTCCCGTCACGGTGCCCGGTGCGGCGCCCGCGCCCCGGTCAGGCCGCGAGCTTGCACTCGGCCCCCTCCGCGGGTGCCTTCAGGTCGACCAGGTAGGAGCTGACGACATCGTCGACGCATGTGTCACCCTGCAGGGCCACGGTGTGCTGGTTGCCCTCCACCTTGAGCAGCGACCCACCGAGGGCCTCGGCGAGATCGACCCCGGCCTGGAACGGGGTCGCCGGGTCGCCGGTCACGGAGATCGTGAGCGTCGGCGGCAGCCCCTCGACCTGCGGGACGTGCGGCTGGCTGGTCGGCGGGACCGGCCAGAACGCACACTGGTCCAGCGCCGCCACGACGCCCCGGCCCGAGTCCCGGAACGGGGCGGCCTCGTTCGCCCGGCGGCCCACCTCGGCGACCTCCTCCCGGTCGGTGATCCGCTCCTCGTCCATGCAGCCGATCACGCTGAACGCCTCGAGCGTGTTCGCGTAGCTCCCATCGGCCCCGCGGTCGTAGTAGAAGTCGGCCAGCCGGAGCAGGATCGTTCCGTCGTTGCGGGCCAGCCCGGCGATGCCCTGGCTCAGCAGCGGGTACGCCGCCGAGACGTAGAGCGCCTGCGAGACGCCGGTCTGCGCGTCGCCGAAGCCCAGCTGACGGCCTTCACCGGCCGGGATCGGCTTGTCGATCAGGGGGCGGACCAGGGCCTGGAACACCGTGGTCGCCTGCTTCGGGTCCTGCCCCAGCGGGCACGGCGTCTCCTGCTGGCTGCACCAGGCCGCGAAGGCGTCGAAGGCGCCCTGGAACCCGGCGTTCTGGGCGACGACCCGGTCCACGGTGCTCTGCGTCGGGTCGAGCGCACCGTCGAGGACCAGCGCCCGCACGTTGCCGGGGAAGGCCTCGGCGTAGGCCGAGCCGAGCCGGGTGCCGTAGGAGTAGCCGAGGTAGCTCATCTTCTCGTCGCCGAGTGCCGCGCGCAGGACGTCCATGTCCTTCACCGCGTCCCGGGTCCCGACGTTGGCCAGCACGTCGACACCGGTGCGGGACACGCAACGCTCGACGTACTCCTTGCTCTCGGCCTCGGTCTGCGCGACCCCGGCCGGCGACGGGTCGACGTCCAGGTCGGCCCGCTCGGCGTCCCATTGCTGGTCGTTGAGGCAGTCGATGGTGGGTGTGCTCGCCCCCACCCCGCGCGGGTCGAACCCGATCAGGTCGAACCGTTGCGCGACCGGGCCGGCCCCGGCGCCGGGGCTGACGATGCTGGCCAGCGCGCTCATCCCGGACACGCCCGGCCCTCCCGGGTTGGTCAGCAGCGAACCGACCTTCTCACTCGGGCCCTGTGCCTTCTGCCGGATCACGCCGATCTGCGCCCGATCGCCGTCGGGCGCGGCGTAGTCGAGCGGGACCTCGAGCTTCGCGCAGTCGAACTTGGGGTCGGCGAACGCGGCCTGGTCGCTCTGGGTCTGGGCGAACGACTCGCACGGACCCCAGGACAGCTGCTGTTCGTAGAACTGCGCCAGCTCCGGGTCCGGCGTCGTCGCCGCGGCCGGGCTCGGCGAACCGGGCGCGGCGGTGGTGCACGCGGCGGTGACGAGGACGGCGGCCGACATGACCAGGGCGAGCAGTGGGGGGCGGGAACGGGACCGATCGCGGCGAACGAACACGGGGCCAGCATGCCAGCGGTCGGGCCCTCGCATCTCCTGCCGCGCCCGGTGGTGGAGCAGAATCGTGGTCATGACCCACCTGCGCATCGCGCTCGCCCAGGTCAACGCCTGCGTCGGCGACATCGCCGGCAACTCCCGGATCGTGCTGGACCAGTGCGCCCGCGCCGCGGCCGCCGGTGCCGACGTCGTGGTGCTGCCGGAGATGGTGCTCACCGGGTACCCCGTCGAGGACCTTGCGCTGCGCGAGTCGTTCACGGTCGCGTCCCGCCGGGCCCTGGACGCGCTGCCCGCGAAGCTGGCCGGCGCCGGGCTGGGCGAGTTGCTGGTGATCGTCGGGTACCTCGACGCCGACGAGGTGGGCCCGCGCAACGCCGCCGCGATCATCCACCGCGGCCAGGTCGTGGACCGCTACTTCAAGCACCATCTGCCCAACTACGGCGTGTTCGACGAGTTCCGCTACTTCCACGCCGGCGACGACCTGCCCGTGGTGCGCTACCGCGGCGCCGACCTGGGTGTGGTGATCTGCGAGGACATCTGGCAGGACGGCGGGCCGGTCGCGGCCTACGGCCAGATCGGCGTCGACCTGCTGGTTTGTCTCAACGGCTCGCCTTACGAACGGGCCAAGGACGACGTACGCGGGGAGCTGGTGGCGAGCAGGGCCCGCGAGGCGGGCGCGCCGATGGCGTACGTGAACCTGGTCGGCGGGCAGGACGAGCTGGTCTTCGACGGCGACTCGATGGTCGTCGACGCAGCGGGCACCCTGCTGGCGCGGGCGCCGCAGTTCGTCGAGCACCTGCTGGTCGTCGACCTGGACCTGTCCGGCGGGGCCGACCGGGGCGACGACCGGGTGGACACGGCCCCGGCCGGCTTCGAGGTGCATCGCTCCACTCTGGACGCGGCGCCGGCGACCGACCGCGCGCCGATCGCCGGGCCGACGCTGGCCGAGCCGCTGTCCGACGAGGCGGAGGTCTGGTCGGCGCTGGTCACCGGCCTGGGCGACTACGTGCGCAAGAACGGCTTCCGCTCGGTGGTGCTGGGCCTGTCCGGGGGCATCGACTCCGCGGTGGTCGCCGCGCTCGCCGTCGACGCGTTGGGGCCGGACGCGGTGCACGGCATCTCCATGCCGTCGAAGTACTCCTCCGAGCACTCGAAGGACGACGCCGCGGACCTGGCCCGGCGCACCGGCCTGCACTACCAGGTGCAGCCGATCGCCGACATGGTCGAGGTGTTCGTCTCCCAGCTCGGCCTCACCGGGCTGGCCGAGGAGAACGTGCAGGCGCGCGCCCGCGGGGTGACGCTGATGGCGCTGTCGAACCTCGAGGGCCACCTGGTGCTGGCCACCGGCAACAAGACCGAGCTCGCGGTCGGCTACTCGACGATCTACGGCGACGCCGTCGGCGGGTTCGCGCCGATCAAGGACGTGCCGAAGTCGCTGGTCTGGAAGCTCGCCCGCTGGCGCAACGAACAGGCGCAGGAGCGCGGCCAGACCCCGCCGATCCCGCCGGACTCGATCGCCAAGCCGCCGTCGGCGGAGTTGCGGCCGGGTCAGCTCGACACCGACTCGCTGCCCGACTACGCGCTGCTCGACGACGTGCTGGACGACTACGTGGAGTCCGACCGCGGCTTCGACGACATGGTCGCGGCGGGATTCGACGCCGGCCTGATCGAGAACGTGGTGCGGATGGTCGACCGCGCCGAGTACAAGCGCCGGCAGTACCCGCCGGGTACCAAGATCAGCCTGAAGGCGTTCGGCCGGGACCGGCGGCTGCCCATCACGAACTCCTGGCGGGAGAAGCGCCCCTGACCCCCGCGAGTCGCGGGATCCCCGCGCGCGAGTCGCGGGAATCCGGGCGACGGGACCCGGGTGTGACGGGGGTCGGCGCCCTACTGGTGTGAACTGCGTCGCTCGTCGCTGCGCGGCGGCCCACCCGGGTGTCACGCTTTCGGTCCTCAGCCCCTGACGACCCGGGGACCCGTGGACGCGGGCCTCGAGGGAGGACGGACGACGATGTCTGCTGCCCAGACCAACGCCGCTGCGGGGACCGCGGGACCCGCCGCCGAGGAGCAGTCGCCCTACCGGGCGCCGGCCCGGCCCAAGCGGACCCGCATCCACCACCTGCGCGAGCTCAAGGAGCGCGGCGAGCGGTGGCCGATGCTCACCGCCTACGACATGTACTCCGCGGAGATCTTCGACGAGGCCGGCATCCCGGTGCTGCTCGTCGGCGACTCCGCCGCCAACAACGTCTACGGCTACGACAACACCCTGCCGGTGACGGTCGACGAGCTGATGCCGCTGGTCAAGGCCGTGGTCCGGGGAACCAAGCGGGCCCTCGTCGTCGCCGACCTGCCCTTCGGCAGCTACCAGCTCTCCCCCGAGCAGGCGCTGACCACGGCCTTCCGGTTCATGAAGGAGGGCGGCGCGCACGCCGTCAAGCTCGAGGGCGGCGCGCGGTTCGCCCCCCAGGTCGAGGCGCTCTCCGCCTCGGGCATCCCGGTGATGGCGCACCTCGGCTTCACTCCGCAGAGCGAGCACGCCCTCGGCGGGTTCCGCATCCAGGGCCGCGGCGACGCGGGCGAGCGGCTGGTCGAGGACGCGCTGGCCCTGCAGGCAGCGGGCGCGTTCTCCGTGGTGCTCGAGATGGTGCCCGCGGACGTGGCGAAGCGGGTCACCGCCGAGCTCGCGATCCCCACCATCGGCATCGGCGCGGGCCCGGAGACCGACGCGCAGGTGCTCGTCTGGTCGGACATGGCCGGAATGAACCGCGGACGCAAGCCCCGGTTCGTCAAGCAGTACGCCGATCTCGGCGGGGTGCTGCTGGACGCGGCACGCCGCTTCGGCGCGGAGGTCCGCGGCGGGGGGTATCCCGACGCGGAGCACTCCTACTCCTGAGCCACCCGCACGGGCGCGGACTCCCGAACCGCGCCCGTGCGGTGTACCCAGGCGGTCGATGGGCGGACGCTCAGCATCGGCGCGGCCGCCGCAGGCACCACGGACGCCACGGCGGGCAGGCCCACCGCCACCCCGAGCACGCTGCCACCACGCTTGCGTCAACGCGCGCTGCCGACCTCCGCTACCGGGAGGGTGTGCGACGTTGACGCGGCCGCGGCCGCGTAGTCGATGGTGTGTGGCCGTTTCGGTCGATGGGTAGCGAATACGGCGAACACGATGCTGGAGGCCGAGAAGATCGCGAGCGCGATGCATCCTCGGGAGAACCCGGCGGCGAGGGCGTCGGCGCGTGGTGCGCCCTCCATCAGGCGGGCTGTGATCACGTTGCTGTAGATGCCGGCAACGACGGCGGTCATCACGGCGCCGCCGACGTAACGGGCCATGTTGGAGATGCCGGAGGCCTGGCCGACCTGCTCGCGGGTGACGCAGGAGGTGGCGATCGAGGACGCGGGCCCGTTCGTCAGGGAGAGTCCCGCGGCGATGCACAGCAGCGGCAGCACGAACTTGCCGTACTCCCAGGATGGATCGACGGCAGCGAGCAGGAAGAACCCCGCGGTCAGGATGACGAAGCCTGCGAGAACCACGGATCGGGCGCCGAAGTGGTGGGCCAGCGGGGCGACCAGCGGAGCCAAGATGATCACGACAGCGGCCAGGGGCAGCATGGCGAGGCCCGCGAGCAGGCTCGAGAAACCGAGCGTGTCCGGGTCCTGGAAGTACAGGCTGAGTATGAAGCTGAGCGCGGCTATCGCCCCGGCCCCGACGAAGATCACCCACGTGGAGGCGACGAGCTGCTTGTTGCGCAGCAGTCGCAGGTCGACCAACGGAGATGACACCCGCCGCTCGACGGCGACGAAGCCGACCGCCGCCACCACCGTCAGGATCAAGCAGGCCAGGGTGGGGACCGAGAGCCATCCCCAGCTCGACCCTTCGGTCATGGCGAACACGAACGGGACCAGGACACCGGCGATCAGGACGGTCCCCGCGAAGTCGATCGTGCGTGGGCGGTTCGGGTCGCGTGACTCGGCCACCGTGAGCAGCGCGAGCGGGATGCAGGCCGCCGCGATCGCCGCGTCGATCCAGAACAGGCCCTGCCATCCGGTCGCCTCGTTGAGGACACCACCGATCACCGGCCCGGCCGCTGCACCCGCTGCCGCGCCGGCGCCCCACAGGGAAACCGCGCGCATCTGCGCCGGCCCGGACGAGGCGACCGAGAGCAGGCTCAACCCACAAGCAAGGATCGTGGCCCCCGCGGCCCCCTGGATCAGACGGCCGACCACCACCGCCCAGCCCGCCTGGGCGAGCGCGATCAGCACGCACGAGACCACGAACAGCGCCAACCCGGCCACGAACATGCGTCGCCGACCGAAGACGTCTCCCATCGCGCCGGAGGTGACGATCACCGCCGCCCCGACGAGCATGTACCCGGTCACCGCCCACTGAAGGACGTCCGTCGAGGCCTGCAGGTCCACGCCGATCGAGGGCAGCAGGATGCTCACCGCCGAGGTGTTCGCGTTCACCACCAGCGTCGACACGCAGGCGACGGTCATCACGCCCCACCCCGGCCGGACCCCCGCGCCGGTGTCGGCTCGGGCGCTCACGTTCCGCTCTGCGTCGTCGCGCATCGTCGAGGTCCCTCCCGCGTCTTCGCCGGCGGCCGGTCTCCTCCCGCAGCCTCCAGGGTCGTTGCCCCGGGCCACGCGGCGCCTCACCCCTCGCAGGTGAGCCCCACAGCGACGGTCAACCGACGACCCAGCTACACGTAGGAGTTGACCGGCAACTGCGACGCGACCGGAACGGGCGCCTGCGCCGGGCCCGCCAGGCGCCCGTGAGGTGCGGTAACGCCACGTGCCGGGGTCGAGTGCGGTTGTGACCACGACCGCGACACTCGGTGCGATCGCAACGACCTCGGGACGGCTCAGCCGGACAGCGGGGCCCGGTCCCGGTGCATCCCCGCGACCGTCTCCCCCGCGACGTAGCGGGCCAGCATGTCCTGCGCCGGGCACTCCCCCCGGTCCAGCCGGGCCCGCAGCGCCGCCATCCGGGCCAGGTCGGCGGGCCGGCCGGCCAACGCGGCCGTGGCGGCCTCCACGGCCGCCACCGCACCGTCGCGGATCACCGGGTCGGCCAGCCCCTCGCGGGCGCAGCGCTGGTGCAGCTCCGCGTCCGGCGTGATCCGGCGGCCGGGCAACGTGGAGTCCAGGACGAGTCCGGTGAGCAGGCTCAGCAGCTCGCCGTAGAGCGCCACGTCGGGGCAGGCGTCGAACGCCTTGAACTCGATGCGTCCGACCTCGGCGGGCAGCCGCGCGACCTGGGTCAGCGACGGGTCGGCAACGAGCATGCGGCTCGCGTCCGGCAGGAACACCATCACCGCCGGCCGGGCCCCGGTGCGCAGCTGCGTGCGGGCCGACAGGCCGCCCCACGGGCCGCCGTCACGGAACGGCGAGGAGAACGACAGCGGCACCATGTACGGGCTGTAGAAGGTCAGCTTCGCACCGACGTCGATCAGCTCGTCGACGCCCATCCCGGGACACGACAGGTTGAGGTCGGGCCCGTAGGTGACCATGTGAAGGTGCGCCGTGCGCTCCTCCGGGGACGCGGTGCGGTGCGCCTGTTCCCATCCGTTCAGGGGAGGCACGATCGGGTACTGCGAGCGCATCGGGTTGAAGCCGATCGCCGTCGTGCGGAAACCGCGCGCGAACGCCTCGGCGTCGAGCAGCGCCTGGTCGGCCCGTAGTGCCTCGACGGCGTCGTCGACCGAGTCGTGGATCCGGGTTCGGATCTCGATCCCCTTCGGGTCGCAGCGGAGCAGGCCACCTGCCTCGTCGAACCGCTCGAAACCCTCGATGTACCAGCGCTTGAGCTTGATGCCCTGGTCACCGACGCGCAGGTCGGGATAGTCGCCCGATTCCTCCGGGAGCGCGTCCACGATCGCCTGCAGCTCGTCGAACCCGGTACCGGTGAAGTCGGCGAACGAGCCGTCGAGACGCAGCAGGGCGCACTCGTGCTCGATCCCGTAACGGAACACACGCGTGGGCACGACTCGACCTCCGGGCCGCATAAGGGATGTGGGAGCGGGTACCCATGACCTGACCGGTTGCCCCGCGTCGATGAGGGTAGCCTCATCCGAATCCACGCGGGACCGTGTCGCAACGGACACCGGAACGGGGGTTGACCGATCGATGTCGAGGCCGCACGCAGGCCCTCCGGCCGACGTGCTGGCAGCGCTGCGCGACCGACGGTCCCGGCCTCTCCTCACCGCTCCCGCTCCCGGCCACGACGAGCTCCGCGAGCTGCTCACCGCGGCCTGCTCCGCCCCCGATCACGGTCGGCTGCGGCCGTGGCGTTTCATCGTCGTCGACGAGGCCGCGCGCGGTCCCCTCGGTGACGCCTTCGCCGCCGCGCAGGCCGAACGGGACCCGGCCGCGAGCCCGGCCGAGCTCGAGCGCGCACGCGCCAAGGCGCTGCGCGCTCCGCTGATCGTCGTGGTCGTCGGTACCCCCCGCCCGCACCCCACCGTCCCGCTCTGGGAGCAGCGGGCGTCCGCGGCGTGCGTGGCCCACGGTCTGGTGCTGGCCGCCGACTCCCGGGGGTACGGCGCGATGTGGCGCACCGGCTGGTTCGGCGACGCACCCAAGGTCCGGGCCCACCTCGGGCTGGCCGAGGGCGAGGAGGTCACCGGGTGGATCTACCTCGGCACCCCGGCCGGTTCCCCGCCCGCGCCGCGCACACTGTCCGAGCTGCCCGTCAGCTGGCTGGGCTGATCCCGGAGGCGGTCTCCGGGCCGGGCTCCGCGACGCCCGGCTCCGCGCTGAACGCCACCCGGCCCGTCGTCGGATCGGCCTCCACGAGCCGCGCCCGCGCCAGCTCCCCGACCCGCAGCGGCCCGCTGCACCGCGCGAGCACCGGCGGGTCCACCAGGTAGACCTCGCCGGGGTCGGGCCGCAGCACCACGACCTCGAGGTGCTCCCCCACCCGGTCGGCGAGCAGCGTGGCCTCGGTGCGGTCGACGCAGGCGCGCTCGACCTTGCCGATCAACGCGTCCGAGGTGGCCATGATGTCCGGCAGCGTGGGCAACGCGGCCCGCAGCCACCCCGGGACGTCCGCGCCCGCGCTCAGCGTCAGGCAGAGCTCCGCTCCGAACCGGTCCACCAGCCGCCGCAACGGGGCGGTGACATGGGCGTAGGGGGCGCCGAGACCACCGTGCCCCGGATCACCGGGCGGGGCGACGCCGCCGCCGGGGGCGCCCGGCGCGGCATCGAACGCCGCGTACCCCGCGCCGCGCAGCAGCAGTGTCGCCGTGCGGCGCAGCGCCAGTGCGTACGGGGTGTCCAGCGGCAGTGCGGCCAGCACCGCGGCGGGCGCCGCGCCCTCCGGCCAGTCGACGCCGAGATCCCCGGCGATGTCGCGCAGCGCCGCGACGGCATCGGGATCGGGGGCGGGCAGGGTGCGCAGCAACCCGATGCCGGCGTCGAGCATCATCCGGGCCGCGGCCATGCCCGTGAGCAGCGAGATCTCCGCGTTCCAGATCTCGACGTCGCAGCGGCGCCGCACCCGCACCGTCCAGCCGCCGTTGCCGTCCGGGTGCACCTCCTGTTCGGGCAGTTCGAGCTCGATCGCCCCGCGGCGGACCGCCAGCTCCCGGCGCAGCGGCCCCAGCTCGGGCAACCCGGCGAGCGCGGGATGCAGCCGCTGCGGGTCGCCGCTGTCGACGTCGGCCTGCACGCCCGCGTAGTCCAACCGGGCCTGCGAGCGCACCATGGCGCGCTCGACGTGCACCGCCGTGAGCTCGCCCCGCGCGTCGAGATCGATCCGCCACAGCACCGCCGCCCGCGGGCCGTCGGGCAGCAGGCTCGACACACCCTCGGACAGCACCGGTGGGTGCAGGGGCACGGAGCCGTCCGGCAGGTAGGCGGTCTGGCCACGGCGGCGCACCTCGGCGTCGATCGCGCCGTGCGGCTCGACGACCGCGCCCAGGTCGGCGATTGCGTAGTGCACCCGGAACCCGTCGCCGAGATGCTGCACGCCGAGGGCTTGGTCCAGGTCCTTCGCCCCGGGCGGGTCGATGGTCACGAGCGGGAGGTGGGTGGCGTCCACCCGGTCCGGGCCCGCGCCCGGGCGGACGGCCGCAGCGCGGGCGGCCTCGGCGAGCACCGCGGGCGGGAACTCGACGGGAAGCCTGAACTCGGCACGCACCGCGGCGAAGTCCGGGCGCGGCCGCCTCCGGACCGTGCCCGTCAGAGCCTGCCCCGCCTGCGGCCGCACGGCGGCGAGCGTCGCACGTCCGCGGAAGGGTGTCACGCCGTGACGCCCCGGCTGCGGGCACGCCGTCCGACCCCGTCACCCGGCGTCGGCCTGCCGACCGGGGTGCCGGCAGCCGCCGGGCGGCACAGGAAGGACATCCGGCCCTGGACATCGGGGCCCGTGCGAGTCAGCCTGGTCACACGGGGGTTCGCGTCCGCCGCGTAGAGGGAGGCGCCATGAGACTGGGCAGGAAGCTGGCCGAGGGGTTCGCGGCCGATCCGGTCGCCGACCGGGCTGAGCGCGGCGCTCCGGTCGCCGACACCGAGCCCGCGATCCGGGAGGGCACACGTGCCGTGGCCGAGCCCGTCGCGGAGCCGGAGCCGGCCGAACGGCGCGCCGGCGTCTGACGCCCGTGGCCTGGCCGGTTGCCCGCACCCCGCGGGAGTACTCGGACCGGCCGTTGCCGGGGTTCAAACTCGCCTACCCGATGCTGTCGGCCGACGGCACGGCCACGGGGTTCTGCGGCGTGACGTTGGGTCGCGCCCACGTCTACCGCACCGTCGACGACGCGATCTGCGTGCACGGGTCCCGGCACGCCTGCCCGTCGCGCTGGTGCGACTGCGGGTTCTACTGCTTCCACCAGATCTCCGCGGCCCGCGACCTCGCGTGCGAGCCGGAGTACCGGGGTGCGGTGCTGCTCGAGGTCGCGGTGTCGGGACGCTATCGGCGCTACGAGCGCGGTCTGCGTTACGCCCGGCAGCGGGTGTGCGTGGTCCGGGTCGGGCGCTGCGAGTGCGGCCGCCCGGCCGGGCTGCTCGCCGACTCCGGGGCCGGGAGCGTGGGCTGGCGGCGGCTCGTCCCCGTGTGCGCCACGTGCGCCGGGGCGCAGCCCGTCCTCACGCCCGCCGCGTTCGGGCAGCTGGCCGGGGGGATCACCGTGCGGACCGACGGGCCGGCCGCCGGTCCGGTGGCGCCGCTGCCGGCCACCGGGGTGGCCGCGGTGACGGACGACGCGCCCGCCGGAGCGGGGGCCGTCGCCCTGCTGACCGCCGAGGTGGCGCTCCTGCAGGCCCGGCTCGACGAGGTGCAGGCGCGGGTCGATCGCCTCACCCGCCGCGACGAACACTGAGCGGGTCTGCGCCTCAGGGCGATCGGGAGCCTGCGCTGATCGACCCGAGGGCCGGCCTCGGCCCGCCGGCGCCGGCCTCCCCTGGGGCTCACAACCAGGCGGGCAGCTCCGGCAGCGGCCGGCCGTCATCGGTGCGCAGCTGCCGGCTGGGCCGCCCCTGCGTCCGGCCCAATACCCAGGCGAGCAGATCGGCACCGGTCCCCAGCACCGAGACCGCTCCGCTGCTCGGCCCCAGCGACCACGTCTGCTGGTGGTCGGTGGCGATCAGCCGGACCGCCGGGCAGCCCTCCTTCGCCCCGAGCGCCGCGGTCACATCGGACAGCAGCTCGCGCACCATCGGAGCCGGCAGATCGGTGAAGGACGCCCCGGCGTCGAGGTCCACCGCGTGGATCCACATCTCCCGGGCCCGCAGCCAGGGGATGTCGTGGGCGGCGATCTCCGCGCCCTGCACGTTGCGCACGGTCGCCGACCAGGCCGACTCCGGCATCGCCTTCACGACCTGGGCCAGCCTGTCCGACGTCTTCTCGACGTCGGCGCGGATCGCGGCGGGCGCCCGCGCGGCGCCGGCCTCGATGTCGACGTCACGCTGCTCGCGGCTCGCGTACGCGGGAGTGGCGACCCCGGTGCGGGCCCAGTTCAGCAGGTTGATCATGCCGTCGGCATTGCGCGCGATGTGCGTGAGCACGTGCGCCCGACTCCATCCCGGCAGCGCCGACGGGGCCGCGAAGGCGTCGTCACCGAGCCGGACCATCAGTCCGCGCAGGTGGGCGGCGCCGTCCCCGGCCCAGGCGAGCGTGTCGGCCAGTGTGCGGGTCACGCCGGCTTTCCGTTGGTCTGCACGATCTCGATCTTCTCCGGATCGATCTTCTCGGTGCGGCAGGTGTTGCGGCACTCGCCGATGCCGCCGATCGCGGTCACCAGCGTCGCGCCGTCGGTCAGGTAGCGCGGGGGCCTGCGGGCGTGGCCGACGCCCCCGGGAGTGCCGGTGGCGATCACGTCACCGGGGTTGAGCGTCAGGATCGTCGACAGGTAGCGGACCAGGTCGACAGGGCCGAAAACGAGCTCGGCGGTGCTCGAACGCTGCATGACCTCACCGTCCAGCGTGCTGGAGATCTCCCAACCGCCCGCGGGCAGCTCGTCGGGGGTCACCAGTACCGGCCCGAGCGGGGTGGAGTGCTCGAACGTCTTGCCCTGCAGGAACTGCTTGGTGCGGTTCTGCCAGTCCCGGACGCTGACGTCGTTGAGGACCGTGTAGCCGGCGATCGCGGCGGCGGCCTCCTCGGCGTCGGCGTGACGCACCGGGCGGCCGATCACGACGGTCAACTCGGCCTCGTAGTCGATCTGCTCGGAGACGGTGGGCAGCTCGATGTCGTCGTAGGCTCCGACCAGCGCCGGTGCGTACTTGGCGAACAGCGTCGGGTAGGCGGGCGGCTCGTTGCCCATCTCCAGGATGTGGTCGCGGTAGTTGAGCCCGACACAGATGATCTTCTCGGGCGACGGGACGAGGGGCGCGTAGTCGAGGCCGTCGACCGGGTGTGCGGGCCCCGCGGCCTGCGCCGCGTGGTCGGCCCAGTCGGATCGCGCGAGCAGGGCCCGCAGGTCGCTCTCCCCCGTCTCCACCGCGGTCTGCGCGTCGACCCGGACCGATCGCATCCCGGTCGCGGTGCGGATGGTGGCCAGCCTCATCGCGTCTCCTCCGTACTCACGCCGGTGAGTCTGCGCCAGCACGCTGCGGAACACATCCCCGGGGACCCTGCGGGGCCCGTGGTGTCGGCCACCACCGGCCCCGCAGGGTCCCGGGCAGGCGTCAGAGCGACGCGTACAGCGCCCGCTCGAAGTCGGCGTACACGTCGAGCGCCTCCTGCGGGACGAACGGCAGGAACTGGGTGTAGATCGCGCCCGTGACCCCCGTCGTCGGGTCGACCCAGAAGTGGGTGTTGCACAGCCCGGCCCAGGCACCGCTGCCGGCCTTGCGCATGCCCGGGACGTCCTGGGTGTTGAGCAGCAGGCCGTAGCCCCACTTGTAACCGGGCCCCGCGTTGAACGCGTGGGTGGACGCCGGGTCGGCGGTCGGGATCTCGGCCGGGAAGTCCAGGTCGCCGATCTGGTTGGTGAACGCCGCGTCGACCGTGGAGTGCTGCAGGATCTGCGTCCCGTCCAGGGTGCCGCCGCCCAGCAGTGCGCGCTGGAACTTCAGGTAGTCCCGTGGTGTCGAGTGCAGGCCGTGCCCGCCGGCGAAGTACTCCGGGTCCTGGTTGAGGTCGATCTCGCTGGGCGCCCAGGTGCCGTCCTCGCCCTTGAGGTGCACCGGCACGGAGTTCGCGCGCTGCTCGGAGTTCATCAGGAAGGCCGTCTGGTCCATCCCGAGCGGGCCGGTGATGCCCTCCTTGATCGCGACGTCCAGGGTCGTGCCGCCGGCCGCCTCGACGACCTTGCCCAGCCAGTCGGTGTTGATCCCGTAGATGAACTGCGTCCCCGGGTCCGCCACCAGCGGGGCAGTGAAGATCACGTTCGAGCCGGAGAGGACGTTCGGCGTGCCGGTGGCGGCCTCCCAGCGGACCAGGTTCTCGTTCCAGAACCAGTAGCCCAGCCCGGTGGTGTGCGTGATCAGCTGTTTGACCGTCGCGCGGCTGGCCGGCGGCCGCAGCTTCGGGGTGTCGCCGTCGAAGCCCTCCAGCACCTGGACGTCGGCGAACTCGGGGCAGTAGGTGTCGATCGGAGCGTCGAGGTCGAGGGTGCCCGTCTCCATCTGCTGCAGCGCCGCGGCCGTCGCGACCATCTTGGTCATCGACATGATCCGGAAGTGCGAGTCGGCGGTGACGGGGTCGCTGCCCCCGACCACGCGCGGGCCGGCGGCCCCTTCGTAGATCACGCCGTTGCGGTCGGCCGCGACGGCCACCGCGTTGGGCACCGCGCCGCTGTCGACGGCGTTCTGCAGTACCTGGTCGATGGTGGAGTTCAACGGGGCCTCCTCGCCTTCAGGGTGTGCGCCGCTTCACACCCTTGCGTGTGGCTTCACAACGCGTCAACGGCTGTCGACACGACGGGGGACGCGAACTGATCGGAAGGACAGGTCGCGCTCAATGCCGGGTTCTCGGCTCGCCGTCCTCAGATCGCCCCGGCGTCGTCCGCACCGCCGCCGCGCACGGGCAGCGTCGCGAACACGGCCGGCGGCTCCCGCCACGGATCCGCGGGCCGGTCGGCCCGGGCGTCGCGGATCGCCGACCACACCCGCTGCGGGGTGCACGGCAGGTCGAGGTGCCGGACCCCGAACGGGCGCAGCGCGTCGATCACCGCGTTCTGCACCGCGGGCGTCGACCCGATCGTCGCTGATTCGCCGATCCCCTTGGCGCCCAAGGGGTTCATGTGCGTGGGGGTCTCGGTCGTCGACACCTCGAAGGAGAACAGGTCCGCCGCCGTGGGCATCCGGTAGTCGGCCAGCGTCGCGGTCAGGGGCTGCCCCTCGGGGTCGAACACGACCTCCTCGTACAGCGCCTGCGCGATGCCCTGGGCCAGCCCGCCATGCTGCTGGCCCTCCACGAGCAGCGGATTGAGGATCCGCCCGCAGTCGTCGACCGCGATGTGCCGGCGTGGGCGCACCCAGCCGGTCTCGGTGTCGACCTCGACGACGGACACGTGGGCGCCGAAGGGGAACGTCGGCCCCTCCTGGCGGACGTCGAGCCCGGCGGACAGCTCCTCGCCGGCCTCCGCGGCGGCCGCCGCGACCTGCGCCCAGGTCAGCGTGGAGCCGGGCACCCCGGCCACGCCGAACTCGCCGGCCTCGGTGAGCTCGACGTCGTCCACCGCGGCCTCCAGCACGGCCGCGGCGCACCGGCGGGCCTGCTCCAGCACGTCCCCGGCCGCGGCGCGCACCGCGCTGCCACCCATCTGCAGCGACCGCGACCCGCCGGTGCCGCTCCCCCGCGGGACCGACGCGGTGTCCGACTGCACGAAGGTGATCTTCCCGAGCGGAATGCCGAGAGTGTCGGAGGCCAGCATCGCGAACGAGGTGGGATGGCCCTGCCCGTGCCCGGACGTACCGGCCGAGACGGTCGCCGAACCGTCGGCGTGCACCTGCACCGATCCGAACTCACTGCCGCCGCCGCCCGCGGTGATCTCGACGTAGACACAGACCCCGATGCCGAGCTGGACGGGATCGTTCGCCTCGCGGCGGGCCGCCTGCTCCTCGCGCAGCTTGTCGTAGCCGGACAGCCGCACCGCCTCGCGCAGCGGCAGGTCGTAGTCGCCGACGTCGTACCGCGCGCCGACGACGGTGGTGAGCGGGAAGGCGGCCGGGTCCAGGAGGTTGCGCCGGCGCAGCTCGACCGGGTCGATGTCCAGCTCGGCGGCGGCGAGGTCCATGATCCGTTCGAGGTGCGCGGTGGCCTCCGGGCGACCGGCGCCGCGGAACGCCCCGACCGGGGTGGTGTTGGTGAACGCCACCGCGGCGTCGAACCCGATCTTCGGGATGTCGTAGACGCCCTGGGCCATCACGTAGGTCTGGTTCAGCACGAGCCCGCCGCCGAACCCGGCGTAGGCCCCGGAGTCGGCGACCACCCGGGCGCGCAGCCCGGTGATCACGCCGTCGCGGGTCAGGCCGAGCTCGTAGTAGGCGATCTGGGCCCGGCCGTGCGGCATCGACACCAGGTTCTCCGAGCGGGTCTCCACCCACGTCAGCGGCCGTCCCAGGGCACGCGCCGCGCCGATCACAGCGGTGTGCTCGGCGAGCATGCCCGCCTTGCCGCCGAACGCGCCGCCGACGTGCGGGGCGATCACCCGGACCCGGTCGGCGTCCAGCCCGAACAGTCGCGCCGCCTGGGCCCGGAACCCGTGCGGCATCTGCGTCGAGACGTGTACGACCAACTCGTGTGCGCCGTCCCCGGTCGGGTCCACCGCGATGGCGTTGCCCTCCATCGGCATCACCGCCAACCGCTGGTTGACCATCCGGGCCCGCACCACGACCTCGGCGCCGGCCAACGGGTCCGGATCGGACGGTGAGCGCGCGCCGGCGGCCACATTGGATCCGAGTTCGGGGAACTGCAGCTCTGCACCCGGATCGAACGCGGTCTCGGGGTCCACCACGGCCGGCAGCGGATCGAAGTCGGCCTCGACGAGCTCGACCGCGTCCACCGCGGCCGCCTTGCTCTCGGCCACGACCATGGCCACCGCCTCGCCGACGAAGCGGACCCGGTCGGTGGCCAGCGGCGGCCGCGGGGTCCGCTCGTTGACCATCATCAGACCGTGGTGGGCCGGTAGATCCAGGTCGGCGGCGGTGAACACGGCGACCACCCCGGGTGCCGCGGCCGCTTCGGCCGTGTCGATCCCGGTGATCCGGGCGTGCGCCAGCGGCGACCGGACGAACGCGACGTGCAGCACACCGTCGAGCCGTAGGTCGCCCACGTAGGTGCTTGCACCGGTCAGCAGGTCGGGGTCCTCGACCCTGCGTACCGCGGTACCGAGAATAGATCCAGCCATGTGGGGCACATTACGGCGCAGCGCACCCGGTCGCCGTGTCCGCGAACGGGTCACGGCGGCCGATCCGGGTTGACGATCCACGACCGGCCAGGAAAGGTCATCGGGGGGCCACGCACCGCCGCGGACCGGGTCCGGGCGGCGCCTTCCCCGGGAGGTCGGACTGGTCGGGGGCCGGTCCGACCTCCCGACCGGCAGGCCCCCTCGGGGTACGTTTCCGGTCATGCCCGAGTTCCACCACACCGACGTGCTCCCGCTGGGTCCCGACGAGACCGAGTACCGCGAGCTCGACCTGCAGCCCGGCACGGTCGTCGAAGCGGCCGGCCGGACCTTCCTCGAGATCGACCCCGACACCATCACCGGCCTGGTACGGGAGGCGGTCAAGGACATCCAGCATCTGCTGCGTCCGTCGCACCTGGCCCAGCTGCGGTCCATCGTGGACGACCCGGAGGCGTCCCCGAACGACCGGTTCGTGGCCACCGATCTGTTGCGCAACGCCTGCGTGTCGGCGGGCGGGGTGCTCCCGATGTGCCAGGACACCGGCACCGCGATCGTCATCGGCAAGCGTAGCGAGACCGTGCTGACCGGCGGCGATGACGAGCGCGCGATCTCGCGCGGCATCTACGAGGCCTACGACCAGCTCAACCTCCGCTACTCGCAGATGGCCCCGGTGTCGTTCTGGGACGAGAAGAACACCCAGACCAACCTTCCGGCGCAGGTGGAGCTGTACTCGGCCCCCGGGCAGGCCCCGAAGTACGAGTTCCTGGTCATGGCCAAGGGTGGTGGTTCGGCCAACAAGACCTTCCTCTACCAGGAGACCAAGGCGCTGCTGAACCCCAAGCGGCTCGCCGCGTTCCTGGACGAGAAGCTGCGCTCGCTGGGTACCGCGGCCTGCCCGCCGTACCACCTGGCGATCGTGGTCGGCGGGATGTCGGCGGAGTTCACGCTGAAGGCGGCCAAGCTCGCGTCCGCCCGCTACCTGGACACCCTCCCGGTCGCGGGTTCGGAGCTCGGGCACGCGTTCCGTGACCGTGACCTCGAGCAGCAGGTCCTGGAGCTGACCCGGCAGTTCGGTATCGGCGCGCAGTTCGGCGGCAAGTACTTCTGCCACGACGTGCGGGTGATCCGGCTGCCCCGGCACGGTGCTTCGCTGCCGGTCGGGATCGCGGTGTCCTGCTCGGCGGACCGGCAGGCGCGCGCGAAGATCACGCCGGAGGGCGTGTTCCTGGAGCAGCTCGAGCGCGACCCGGCGCGGTTCCTGCCGGACGTCACGGCGGAGCAGCTGGAGTCGGACTTCGACTCCTCCGCCGACGTCGTGCGCGTCGACCTCAACCGGCCGATGCCGCAGATCCGTGCGCAGCTCTCGCAGCTGCCCGTGAAGACCCGGGTCTCGCTGACCGGCCCGCTCGTGGTGGCCCGCGACATCGCCCACGCCAAGATCGCCGAACGGCTGGAGGCCGGCGATGGCATGCCGGACTACCTGCGCGACCACCCCGTCTACTACGCCGGCCCGGCCAAGACCCCGGAGGGTTACGCGTCCGGGTCGTTCGGGCCGACCACGGCCGGGCGGATGGACTCCTACGTCGCGCAGTTCCAGGCTGCCGGCGGGTCGCTGGTCATGCTGGCCAAGGGCAACCGGTCGAAGCAGGTGACCGAGTCCTGCGCCGCGCACGGCGGGTTCTACCTGGGCTCGATCGGCGGCCCGGCCGCGCGGCTCGCCCAGGACTGCATCCGCAAGGTGGAGGTCCTGGAGTACCCGGAGCTGGGCATGGAGGCGGTTTGGAAGATCGAGGTGGAGGACTTCCCGGCGTTCGTCGTGGTCGACGACAAGGGCAACGACTTCTTCGCCGAGACCAGCCAGCCGACGCTGCAGGTGTCGTTCCGCCGGTGACCAGCGCAGGACCGGCGCTCGTGGGGCTCCCGGTGCGCGCCGCGACGGGAGCCCCACGAGCGCCTGAAGCCCCAGACCGCCAGGCGGGGCCTGCTGGGCGGCGAGGGGCTCAGCCCGGCGGGCCGCACTCGGGGGCCACGAGGGCCATCCCCCGGACGGCCCGGTCAGCGCAGCTTGCGGGGCCCGAGGTCGTCGCGGGTGGGCGGCGGGCCGAGCACGACCCGGGCGCCGGTGACGAACACGCCCTCCGCCGAGGCCAGTACCGGGTCGAGCGCCAGCGAGCGCACCTCGGGCAACTCCTCGGCGATCTTGCCGACGCGCAGCACCAGGTCCTCCAGGGCATCGAGCCGGGCCGGCTCGCCGCCGCGGTACCCGGCCAGCAGCGGGGCCGCGCGCGGCGCCCGGACCAGCGACGCCGCATCGGTCGTCGACACCGGGACCACCCGGTAGGCCCGGTCGCCGAGCAGCTCACTCGCGATCCCGGACAGCCCGAACGACAGCAGCGAGCCGAACGACGGGTCGTCGACCACCTCGAGCGTGCAGGACTGCCCCTTGGGTGCCATCTGCTGGACGTAGACCTCCTCGGACCCGGTCACGGCGGCGAGCGCACCGTGCGCACGGGTCACCGCCGCCGGCGCGCCCAGGTCGAGGCGGACCCCGACCAGGTCGGTGCGGTGCCGCCAGCGCTCCCCCACCGCCTTGAGCGCCACCGGATAGCCGAGTTCGTCGGCGGCGGCGACCGCCGCCTCGACACCCCGTACCCGGTGGAACGGGGTGACCTCGATGCCGTAGCAGGCCAGCAGCTCCACCGCGTCCTCGTCGGACAGGGCGTGTGTCTCCTGCACGCCGAACCGGGCGACCAGCTCGCGGGCCCGCTCGGTCTCGGTGCCCTCGGGCGTGACGAACTCGCCGACCGGGCCGGCACGCCAGCGGGCGTAGCGCACAACGCGGCTCAGCGCCGCGACCGCCCGCTCGGGGCTCGGGTAGCTGGGCACCGAGCCGGGCCCCGGCGTTCCGTCGGGCCGCGGCACGGCGAGTTCGTCGGGCACGCCCTCGACGGCCAGGAACGTACTGACCACCGGCTTGTCCGAACCCGCCACGGCCTCCCGCAGCGCGCGGGCGTAGGCGGTGCCCGGGGTCGCGACCGGCGGGACGAACACCGCGACCAGCGCATCGACGTCCTCCGCGGAGATGGCCTGCTCCACGGCCGCCGCGAACTGTTCCGGCGTCGCGGAGGCGCCCACGTCGACCGGGTCCCCCGCCAGTTCAAGGCCCTCGTCGAGCAGGCCGTCGGTGACCAGCACGCCGAGCGCCGTCGAGTTGCCCACGACCGCGACCCGCGGCCCGGCCGGCAGCGGCTGGTAGGCCAGCAGCAGGGCGGTGTCGAACATCTGCGGCACCGTGCCGACCCGGATCACCCCGGACTGCTCGAACAGGGCCTGCACGCTCGCGTCGTCGATCGACACCGCGCTCGCGAGCCGGCGTCGCGGGTCGGCGTGCCGCCCGCTCTTCACCGCGACGATGGGCTTGCGCCGCGCCAGCCGCCGCGCCAGCCGGCCGAACTTGCGCGGGTTGCCGAAACTCTCCAGGTACAACAGGACGACGTCGGTGGCCTGGTCGGTCTGCCAGTACTGCAGCAGGTCGTTGCCCGACACGTCGGCCCGGTTGCCCGCGGACACGAACGTCGACAGGCCGAGCCCGCGCTCCGTGGCCGTGGCCAGCAGCGCGGTGCCCAGCGCCCCGGACTGGGAGAAGAAGCCGACCCGCCCGGCGCCGGGCAGGTGCGGCGCCAGCGTCGCGTTGAGCCGCACGTCCGTGGCCGTGTTGGCCACCCCCAGGGCGTTGGGCCCGACCACCCGCATGCCGTGCGCGCGAGCCGCCTCGACCATCCGCCGCTCGGCCCCGGACCCGTCGGAACCCGCGTCGGCGAACCCGGAGCTGATCACGATCAACGCCTTGACGCCCTTGGCCAGGCAGGAGTCCATCACCTCGTCGACCCCCGCGGCGGGCACCGCGACGACGGCCAGGTCGACCTCGTCGGGGATGTCGAGGACCGATGCGTAGGCCCGGACGCCGCGCACCGAGCGCGCGTCGGGGTTGACCGGGAACACCGGGCCGGTGAAGTTGCCGCGCAGCAGGTTGGCCAGCACCGCGTGGCCGATCTTGGACGGGTCGGTGGACGCCCCGATCACCGCGACCGAGCCCGGGTGCAGCAGGTTGTGAACGCTGCGCGCCTCGGCCGCCTGTTCCCGGGAGTCGCGCACCGCGAGCGACCGCTCCGTGGGGTCGATGTCGAACTCCAGGTGCAGCACGCCGTCGGCGAACGCACGGCTGACCTGGTATCCCGCCTCACGGAAGACCCGCACCATCTGGTGGTTCTCCACCAGGACCTCGGCTTCGAAGCGGCGCAGTCCGTTCTCCCGGGCCGCCGCGGCGAGGTGCTCCAACAGGATCGAGCCCAGGCCGCGACCCTGGTGGTCGTCGCGCACCACGAAGGCGACCTCAGCCGACTCCTTGACCCCGTCCCCGGCTGCGCCGGCGCCGCCGTTCCCACCCTTCGCACTGCCCTGACCGTTCAGCCCCTCGTACCGGCCGACGGCGATGATCTCGTCGCCGAGCAGGCCGATGAACGCCACCCGATTGCGGTGGTCGACGGTGGTGAAGCGCTCCAGATCCCGCGGGGGGATCCGCGGGTAGGGCCCGAAGTAGCGCAGGTAGCGGGTGCGGTCGGAGAGCCGCTGGTGGAAGTCCAGCAGGGCTTCGGCATCGCTGGGCAGGATCGGGCGCAGGTGCACGATGCCACCGTCGGAGGCCACGACGTCGGCCTCCCAATGCCGTGGATAGCCCGGGGTGGCCGGGACCGGCTCGGGGGGCGCCTGGTCCGGCACGCCGTCGGTCGGGATCGAACTCGGGGCGGGGGGCCGCTCCATCGGATGGACTCCTTCAGTCCCGTGGGTCGTCGGGGTCGAGGCCGTGCAGGGGGAACACCGCACGCCGGACGTCGATGACAGCGGTGTCGACCTGGTCGGCACCCTCGGTCCATGGTTCGTAGGACACGGCCTGCCCGTCCGTCATCGCGATCGGCAGCGGCTGCCGGGTCAGCCCCGCGGCATGAGCCACCCAGTCTGCGGGAAGCGGCCGCTCGGGCGCGACGTCCCGGTCGAGGACGGTCGCCAGCAGGTGGGTCCACGAGCGCGGCACCACCCGGAACAGTGAGTACCCGCCGCCGCCCAGCACCAGCCACTTACCCCCGGCCGTGCGCCCGGCCAGGTCGCGCAGCGTCCGGTAGATCTCCCGGTGGCCGTCGATCGAGAGCTCGAGATTGGCCAGCGGGTCCTCTGCGTGGGTGTCGACGCCGCACTCGGTGACCAGGATCTGCGGCTGGAACGACTCCAGCAGCGACGGCACGACCGCGTTGAAGGCCCGCAGCCAGCCCGCATCCCCGGTGCCCGGGGGCAGCGGCACGTTCACCGCGTAGCCCGCACCGTCGTCAGAGCCGTACTCCCCCGGCCAGCCCGTCCCCGGCCACAACGTCAGCGGGTGCTGGTGCAGGGAGATCGTGAGCACCCGCGGGTCGTCGTAGAAGGCGGCCTGCACCCCGTCGCCGTGGTGCACGTCGACGTCTACGTAGGCGATGCGCTCGTAGCCCTGGGCCAGCAACCAGGCGATCGCCACCGAACAGTCGTTGTAGACGCAGAACCCCGCGGCCCGGTCCCGCATCGCGTGGTGCAGCCCACCGGCGATGTTGACCGCGCGGTCGGCCCGGCCCTCGGCGAGGGTCTGCGCCGCCAGCAGCGAGCCCCCGGCGACGAGCGCGCTGGCCTCGTGCATGCCGAAGAAGATCGGGTTGTCCTCGGTGCCCAGCCCGTGGCCGACCCCGAAGGGGACCTCCGGGGCCGACTTGACCGCCGTCAGGTACGACGGGACGTGGACCCGCATCAGCTCGTCGTCCGACGCCGGGTCCGGCACGAGCGCCTCGATCCCGTCGAGCACTCCCAGCTCACCGGCCAGTCGCATCGTGAGATCGAGCCGCACGGGGTTGAGCGGATGGTCGTCCGAGAGCTGGTAGCTCAGGAAGTCCGGGGTCCAGACGACTGCCGTGCGGGGACTCATGACCGCCGACCGTAAGGGATCGGGCGCCGCACGTCCCGTTCCCGCTCGGCCGGCGGTGGCCACGGAGCCCTCACGGTTGCGCCCCGGTGGCCGCCGGGCGGGCCGGGTCGGCACTCCAGTTCGACCAGGAACCGACATACAGCGCGGCCGGCCGTTCGATCGGGGTGAGGCCCGCGTGCTCCAGGGCGAGGACGAGCGCGGCCGCATTGACCCCCGATCCGCAGTAGGCGCCGACGGGCACTCCCCCGTTCACCCCGAGCTCGCCGAATCGCGCCGCCAGCTCCGCGGGCCCGAGCCAGCGGCCATCCGGCCCGACGTTGTCGGTGGCCGGGGCGTTGCGGGCGCCGGGGATGTGACCGGCCCGGGGGTCGACCGGTTCGGTCTCCCCGCGGTACCGGGCCCCGGCCCGGGCGTCGAGCAGCACACCAGCGCGGACCAGTTCGGCCGCGGCGTCGGCGTCCAGGACCGGCATCGAAGCGGGGCGCACGACGACGTCACCGGGTACGGGCTCGACCGGGGAGTCGGACACCGGGTGTCCCTCCGCCACCCAGGCCGCGTACCCGCCGTCGAGCACCGCCACCTGCTCGGGCGCGAACCCGGCCCAGCGCAGCAGCCACCAGGCGCGGGCGGCCACCGATCCGTTACCGTCGTCGTAGGCCACCACACGCGACGTTCCGGACATTCCGGCGCGGCGCAGGACCGCCTGCAGCTGCTCCGGCGGCGGCAGCGGATGGCGGCCTTCAGGGCCGGGCGGCCCGGCCAGCTCGGTGTCCAGGTCGACGTAGACCGCGCCGGGCACATGGCCGGCGGCATGATCGGCCCGACCGGGCGGGCCCCCCAGGCGCCACCGGACGTCCAGCACGACGGGGCGTTCGCCGGGGTCCTGCCGGGTGAGCTCGAGGGCCAGGTCAGCGGGTGTGAGCAAAGCGGGCACGCCACCATCCTGCCTCGGGATGCTGATCGGTGGCCGGGGCGTTGCACGGCTAGACTGGAACGAGACCGAAGGGGCCGGCCGTGAACGAGCTCATCGATACCACCGAGATGTACCTCCGGACCATCTACGAACTCGAGGAAGAAGGCGTCGTCCCGCTGCGCGCCCGCATCGCCGAGCGCCTCGGGCAGAGCGGGCCCACTGTGAGCCAGACGGTAGCGCGCATGGAGCGTGACGGCCTGGTCGTCGTCGCCGGCGACCGGCACCTGGAGCTGACCGACACCGGGCGCTCCCGCGCTGTCGCCGTGATGCGCAAGCACCGTCTCGCCGAGCGGCTGCTGATCGACGTGATCGGCCTGGAGTGGGAGTTCGTGCACGCCGAGGCGTGCCGCTGGGAGCACGTCATGAGCGATGCCGTCGAGCGCAAGCTCGTGGAGCTGCTCGACAACCCCACGATCTCCCCCTACGGCAACCCGATCCCGGGGCTCAACGAGCTCAGGACGAGCCCGAGCGCGGGCAGCGCCACGGGCACCGCGGTCTCCGCACCGCCGATGCTCGAGGTCGGCCTGCAGCGCCTCGACGAGTTCGCCCGCCGCGGCGGCGGCACGGTCGAGGTACGCCGGATCGCCGAGCACGTGCAGGTCGACGCGGAGCTGATGGCGGAGCTGAAGGGCGCCGGCATCGTCCCCGGGCATGATGTCGAGGTGCGCGCCATTCCCCGATTCGGCGAGCCGGTGCCGGTGACCGCCGACGGGGTCGAGGCGACCGTCGCCCCGCTCATCGCGCACGCCGTCCTGGTCCGAGCCCGCTAGGCCGCGCCCGACCGATCGCCGCCGCCGCGAGTGCCGATCCGGCCGGAGGCGCCGCGAGGCCGTAGTGGGCCCGCCAATGCTGCCGTCCGGGTCCCGACGCGACAGCAATGAGGCTGCCGTCGGGCTCAGCGCAGCAGGCGAGGGATCACGCAGACTCGCCCCGAGCGACAGCGACAGCTCCCCCGCCAGAGCGCCCGGAGCGCCGCATGAGAGCGTTCGGATGCCGCATCACCGAGACGTGGCGGGTCGCTGGGACACCGCGCGAGGAGGACCACGTGAAGCTGCTCGTCACCGGCGGGGCAGGGTACGTCGGCAGCGTGTGCGCGGCGCACCTGGTCGCGGCCGGGCACGAGGTCGTCGTGCTCGACGATCTGTCGACCGGGCACCGCGACGCCGTGCCCGACGACTGCCGCTTCGTGGAGGGCGACCTCGCCGAGACCGCCGGAAGCCTCCTCGCCGAGGGCTTCGACGGTGTGCTGCACTTCGCCGCACGTTCGCTGGTCGGCGAGTCGGTGCAGCGCCCCGAGCTGTACTGGGACGGCAACGTGGTCGCCTCGCTGCGGCTGCTGGAGGCGATGCGGGCCCACGGCACGCCGCGCCTGGTGTTCTCCTCCACCGCCGCCACCTACGGCGAGCCGGAGCAGATCCCGATCACCGAGGACGCCCCCACGCGCCCGACGAACCCGTACGGCGCGAGCAAGCTGGCCATCGACCACATGATCAGCTCGTATGCGGCGGCCCACGGCCTCGCGGCGGTCAGCCTGCGCTACTTCAACGTGGCCGGTGCGCACGACCGGTTCGGCGAGCGGCACGCGGTGGAGACCCACCTCATACCGATCGTGCTGCAGGTGGCCTCCGGGCAGCGGGACTCGGTGCAGGTGTTCGGCGACGACTGGGAGACCCCGGACGGCACCTGCATCCGCGACTACATCCACGTCGACGACCTCGCCGACGCCCACGAGCTCGCGCTCTCCCACGCCGTGCCGGGCCGGCACGCGATCTACAACCTCGGCAGCGGGCAGGGGTTCACGGTCCGCGAGGTCATCGAGGCCTGCCGTGCGGTGACCGGTCACCCGATCCCCGCGGTCACCGCGCCACGCCGAGCCGGTGACCCGGCGGTATTGGTCGCCTCCAGCGACCGGGCCCGGTCCGAGCTGGGCTGGCGGCCCGAACGGACCGACCTGGCGACGATCGTCGGTGATGCCTGGCGGTTCACCCGGAACCAGCTGCCGGTCTGATCCCGGCAGCAGGTACGGGATCATCTCGCCCCTCGCCGGGGGGACACCGCCCGGAGCCGCTCGGGCCGAGCGTCCTCCGGATGGCCGTGTGGTGCCTGCAGCTCCGGGGCAGCGCCCTCGCGCAACCACCGGCGCAGCTGCTCCGGGGCGAGTCCCCTCGTGACGGCCTCCCCCAACACCATGCTGAACCGATGCCCGGGCCAGGCCTGCTGGGCCCGATCGAGCGCCACGTTGGCCAGCGCACCGTCGCCCCGGAGCAGTGCCGCCACCGCGAGGAGGGTGGCCGGCTCAGCAGCCTCGGGATCGGGGGTCTCGCGGGTCAGTGCCGCCCACAGCTGCTCGGCCGCCGCAGCCCGCGAACCGTTGCACGCGGCCAGAGCGACGTCCCGGACGGCCGGCATGCGCAGCGCCGCGGTCAGGCCGACGACCATGTCGTCGTCCACGACGAGCCGGCCGCTCGCCGCGGCGTCGAAAGCGCTCTCCAACGCGGCGACATGCACGGCCGGCTGCCCGGGATCCGGCGGCGCGCCCGGGTCGGCGCCCTCGAGCGCGACGTCGACCGCCCGGTCGAGCAGCGCGTCGCGCCGCCGCAGCCGCTGCGGACCGGCCGGGGCCACCTGCCGGGTCAGCTCCGATCGGTCAGGGTAGATCACCTGGCCGGCGGAGACGGCCGCCGCGGCCACCGGGGTGGCCGCCGGATCGGGCAGCGATCCCGTGCACCCGCAGGCGTCGTAGCACGCCCATGGGGCGCCCTCCGCGGTGTCGCGCGCCCAGATGGTGGAGTGCACCTCGACGCCGATCGCGGCGAGCGCGGCGCTCATGGCCTCAGCCACGTCGGACCGCGGGAGGCTGGGACCACCGCCCAACACGATCACCGCGGCCCCGGTGGGATCACCCGCGAGGATGCTGTCGGCCGCGGCCCGGCACACCAGGGCGGTGTCTTCCGGCGGGGGTAGGTCGACCCGCAGGGTCAGCCCGATCCGGCGGCCGGAGACACCCCCGGTCCCGATCACCACCAGCGAGTCGCGCGGATGGAAGCCGAGCAGCACAGGCACGACGGCCACCAGCTCACCGGGATCCCGCACGCGGGCGGCCACCGGACCGGCAGCGGACCGGGTGGACGAGGGATCGGGGACTGCGGAAGATGCCATGCCCCGAGCGTGCGCATCGGTGGGCGGCGGGGCGAGGCACCGGTCCCCGGGCTGTGGACAACCACCGCTCGCAGCCGCCCGTGCGGCCCGGACCCGCCGCACTGTGGACGCAGTTCAGGACGCCGCCGCACCATGTCGTCGCCGAGTGTTAACCTGCCCGGCTTGCCCGCCCGGCCGCCGGGCCGGACGCTGACCGGGGAAGCCGGGCGGCAGGGGGTCACCGACGAGCTGGACCCGCCCAAGGCGGCGCTGGCAGCCGACCGGCGCGGCCGGATCGCCGTGACGCGCATTAGAGCGACCGGCAAATGAGGTTCCTGCGTGTCGTTGCAGGTAGAGGCACGGACCCCCAGTGATCATGGGATTGCTGAAGTCCTGATGATCGCCTGGAGGGCCCGTGCCTCTGTTGCCAGCATCTC
>NZ_JAHDTG010000059.1 GCF_018531475.1 Pseudonocardia mahuensis
GCCGCAGCCGGGTCCGCCGCGACGGGTGCGGCATCCGCCGCCGGGACGGCGCCCGACTCGGCGGCCGCCGGCTTCGCCGCGGCATCCGACGGCCTCGCCGGAGCGGGGGGCGCCGCCTCGGTCGGCGCCGGGGTCGACCGATCGTCACCGTTGGTGCGACGGTCGTCCCGTCGCCGGCCGTCCCGTCGCTGGTCGGCTCGGCTCTGGTCGTCCCGTCGGTCACCGTCGTCGGACCGCTCGTGACCATTGCCCGACCGGGAGTCCGACCGCCCGCCATCGGGGCCGCCGTCGTCACCGCGCCGGCCACGCCCACTCCGGGTGCGGCGCCCGCCGCCGTCGGAACCGGCGTGCCCGCGGTCGTTCTTCTCGGCGACCGGCTCGGTCGAGACGATGACACCCCGTCCGCGACAGTGCTCGCAGGGGGTCGAGAAGTGCTCCAGCAACCCGCCGCCGACCCGCTTGCGGGTCATCTGCACGAGGCCGAGCGAGGTCACCTCGGCGACCTGGTGGCGGGTGCGGTCCCGCGCCAGGCACTCGGTGAGCCGGCGCAGCACCAGGTCACGGTTGGCCTCGAGCACCATGTCGATGAAGTCGATGACGATGATGCCGCCGATGTCGCGCAACCGGAGCTGGCGGACGATCTCCTCGGCCGCCTCCAGGTTGTTGCGGGTGACGGTCTCCTCGAGGTTGCCGCCGGACCCGGTGAACTTGCCGGTGTTGACGTCGATGACGGTCATCGCCTCGGTCCGGTCGATCACCAGCGTGCCACCGGAGGGCAACCACACCTTGCGGTCCAGGGCCTTGAGCAGCTGCTCGTCGATCCGGTACTCGGTGAAGACGTCGTTCGGCCCCACGTGGCGGTGCAACCGGTCGGAGAGCTCGGGCGCGACGTGACCCACGTAGTTCGACACGGTGTCCCATGCATCGTCCCCGGAGACGATCAGCCGGGAGAAGTCCTCGTTGAACTGATCGCGCACGACCTTGATCAGCATGTCGGGCTCTTCGTAGAGCAGCGTGGGGGCCTTGGGCTTGTTCGGCCCCGTCTGCTCCGACTTGGTCTTGATGACCTCCCACTGTGCCTGCAGTCGGCGGACGTCGCGCTCCAGGGCTTCCTGGCTCACGCCCTCCGAGGCGGTCCGGATGATCACTCCGGCCTCGCTGGGGACGATCTCCTTGAGCATGTCCTTGAGCCGCTTGCGCTCGGTGTCGGGCAGCTTGCGGCTGATCCCGGCCGCACCACCGGAGGGCACGTAGACCAGGAAGCGGCCGGCCAGGCTGATCTGAGTGGTCAGCCGGGCGCCCTTGTGCCCGATCGGATCCTTCGTGACCTGCACGAGCACGCTGTCACCGCTGGACAGCGCCTGCTCGATCCGGCGGGCCTTGCCGTTGAGCCCGGCGGCGTCCCAGTCGACCTCACCGGCGTACAGCACCGCGTTGCGGCCCCGGCCGATGTCGACGAACGCGGCCTCCATGCTGGGCAGCACGTTCTGCACGCGGCCCAGGTAGATGTTGCCGACCAGGGAGTTGCCGGCCGGGCCGGCGCCTCCGGTGACGAAGTGTTCGACGAGGATGTCGTCCTCGAGCACGCCGATCTCGGTGCGGTCGCCGTGCTGGCGGACCACCATCGAGCGGTCGACCGACTCGCGGCGGGCCAGAAACTCGGCCTCGGACAGGATCGGCGCCCGGCGCCGGCCCGCGTCGCGGCCGTCGCGGCGGCGCTGGCGCTTGGCCTCGAGCCGGGTCGATCCGCGGACGCTCTGCACGCCGTCGCCATCGGACTCGTCGGAGCGGGCCTCGCGCGGCTGCCGGATCCGGGTGACGGTGTTGGGCGGGTCGGCGTCCTTTGCGTCGGCGCCGTCCGCGTTGTCGTCACCCGAACCGCGACGGCGGCGACGACGGCGTCGGCGCCTCGAGCTGCCGGCCTCACCCTCGGCTTCGTCGGCCGTGTCGTCGGAGTCGTCGGCGTCGTCGTCGGAGTCGACCGAGGCGTCCTCGGCGGCGTCCGTGTCCTGAGCTGTGTCCGGGCTGTCTGCGGTGTCCGCACTGCCCGTGTCGTCGGACTCGTCGGACTCGTCGCCGTCGTCACTGCCCTCGGCGCCGTCGGTGCCCCGGCCCCGGCCCCGGCCCCGGCGGCCGCGGCGCCGACGTCGGCGAGAACCACCGTCGTCGTCGCCGGAGTCGTCGCCGGAGTCGTCGGCGGGCGCGGTGTCGTCGGTGGTCTCTTCGACGGAGCTGGTGTCGGCGGCCGGGGTGGCAGGGCCGGTGTCCTCGGGCTCGGGGGTCGCGGCACGGCGACGGCTGCGGGCCGGCTTGGTGGGCGGCTGGAACAGCGGCGTCGGCGGGGCGAACAGCGGTGTGAGCGGCCGCCCGTCGGCCTCTGCGGCTTCCGCGGCGGCGGCGTCAGTGGTCGCGGCGGCGTCACCGGTGGCGGCACCAGCGGTCGCGGCGGCGTCACCGGTGGAGGTCTCGGCGACCGGCGGGCCGGCGGGAGCCTCGGGGGTGATGGCCGGCTCCGACTCCACGAGCGGCTCGGCGGGGGCGTCGGCCGCCTCGTCCGCGACCGCCGTCTCGCCCTCCGACCCGGGATCCGGCAGCAGCGTGGAGACGACCCGCTCGGCGACCGGGCGGGCGACACTGGACTGCGCGCTGCGCACCTCGACGCCCAGGTCGGCCAGGGTCGCGAGCACCTCCCGGCTCGTGCGGCCGATCAGCTTGGCCAGCGCGTGCACCCGCAGTTTCTCCGGCAGATCAGCCAGAGCGGGTACGGTGACCGGCCCGCCGGTATTACCGGCAGGCACATCATTCTTCGACATTCAGCTCCTTCGCCCCCGGGCGCCTTTCAACGAAGGCGGCCGCGCAGGGGCCTTGCGTTCTCTCCCCGCGCGGTGCGCGGCGAGCAATCCTCAGCTGCGGTGGTTCTCGACGGCGTACCGGAGACCGGCGGGCGCCGGTAACGCACCGAACGAGCTCACTCAGACCTGGGTGGTGACCCGGTCCGAGCCGAGCGGATCGGCGAGGCGGCCTCGGTTGTCGAGCCGACCCTGAACCATCCGGGTCGCCTTCGCGGGCACCGGCGGCTTGAGGCCTGCGACAACGTCGAGTGCGCCCAACACGTCGTCGGGCCGAACGGCGGGTGTCGTCTGCCGTACGACCGCCGTCAGTATCGCACAGACTGCCCCGGAATCGGCCATCATCGGGGATGTGACACCCGACCGCCCCGGTGCCGGCGACGCCGGTTCGGTGACGTCGGCCTCGACCAGCGCGGCTCGGACGTCGATCTCCCGGCGCCCCGAGGGCGTCACCCGCTCCACGACCACCGACTCGGCCGCGAGCAGTGCCGCGAGCGCAGGTCGCAGGGTGTCCGGGTCGACCCCGGGCAGCTCCACGGACCAGCGGCCGGCGTCGATCCGCTCCGCCAGCGGCGCGCCCTCCGCGACCACCGCCTCCAGGACGTCCAGTCCGTCGGGCAGGGCGGCGTCGAGCTCCGCGACGAGCTGTGCGGGATCGACGATGCGGGTCAGCCCGATCTCCAGGTACTCGGCCTCACTCGCCGCCCCGGTGGGTGCCGCCCCGATCCAGGACAGCCGCGGGTGCGGGCTGAAGCCGTGCGAGTGCGCCACCGGTACCCCCGCCCGGCGCACCGCACGTTCGAAGCTACGTGCCACGTCACGGTGGGACAGGAAGCGCAACCGCCCGCGCTTGGCGAAGCGCACGCGGATCCGCTGCACCGTGGGCGGAGCGGGGTTCGCCGCCTCACCTGGTCGGATCCGTGCCATGCCCCGAGTCTAGAGCGCGGCCCGGTGTCCGATGACGGGGCCGTCGAGCAGCCCGGCGGCTGCGCCTCGGGCCCACCGCGGAACCGGGGCACGTCGTTGCGGATCCGTCCGACGAGTCGGACACCGGCACCTCCGCGCGCATGATCACGGTGCGGGCCCGCTGTCATACGGCCCGCCTGCTCGGCGCCCCATGGGTGTAACGATTCATACCTGGGAATCCATCCCGCCTCGCACGACCGGGAGTGCTAGTCGGCCAGGGCCGCCGGATCGAGGACGAGCAGCGAGTCATCGGCCGGGCTGAAGCCCGCACGGCGGTAGAACGCCGCGCTACCCGCGGTCGGTGCGAGCAACAGCCGCCGGTACCGCCGCCGGCGGGCATGCTCGACGGCCTCGCTCAGCAACGCGCGCGGCACCCCGCGGTCGGCGAAGGCATTCAGCACGAACGCGTTGCCGACCTGCCCGATCCGGCCGCCCCGCGACCCCGGCCGCGGCATGTGCACGATCTCCACCACGTTGATCGAGCCGATGGCGGTGTAACCGGCCCGTTCGGAGCCGACCTCGGCCAGCCAGAACGTCCGCCGCGGCAGTTCGACCCGCCACCACTGCGCGAACGCGGCCTCGAAGCCCGCGTCGTCCACCGGTTGCCCGGACCGCTCCTCGAACCACGCGCGGCGCAGCCCCGCGAGGGCGTCCAAGTCCCGCTCGTCGGCGACCCGGATGGTGAATTCCGGGGCCGGCCCGGTGCCCGGTTCAGCCACTCGCGAACCGGTTGCCCCCGACGGGGTTCACCACCGTCAGTGGGATCAGCGTGGTGCCGCTCGGACCCACCTCGATGTCCGTGCCGGTGGACGGGCAGACGCCGCAGTCGAAGCACGGCGTCCAGCGACAGTCGTCCTGCTCACGGCCGTCGAGTGCGTCCTGCCAGTCGTCCCAGAGCCAGTCACGCTCGAGGCCGGAGTCGAGGTGGTCCCAGGGAAGGATCTCCTCGCGGCCGCGGTCGCGGGTGGTGAACCAGTCCAGGCTCACGCCCAGCGGCTCCAGCTCGGCCGCGGCCGCGCCGGTCCAGCGCTCGTAGGAGAAGTGCTCGCTCCAACCGTCGAACCGGCCACCCTCGCGCCACACCCGCTCGATGACGCGGCCCACCCGCCGGTCGCCGCGGGCCAGCAGACCTTCGATCAGCGAAGGCTGCCCGTCGTGGTAGCGCATGCCGATGTTGCGGCCCAGCCGGCGGTCGCTGTTGATCGCGGTGCGCAGCTTGCGCAGACGCTCGTCGACGACGTCGGGGTGCGCCTGCCCGGCCCACTGGAACGGGGTGTGCGGCTTGGGCACGAAGCCGCCGATGGAGATCGTGCAGCGGATATCGTTGCGCCCGGATGCCTCGCGACCGGCCTTGATGACCCGGTGAGCCATCCCGGCGATCTCCACGACGTCGGAGTCCTCCTCGGTGGGCAGCCCACACATGAAGTAGAGCTTCACCTGCCGCCAGCCCTGGGCGAACGCCTCGGAGACGGTGCGGATCAGGTCCTCTTCGGAGACCATCTTGTTGATCACCCGCCGGATCCGCTCGGACCCGCCCTCGGGGGCGAACGTGAGCCCTGAGCGGCGGCCGTTGCGCGAGATCTCGTTGGCGAGGTCGATGTTGAACGCGTCGACCCGGGTCGAGGGCAGCGACAACGACGTGTTCGTGCCCTCGTAGCGGTCGGCGAGCCCCTTGGTGATCTCGGCGATCTCGGAGTGGTCGGCGCTGGACAGCGACAGCAGCCCGACCTCGTCGAAACCGCTGGCGCGCACGGACGCGTCGACCATCTCGCCGATCCCCTGCAGGGACCGCTCGCGCACCGGGCGGGTGATCATCCCGGCCTGGCAGAACCGGCAGCCGCGGGTGCAGCCGCGGAAGATCTCCACGCTGGCCCGCTCGTGGACCGTCTCGGCCAGCGGCACCAGCGGCTTCTTGGGGTACGGCCAGGCGTCCAGGTCGCTCGTCGTGCGCTTCTGCACGGTGCGCGGGACCCGCTCGTGCTGCGGCGTCACCGACTCGATCGCCCCGTCCTCGCCGTACGTGACGGCATAGAGCGACGGGACGTAGCAGCCATCGGTCCCGGCGAGGCGCAGCAGCAGCTCCCGGCGCCCGCCCGGGCGGCCCTGCGCCTTCCACGCCTTCACGACGTCGGTGATCTCGCCGACGACCTCCTCGCCGTCACCGAGGGCGGCGACGTCGACGAAGTCGGCGATGGGCTCGGGGTTGAAGGCGGCGTGCCCACCGGCGACGACGACCGGGTGGGTCTCGTCGCGGTCGGTCGCGTGCAGCGGGATGCCGGCCAGGTCGAGGGTGCTGAGCAGGTTCGTGTAGCCCAGCTCGGTGGAGAAGCTGACCCCGAGCAGGTCGAACGCGCCCACTGGGCGGTGGGCGTCGACGGTGAACGCCGGGACGCCGTTCTGCCGCATCAGCGCCTCGAGGTCCGGCCAGACGGCGTAGCAACGCTCGGCCAGAACGTCGTCGCGCTCGTTGAGGACCTCGTAGAGGATCATGACGCCCTGGTTGGGCAGCCCGACCTCGTAGGCGTCGGGGTACATGAGGGCCCACCGCACGGCGGCGGACTCCCAGTCCTTGAGCTGGGCATTCAGCTCACCGCCGACGTACTGCACCGGCTTGGACACCCGCGGCAGCAGCGGCTCGAGCGCGGGGAACACGGACTGGACACTCACGCTGAATCAGGGTAGACGCGTCCCCCACGGCCGCGCGGCCCCGCCCCGATCCGACCGGCGAGCGGGCGAACCGGTGGGACGAATGCCCGCTCGACCCCGGTGACCCGCTGACCGCGGCCGAAGAGCTGACCTCGCTCAGGTGAGGAGGCCGGCCGCTCGGAGGGCGGCGCGGACGTCCTCGTGGTGCATCTCGTCCAGGGGGACCAGGGGGAGGCGGATGCCGGGCTCCATCAGCCCCATCTCCGCGAGCGCCCACTTCACCGGGATCGGGTTCGGCTCGGCGAACAGCGCGCGGTGCAGCCCGGCGAGGTCGGCGTCGATCGCCGCAGCGGTCTCGGCGTCGCCCGCGATGGCCGCCGCGCACATCCGTGCCATGGCCTCCGGCGCGACGTTGGCCGTGACGGAGATGTCGCCGTGGAACCCGGCGAGCATGCTGGCCCTGGCGGTCGCGTCGTCGCCGGAGTAGAGCGCGAAGTCCGGCAGGTCGAGCGCGACCAGGTCGCGGGCCCGGTCCAGGTCGCCGAGCGCCTCCTTGAGGCCCACGATGTTCGGCACCTCGGCCAGTCGCGCCACAGTCGAGGGCAGCATGTCGCACGCGGTGCGGCCGGGGACGTTGTACAGGATCTGCGGGATGTCCACGGCCTCGGCGACGGTCCGGAAGTGCCGGTACAGGCCCTCCTGCGGGGGCTTGTTGTAGTAGGGCGCGACGAGCAGGGCGGCGTCCGCCCCGGCCGCCTTCGCCGCCCGCGTGAGGTGGATGGCTTCGCTGGTGCTGTTCGCGCCGGTGCCGGCGATCACGGGCACCCGGCCCGCGGCCACGTCGATCGTGCTCCGGATGACCTCGGTGTGCTCGGCGACGTCGAGGGTCGCCGACTCTCCGGTCGTACCCACCGACACGATGGCCGACGTGCCGGCCTCGATCGTGCGGTCGACCAGCTTCCCGAGCGCCTCGTGGTCGACGACGCCGTCGGCCCGCATCGGGGTGACCAGTGCGACGATGCTGCCGGTGATCATTCGTTCCGTTCCTCCGCGCCGGGGGCGTTCGTGCCGACCGGGCACGCTACCCCGGCCCCGGTTCCGCAGGGCACCAGAGGCCGGACGGTACGGCCTGTCCGCGGACGGCATCGCCGACGCCACCGCGGACGGCGGCGGGTGGTAGCCGCGGCGGCCTGGGCGACCCCTCGGCCGGCTCAGCCCCAGGCCACCAGCGCAGGCTGGACCGACCGGCCCACCCGGCGCACGGTGGCCGCCACGACCAGGGCGACGGCGACCGCGGCGGCGACCCCGACAGGCTCCGGCCGGTCGTTCAGCATGATCCCGACCAGCGCCCAGACAGCCGCCGCGGCGTACCCGACCACGCTCGTCCCGGTGGCCACCACCCAGGCCACGATCCCGGCAGCCACCAGCAGCACGACGACGGCGGCGACGACGGCCAGCGCCCCTTCTCCGGGCAACCCGGCCCAGACCCCGGTCGCGGCAAAGCCGAGCACTGTGGCCAGCGACACCCAGCCGGTGTAGAGGGCGACGGGCACCCGGAACACGGCCCGCTCGAGCGGCGTCGCGGCGGGCTCCCGGCTGAGCCTGCCGAACACGACGGCCAGGCCGACCAGCAGGCCGATGATCAGGAGCTGGGCCAGCGGGATCAGCCGGGCGGTGAAGGCGAGGATCCACGCCGCGTTCAGCACCGCCGCGGCCGCCAGCCACCACCCGGTCCGCCGGTGCACCGCCCGTCCGCGCTGGCCGGGCAGCAACTGGAACACCGCGTAGCCCAGGAACCCGGCGTAGATCAGCGCCCAGATCGAGAAGGTCCAACCCGCGGCCAGGATCGGCGTCGGGTAGGAGTTCGCCACCGCGCCGACCGGCTCGCCGACGGCACCGTTGCCACCCAGGCCGGACACGACGACCTGCACCACGGCGAGCGCCGCCACCACGATCGCGCGGACCGCGTCGGCGGTGGTGCGGGGCGTGATGACGGTCATGCGTCCATGGTCGCCCCGGCCGGTGGGTCCGGCCACCCGGCAGCGGCCTACTTCAGCAACAGCACGTTGAGCCGCCGGGCCGCGACCGCGATCCCCAGCGCGATCATGACCAGGAAGTACGCCAGGTGCCCGAGCAGGCCGAGGTGCACCGCGCCGGTGGTGAGCCCCCGCATCAGCTCGACGGCGTGGAACAGCGGCAGGCACTCCACCACCAGCTGCAGCCACCGCGGGTACACCGACAGCGGGTAGAACGTCGTGGCGAACAGGAACATCGGCAGGACCGCCAGTGTCACGAGGTCGAAGTCCTGCCAGGACCGCATGAACGAGGTCGCCGCCATCCCGATCGCGGCGAACGCGAACGCCACCACCAGGGCGGCGGGCAGCGCGAGCAGCGCCCACGGCGAGGTGAGCAGCCCGAAGGCGGCCATCACCGACAGGAACCCGGTGGCGTAGAGCCCACCGCGGATCAACGCCCAGCCGATCTCGCCGAGCGCGATGTCGACCGGGCCGAGCGGGGTCGCCAGCATCGCGTCGTAGAGCCGGGCGTACTTCAGCTTGAAGAAGACGTTGTAGGTGGAGTCGAACACCGCGCCGTTCATCGCCGACGCCGCGAGCAGGCCGGGCGCGATGAACGCCGCGTAGCTGATCACCTCACCGCCCGGCCCGGGCAGCTCCCCGACGAGCGAGCCGAGCCCCTGCCCCATCGCGATCAGGTAGAACACCGGCTCGAAGAACCCGGAGACGAACGCCAGCCAGGTGCGCCGGGACGCGGTGGCCGAGCGCAGCAGCAGCATCCGCGACCGGCCGGCGTAGCTGCCGGCCGGCAGCAGCCGCAGGACCGGCGGGACCTCGGGCGGGACCGGCGACGTCGGAGGTGCCGGGCGGGTCACGGCGCGAGCCTCCGGGCGAACCGGCGGGTCACGAGCAGCGTGCCCACCGTGAGCAACGCGAGCAGGTAGGCCAGGTGCCCGGCCGCGGCCGCGGGACGCCAGGCGTCGAGCGCCGCCGCCCGCGCCAGCTCGGTGGCGTGCCACAACGGCGAGATCCAGGCGATCGGCACCACGATGGTGGGCAGCCGGTCGATCGGGAAGAACGTCCCGGAGAACAGCGTCATCGGGATGACGACGAACCGGAACAGCGCGCTGAACGCCGTGCCCTCGTTCTGCACGGTCGCCGCGAAGGCCATCACCAGCGAGGCCATCGCCAACCCGGCCAGGGTCGCGACCAGCAGCGACGCCACGATCCCCGCGCTGCGCACCCCGCCGAACACCGCGATCACGGCCACGTAGATCGCCCCGGAGGCGAACATCTTGGCGCCGATCCAGCCCAGGTGTCCGGTCGCGATCTGCGCGCCGGTGAGCGGGGTGGCCGCCATCGCGTGGTAGACCCGCTGCCACTTGAAGCCGGACAGCACCGGGTAGGTCGACTCGAACGCCGCGGTCTGCACCGCGGACATCGCGAGCAGGGCCGGGGCGAGCCACACCAGGTAGTCGACGCCGCCGGTGGCCGTCGCGCCGTGACCGGTGCCGTCGATCAGTGCACCGAAGCCGACCCCGAACGCGAGCAGGAACAGCAGCGGTTGCAGCACCGAGGACACCACGGTGGCGCGCCAGTTCCGCCGGTACCAGGTCCAGTAGTGCTCGATCACGATCAGCACGCCGGGCAGCCGGCCGGGGGCCCGGCCTGCGGGGCGCGCAGTCACCTCGACGGACGCCATCAGTCCACCAGCGACCGGCCGGTGAGCCGGAGGAACACGTCCTCCAGCGAGGAGCGGCGCACCAGGGCCGACAGCGGCGTCAACCCGGCCCGGGCCACCTCGGCCTGGGCCCGTTCCCCGTCGCCGGTGTAGAGCAGGAACCGGTCGGGCAGTTCCTCGACCCGCTCGACCAGCGGTTCGAGGACGCCGACCGTCGGCCGGGCCTCGGGGGTGAACCGTAGTTCGAGCACTTCCCGGGTGGAGTACCGCTCGATCAGCTCCGCGGGCGAACCCTCGGCGGCGATCACCCCGCCGTCCATCACGACCAACCGGTCGCACAGCTGCTCGGCCTCGTCCATGTAGTGCGTCGTGATGATCTGGGTGACACCGTCGCGCTTGAGCCGGTAGAGCCGGTCCCACAGCAGGTGCCGGGCCTGCGGGTCGAGCCCGGTGGTCGGCTCGTCGAGCAGCAGCAGCTCCGGGTCGTTGACCAGCGATCGCGCGATCGTCAGCCGCCGCTTCATGCCACCCGACAGCGGCTCCACCGGATCACCCGCCCGCTCGGTCAGCTGCGCGAACTCCAGCAGTTCCTCGGCCTTCGCACGGACGTGCCGGCGGGAAAGACCGAAGTATCGGCCGTAGATCTCGAGGTTCTCGCGCACGGACAGCTCGGCGTCGAGGTTGTCCAGCTGCGGGACCACCCCGATGCGGGCCCGGATCCGGGGTCCGTCGGTTCCCGGGTCCATGCCCAGCACCTGCAACGATCCCTCGGTGCGCGGCGAGACGCAGGCGATCATCCGCATGGTGGAGGACTTGCCCGCCCCGTTCGGGCCGAGGAAGCCGAACACCTCACCACGGCCGACGTCGACGTCGATACCGCGGACGGCCTCGAACGACCCGAAGCGCTTGCGGAGGCCCCGCGCCTGCACCAGAGCATCGGACACGTCGGGCACGCTAACCCGCATCCCCGACAGTCCGCGCGTGGATTCCGCTGTGGGCGAGCACCGCTACCCTGCCGCGGTGAGGTCTCCCCGCCTGCTCACCACCACCCTGGCGGCCGTCGCGTTGCTCCTCCCGGGTTGTTCCGGGACGCCGGGCGGCCCCGCCGACGAGCTGCCGGCAGCCACCGACCTGCTGTCGCGGTCCGCGGCGGCGATGGCGCGGGTCACCTCGGTCGGGATCGACATCCAGGTCGATCCGGGCCTGACGACCGTGCCGATCCGCGGCGCGACCGGCTCCCTGACCGCGAACGGCGACGCCGTCGGGTCGGCCACGCTCGCCCAGGGCGGCGCGCCCGCCGAGTTCGAGTTCGTGGTCGTCGGCGGCAGCATCTACGTCAAAGGCCCGACCGGCGGCTTCAGCCCGCCCATCCCGGTCAGCCTGGCCGGCGGCTTCTACGACCCGACGGCGGCCCTGCACCCGCAGCGCGGGCTGGTGCGGCTGCTGGCCACCGCGACCCCGGGCGGGACACAGGGCCGCGAGGACGCCGACGGGGTCGACAGCTACCGGGTACCGGCCACGTTCGGCCCGGAGGCGGTCGCCACCCTCGTGCCCGGCGTGACGGGCACCGTGAACGGGATGCTCTGGATCGACGCCACGACGTCCCGGCTGGTCAAGGCCGAGTTGCAGGTACCGGGTGGCTCGGGCGGGGCCTCCGGGCCGGTCACTGTCCGGCTGCGCGACTTCGACGCCCCCGTCACCGTCACCGCGCCCGCATAGCGCCGCCGCGGGCCGGGCCGCGCCGACCACCGCGCCGCCGGTCAGGACAACCGCAGCTGGAACCAGTGCTCGTCGCGGACGTCGTCGGCCGACAGCCGCAGCCCGCCCGGGAAGCGCCCCACCTCGGTCCATCCGCGGGCGGCGTAGAACGCGGGCAGCCCGGTCCCGCCCCGGGTCGAGATCAGCAACTGCTCGAGGCCCTGGGCCGTGGCCTGCGCGACTGCCGCGTCGAGCAGGGTCGTCCCCCAGCCCTTGCCCTGCAGGTCCGGGCGGACCATCAGCTTGACCACCTCGGCCCGATGCGCCAGGACCGGTTCGGTGCCACGGCGCAGGAACACCGTTCCGGCGAGCGCGGCGCCGTCACCGAGGATGAGCATCTGCCGGCGCCGGGCGGTGACATCGGCGACGGCCTGCTCGGCCGCCGCCCGGATGTCCTCCTCGGCGGCGTCGGCCGGGAACCCCACCGCGCCGCCGGCGCGGACCACGGCCGTCCACAACGACCCGAGGGCCTGGGCCATCTCCGGGTGCGGCTCGAAGACCGGATGCGGCCCGGTGATGAACGGTTCCTCCTGGGCGGCGTCGCCGGAAGGAGTGGACGGGCTGGTCACAGGTTCGGGAACCACAGCTTGATCTCGCGCGCGGCCGACTCCGGCGAGTCCGAGCCGTGCACCAGGTTGAGCTGGGTCTCCAGTCCGAAGTCGCCGCGGATGCTGCCCGGGGCCGCCTTCTCCACCGGGTCGGTGCCGCCGGCGATCTGCCGCCAGGCCGCGATCGCCCGCGGGCCCTCGGCGACCGCGGCGAGCACCGGTCCGGAGGTGATGAACTCGAGCAGGGACGCGAAGAACGGCTTGCCGTCGTGCTCGGCGTAGTGCTGGGCGGCCAGCTCGCGGTCGACGGTGCGCAGCTCGATCGCCACCAGGTCGAGCCCCTTGCGCTCGATCCGGGCGAGGACCTCACCGATCAGCTTGCGCGAGACGCCGTCGGGCTTGACCAGGACAAGAGTGCGTTCAGTCACGTACTCCAGGGTATCGACGGCTCACGAGCCACTCGGCTTCAGGGCGGCCGCCCCGAACGACACATGGAACCGCTCGCATCAGATGCTCATGCTGCTCAGCCCGGACAGGTCGACGTCGGCCGGGATCGGGTAGTTGGAGCTGCCCTTGTTGCCCTTCAGATCACCGAGATCGACGTAGCGGCCGTCATCGAAGACGAACCAGCCGTCCCGGCCGGACGACACCGGGGCGTCGGTCAGCCACACCTTCAGCAGCGGCCCGTTGCTGGTGTCGAGATCCTCCAGGCGCAGCACCCGGGACCCGTCGGACAAGCGCAGGACCTGCACGGTGCCGGTGGTGGCGTGCTCGTGGCTGATCAGATCGCCGGTCATGAGCACGACGGGCGACTGCTCCCCCATGGCGACCGGGGCGCCGGCCGGGACGGCGCCGGGTGCGGCCTCGTCGACGACCTGGTCGACGAACAGCTTCCAGGGTTGGAAGAACAGCAGCGCCCCCACCGTCACCACGAGCCCGAGGCCGAGGACGACGAGCACGGTGGGACGACGCAGCAACGGGCGCCGGGCGGTGCGGTGCATGAGGTTCATGGTGCTCCCGAGCACCTCATCTGTTACACCCTCGCGGACAACTTACCGGGGAACCACCGGCCCCCGGCGGTGCTCGTCGAACGCAACACCAGCGTTGTTCGATCTTGCTTCGACAGCGGTGACGTCGCGCTCATGACTCCCGGGAGACCCGTGCGTCGAGGTGCGCATTGCAAAGGTGCGCGGGAGGCCAGGGCACGGGAGGCCGGTGCGGGGGCGCCCTCACTGCTGCTGGCTGGGCAGCTCCCCGCGGGCCATCTTGCGCGCGACGTCCCGGCGCATGAGCAGCAGACCACCCCAGACCAGTGCGAACACCACGCCCAGGATCCCCAGAGCCGGGACGAAGACCGCGCACGCGATCATGAGGGCCTGCAGCGCGAGCGCCAGGGCCAGCCCCCATGGGCGGCGCTGCAGGCCGGCGGCGACGATCATCGCGACGGCCAGTCCGAGCATCGCGGTGACCCCCGCCGGGGTCGCGCCGTCCCCGAACTTGGGCAGCACCAGCAACGCGAGCAGCACCACGATCGACTCGAGGATCAGCGTCGCGGCGAAGACCCCGCGGATCCCCTTCATCGGGTCCGGGATCTGCCGCGCCGCCGCGGAGGCCTCGTCGGTCATGACGGCTCCTTGCCGAACAGCGCACGGGCTTCCCCGGCCGTGACGACCGAACCGGTGACGATCACCCCGACGCCCGATTCGCCACCCTCCTCGGCCAGCTCCAGCGCCTGCTCGACGGCCTGGCCCAGCAGCGGCTCCACGCTCACCCGGTCGGCCCCGAACACCTCGACGGCGATTGCGGCGAGCTCGTCGGGGTCCATCGCCCGCGGCGACGAGTTCGCGGTGATCACGACCTCATGCACGGCGGGCTCGAGCTCGGCGAGCAGCCCGCGGGCGTCCTTGTCGCGCATGACCCCGATGACCGCCACGAGCCGGGTGAACCGGAACTCCGAGAGCAGAGCGGCGGCGAGCGCGCGGGCACCGTGGGGGTTGTGCGCCGCGTCGGCCAGCACGGTGGGCGCGTTGCGCAACCGCTCGAGGCGACCGGGCGCGATGACCGACGCGAAGGCCGCGCGCACCGCGTCGGGGTCGAGCGGTTGCATCGGGCCCGCGCCCAGCAGCGCCTCGGCCGCGGCCAGCGCCAGGGCCGCGTTGGACGCCTGGTGCTCGCCGTGGAGGGGCAGGAAGATGTCGTCGTAGCGCCCGCTCAGCCCCTGCAGCTCCAGGCGCTGCCCGCCGACCGCGAGCTCCCGGTGCCGCACCCCGAACTCGGCGCCCTCGCGCGCCACCTGGGCCTCCACCTCGGCGGCGCGCTCGACGAGCACCTGGGCCACCGCGCGGTCCTGTGCGGCCAGCACGGCGACCGAGCCGGGCTTGATGATCCCGGCCTTCTCCCGCGCGATCTCCAGGATGTCGGTGCCCAGGAACTCGGCGTGGTCGAGCCCGATCGGGGTGATCACCGAGACCGCCCCGTCGACGACGTTGGTCGCATCCCAGCGTCCGCCCAGGCCGACCTCGACGACACCGGCCTCCACCGGTGCGTCGGCGAACGCCGCGAACGCCATCGCGGTGAGCACCTCGAACTTGCTCATCGCGGGGCCCTCACCCCGCCGGGCGTCGATGAGGTCCACGAACGGCACGACGTCGCGGTAGACCTGGACGTAGCGCTCCGGGGTGATCGGCCGGTTGTCGAGGTTGATCCGCTCGGTGGCGCGCTGCAGGTGCGGGCTGGTGTAGCGCCCGGTACGCAGCCCGACCTCGGTGAGCAGTGCGTCGACCATCCGCGCGGTGGACGACTTGCCGTTGGTGCCGGTCAGGTGCACCACGGGGTAGCCGCGGTGCGGCTCGCCGAGCACGTCGACGAGCGCGGAGATCCGGTCCAGCGACGGCTCCATGACCGTTTCCGGCCAGCGCCGGTCCAGCTCGGCGTCGACGGCCAGGAACTCCGCGAACCCCGCGACCGACGACGTCGCCGGGACGACGTCCGGGGTGTCACCGCCCCGGATGGCGTCGAGCACGTGCGAGATCACCGCGTCCTGCGTGGTCTCCTCGGGCGAGCGGACGGCGCCCTCACCCTCGGGGAGTTCGCCGTGCTCGGGCTCGGTGTCGTCCCAGCGGTCCGTCATGCCTGCACCTTCCCCGCGACCCGCGCCCTCACGATGCGGGCAGCGCCGCGAGCCGCGCGGTGACCCGCTCGATGTCGGCCAGCGCGGCCGCCCGCCGGGCCCGGATACCCTCGACCACGGCGGCCGGGGCCTTCTCGGTGAACTTCGGGTTGCCGAGCTTCTTGTCGGCCTGGTCGAGTTCCTTCTGCGCCGCGGCCAGGTCGCGGCCCAGCCGGGCCCGCTCGGCGGCGACGTCGATCGCTCCGGAGGTGTCCAGCTCGACGTGCACGGTGCCACCGGGCAGCGCGACCTCGACCGTCGCGGTGGGCGTGAAGTCGTCCTCCGGCGCGTCGAGGCGGGTCAGGAAGGCCACGGCCTTCCGATGCCCGCCCAGCCCCGCCTCGTCGAGCCCGACGAGCTTGGCGGCAACCGACCGCTTGTCCGGCAGGCCCTGCTCGGTGCGGAACCGGCGCACCTCGGTGATCAGCTTCTGGGCGGCCTCGACGCGGGTGGTGGTGGCGGTGTCCGGGCGCGCGCCGGTGTCCTCCGCGGCCGGCCACGGCGCGATCACGATGGACTCGCGGCCGGTCAGGCCGGTCCACAGCGCCTCGGTGACGAACGGCGTGATCGGGTGCAGCAGCCGCAGCAGCGTGTCGAAGACGTGCCCGAGCACCGCGCGGGTGCCCTCGGCGGTCGCCTCGTCGGCGAGCTGCGGCTTCGCCAGCTCCAGGTACCAGTCGCAGAGCTCGTCCCAGGTGAAGTGGTAGAGCCCCTCGGTGGCCTTGGAGAACTGGAAGTCCTCCAGCAGCGCGTCGGTCTCTTCGCGGACCTCGGCCAGCCGGCCCAGGATCCACCGGTCGGCGTCGGTGCGGCGGCTCTCCTCGGGCAGCGGTGCGGTGGGGTCGGCGCCGTTGGACAGCGCGAACCGCGTCGCGTTCCACAGCTTGGTGGTGAAGTTCCGCGAACCGGCGACCCACTCGGTGGACAGCGACATGTCCGAGCCCGGGTTCGCCCCGCGCGCGATCGTGAACCGCAGCGCGTCGGCGCCGAACTCGTCGATCAGCGCGAGCGGGTCGATCGTGTTGCCCTTGGACTTCGACATCTTCTTGCCGTGCTGGTCACGGATCAGCCCGTGCAGCACCACGTGCTCGAAGGGCGGGCGCCCGTCCATGGCGTACAGGCCGAACATCATCATCCGGACGACCCAGAAGAAGAGGATGTCGTAGCCGGTGACCAGCACGGACGTCGGGTAGTAGTGCCGCAGGTCGGCCGTGTCGTCCGGCCAGCCGAACGTGGAGAACGGCCACAGACCCGAGGAGAACCAGGTGTCGAGGACGTCCTCGTCCTGGTGCCAGCCCGCGCCGGACGGCGGCTCCTCGTCCGGCCCGACCGCCACGACCTCACCGTTCGGGCCGTACCAGACCGGGATCCGGTGGCCCCACCACAGCTGCCGGCTGATCGTCCAGTCGTGCATGTTGTCGACCCAGTCGAAGAAGCGCTTCTCCAGCTCCTTCGGGTGGATCGTGGTGCGGCCGTCGCGGACGGCGTCGCCGGCCGCCTTCGCGAGCGGTGCGACGCGCACGAACCACTGCAGGCTCAGGCGCGGCTCGACGATCGTGTCGCACCGGGAGCAGTGCCCGACGGCGTGCACGTACGGGCGCTTCTCGGCCACGATCCGGCCCTGCGCGCGCAGTTCCTCCCGGATCGCCTCGCGGGCGGCGAAGCGGTCCATGCCGTCGAAGCGCGTTCCGGAGTTCGTGACGACGCCGCTCTCGTCGAGGATCGAGGGCATCGGCAGGCCGTGCCGCTGGCCGATCTCGAAGTCGTTCGGGTCGTGCGCCGGGGTGACCTTGACCGCGCCGGTGCCGAAGGTCGGGTCGACGTGCTCGTCGGCCACCACGGGGATCCGCCGGCCGACGATCGGCAGCTCGATCTCCTTGCCGATCAGGTGCTGGTAGCGCTCGTCGTCGGGATGGACCGCGACGCCGGTGTCGCCCAGCATCGTCTCGACCCGGGTGGTCGCCACGACGATGGAAGACTCAGCGTCGCCCCCATACCGGATGGAGACGAGCTCGCCCTCGTCGTCGTGGTGGTCGACCTCGATGTCGCTCAGCGCCGTGTGGCACCGCGGGCACCAGTTGATGATCCGCTCGGCGCGGTAGATCAGGTCCTCGTCGAACAGGCGCTTGAACATCGTCTGAACGGCGCGGGAGAGCCCCTCGTCCAGGGTGAAGCGCTCGCGCGACCAGTCCACGCCGTCGCCGAGGCGGCGCATCTGGCCGAGGATCGCGCCGCCGGACTCGGCCTTCCAGTCCCAGACGTTCTCCACGAACGCCTCGCGGCCGAGGTCGTGGCGGGTCGTGCCGCGCGCGGCGAGCTGCTTCTCGACGACGTTCTGGGTCGCGATGCCGGCGTGGTCCATGCCGGGCAGCCACAGCGCGTCGTAGCCCTGCATCCGACGGCGCCGGGTCAGGATGTCGATCAGCGTGTGGTCCATGGCGTGGCCCAGGTGCAGGCTGCCGGTGACGTTGGGCGGCGGGATGACGATGCTGAACGGCGGCTTCCCGCTGGTGGGGTCGCCCTGGAAGTAGCCCCGGTCCACCCACCGCTGGTACATGGCGCCCTCTACCTCGCCCGGGTTCCATTTGGCGGGCAGGTCGACGGCGCGGGGTGGGAGGGTATCGGTCACCCCACCAATTCTACGAGCCGCATACGAGTGGGTTCCGCGGCCCCGTGATCACCGGCTCGCGGCTCTGAGCAGCGGAAAACAGTGGCGGGACGACAGCGAGGACAAGGCCGGGTCCCCGGGCTCTGCAGCGTGGTCGTTGACACTGGTCAGAGCGTCTGCTAGGCCGAATCGGCCGGTCCTGACGAGAACGCCGCCGTCCGGGGCCGGCCGGGCCACGTCAGCCGGGCAGCAGCACCGCGTGCAGCCGGTCGAACCCCAGCACCGGTGCCAGCCGCCGCTCCCGGACGGCATCACGGTCCACTACCCGCACCGACCCGCTGGTCGGCTCGTACACCCGCCAGCCGGCCCTGTCGCCGCCGTCCCCGCCGGCCCCGGCCACCGGGCCGAGCGCCAGCACGTAGTGCCGCGGCACGGCGGGCCCGACCAGCAGCGGCACGGGACGACCGGCGGCCAGGGCGGCCCCCACCGCGGCGATCGCGTCGTCGAGGTCGGCCGCGGACACGTCGTCCACGAGCCGCACCCGGTACGGGCCCGCGCCGGGGAGGTTGTCGCGCAGCCAGCGGACCATCCCCCACGGGGTCGTGCCCAGCGCTCGCGGCCAGATCCGGTTGGTCTCGCGGTGCACCCGGCGCTGGCGGGCGTCGAACCGGGCACCGAAGTCCGCCCCGGCCGTCGCCCCCGCGGCGATCCCGGCGCCGGCAGCCCCGGCCCCGTCCAGTCGTTCCGCCTCCGCGGAGTCGGCCCACGCTGCCAGCGCGACCAGTACCGCGCTGCCACAGGTGGTCGGATCGACCTGATCGAGCCGGACGCCGGCGTGGCGCTGCTCCCCCGGCACGTCGGTGAGCAACGGCCGGCCGCCGCCGGTCAGCGGACGAACCGCGGTGGCCGGCTCGGCCGCCGGCCGCCCGGTCAGGATCCGCTGCGCCCGCCGCGCCAGCCCACATACGGTGCGCATGCGTCCTCCCGTCCGGCACCTGTGCGTGGACCCCCGTACGCGTTCGTGCGGGTGCAGGGCGAGGTCAGCATCTTCGAGGACCCGGCGGAGCTGGTCCGGACGGCGACGGCGATCGGCAGGCGGCGCGGATCAGCCGCGGGCCTCCTGGTCTCCGGCCGGGGCACCGCGCTCGGAGTCGCTGGCCCAGCCTTCGGCGAGACCGGTGATCTTCTCGGCGTAGTCGCGGGCTGCGACCACCGGGTCGTCGGCCCGGCCGGCGGCCAGCCCGATCAGGAAGGCCGTCACCGGGGCGGCCGGCCGGCTCACCCCGTGGGCCACGTCGGAGGTCAGGTCGAGTACCAGGTCGACGGTCGAGCCGGTGTCCACGGCGCCCTCGAGACCGAGTTCGCGGCAGACAGCGCTGACCCACTCGGACATTGCTGTCGATTCGTCACTCACTGTGGCTCCATACCCCGCGGCGGCCGCGTCCCATCCCTCTCAACTGCCGAAAAGCGCCGGGATCTTGAGCAGCAGCTGCCACAGCCCGTAGGCGAACGGCACGACCACCCAGATCCAGGCTACGACCATCAGGATCAGCGGTGGGCGCCCCGCGGCGTCCTGTCCCGCCGTGTTCTCCGCTGAGCTCATGCCCGTGCTCCTGCCTTCCCCGTGGCCGTGGTGGCCGGCTCGTGCCATCTGTCGTTGACCGGCCGCACCAGTTCGTTGGCGACGAAGCCGATCACCAGCAGGACGATCATGACCATGAACGCCGGCGTGTAGCGGCCGGGGCCCTCCACGCCCTGCGCGATCCGGGCATCGGCGATCGCGTTGACGATCACCGGGCCGAGCACGCCCGCCGTGGACCACGCGGTGAGCAGCCGGCCGTGGATCGCTCCGACCTGGTAGGTGCCGAACAGGTCCCGCAGGTAGGCCGGGATCGTCGCGAACCCGGCACCGTAGAAGGAAAGGATCAGCATCGAGCAGAGCAGGAAGAGGACCTTGTTGGCGTTGGTGGTCAAGGTGATCGTCAGGTACAGCAGCGCCCCGGCGCCCAGGTAGAGCCGGTAGATGTTCTTGCGGCCGATGATGTCGGACGCCGAGGACCAGATGAAGCGGCCGAGCATGTTGGCCAGCGACAGGATCGCCACGAAGCCCGCCGCGGCGGCGGCCACGGCTGCCGCCGGGGAGGAGCCGCCGAAGAAGTCGACATAGATCGGCGCGGCCCGCTCCAGGATGCCGATCCCGGCCGTGACGTTGAAGCACAGGACGACCCAGAGCAGCCAGAACTGCGGCGTCCTGATGGCGTTGCGCGCCGAGACGTGCCCCGAGCTGATCATCGAGCCGACCTTCTGCTCCTTCGGCGTCCAGCCGGCGGGCTTCCAGTCGTCGGCCGGGACCCGGATCAGCAGCCAGCCCATCGACATGAAGATCGCGTAGACGATGCCGTGGATGAGGAAGGCCTGGGCGATGCCGTTCGGGTTCGGGTCGTCACCGGTCGCACCGAACGCCTGCAGCATCGACTGCGACCACGGGGACGCGATGAGCGCGCCCCCGCCGAAGCCCATGATCGCGATGCCGGTGGCCATCCCCGGCCGGTCCGGGAACCACTTGATCAGCGTCGAGACCGGCGAGATGTAGCCGATGCCGAGCCCGATCCCGCCGACGAAGCCGTAGCCGAGCACCACCAGCCAGTACTGCCGGGTGTAGACGCCGAGCGCGGCGATGAGGAAGCCGGTGCAGAAGCAGGTCGTCGCGATGACCATCGCCCAGCGCGGGCCGTTCGTGTCGACCTTCGTCCCGAACAGCGCCGCGGACAGGCCGAGCATGACGATGCCGAGGGTGAAGGGCAGCGCACTGGCCACCCCGGAGATGTCGAGGCCCTTCTCCAGCGGGGTCTTGAACACGCTCCACGCGTAGACCTGGCCGATGGCCAGGTGGATCGACAGCGCCGCGGGCGGGACGAGCCAGCGGCTCCATCCCGGCGGTGCCACGATCCGTGACCTGTCCAGGAAACCAGCCGCCATCTCGGAAATCTCCTTGCTCCCGCACTGTCATGCCATGGCGCGGTGAAGCTAAGCCGGGCCGAACGGTGCTGCAACCGCTGGCCCCTGGAGTACCCGGCGATGGACAGGCCGACACCCCCGGCGTGCCTAGGATGGGGCGTGTCCGCCTCGTTGACCGGTCCGCTCGCCGGTGTCACCGTCGTGTCCCTCGAGCACGCGGTGTCCGTGCCCTACGCCAGCCGGCTCCTGGCCGATCTCGGCGCCGACGTCGTCAAGATCGAACGGCCCGGGGGCGGTGACTTCGCCCGGAACTACGACAGCGCCTGCGGTGACGTCTCCTCCTACTTCGCCTGGATCAACCGCGGCAAGCGATCGGTGGTGCTCGACCTCAAGGACCCGGACGGCCTGGGCGCCGCGCACCGGCTCGTCAACCGTGTCGACGTCGTGCTCGCCAACCTCGGCCCCGGAGCGACCGCGCGACTGGGCATGGACGGCGACACGCTGCGGGCCCGGCGCCCGGAGCTGATCACCTGCGAGCTGACCGGGTACGGCGACGACGGGCCGTCGGCCGGACGCAAGGCCTACGACGCGCTCATCCAGTCCGAGGCCGGGCTGCTCGAGCTGACCGGCGACGGGCCGGTGACCGCCCGGACCGGCATCTCGGTGGCCGACATCGCGGCCGGTGTGCAGATCCACGCGGCCGTCCTCGCCGCCCTGCTGCACCGCACCCGGACCGGCGAGGGGGCGACGCTGCGGATCACGCTGCTCGAGGCCCTGGCCGAGTGGATGCACCAGCCGATGCTGTACGCGCTGGGCACCGGCGCCCCACCGCCGCGCACCGGGGGTCACCACGCCTCCATCGCGCCGTACGGGCCGTTCAGCTGCGGCGACGGCGTGTCGGTGCACCTCGCCGTGCAGAACGAGCGCGAATGGGGCCGGCTGTGCACGGTCGTGCTGGCGCGCCCGGAGCTGGCGAGCGATCCGCGGTTCGCCACCGTTCGGGAGCGGGTGCGCCACCGCGAGGCACTGCACACCGAGCTGCAGCAGCGGTTCGACCAGCTGACCGCCGACGAGCTGGGGGCACTCCTCGACGCAGCCGACGTGGCCTGGTCCCGGGTCGGGCTGGTGGCCGACCTGCCGGCGCACCCGCACCTCGTCGCCCGGGACCGGTGGCGCCGCGTCCCGGTGCCCGGCGGGGCCGACGTGCCGATGATGGCGCCCCCGGTGGACTCCTCGGCGTGGGCCGCACCGCACGGGCACACGGTCCCGGCCCTCGGCGCCGACACCCGGGACGTGCTCACCGGACTCGGTTACACCGACGTCGAGATCGACAAGCTGACCGGCACAGGCTGACCCGCCTCGCGACAACGGTCGACGGTCAGTCGTTGAGCCACGCGACTACGCCGGGCGGCGGACCTCCTCGACCCGGGCGCTCAACCGCCCCGCGGGGGCGTCCCAGCTGATCTCGTCCCCCTTCGCCGCGCCCAGCAGCGCCCGGCCCAGCGGGCTGTCCGGGGTCACCTCCGGCACGTCCTCGTCGGGGACGGCGATGACCTGCACCGTCTCGGTCGTGCCGTCCGGGTAACGCAACGTCACCACGCTGCCGATCCCGACCCGGTCCGGCCGGGCGCCCGCCGGATCCCGCGGCACGGAGTAGAGCAGGTGCAGGATGTCCCGGATCCGCCGGTCGATCCAGTCGATCTCGTCGCGGCGCTGCGTCACCTCCGACAGCTCACCTGAGTCGTGCGGGTGATCGTCGACCTCGAAGGTCTCTTCGAGTTCGCGGCGCCGGGTCCGCAGCAGCTCGAGCTCGTCGAGCAGGGCGTGGCGTTCGTCGTGGCCGGGGCCCGTGGTCGCCGTCTCTGCCATCACCACCTCCGATCCGGGGTCGGCCCCACCGTGGCAGCCCGCGACGGGCCGGTGCATCCCCCCGCCAGGACGGGAGCGGGGCCGTGGATTGAGCCCGCCGGGGCGGGTCGGGAGCCCCGCAGACGACGAACGCCGGCCCGCGAGGTGCGGACCGGCGTTCGGGTCGAGCTGAGCTCAGGCGGAGCGCTCGCGGCGCTCGCGGCGCGCGGTCGTGCGGGGCACGATCGTCGGGTTGACGTTGTCCCGCACGGTCTGCTCGGTCACGACCACCTTCGCCACGTCGTCGCGGCTCGGGATGTCGTACATGACCGGCAGCAACACCTCTTCCATGATGGCACGCAGGCCACGGGCTCCGGTGCCACGCAGAATGGCCTGATCGGCCACCGCCTCGAGCGCGTCGTCGGTGAACTCCAGCTCCACGCCGTCCATCTCGAACAGCTTCTGGTACTGCTTCACCAGCGCGTTCCGCGGCTCGGTCAGGATCTTGACCAGGGCTTCCTTGTCCAGCGAGGTCACCGAGGCCACCACGGGCAGCCGGCCGATGAACTCCGGGATCAGACCGAACTTGATCAGATCCTCGGGCATCGTGTCGGCGAAGCTCTCCGCCGACTCCAGGTCGTTCTTCGACCGGATCTCGGCGCCGAAGCCGAGCCCGCGCCGGCCCACCCGGTCGCCGATGATCTTCTCGAGACCGGCGAACGCGCCCGCCACGATGAACAGCACGTTCGTCGTGTCGATCTGGATGAACTCCTGGTGCGGGTGCTTGCGCCCGCCCTGCGGGGGCACCGACGCGGTGGTCCCCTCCAGGATCTTCAGCAGCGCCTGCTGAACACCCTCGCCGGAGACGTCACGGGTGATCGACGGGTTCTCCGACTTCCGGGCGATCTTGTCGACCTCGTCGATGTAGATGATCCCGGTCTCGGCCCGCTTGACGTCGTAGTCGGCGGCCTGGATGAGCTTGAGCAGGATGTTCTCGACGTCCTCGCCGACGTACCCGGCCTCGGTGAGTGCGGTGGCGTCGGCGATGGCGAAGGGAACGTTGAGCAGCTTGGCGAGTGTCTGTGCCAGGTAGGTCTTCCCGCACCCGGTCGGACCGAGCATCAAGATGTTGGACTTCGAGAGCTCGACGCCGTCACCGTCGCCGCCGCGGCTCTTGTCCCCCGCCTGGATCCGCTTGTAGTGGTTGTAGACCGCGACGGACAGCGTGCGCTTGGTGGCGCTCTGCCCGACCACGTACTGATCGAGGAAGTCGTGGATCTCGGCCGGCTTCGGGAGCTCGTCGAGCTTCACCTCACCGGCTTCGGCGAGTTCCTCTTCGATGATCTCGTTGCAGAGATCGATGCACTCGTCGCAGATGTAGACACCCGGTCCAGCGATGAGCTTCTTGACCTGTTTCTGGCTCTTCCCGCAGAACGAGCACTTGAGCAGGTCACCGCCGTCACCGATGCGTGCCATGAGTGCAGACCCCAGTCCCATCCGGCGCGCCCGGCGGCGCGCCCGCTCGTGACGGTACCTGCCGAGGACGCCCACCGGGGAGCATCGCGGTGCTCCGAATCGGCGACGTTTCGGCAGACGGTCGACGTCGGGCCGAAATTCGGCGCCGACGGGCCGGTCCGGGGTCGAGTTCGGCCCCGGTCCGGGGCCGGTTCCGGCCCCGGTCCGGCGGTAGAGCCGCTGTCGATGTCGACAGTGTCAACATTCGGCCCTGACAAGCAGGCCTCAGCGTCAACATTCGGCCCTGACAAGCAGGCCTCAGCCGACCGCAGACAGCTTCCGGCTCTGAATGATCTCGTCGATGATCCCGTAGTCCTTGGCCTCCTCGGCCGTCAGGATCCGGTCGCGCTCGATGTCCTCGTGGACCTGCTCCGGCGAGCGACCGCTGTGCTTGGCCAGCGTCGACTCCAGGAGCCGGCGCATCCGGGTGATCTCCGCAGCCTGGATCTCCAGGTCGGACACCTGGCCGTAGAAGCCCTCGGTGGCCGGCTGGTGGATCAGGATGCGGGCGTTCTGCACCGCGAGCCGGCGGCCCGGGGTGCCCGCGGCGAGCAGCACCGCGGCGGCCGACGCGGCCTGCCCGAGGCAGACCGTCTGGATGTCGGGCCGGATGAACTGCATCGTGTCGTAGATGGCCATCAGCGAGGTGAAGGAGCCACCCGGCGAGTTGATGTACATGCTGATCTCGCGGTCCGGGTCCGCGGACTCCAGGCACAGCAGCTGCGCCATGACGTCGTTGGCCGACGCGTCGTCGATCTGCACCCCGAGGAAGATGATGCGCTCCTCGAAGAGCTTGTTGTACGGGTTCGACTCCTTGACGCCATAGCTGGTGCGCTCGACGAAGGACGGCAGCACGTAACGGGACTGCGGCATCTCGAACTTGCTCATCGGGCGCTCCCGTTCTCACTGACCGCATCCGGCAGCTGTCCGGCGCGGGAGATCACGTGGTCGACGAAGCCGTACTCGAGGGCCTCCTGCGCGGAGAACCAACGGTCACGGTCGAAGTCGGAGATGATCTTCTCGACCGGTTGGCCGGTGTGCTGGGAGATCAGCTCCGCCATCTCGCGCTTGTGCCGGCGGAACAGCTCAGCCTGGATGGCGATGTCGGACTCGGTGCCGCCGACACCGGCCGAGGGCTGGTGCATGAGGATCTGGCAGTGCGGCAGCGCATAGCGCTTGCCGCGGGCTCCCGCGGAGAGCAAGAACTGCCCCATCGAGGCGGCCAGCCCCATCGCGTAGGTGGCCACGTCGCACTCGATGAACTCCATCGTGTCGAAGATGGCCATCCCCGCGGTGACCGAGCCACCCGGAGAGTTGATGTACAGCGCGATGTCGGCTGTCGGGTCCTCCGCCGACAGCAGCAACATCTGCGCCGCGATCCGGTTGGCGATGTCGTCGTCGACCTGCTGCCCGAGCACGATGATCCGCTGCTGCAGCAGCCGTTCGTACACCGAGTCGGACAGCGTCATCGACGTCGCCGCGGAGCGCATCTCCATAAGGCGGTCCGCGGTACGCGGGCCGGTGTCCTGCTGGCTCACTTCACCCTGCCTTCTGCTGGCTAGCTCGCGTTGTCCGGTCCGTTCAGATCCGTTGTGGATCTGTGGGACCGACCCTACGCGGACGCCGGGTCCGGCGTCCGCGAACCGGGGTGTTGTTCGCTGTGGGCGCAGCCGCGCCCGGCGCGGAGGTCAGGCCGTGCTGGAGGCGGGCTTGTCGGCCGCGTCCCCGGTGGTGGCCTCGGTGGCGACGGCACCGGTCGCCTCGGTGGCGGCGCTGTCGCCCGCCGCCTCGGCCGCGGCCTCGGCGTCGTCGCCCGCGGTCTGCGCCGTCTCGGTGGTCTCGTCCTCGGCGCCCGGCGTCTCGACCTGCTCGACACCGTCGTCCTCCGGACCGAGCAGGTCCGACAGGTCGACGGGCTCGCCTGCGGCGTCGGTGACCGTGGCGGCGCGCACCGCCGTGATCAGCGCCTTGCTGCGCCGCACGTCGGAGTAGATGGCGCCGAGCTGGCCGGCCTGCTGGATGCGCTGGACGAACTCCTCCGGCGGCATCCCGTACTGCTGGGCCTGGTAGACGATCCGCTCGGTCAGCTCCTGGTCGTTCACCGACACCTGCTCGGCGTCGGCCAGGGCGTCGAGCACCAGGCGGGTCTTGACCGAGCGCTCGGCCTCGGTGCGCATCTCGGTGTCGAACTCCTCGCGGGTCTTGCCCTGCGACTCGAGGAACTGGCCGAACTCCTCCTCGTCGTGGTCGAAGCTGTGCACCGCGTCGTGCAGCCGCGAGTCGACCTCGGCGGTCACGACGCTCTCCGGCAGCGGCACCTCGGTGGCGTCGACGATGGCGTCGAGGACGCGGTCGCGGGCCTGGGTGACCTGCTCCATCCGGCGCACCCGGCCGAGCCGCTCGCGCAGGTCGGCGATGAGCTCGTCGAGGGTGTCGAACTCGCTGGCCAGCTGGGCGAACTCGTCGTCCGCCTCCGGCAGCTGCCGCTCCTTGACCGCGGTGACCTTCACGGTGATCTCGGCGTCGCGGTCGGCGTACTCGCCGGCGACCAGCTTCGAGGTGAAGGTCCTCGACTCGCCGGCGGACAGGCCGGTGATGGCCTCGTCGATGCCGTCGATCAGGCCACCCTGGCCCACCTGGTAGGAGAACCCGGTGGTCGTGGCTTCCTCGACGGGGGTGCCGTCGACGCTCGCGGACAGGTCGATCTGCACGAAGTCGTCCTGGGCGGCGGGCCGCTCGACGCCGGTCAGCGTGCCGAAGCGGCTGCGCAGCTGCTGCAGCTGCTCGTCGACCTGCTCGTCGGTGACCTCGACGTCGTCGACGGAGACCGTGAGCCCGTCCAGGTCGGGCAGCGTGATCTCCGGCCGGACGTCGACCTCGGCGGTGAAGGCCAGCTTCTCGCCGTCGGCGATCTCGGTGACCTCGATGTCAGGGCGCCCCAGCGGCCGGACCTCGTCCGACGCGGTGACGGCCTCGCTGTACTTCGCCGGGATGGCCTCGTTGACGACCTCGTCGAGCACCACGCCGCGGCCCAGCCGGGCCTCCAGGATGCGGGCCGGGGCCTTGCCGGGGCGGAAGCCCGGGATCCGGACCTGCTTGGCGATCTTCTTGTACGCGCGGTCGAAGTCGGGCTTGAGCTCGTCGAACGGCACCTCGACGTTGATCCGGACGCGCGTCGGGCTGAGGTGCTCGACGGTGCTCTTCACGGTGGTACTCCTTGGACGGACAGACAGGAAGCTGTGGACTCTCTTGCCGATCGCCGAATGCGACCACGGCGCCCGCCATCGGCGCCGCTACTACGCGCGAGTCTAGGCGAGACGGGCTCGGCGGCGTCCGGCCGCCCGTCCCCGCCCGTCCCCGCGTGGCCCCGGCGGCCGGGTGGCCGGGGTCTCAGCCCGGGTCCGCGGCGTCGACGACGACGTCGGCGAAGGTGATCTCGACCGGGACCGGGCCCAGTACCGCGCGCACCAGGACACCGAGCTCGCCGGCCAGAGCCGGCAGGGAGATGCCGGGTATGCCGAAGCGGGCCACGACGGCGATCTCGGTCGGCCCGCCCGCCGAGCCGACGCGGACCCCGACGAGCCGCCGCCTACCGGGCAGGTAGGACGCGACCGTGCCGAACGGTCCACCGGCCAGGCGGGCCACGGCCGGATGGGCCAGGATCGCGGCGGCGACGGCCTCGGCGGCGGTCGCGGGTGCCGGAACCCGCGGTGCGTCGGTCACGGCGGCAGGCTACTCAGCCCGTGGGGCCGGCTCGCGGACGCCGGACCCGCCGGCGGGGACCCACCGACAGCGACACCCGGACAGAGAGCGGCACCCCGGGCGCTTGCTCCGGGGTGCCGCTCGCGAAACGCGACCTGTCGGCGCGTCAGCTCTTCTTGAAGGCGTCCTTCGCCTTTTCGCCTGCCTGCTTGATGCTGCCGGCGAACTGGTCCTTCTTGCCCTCGGCCTGCAGCTCGCGATCATCGGTGGCCTCCCCTGTGACGGCCTTGGCCTTGCCGGACATCTCCTGAGCCCTGTTCTTGGCCTTGTCGGTCAAGCTCATGTCGGCCTCCTCGTCGAGCCGGCGGAACCCGCACCAGCGGTCGCCGGCGGCGTGCCTGCTGTGCCTAGACTCCGCCTACCCGGTGCGGACGGATCTTGACCACGACGTGACGGGCATCACATTCGACCGATGTGAGCGGAGAGCCGTGCGGGCCACCCAGCACGCGGACGCGGACGGATCGAGTTGCAGCACGCCCGGAACGGCCGGCCCGGTGGCCCCGGACGGGCCGTTCCACCCGCCCGCGGCCGCCGCCGTGCACCCGCGGGTGGGGCCGGGCGATCTCGACGAGCAGACCCTGGTGGTCCGCGCCCAGGAGGGCGACGTCCGGGCGTTCGAGACACTGGCCCTGCGCCACCAGGCCGCCCTCTACCGGCTCGCCGTGCGCGTGCTGGGCGATCCCACCGACGCGGAGGACGCGCTGCAGGAGGCCCTGCTCGACGCGTGGCGGCGGATCGGCCGGTTCCGGGGCGATTCGGCGTTCTCGACGTGGATGTACCGGGTGGTGACCAACCGCTGCCTCGACATGCTGCGCCGGCGTCGTCCGGCGGTCCCGATGGACGAGGTCGGCGACCTCCCGGAACCGGCCCCGGCGCCGGGACGCTCGCCGGAACGCACCGCGGAGCTGGACGCCGGGATGGCGGCGCTGGGCGCGGCGCTGCAGGCGCTACCGGACGATCTGCGGCTCTGCTGGGTGCTGCGTGAGCTGGAGGGCCTCGGGTACACAGAGATCTCCGACGTCACGGGCGCGGGCGAGACGACGGTGCGCGGCCGGATCCACCGCGCACGCACCCGGTTGGCGGAGGCGATGCGGCCATGGAGATGAACGCCGGGAGACCCGGGGAGGTGAGCCGGGAGATGAGCGGGGCCATGGACCTGAACGCCGGCACACCGATCGAACCGCTCGCCTGCGGTCGTGACGCCGCTGTGGTCTGGGACCACGCCACCGCCGGCACCCTCGACGAGCACGAGCGCGGCTGCCCGTACTGCGCCGCCGCGACCACCGACGCACGGCGGCTCGACGCGGTGGTGCACCGGATGGCCGCCGAGCCGGTGCAGCCCCCGCCGTCGGTCATGGACCGGGTGATGGGCGCAGTGCTGGCCGAGCTACGGCCCCACGACGTACTCGAGCTCGACTCGGCACGCGGCCCGGCCCGGCTCAGCCGCCCGGCCGCCGCTGCGGTGCTGCGTCACGTCGTCGACGGGATGGACGGGATGCGCGCCCGCAGCTGCCGTATCGAACAGCTCGAGCCGGTGACCGGCGACGGCCCCGGCCCGGTGACCGTGACCATGACCGTCACCGCCCGTTTCGGGATCGACCTGGCGTCGGTGACGGCCCGTGTCCGGCAGATGATCATCGCGGCCGGTCAGCAGGCGCTCGGCGTCGCGGTGCGGCGGGTGGACATCGAGGTGGTCGACGTGTTCGAGAGCCGGGTCGACGGCGGGGGGCGGCGGTGACCGGGGCGGAGGCGGAAGTCCGGTTCCACGTCGGGGACGCGGTCGTGGCCCGCGTCGCCGCGCAGTGCGCCTGCCGGATCCCAGGCGTGGTGGGGCTGCAGGCCGACCTCGCGCAGGCGCTGCTCGGCCTCGCCGGCTCGGTGCTGGGGCCGGACCGGGTGCGGCCCACCACCGACGGGGTGACGGCCGTGGTGCACGGTGACCGCACCGAGGTGACGCTCACCGTCATCACCCGGCTCGGGCACAACTGCCGCGACCTGGCCCGGGCGGTCCAGCAGGAGGTGGCCGCGGCGGTGGCGGCCTACACGGGGCTCGACGCCGTGGTGCAGGTGACGATCGCCGACGTCCGGCTCGACTGATGCGAAGAGGCACGGCCCGCCCCGCCTGGTCGAGGACAGTGGTCCCGTCGTGCGCCGCTACCGGCCGGCCCTCAGGTTGAGCACGCAGTCACAGCAGGTCCCGCCCTCGCGCACCCGGTAGTACAGGCAGCAGGACCGGCGCTGGAAGGTCCATCCGACGTCGGGCGGGACCGGTGCCCGCCGATCCCCCGCCGCCACGAACGGGTCGCGGGCGAGCACCCCGGCGGCGATCCGGGCGGCCCGGTCCGCGGCCTCCGGTCGCGCGGTGCCGATCAGCCGCTTGCCCGCCGCCACCGACGACGCCGCATTGCCCCAGAGCACCCGTTCGGAGATCCCGACCTGCGCCCGAACGGCCGCCGCCAGCGGACGGAGGTGCTCGTCGACCAGCAGGGCGGCGAGCCGATCGGCGGCGGCGCCCAGGTCGTCGGGCAGGGCCTCGCCGCCGGGTGCGTCGACCCAGAGCGGCCACGGCCCGGTCAGCGAGACCCGCCAGTGCAGCGTGCGGGCGGTGAGGGCCGGCAGCACACCGTGCAGCACCACGACGGCCAGCGGCGCGGATAACACCCGGGCCGCCATCCCCTGGAAGGTGATCGAGGCCGCCACCCGGTCGTCGCTGTCCAGCACGCGCCGCACGTGCGCGATGCGATCGCGTAGGGGCACCGGATCGGAGTAGAGGTCCGTCAGGGGGCGCCACGTCGGATCCGCCTGTTCGGTGGGGTTCGTACCCACCTCGAAGAACGGGCCGAACCCCCCGACGTCGGCCAGCGCCGCGCGCACATCCACCCGCACAGTCTCCCCGTACGACCAGCCGGGCCGGACCCCGAGCGGGGCACGGCTTCGCCCGGCACCCGGGCTCGCCGACCGACCGGGGGCGCCGGGCGTTCGCGGTGCGTCACCGCTGCGTCAGCTGACAATCTCCTGACGATCTCCGCGGCAGTGCCCGCCTATCACAGGCCCGGCGGTTACCGGGCACGCCCTCTGCCCGAGCAGGCATTGGCCGCGGAACCGGCAAAACGCCCAGGTCACGGCGCAGTCGCCCTGGTCACTCCGGCGCTCACTGGCGAAATCGCGGTACCGCATGCGACTCTTTGTGCGTCAGACCGCGCTCGGTGCCGCGTGCGGTCGCACTGTGCAATGGGCCGGCCGGCGCCCCATCATGGCGCGCGGCCGTCACTAGTACGTCCGACGCGCCACCCAGCCGGACGACCAGTCCGGACAGTGCACTCGACCGGACGATTACCACGGTCCGCCGAGAGCGTCGGATACCCTATTTGGAACCACTTAGGTCCACGTCGTCCCGATGCGATCGTCGGGGTGCACCGAGACGACAGGAGGAGCTGTTGGCTGCGATCAGCGACCAGGTGGGTGCAGCACACGGTCAGTCACGGGGCCTGTACGCCCCTGACTACGAGCACGACGCCTGCGGCGTCGCCATGGTGGCCGACCTGGCCGGGCGACGTGATCACGGAATCATCCAGAAGGCCCTGACCGCGCTGCTGCGGTTGGAGCACCGCGGAGCCCGGGGCAGTGAGGCCAACACCGGCGACGGTGCGGGCATCCTGATCCAGGTCCCCGACACCTTCTTCCGGGATGTCGTCGACTTCGAGCTGCCGGTTACAGGGGCGTATGCGGTCGGCACCGCATTCCTGCCCCGCGACCGGGCCGATGCGGACGCCGCCGTCGAGAAGATCAACGCGCTCGCCGCCGAGGAGAACCTCCGCGTGCTGGGCTGGCGTGAGCTGCCGACCGACCCGGAGAAGGCCGGCCTCGGCCCCACCGCCCTGGCCGCGATGCCGAGCTTCCGGCAGCTGTTCGTCGCGGGGATCGAGTCGGCCGACGGCACCGCCGGGCCCACCGGCATCGAGCTCGAGCGCCGCACGTTCTGCCTGCGCAAGCGTGTCGAGCACACGACCGGCGTCTATTTCCCGAGCCTGTCCCCGCGGACCATCGTGTACAAGGGGATGCTCGCCGAGCCACAGGTCGAGCTGTTCTACCCGGACCTGTCCGACGAGCGTGTGACCAGCGCGCTGGCCGTCGTGCACTCCCGGTTCTCCACCAACACGTTCCCCGCCTGGCCGCTGGCCCACCCGTACCGCTACGTCGCGCACAACGGCGAGATCAACACGCTACGCGGCAACCGGAACTGGATGGCCGCGCGCGAGGCCCTGCTCGAGTCCGACGTGCTGCCCGGCGACCTGCAGCGGCTCACCCCCGTGGTCACCCCGGACGCCAGCGACTCGGCCACCTTCGACGAGGTGCTCGAGCTGCTGCACCTGGGCGGGCGCAGCCTGCCGCACGCGGTGCTGATGATGATCCCGGAGGCGTGGGAGAACCACGACGAGATGGATCCGGCCCGCCGCGCGTTCTACGAGTACCACTCGACGCTGATGGAGCCGTGGGACGGCCCGGCGCTGGTCGCGTTCACCGACGGCACCGTGGTCGGCGCCGTGCTCGACCGCAACGGTCTGCGCCCGGCCCGGTACTGGGTCACCGAGGACGGGCTGGTCGTGCTGGCCAGCGAGGTCGGCGTGCTCGACGTCGAGCCCTCCGCCGTGGTGCGCAAGGGCCGGCTCGAGCCCGGCCGGATGTTCCTCGTCGACACCGCCGACGGCAAGATCGTCAACGACGACGAGATCAAGGGGCAGCTGGCCGCCGAGCACCCGTACGCCGACTGGCTGCACGCCGGCCTCATCCGGCTCGAGAACCTGCCCGAGCGCGATCGGGAGCAGATCGCGCACGCCGCGCTCACCCACCGCCAGCAGTCCTTCGGCTACACCGAGGAGGAGCTCAACGTCCTGCTCAAACCGATGGCGAGCAGCGGCGCGGAGCCGATCGGCTCGATGGGCAACGACGCACCGCTGGCGGCGATCTCCGAGCGGCCCCGGCAACTCTACGACTACTTCACCCAGCTGTTCGCCCAGGTCACCAACCCGCCGCTGGACGCGATCCGCGAGGAACTGGTGACGTCGCTGCAGTCGCAGCTCGGCCCGGAGCAGAACCTGCTCTCGGCCAGCCCGCACAACTGCCGCACGATCGTCGTGCCGTTTCCCGTGCTCGGCAACGACGACCTGGCGAAGATCGTCCACATCAACGACGACGGGGAGTTCCCCGGATTCGCGTCGCACACCGTCCGCGGCCTGTTCCGGGCCGCCGACGGCAGCGAGGGTCTGACCCGCCGGCTCGAGGAGATCAAGGCCGAGGTCTCGCAGGCCATCACCGACGGCGCCCGGCTCATCGTGCTGTCCCAGCGCGGGGTCGACGCCGAGCACGCGCCGATCCCGTCGCTGCTGCTCACCGGCGCGGTGCACCACCACCTGGTGCGCGAGCGCACCCGGACCCGGGTCGGGCTGATCGTCGAGTCCGGTGACGCCCGCGAGGTGCACCATATCGCGCTGCTCATCGGCTTCGGCGCGGCCGCGGTCAACCCGTACCTGGCCATGGCCACCGTCGAGGACCTCGCCGACCGCGGCGACATTCCCGGCGTGGACGCCAAGACCGCGACGAAGAACCTGGTCAAGGCGCTGGGCAAGGGCGTGCGCAAGACCATGTCGAAGATCGGCGTCTCGACCGTCGCGTCGTACACCGGCGCGCAGATCTTCGAGGCGATCGGGCTCGGCAGGGAGGTCATCGACTCCTGCTTCACCGGAACCACGTCCCGCCTCGGCGGCGTCGGCTTCGACGTGCTCGCCGAGGAGGTGCTCCGCCAGCACCGGCGGGCGTTCCCGGCGGACGAGATCCGGGCCAGCCACCGCGCGCTCGAGGTCGGTGGCGAGTACCAGTGGCGCCGCGAGGGCGAGCTGCACCTGTTCAACCCGCAGACCGTCTTCAAGCTGCAGCACTCGACGCGCTCCGGGCGCTACGAGATCTTCAAGGACTACACGAAGGCGGTCGACGACCAGGCCAAGCGGCTGATGACGCTGCGCGGGCTGTTCGCCTTCAAGGAGGGTGTGCGCCGGCCGGTGCCGATCGACGAGGTCGAGCCGGTCGAGTCGATCGTCAAGCGGTTCGCCACCGGCGCCATCTCCTACGGCTCGATCTCGCAGGAGATGCACGAGACCCTGGCCATCGCGATGAACCGCCTCGGCGGGAAGTCGAACACCGGCGAGGGCGGCGAGGACGCCGACCGCTTCACCCCGGACGCGAACGGCGACAACCGGCGCAGCGCCATCAAGCAGGTGGCGTCCGGCCGGTTCGGTGTGACCAGTGAGTATCTGGTCAACTCCGACGACATCCAGATCAAGATCTCGCAGGGCGCCAAGCCCGGCGAGGGCGGCCAGCTGCCGGGCGGCAAGGTCTACCCGTGGATCGCCAAGACCCGGTACTCCACGCCGGGTGTCGGGCTGATCTCCCCGCCGCCGCACCACGACATCTACTCGATCGAGGACATCAAGCAGCTCATCCACGACCTGAAGAACGCCAACCCGGCCGCACGCGTGCACGTCAAGCTCGTGTCGCAGGTCGGCGTGGGTACGGTCGCGGCGGGCGTGGCGAAGGCCCACTCCGACGTCGTGCTCATCTCCGGGCACGACGGTGGCACGGGCGCCTCCCCGCTGTCCTCGATCAAGCACGCGGGTGGCCCGTGGGAGCTCGGCCTCGCCGAGACCCAGCAGACCCTGCTGGTCAACGGGCTGCGGGACCGGATCGTGGTACAGACCGACGGCCAGCTCAAGACCGGCCGCGACGTCGTCATCGCGGCGCTGCTCGGGGCCGAGGAGTTCGGCTTCGCGACCGCGCCGCTGGTGGTCTCGGGCTGCATCATGATGCGGGTCTGCCACCTGGACACCTGCCCGGTCGGCGTGGCCACCCAGAACCCGGAGCTGCGCAAGCGCTTCGACGGGCGGCCCGAGTACGTCGTCAACTTCATGCGGTTCGTCGCCGAGGAGGTCCGGGAGTACCTGGCCCAGCTCGGCTTCCGGACCCTGGAGGAGGCCGTCGGGCACGCCGAGATGCTCGACACCGACGCGGCGGTGCACCACTGGAAGACCGAGGGCCTCGACCTGCGGCCGATCTTCCAGATGCCCGACCTGCCCAAGGGCACGACGCGGCACCGGAGCACGTCGCAGGACCACGGCCTCGAGAAGGCGCTGGACAACACCATGATCCAGCTCGCCGAGGGTGCGCTGTCCTCCGGCGACAAGGTGCGGCTCGACCTTCCGGTGCGCAACGTCAACCGGACCGTCGGCACGATGCTGGGCTACGAACTGACGAAGCGGTGGGGCGGCGAGGGCCTGCCCGACGACACCATCGACGTCACGCTGTCCGGCTCGGCGGGTCAGTCGTTCGGCGCGTTCGTGCCCAAGGGCATCACGCTGCGGCTGGTCGGCGACGCGAACGACTTCTTCGGCAAGGGCCTGTCCGGCGGGCGGCTCACGCTGCGGCCGGATCCGGCGGCCCCGTTCGTGGCCGAGGAGAACATCATCGCCGGCAACGTGATCCTCTACGGGGCCACCTCCGGTGAGGTGTTCATCCGCGGTGTGGTCGGCGAGCGGTTCTGCGTGCGCAACTCCGGGGCGCTGGCCGTCGTCGAGGGCGTCGGCGACCATGGTTGCGAGTACATGACCGGCGGCCGGGTCGTGGTGCTGGGCAAGATCGGCCGCAACTTCGCGGCCGGCATGTCCGGGGGTACGGCCTACGTGCTCGACCTCGCGGCGAACGGCAACTTCCTGGGTAACCGGGTCAACCCGGAGATGGTCGACCTGGACCCGCTGGACGACGAGGACCGCGAGTTCCTGCGCTCCGCCGTCGAGCGCCACCACGCGGAGACCGACTCCGCGGTGGCGCACGCACTGCTCACCGACTGGGACGTCGCGGTCGAGCGCTTCGGCAAGGTCATGCCGAAGGACTTCAAGCGGGTGCTGCAGGCCCGCGAGCAGGCCGAGAAGGACGGCCGCGACGTGAACGAGGCGATCATGGAGGCCGCGCATGGCTGATCCGAAGGGCTTCCTCACCACTCCCCGGGAGACCCCGAAGCGACGCCCCGTCGACCTGCGCCTGATGGACTGGCGCGAGGTCTACGAGGACTTCTCCCGTCAGGATCTGGAGAAGCAGGCCGGACGCTGCATGGACTGCGGTATCCCGTTCTGCCACCAGGGCTGCCCGCTGGGCAACCTGATCCCGGAGTGGAACGACCTGGTATGGAAGCAGGACTGGCGTGAGGCCATCGAGCGGCTGCACGCGACCAACAACTTCCCGGAGTTCACCGGGACGCTGTGCCCCGCGCCGTGCGAGGCCGCGTGCGTGCTGGCCATCAACAGCGACGCCGTCACCATCAAGCAGGTCGAGATCGAGATCGTCGACCGGGCTTGGGACGAGGGCTGGATCACCCCGCGGCCGCCCCAGGTCAAGACCGGGAAGAAGGTCGCCGTGGTCGGCTCCGGCCCGGCCGGCCTGGCCGCCGCCCAGCAGCTGACCCGGGTCGGGCACGACGTCGTGGTCTACGAGCGCGCCGACCGGATCGGCGGGCTGCTGCGCTACGGCATCCCCGAGTTCAAGATGGAGAAGTCACGGCTCGACCGGCGTCTGACGCAGATGCGCGACGAGGGAACGCTGTTCCGGGCGTCGGTCGACGTCGGGGTGGACGTGGGCGTCGACCAGCTGCGCGAGGACTTCGACGCGGTGGTGCTCGCCGGTGGGGCCACCGCCTGGCGCGACATCCCCGTTCCGGGTCGCGAGCTCGAGGGCATCTACCAGGCCATGGAGTTCCTGCCGTGGGCCAACCACGTGCAGCAGGGCGACATCGACGCCCCGCCGATCAGCGCCGAGGGCAAGCATGTCGTGATCATCGGCGGCGGTGACACCGGGGCCGACTGCCTCGGCACGTCACACCGCCAGGGCGCCGCTTCGGTGACCCAGCTGGAGATCATGCCGACGCCGCCGGAGCACCGCACCGACAACATGCCCTGGCCGACCTACCCGATGGTCTACCGGGTGTCCTCGGCACACGAGGAGGGTGGCGAGCGGCTGTACTCGGTCAACACCACCGAGTTCGTCGACGACGGCACCGGCAAGGTCAAGGCGCTGCGGCTGGTCGAGGTCGCCCGCGACGCGGGCGGCAGGTTCGTCCCCGTCGATGGCACCGAGCGGGAGATCCCGGCCGACCTCGTGCTGCTGGCCATGGGCTTCGTCGGTCCGGAGAAGGGCAAGCTGCTCGCGGAACTGGGCGTTGAACTCGACGACCGGGGCAACGTCGCGCGCGACGACGACTACATGAGCAGCGTGGACGGCATCTTCGTGGCCGGCGACATGGGCCGCGGGCAGTCGCTGATCGTGTGGGCGATCGCCGAGGGCCGGGCTGCCGCCGCGGGTGTTGACCGGTACCTCACCGGGCGCTCCGTGCTCCCCCGCCCGATCAACCCGACGGACCGTCCGCTGACCTGACGGTTCTCCGATGCGCACCGGGCCCGGACGAGTTCGCTCGCCCGGGCCCGATGTGTTCCCGGGCTGTCACGTCGTGGCGCCGACCAGCGCGGCTACGGCCGCATTGACGCGCCGGCGGCGGTCGAAGCGTACACGATCCTGCACCTCGTGGGCGACGCCGTCGGCGTGCTCGATGCGGTGGGCGCCGAGCAGGCGGTGGTGGCCGGTCGCCGCCCTGGCACGGCGCCGCCGTCACGCCACCAGCGTTCTACCTCGCCGGGGACCAGGATCTCGTGGTTGCGGGCACCGTTCCGGGGGCGATGGTCGCCGCGTTGCGCGGCGGCGTCGCCGATCTGCGGGATGCGGTGTTCCTGCCGGGGCGTGGGCACTGGACACAGCAGGAGCGTCCGGCCGAGGCGAACACCGCCCTGGTGGACTTCGTTGGTGCGCTCAAGTGAGCGCGTGATTACCGTGCGCTACCGGACGGGCGGTGGCCGGTCGGGACCGTTCGGCGGGCGGGTCTGCCTGCCCGTTCGGACCAATTGGGGGTAGCGGACGCCGGTCGCAGACGTTCGAGGCCCGCTCGACGGTGCGCCCGATAGGGCCGAACCTCTCGCCCGACCCGCGCGTTGACCGATTGACCGGGGCCGGCGGAACGGGGAGCCTCCGCCGGCACCGGTTGATCCCTCCGGGCCGGCGTCGGGCGTCTTCCGACGGGCCGATCCTGCTCAGCGGGGCACATCCGAGGTGATCCTGAAGGCCGGGTGGTCGGGCGCGATTCGGCGCAGTTCGGCGTCGGAGGCATCGGCGTCGACCCCGTCGAAGAACACCCCGACCTCGATTTTCCACCGGCGCAGGTAGGCGCGCAGCACCGCGACCTTCTCGTCGTCGGGCAGTTCGGTCGCGCTGAACTCCTCGACGCGACGCCCGAGCCGCAGCTCCCCGCCACCGGCGGCGCGTAGGTTGCGTACCCAGTGAGTGTGCCCGCGGGGCGCGACGAGGTACCGCGCATCGTCGTGGACGAGCAGGTTGACCGGGACGGTCCGCCACTGCCCGCTGGTGCGTCCGCGGACCGCGAGGATGCGGCTGCCCCAGACACTGATACCGGCGCGGGCCAGGCCCGCGACGGCCCGGTTGAGCAGGGTCGTGCTGCGGCCGGGGGCGACATAGCGGGGCGTGCTGTTCACGGCGGTCTCCTCTGCGTTGCGAGAGCAGTGCTCTCGATAAGGAGCATCGAACAGCAGTCGGCTCACGCCGTCAAGAGCACTGCTCTCGTTTCCGACGGGCGCTCCCCCTTCCGTGTCGCTCAGCTCTCGATGAGCACCAGCTCGAAGGCGTCGTCGCCGATCCAGACTCGCAGGCCTTCGGCGTCGTCGGTGATGTAGCCGTCCTCCTCCTCGCCGAGCTCCCGCGAGGCGCCGAGAGCGAGCGCGCTCAGCTCGATGCGACCCTCCCCCAGATCACGGGGCCGGTACTCCCGGGCGAGCCGGGCCGTACGGCTCTCGGTGGCCAGCCAGTGAGCGTTCTCCGGGCCGACCTCGGCCACCCAGCTCTGATTGCGCATGGCCCGGATTATGCGGGCCGTACCGGAAAAAATCACCACTTGACACGTGGTGAAGAATGGAGGATCGGCGCGCTGAGTTCATTCAGAATAGCAGCCGGACGTGTTCACCGTAGCAGACGGAATCCATACTTGTCGAAGTGGGACGACACCGGGGAATTGCACGTCGAACGCGCTCACCTCGCCGGTCTCTACGCGTTCCTGGACCGCGAGCGCGCGGCGGCGGCCGCAGAGCACGCCGCTGTGCTGCGGGACAGTTCCGGTACCGGGCACCCCGAACGCCGGCAGCGCGAGGTCGCCGTGCAGACCCTCGCTGCACGTCTTCGCAGGTCGCGGGCGGCGGAGAACGGTCTGTGCTTCGAGAACCCCCGGACCGCCGACGATCACCTGGTCCACATCGGACGCGCCGGGTTACTCGACCCGGCGGACGACCACCGCCCACTCCTCACCGACTGGCGCGCCCCCGCGGCCCGGCCGTTCTACACCGCCACGGCGGCGAATCCCGAAGGAGTGCGCCGGCGACGCCATTTCCGGACCCGCGGCCGGGCACTGCTCGACTTCCACGACGATCGGCTCCAGAACGGTCCGGACAATGAAAAGGTCCGCGCGCTCGCCGCGGCGGTGGCCGATCGACAGTCGGCCCCGGGAGCGGACGAACCGATCCCGATCGAGGCGGACGACTACGCCGAGGGTGTGCTGCAGGTCCTCGACGTCGACGGGATGGACGACGATGGCGAGACCTGATCGACGCCCAGCAGCTGAACGTCGCGCTGACCCGCGCCACCCAGCGGCTCGGCGTGCTGCACACCGGGCCGCTGCCGGCCGTTCTGCGCGGGGCCCTCCACCGGGGCGCGCAGGACGGTTCGACCTGCCGCAGCGGGTCAGCGTCTCGCGAGCACGAGCTCACCGGCGGGCATCGGCCGCGGTGCGGCGGTCCGGCGGCGCGCGCGCAGCCTGCGCCCGAGCGTGAAACCGCCCGCGGTGAGCCCGGCCATGACCAGGCCGGCGGCGAGGCTGAGCAGCGGGTTACCGCCGACGATCGGGCCGAGCAGCAGCCCGACCACCAGCATGTAGATGCTCCACAGCGCCGAGCTGGCCAGCGAGCCGGGCAGGAAGCGGCTCAGCGGCAGCCGGACCCGGCCGGCGGCGGCGGTGCTGATCAGCCTGCCGCCCGGCATGAACCGGGCCCCGATCAGGGCCGCCTCCGGGCGGCGCAACAGGTTACGGCGCACCCAGGCCGTCAGCCCGCACTCGGTGTCGGCCACTCCCCTCAGCACCCGGTGCGACGAGCGACCCAGCCCGAACGCGATGAGGTCCCCTAGCAGGGATCCGACCAGCGCAGCGAGGAACAGCCCCGCCACGGCGGGCATGTCGCCGACACCGAACGCGGCCGCTGACGCGGACATCAGCAGCGTCTCGCTCGGCAGCACGGGGAACGGCGCGTCGACGGCGATCAGCAACGCGAGCACCGGCAGCAGCCACACGCTGTGCAGCACGGCGTCGAAGGCCGCGACGAGATCCACTACCGCAGTCCTCTCCTGGGTCGGCGGGTCCGGCATGCCGGCACGGATCGGCGGCGCCCTGTGGTGCCGTCCCTGCCATCCCCGGGGGGACAGGCTCCAGAGTGGCAGACCGCGACCACGCGGTCAGGGGGACACCCGTGTAACCCGGTAGGGTTGACCACACCTGCGGTGACGTTCCGTCGATCAGCGGAACGTCACCTGCAACCCACTGCGGTTACCCTGCCGCGATGCCCAGCCATGCCGTGCTGCTGCGCGGGATCAACGTCGGCGGTAACAAGAAGATCGCCATGGCCGACCTGCGGGCGCTGCTGACCAGGCTCGGCCACACGGATGTGCGCACCCACCTGCAGAGCGGCAACGCCGTCCTCACCGCCCCTGCCATCCCGCCCGAGGAGCTCGCCGTCGACATCGAGAAGGCGATCTCCGCGGAGTTCGGCATGGACGTGCGGTGCCTGGTCCGCACGCGCCAGGAACTGCGGGCGGTCGTCGACGGGCACCCGCTCGCCGACGTCGCCGACAACGGCTCGCGGATGATGGCTCTGTTCCTGTCCGCCGCCCCGGATCCGGGGCCGGCGACCGCGCACGACCCCGTCGCGCTCGACCCGGAGCGCACCCGGATCGGCGAGCGTGTGATCTACCAGTGGGTGCCCGGACGGTGTGATGAAGGCACCCGACGTCGCCGGCTTCGTGACCAGGCACTGGAAGGTCGCCGTGACCGGCCGGAACTGGAACACGGTCACCACGGGATGGATGAACACCACACCGTCGACGGCCCGCGACGCGGATGTCGGGGAACATCCACCGGGCACGTGGCGCTTGAGGCTGCCGGCGAACTCGTCGGCCGAGAACTCCGGGCCGACGGTCAGCAGCAGAGCACCCCGATCTGTGCGCCGGCCTCGATGAACTGTTCGGACGCCGGGATCGGGATGAGGCCGCCGTCGCCAGCGCCAGGCCGGCGAGCAGGTACAGCGGTATGGGGGACAGGGAGAGCCGCCGGGCGATGCCGCCGGACACGGCCAGCATCACCGTCACCACGCCAGTTCCAGGTACAGCGCGGTCAGGAGCCCATCGGGGTCAGCCGCGCGGGTGCGGGCCGGCCACGACGCGGCGACGGCGTCGCGGCCCGACCGGAACCCGTGGTGCGTTCCAGCGCCGGGTATCAGCACGTCGTTGGTGGCCATGGGCGTCTCCTCGGGCTTTGCAGCGGTGTCGTCGCGCCGTCGCGACGGTCGAGGTCGTCTCTCCTGCCCGCCGGGTTTGTGGGTGAACATTTCGCGCAGGTGGCCCTCGTGATCCGGTCGGATCCGGGCCTCGACCCCGGCGCGGCGCGGTTCAGCTGAACCGCCTCCCGCCCTCCCGCTGCTCATCCACCTGCCCTGCCGCTCGTTCCACCGGGTCAGGAACGAGACGGGCGATGATCGGCCCGACGGTGGCCAGCAGGAGGACGTAGGCAGCGACGAGGGCACCGAACCGAGGATCGACCGAGGCACCGACCAGCCCGACGATGACGATCGAGAACTCCCCGCGTGCGATCAGGGCCGCACCGGCACGGAGTTGCCCGAGCCGATCCACGCCGTCGCGGGACGCGGCGTAGAAGCCGGTGAGGATCTTGGTGACCGATGTGGCGATGGCCAGCACGAGCGCTGCTGGCAGCAACGGGACGATGTCGGTCGGGTCGATCGACAGCCCGATGGCGAGGAAGAACGCGGCCGCGAACAGGTCCCGCAGCGGGCTGAGCACCTCCCGCGCCCGGTCGGCGATCTCACCGGAGAGGCTCAGCCCGACGAGGAAGGCGCCGACCGCCGCAGAGATGTCGATCAGCTCGGCGAGGCCGGCCACGAGCAGGGTGGCGCCGAGCACACGGAGCAGGATCTGCTCGGATTCCGAGTGTGACAGCACGCGTCCGATGGTCTGTCCCCAGCGCCGTGACGCGAAGAACGCGAGCAGCAACGCGCCCAGCGCGCCCAGCACTCCGAGCGCTGCCTGCCACCAGGTTCCCCCCGCAGCCACCACGGCCAGCACCGGTAGGTAGATGGCCATCGCGAAGTCCTCGAGGACCAGCACCGCCAGTACCGAGGGTGTCTCGCGGTTTCGCAGGCGCCCGAGGTCACGCAGCAGCCGGGCAACGATGCCGGAGGACGACACCCAGGTGGTGGCCGCCAGGGCGAGAACGCCGACCGGACTCAGGCCCAGGAGCAGGCCGGCCACCAGGCCCGGGGCGGCGTTGAGAACGAGATCGACCAGGGCGGACGGCACGTGCCGCTTGAGGCTGTCCGCGAACTCGTCGCCGTCGAAGTCCAGTCCGAGAGTGAGCAGCAGCAGCACGAGGCCGATCTGCGCGCCCGTCTGGATGAACTCAGACGTGGGGACGGCGAGGAGACCCCCCTCGCCGACAGCGAGTCCGGCGAGCAGGTAGAGCGGGACCGGCGACAGCGACAGCAGCCGGGCGACCGCACCGAGAACCGCGAGCAGGGCCAGCAGGACACCGAGCCCTATCAGAAGCTCCGCGGAGGAGTGCATCGGATCAGCCGATCCTCAGCAGACCGGCCCCGGAGCCCCGACGATCCGGTCGGGACCGGCGGACCCGGAGGGGGCTCCATGGCCGGGGACCAGTACGTAGTCGGTAGCCATGTGCGTCTCCTCGGGTTCTGCGGCGGTGACGTCGCGCCGGGACGACGGTCGAGGTCGTCCGTCTCTTACCCGATGGGCTGCAGGGTGAACATCGGGCCAGGGCCGGGGTTCGGCGCGCCGACCGGCGGGGGGCGGACGGCGCGGTTCACACGCCGCGAGGTGGGGAGGGCACAGTCACCGGCCGGCGACCCGTCGTGGACGGTCATCCGGTGGCCACCGGCTTCGCCGGTCGTATGCCCGGCGCTGCCCCAGGAGGTGCTGAACCGGCCGGACATCGCCGACGCCGTCGACAGACTCGGTTCGGGCGAGCGATTAGTTCTCCGTCCCGCGGCAGTCATCACCTGCGTTCACCGTGCGCTCGCCGCTGTCATGACGAGGGCGCGAACCTCGGAAGGGAGAACCGATGAGCCGGGTACGGGTACTGGTCGGTACACGCAAGGGCGCGTTCGTCCTGACGTCGGACGGGAAACGCGAGCGGTGGGACATCAGCGGGCCGCACTTCGCCGGTTGGGAGATCTACCACCTCGCAGGATCTTCCGCCGACCCGGATCGGCTCTTCGCGTCGCAGTCGGGCGGCTGGTTCGGGCAGGTGATCCAGCGCTCTGACGACGGTGGCACGACCTGGCAGCCGGTGGGCAACCAGTTCACCTACGACGGCGTCCCCGGCACTCACCAGTGGTACGACGGCACGCCGCACCCCTGGGAGTTCGCGCGTGTCTGGCACCTCGAACCGTCACCGACCGATCCGGACACCGTGTACGCCGGGGTCGAGGACGCGGCGCTCTTCCGCTCGGCCGACGGCGGGCAGACCTGGCAGGAACTCTCCGGACTGCGTGAGCACGGCTCCGGGTCCTTCTGGCAGCCAGGTGCCGGTGGCATGTGTCTGCACACGATCCTCCTGGACCCGAGGGACCCCGCGCGGATGTTCGCCGCCATCTCGGCTGCGGGCGTGTTCCGGACCGACGACTCGGGCAAGACATGGCGGCCGGTGAACCGTGGCCTGCGGTCCGAGGGCATCCCCGATCCGGCCGCCGAGGTCGGCCACTGCGTGCACAACCTCGCGATGCACCCGTCACGTCCGGACGTGCTGTTCATGCAGAAGCACTGGGACGTCATGCGCAGCGACGACGCCGGCGAGTCGTGGCGCGAGATCAGCGGGAACCTGCCGACCGACTTCGGGTTCCCGATCGACGTGCACGCGCACGAGCCGGACACCGTCTACGTCGTCCCGATCACGAGCGACTCGGTGCACTTCCCGCCGGAGGGGAGGCTGCGTGTGTACCGCAGCCGGGCGGGCGGGGACGAGTGGGAGCCGCTCACGAACGGTCTGCCGCAGAGCAACTGCTACGTCAACGTGTTGCGCGATGCCATGGCCGTCGACTCGCTCGATGCGTGCGGCGTGTACTTCGGTACCACCGGCGGGCAGGTGTACGCATCGGCCGACGCCGGGGACTCCTGGGCACCCATCGTCCGGGATCTCCCGGCCGTGCTGTCCGTCGAAGTCCAGACGCTGCCATGATCCGCGTCGTGCTCCCGGCCCATCTTCGGACGCTCGCGCGCATCGACGGCGAGGTGGAACTCGACGTCGAGGGCCGGGCCACGCAGCGCGTGGTCCTCGACGCGCTCGAGACCCGATACCCGATGCTGCGCGGGGCGATCCGCGACCACGCCTCCGGGCGGCGCCGGGCGTTCGTGAGGTTCTTCGCATGCGAGGAGGACCTGTCCCACGAACCGCCGGACGACCCGCTGCCCGACGCGGTCGCGAGAGGGAGCGAGCCCTTCCTGGTCGTGGGGGCGATGGCGGGCGGCTAGGGACCCGGACGGGGCGCCGGCGTCACGACGTCGTGTGTCGAGGGAGGGGTCGGAGCAGGGAGTCGGCGGTGGTGGTGCCGTGGTTGTTGGACCGGGCGTGGCCGCGGAGCAGGTCGAAGGTATGGGCCAGGTCGAGCCGGCCGCGTTCGGCGAGGACGCCCTTGGCCTGTTCGGTGATCACCCGGATGTTCAGTGCGGTCTGGAGTTGCTCGGCGAGGACCTCGCGGTGGCGGACGGCGCGTTCGTGCAGGATGCCGGTGGTGGCCACATCGGCGAGGGCCTGGGCGATGCGCAGCTCGTCCGCCGACAGCGGCCCGGGTCGGCCGCCGAACAGATTGAGCGCGCCGATGGTCTCCGCGCGCAGCCGCAGCGGCAGCGCGTACACCGAGCGGAAGCCGGCCGCCTGGGTGTGTGCGCCGAAGCGGGGCCAGTCGGTCACCTCGCGCAGGTCGGGCACGGCGACCTGCCGGCTCGTGCGGAAGCAGTCCGGGCAGGGGCCTTCGTCGGCCTGCAGCTGCAACAGCTCCAGCAGGTGGACCTGCTCGGTCGAGGAGGACGCCACCTGCAGGGCGCCCCGTTGGTCGGACAGCAGCAGACCGGCCGCGTCGACCGGGAGCAGCGCAACGCAGTCGAGGGCCACGTCGACGATGGTCGAAGGCGAAGGCCCGCAGCCGGCTCAGCGCGATCTCTGCGGTTACCCGCAGCTGCTCGATGATCATCCCGGTGGCCTGGTGGACCTGGGTGCGGTGCAGTGGCGACCCGGTCAGCCGGCCCTGCGGGTCGGCTCGGCGCACGCCCGTGTCATCACACCGTCCACTGTCTCGCCAGTGCACAGTCCGAGCAAGCTCCACAGTGCCGCGTCGGCGGCCCGCAGCGCACCGGCCAGGTCGTCGGGCTCCAGCATCCCGGGGGTGTCCCGGTAGAGATCGAGCACGCCGACGGTAATCGCGCCGATCTGCAGGGGCAGTACGAACAACGCCCGCACCGGACTCCGGCTCACGGCGGCGGCGACCATCGGCCACCGGTGGTCGGTCAGCGCGGCCAGGTCGGCGACCAGCACCGGGCGGCGCTCGGTGAACGCCTCGACGCACGGCCCCTCACCCAGGCTGAACTGCAGCTCATCGAGATCACGGGCCACATCGTCACTGGCTCACACAGGTTCTGACGATCTACCCCGGCCAACACCGTGATCGCGGCGCGGTTCACCGGCAGCGCCGCCACGCAGGCATCGCAGATCCGTCGCGGTGCCTCGGTACCGCCGTCGGCCACGATCTCCGCCAGGACCCTTGCCAGCGCGCCGGGCTCAGTCATCGCGGTCCCGCAGCATCGTGGCTGGCGGGGCCAGTCGATCTGTCCGGTCCTCCATGCTGGGCGTCCCGAATCCAGACCTCGCTGCCGCCACGCTCCGGTCGGCGTCGACGCCGGTTCGCTGCTACGTTGCTGTCGCTACCCCGGACCCTGGTAGCCGCGCGTTCCGTATCCGTGCACAGCAAGCGTTCCGGGGTAGTTCCATCGCTCCAGCCGCCGCATCCGTCGACAACGGGCAGGCCCTGACACCGGGCGGAATCGGCGGCGACGTCCCGCACGGTCCGGCTGTCGGCCGGCGCGCGGTGTCCGCACCCGGTTGGCGGGTCCAGCCGTCTGACCGGCGCCGTCCGCAGGGGAGCCGCCATGCCTGACGCCCTTCAGTGCCATGCGTTCGCCCGCCGGATCTGGCCCGCCGATCCACGCAACCTGAGGGCGATTCGCACTGAGGTGCGTCGCTGGTTGCGGGGGCTGCCCCTGAACGAGGACATCGAGTACGACGTCGTCCTCGCCGTGAACGAGGCGGCGACCAACTCCGTCGAACACGCTTACACCCCGATCACCGAGCAGAGCACCGTCGAACTCGCCTTGTGGGTCGAGGCCGGCGTGACCTGCATCGAGATCCGTGATCACGGGCGCTGGCGGCCGGTGCCGACGCACGACAACGGCCGTGGTCGCGGGATCACCCTCATGCAGCGCCTCGTCAAGTCGGTCATTCATCCACTACGACATCGGCGGCACCCGGGTCCTCCTCCGTCACCCACTGACCGTCGACGGAGCCGTATCGACCGTCTGACCGCGCGCCTCGTCGGCTGGCCGGGTCGACCATCCTCAGCCGATCGACCCGCGGCCGCCGTCGAGTTCCCAGGACTGCACCGCCGCGTCCGTAGGGTCGCCGCGAGCCGATCCGACGGGCTCCACGTGTGTGGCTCCGGGAGCGAGCAGTTCGCCGACGGTGCCGATGTTGCCGCGGTGCGACGCTGCCATCAGTGTCTGGTGCGCAATCGCTGCAGTGGTCTGCGGCGGGACCACCAGCAGGGTCAGCCGCTGCCTGGCTCCGATCACGTCGACGGTGTCGGCCTGCTGTGAGCGATATCCGCCGAGCCGGACGATCCGTCCCTCGACCTCGATCTTGCGCACCGTCGGGCCCCAGGCGGTCACGTTGTAGCTCACGCGCTCGATCGGGCCCAGCCGGACGGACAGCACCTCCAGCAGTGCCGGGAGTTCGATGGGCAGGTTCCGCGAGTGCGGCCACCACGCTCCGTCGACATGTCCTGTGGTGGGCGCTTTCGGCTTCAGCCTCAGCCGGGGCGTCTCGGCGGTCGGCGGCGGGATGATGGTTCGCGCAGTGAGTCCCGACGTCATGCCGGTGCTCCCGTCCTCGGCCGGAGATCCGGCCGATCTGGGTTTATCGGGAACGACGTGAACTTGACCGCCCACATACGAAATGCTCCCGACCCAGCCAATACTACGCCTGTGGACGGCAAAAATGGGGGCGAGGAAATTCCGTGCTCCCACGCAGGAACCATTGACTGTGGACAGGCGCCACCGGATGCTCTGCTCCTCCGCGAAGGGGCGCTCCGACCAGTGCGGCGCGGGGGACCTGACAACCTGAAGGAGGATGACGTGCGAAGTGGTGACAAGATCGTCCACATCGTTCCGGCCGCCGGCTACTACGCCCATTACCGAGATGGCGACGAGAAATCATACAACCCGGTTGCCGCATGGGTCGTGATTGAGGACGAAGAGGGCCGTCAACGTGTGGACGGGGTCGACCCCAGCGGCACCCACTGGGACGGATCGCCCTGCAGCTACGCGAGCAACTTCGTCGAATTCGTCTATCGCGAAGAGCGTGAGCACCGCCGTTGATCCACACGGGCGGTCGGGTACCCGCGGGGTGTTAGACGGTAGGTGTCGGTGGTGGGTCGACCTCGGCCTGCGCGTCGTAGACGGCCTCGAACGCGACCGTCCGCAGCGCCCGGGTGAGTTCGCGCATCACGGCGACGGCGCGGTACTTCTCTCCGGTGGCGGGTCGTTCCCCGGATCGCTCGATGTCGCGCCAGAGGTTGTCGACGTAGTCGTACAGCAGTTGGCGGGCGGCGAGCTGGGCTGTTCGTACGCTTTCATCGGAGGCGGCGAGCCGCGCTCGGTCGAAGGCGGCAAAGGCCTCGTCGAGGTCGGGTGCGGGATGATCGTCGGTCACGGCCGGGGCCCCTTCAGGCGAGTGTCAGTGGCCGGACGGTTCCGGGGCCATGGGCGTGATTCGGGCAAGCCGGGCCGGGGTCGGCCAGCGGACGTCGCGGACCCAGCGAAGCTTCTCGAACACCCAGATCACGCGCGCGGAGATGTCGATCTGACCGCGACCGACGCCGTGGCGGGCGCAGGTGGGGTCGGCGTGATGCAGGTTGTGCCAGGACTCGCCGAAGGACAGGACAGCGAGTGGCCAGACGTTGGTGGCGCGGTCGCGGGTGGCGAAAGGGCGGCCGCCGATCATGTGGCAGATCGAGTTGATCGACCAGGTGACGTGGTGCAGCACGGCCACCCGGACGAGGCCCGCCCAGAAGAACGCGGTCACCGCACCCCACAGGGACATCGTGATGATCCCGCCCAGAGCGGCGGGGGCGAGCAGGCCGACGATCGTCCACAGCGGGAACTGCCGGCTGATCCGGACGATGTCGCGGTCCGCGAGCAGATCAGGGGTGAAGCGTGCGGCATTGGTCTGGTCCCGGCCGAACAGCCACCCGGTATGAGCGTGCCAGAATCCGCGCGCCAGCGCCGTGGGCGAGGTGCCGAACAGCCACGGGGAGTGCGGGTCGCCTTCCTTGTCGGCGTAGGCGTGGTGGCGCCGGTGATCGGCGACCCAGGTGATGACGTCGCCCTGCATCGACAGGCTGCCCGCGATGGCCAGCGCACTGCGCACGATGCGGTGGGCCGTGAATGCACGATGAGTGAAGCAGCGGTGGAAGCCGACCGTCACGCCGAGTCCGGAGAGAATGTAGAAGCCGAGAGCGAGCCCGATGTCGAGCCAGGTCAGCCCCCAACCCCAGACCAACGGGACGGCGACGGCCAGGGCCAGCATCGGGATGACCACGAAGGCGTGGACCAGGACGTGTTCACCTCTCGGGCGCTGCCCGTCGGTGATCGGCAGAGGACCGGCTCGGGCGGCTCCGGATACGGCGAGTGTGCTCACGCGGGTCGGGTTCTCCTCGTCTGGTGGCGGGCGGTCGCTGCGTCTGACTTCGGCCTGCGGTCGGTGGGTGAGGTACTCACGTGGTGTAGACACGGACGGCTCGAGGGCCGGATTCGCTCGCCTGGACGGTGAAGCTCACGCGATCGTTCTCCCGCAGGCTCTGACGGCCACCACCATCGATCTGGGTGTAGTGCACGAGCAGCTCACCGCCGCCGTCGACGGCGATGCGTCCGACGCCGCGTTCGGCGTCGAACCACATCACGGTTCCTTCAGCCATACCGGTCCTCCACTGTGCGCGACCCCTGCAAGACCGACCCTGCGGACACCCGCCCGAACTCAGCCTCGGAGTGCGCCGAAACCCAGATGTAGCGCTACGCTGTAGACGCTACGCTGTAGCAACATGTGCGACAAGTGGTGACCCGATCAGTCGGGGCTCATCAGGCAGACCCGGCGACAGGGAGACAGGCATGAGCGCCGACGAAGGCCCGCGTTCCACAGCAACCGGTCCGCGCCTGGACAGCCCCGGCCGGATCCACCGCCGCAAGGCACTGACGCGGGACGACATGCTCAGAGCCGCACTGCGGATCGTCGATGCCGAGGGGGTGGAAGCGCTGTCGATGCGCCGGTTGGGCAAAGCGCTCGACCGGGACCCCATGCGCCTCTACAGGCACGCACCCAGCAAGGACGCCCTGCTCGACGGCATCGTCGAGCTCGTGCTGTCCGAACTGCGGGTCTCCACCATGCACGACGGCAACTGGGAGGCGACCCTGCGAGCCACCGCGCACGCTTTCCGCGCCATCGCGGTCGCCCACCCCAACGTCGTCCCGCTGTTGGTGACCCGGCCGCTGGCCGCCCCACTCGCGCTACGCCCCCGCGGCACGCTGCGCCTGCTCGAGGATCTGCTCGAACTGCTCGTCGGCGCCGGATTCGACCCGGACGGTGCGTTGCACGCCTACCGGTTGTACTTCGGGTTCCTCCAGGGGCACATCCTCAACGAGCTGCAGGAACGGGTGCACGATCCCGACGAGACCGACGACCTGCTCCGACTCGGGCTGCACCACCTGCCGCCGCGCGAGTTCGCCCGGCTCCGATCTCTCGCGTCCGCTCTTGCGAGCTATGACGGCGCGCGAGAACTCGACGAAGGGCTCGACATCGTCCTCGGCGGACTGCGCGGTCAACTGGCTTCCGCAGCCTGAGACGAGCCCGTGATCATCACCGTGGAAATCGGCGCCTGCAAAGGGCCGGCGGTGTAGTGTCGGCGGCGTCGGGAGCACACCGATGCCGGCAGTGGAGCGGGCATCGTTCTCGGCTAACCCAGTCCGGTCGATTCCTTGACCGGGGACGGGAGCACCGGCGTGACGTCGGCCCGCGCGTTCGCACCACCACCCCACCGGCCGCGAAGGTCATCGAGCCGCCTCGGCTGACGCTTCGATCGCGCATGAAGCCCAAGGCGCCCATCTCGGGGTACGGCGACGGGGCCTGGCCCCGGTCGCGGGATCTGTCCACCGAACTGCCGGCGTTGCACGCAGGTCTGGCAGTTCGGCTGGGCCGACCGAGCGTGTGGTCTCGCCTACGCGGACCAACCCGATTCGCTGCGGTTGGACCAATGGAGGAACCGCATGACGTGGGATAGACCAACGCGCACCGTCCAAGAGCAGAACCATTTCGCGGAGGCACGCGCCGCCGAAAAGATCCGGCAGGCGATCGACAACGACAAGGCGGCGCGCATCGTCGCCAGGCAGGCCGTGGATGCTCAGGACTGCCAGCGCCTCTTGTCGATGCTCGGACTGGATCCTCCCGACGAGGGCCTGCCCGACACCCGACACCCGCACGCCTAGCCCGGATCTTTCGTGGGCTGCGCGTCGGTGACCGAGACCGGTCGGGGACGGTCTTCGCGGGGTGATTGTGCCGGGTGGGTATGACAGTTGGCCCGATGTCGCTTCGGTGGGCGCCGGTTCCACGGGC
>NZ_JAHDTG010000060.1 GCF_018531475.1 Pseudonocardia mahuensis
AGCAGGCCCGCATGATCCGCCGCTACATCGCCTGGCGCAACGCTCACAGCACCGACCCGCGGCTCCGCAAGGTCATCAAGCGAGCCTCAATCATCAAGCGGGCGAAGGTTGCCTGACCCGGCACTAGATCCCGTTGGCAAGCTCGATCAGCGTGTCGGCGTGGCAGGCCTCGGACGGCGGGCACCAGCAGGCCAGGTCGTGGCCGGCGAGCTCGCGGCGGGCAGCCGCGAGCAGCTCGGGCCGGGCGAGCAACCACCTGCGGTGCGCGGCGACGGCCTCCGCGCGCCCCAGCTCGGCGACCGGGAACGGATTGCCCCAGCGGCCGGGCCGGGCCACGACGATCACGCCGACCGGCTTGCGCCAGCCCTTGGTGCGGCGCAGCTGGATCCGGCGGGGCCGGCGCGGGGCGGCGGAAGGCACGGCGCCACGGTAGGTGGCGGCGTCCCCGCGGGCGGTGTCGCGCCGGGTGCCCACCCAACTCACCGGACGGGGTGCGCGACTCACCGAGCGGAATGCGCGACGTGCCGGGGGCGGGCTGCAGGACCCGCGCACCGACTCGCGGACCCGAAAGGCCGACTCGCGCGCCGGGATACCCCGACTCGCGCACCGGAGCACCCCGACTCGCGGGCTGGAGCACCCCGACTCGCGCGCCGGGATACCCCGACTCGCGGGTGGGGTGGTGAGGCGGGTCACCGCGGGGGTTATCGACTTGCCGATTCACCCGCTCAGGTGCATGGTTGGGCCCAGCAACTTCTTGCGTGATACACGCAAAATGTAGGTAGAGGATCTCGGGAGCGGCCATGCCGGGTGGAACGAGCACGCCCGAGGACCTCGACGTCGCCGACGCCGTCGCACGTCAACTGGCCATGCTCATCCGGCTGATCCAGCGGTCCGGGCGCTACCCCGGGCAGGGCGGCATGGACCGGGCCAGCTTCCAGGTCCTCGTCCACCTCGCGATGGAGGGCCCGCAGCGGGCCTCCGAGCTCGCCGAGGCCGTCTGCGCCGATCCGTCCACCGTGAGCCGCCGGGTCGCGACTCTGGTCAAGGCGGGGCTGGTCGAACGCCGTGCGGATCCCGGCGACGGCCGGGCCAGCCTGCTCGCCGCCACCGCCGAGGGGGCCCGCGCGCTCGAGCACAGCAGGCGCCGGCGCGCGGAGAAGATCGCCTCCGCCATGGCCGACTGGCCTGCGGTGGAGCGCCGGAGGCTCGCCGATCTGCTCGGCCGCTTCGTCACCGACTTCCAGCATCACGAACTGCCGGTCGCCCCCGAGCGCCGGCCCGGAGGGGGAATCTGATGTCCACCGAGGCTGCCACCGCGCCGCCCGACCAGGCGCCGGAGAGGAGCCCGGGCGAGCTGAGCCACCGCCAGATCCTCACGATCCTGGTCGGCCTCGCGCTGGGCATGTTCCTGGCCGCGCTCGACCAGACGGTCGTGTCGACGGCGATCCGGACCATCGCCGACGACCTCGGCGGGCTCAGCATGCAGGCCTGGGCGACCACAGCGTTCCTGATCACCGGCACGATCAGCACCCCGCTGTACGGGAAGCTGTCGGACATCTACGGCCGCAAGCCGCTGTTCCTGATCGCGATCTCGATCTTCATCGTCGGCTCGATCCTGTGCACGTTCCCCCAGACGATGTACCAGCTGGCGGCGTTCCGCGCCGTGCAGGGCCTCGGCGCCGGCGGGTTGTTCGCCCTGGCGCTGACGATCCTCGGCGACATCGTGCCGCCGCGGGAGCGCGCCCGGTACCAGGGCTACATCCTGGCCGTGTTCGGCACCTCCAGCGTGCTCGGCCCGGTGATCGGCGGTGTGCTCTCCGGTCAGGAGGAGATCTGGGGCCTCGACGGCTGGCGCTGGATCTTCCTGGTGAACGTGCCGATCGGCGCGATCGCGCTGGTCGTCGTCGCCAAGGTGCTCGACGTCCCGCACACTCCGCGCCCGCACCGCATCGACTGGCCGGGCGCGATCGCGCTCGCGGTCTGCCTGGTGCCGCTGCTGATCGTGGCCGAGCAGGGTCGCGAGTGGGGCTGGGGCTCCGGGGAGTCGATTACCTGCTACATCATCGGCGCCGTCGGACTGGTGCTGTTCCTGCTGGCCGAGCGGGCCTACGGCGACGACGCACTGCTGCCGCTGCGGTTGTTCCGCAACGGTGTCTTCGCCATCACCAGCCTCGCCGGCGTGATCATCGGCATGGGCATGTTCGGCGGCATCGCGCTGCTGCCGCAGTTCCTGCAGATCGTGCACGGCGCGACCCCGACCGAGTCCGGTTTCATGATGCTCCCGCTGGTCGGCGGCATCATGGTCGCGTCCGTGGTCTCCGGCCAGATCACCTCGCGCACCGGCCGCTACAAGATCTTCCCGATCCTGGGCATCGCGCTGATGGTCGGCGCGATGCTCCTGATGCACTTCCGGGTCACCGTCGACATCGACCTGTGGGAGCTCGACCTCTACATGGCGATGTTCGGCCTCGGGCTCGGGTGCTGCATGCAGACCCTGGTGCTGGCCGTACAGAACGCCGTGCCCGCCCGGGACATGGGCGTGGCCACCGCGTCCTCGACCTTCTTCCGGCAGGTGGGCGGCACGCTGGGCACCGCGATCTTCCTGTCGATCGTCTTCAGCACGGTCGGCGACAAGATCAGCGAGGCGTTCCGCAGCGCCGCCGGCACGCCGGAGTTCCGGGCCGCGCTGGCCGACCCCGCGGTGCGGTCCGACCCGGCCAACGCACCGGTGCTGGGCGCGCTGAACAGCGAGGCGGGAGCCGGTGCCGGCTCCGGCGTGCTCAATGACTCGTCGTTCCTGCAGAGCATCGACCCCCGGCTGGCCCGGCCGTTCCTCGTCGGCTTCTCCGAGTCGATGACGCTGACGTTCCTCATCGTGGCGTGCGTCCTGGCGCTGGCGTTCGTGGTGGTGCTGTTCGTCAAGGAGTTGCCGTTGCGCACCATGTCGGGCATCCAGGCTCGCGCCGCCGAGGAGGCCGGGGCCGCCCCGGCGCCCGGCCCGCTCACCAGCACGGACGCGAGTCCCGGACCGACCGCGCAGCAGCCGGCCCTGGTCGGCGCGGGCGCCGGAAACGGGTACGCCGCGACCGACGGCAGCCGGCACGCACCGGCCGCCGCGACCGATCCGGCGGCGTCCGACGGCACCGGCGCCGGGTCCGGGCCGGGGATCTTCGGGACCGTGCACCGCGCCGACGGCGCCGGCCTGGCCGACGCCGTCGTCACGGTGACCGACCCGGCCGGCCGGCAGGCGGCGCGCACCACCACCGCGATCGACGGCGGCTACCGGTTTCCCGTCCCGCACGGCGGCACGTTCCTCGTCGTCGCCGCGTCCGGCACGTTCCAGCCGCACGCCGCGATGGTCGCGGTCGCCGACCGTCCGGTCCGCCACGACGTCCTGCTGACCGGTGCCAGCGGCGTGCACGGCGTCGTCCGCACCCCCGACCCGGCCGGGGGCTCCCGCCCGATCACCGGGGTCGCCATCACCCTGATAGACGCGCGCGGCAACGTCGCGGCGGCCACCGTCGCCGACGAGCACGGCCGCTACCACGTCACCGGGGTGCCGGACGGCCAGTACACGCTGACCGCCGCGGGCGCCGGGTACCAGCCGGTCGCGGTGAGCGTGCTGCTGCCCAGCGGGGTCGCCACCGAACGTGACATCGAACTGCCGCGACGGGCCCGGCTGATCGGGACGGTCACCGCGGCGAGCACCGGCCGCGGGGTCCCCGAGGCGCTCGCCACCCTGATCGACCCGGCCGGGTCCGTGGTCGGCTCCACCGTGACCGACGCCGACGGCGGGTTCGCCTTCGACGACCTGCCCGAGGGCACCTACACGCTGACGGCGAGCGGGTACGCGCCCGTCGCGACCGTCGTGCAGGTGACGGCAGGCGGGGCGACGACGACCCAGGTCGCGCTGGCGGCCCCCACCCTCGGCGGGGGCATCCCGGCGACCGACCCGCACGAGACCCCGGTCGTGCCGGCCGCGGCCGCGGCGGACAACGGGAGCCTGCGATGAGCGCCGGAGCCATCACCGGCCGGCTGACGACCCCGGACGGCTGGCCGCTGCCGGGAGGGACGCTGACCGCGATCGACGGCGCCGGCGCCCAGCGCGGCCGGGCCACCGCCCGCGAGGACGGCGGGTTCGTCCTCGACGGGCTGGTACCGGGCAGCTACACGGTGATCGTCGCGGCCGCGGGCCACGAGCCCGCGGCCCGCGCGGTCGTGGTGCCGACCGGCACAGCGGCTTCGATGGGCGTGCTTGCGCTGCCCCGGGTCGGCGGACGCGTGCTGCCGGCCACCGGCACCTGGACCATCGACCCGGTGCACTCCAGCATCCGGGCGAGCGCCCTGCACCTGGGGATGAGCCGGATCCACGGGCGGCTGCGCCGGTTCTCCGGCCAGATCCAGGTGGCCGACCCGCTGGAGAACAGCTCGGTCGAGGTGGTGCTCGACCCGGCGGCCGTCGACTCCGACGACCCCACCCGCGACGGGCACCTGCGCGGCCCGGACTTCCTCGACGTCGCGGTGCACCCGGAGATCCGCTACAAGAGCGACGGCCTGCACCGGTTGTCCGCCGAGCACTGGCGCGTGGACGGGGTGCTCTCGCTCAAGGGGGTGAGCGCGCCGGTGGCACTGGACGTGACCTACCACGGCACCGGGCCGGACATGTTCGGCGGCACCCGGGCCGCGTTCTCGGCGACCGCCGAGGTGTCCAGGGACGACTTCGCCATCAGCTGGAACCAGTCGTTGCTGGCGGGGGTGCTGGCCGTCGGCCGCACGCTACGGATCGACATCGACATCCAGGCCGCGCTGAGCTGACCGCGCACGGGCCGCGAATCGCCCGCCGGGTACCGGCCAGGTACTCACTGAGCCGGCCGGCGGCCGGGGGTGCGTTCCGGGTCGGCGACCAGCTCGCCGAGCCGCTCCGCGACCGTCACCATGCGGTGCGGATCCGCGCCGAAACCGATGCGCACCACGCCGGCGTCGCTCACCCCGACGGTGAGCGCACCGATCGGCGCCGGGGCCGGCACCGTCGTCCACGCGATGGCCATGAGCTCATCATCGCGCGCCCGGAGGCTCGTGCGGCAGACCGCGGGCCGGGATGCTGGAGCGATGTCCGCTGGGCCCGGAACACCCCGTACGCCCGGCTCCAACCTGCTGCGCGCGCTGCGGTGGCCCCTGTTGGCGCTGCTCGCCGTGGGGCTTCTCATCGGGATGTCCTTCGGACTCGGCTCCGGCTCCCCCGCGGCCCGTGATGCCGCGCTGCTCCTCGGCGCGCCGGCCCTCTGGGTGTTGCTGCCCCTGGTCGTGATCTGGCTGCTGGTCGCCCTGGTGCGCTACCTGATGGGCCGTGGGCGCGGGCCGGGGACCGCTCGACGCCCATCGCCCTGATCGCGTTCGGAAACGCGCGGGAGCGGGTACGGCGTTCCGCCGGACGGTGGCCGGATGACGCCGAACCGTCGCGAAGAACCGTTCACCGACCCACGACGGCGGTCGCGTCACCGCAGCATCCCTGGGCCTGTTGACCGGGTATCTCCGCTCCCCAGCGGCGGTCCCCTCGGGCGAGGCATCTGATCGGCTCGCCCGAGGAGGAGCCTGGTTGACGGAGCCCATAGGTGGCGGACGGCGGTGTGCGGCGCCGCAGCGCGGGTATCACCGCGGCTGCGCGGCAGGTGCCGCGTGAACCGACCATCAGGAGGGACCGTGCTGGAGGTCAGTGCCACCGCCTGGCTGGTGACGATCGGGCTGATCGTCGGGCTGCTGGCCATCGACCTGGTGCTGGCCACGCTGCGGCCGCATCGGGTCGGGTTCCGCGAGGCGGTGTTCTGGTCGGTGTTCTACATCGGGGTCGCGGTGGCGTTCGGCGTCGCGCTCACGATGCTGGCCGGGCCCGAGTTCGGCACCGAGTACTTCGCCGGCTACATCGTCGAGAAGAGCCTGTCGGTCGACAACCTCTTCGTCTTCGTGATCATCATGACCACGTTCGCCGTACCCGAGGAGTACCAGCACAAGGTGCTGACCTTCGGCATCATCCTCGCGCTGATCATGCGGGCCGTCTTCATCCTGCTCGGCGCGACGCTGATCTCACTGTTCTCGTTCATGTTCCTGATCTTCGGCGCGCTGCTGATCTGGACGGCGGTCCAGCTGTTCCGGCACCGCGACGAGGACCCCGACGTCGAGGACAACGGCCTGGTCAAGCTCACCCGCCGGGTGCTGCCGGTAACCGACAGATATGTCGACGGCAGGCTGATCACCCGGGTCGACGGCCGGCGCGCGGTGACGCCGCTGTTCGTCGTGCTGGTCGCGATCGGCAGCACCGACCTGCTGTTCGCGCTGGACTCGATCCCGGCGGTGTTCGGCGTGACCGACGAGCCGTTCATCGTCTTCACCGCCAACGCGTTCGCCCTGCTCGGTCTGCGCGCCCTGTACTTCCTGGTGCAGGGCCTGCTCGACCGGCTGGTCTACCTGTCGACCGGGCTGTCGATCATCCTGGCCTTCATCGGCGTCAAGCTGATCCTGCACTGGGCGCACGTGGACATCGACCCGCGCGTGCCGGAGATCCCGACCGTGGTCAGCCTGGTCGTGATCGTGGTGGTGCTGGCCGTGACCACGGTGGCCAGCCTGATCAAGGCGCGAAAGGATCCGACCGCGCGGGCGCACGCCGGATCGCTGCGCAGCCACCAGCACGAGGAGCCCGGCACGGACCGGTACGGGTGATCCGTGCCGGCCCCCGGGTGGTTCAGTCCCGCTCGACGTCCGCCTGGACACCGACACCGACCGGGCAGCTCACCCCGGTCCCGCCGATGCCGCAATAGCCGTTCGGCACCTTGGCCAGGTACTGCTGGTGGTAGTCCTCGGCCCAGTAGAAGTGGGTCAGCGGGGCGATCTCGGTGGTGATCTCGCCGTAGCCGGCGGCGCGCAGCGCCTCGCCGTAGGTCTTCGCCGTCGACTCGGCGAGCTCGCGCTGCGCGTCGTCGACGTAGTAGACCGCGGAGCGGTACTGGGTGCCGCGGTCGTTGCCCTGCCGCATGCCCTGGGTCGGGTCGTGGCCCTCCCAGAACACCTTCAGCAGCGTCTCGAAGCCGACCTGCGCCGGGTCGAACACCACGAGCACCGCCTCGGTGTGCCCGGTCAGCCCGGAACAGACCTCCTCGTAGGTGGGGTTCTCGGTGAACCCGCCCGCGTAACCCACCGCGGTCGAGTAGACGCCCGGGGTCTGCCAGAAGATCCGCTCTGCGCCCCAGAAGCAGCCCATACCGAACACGGCGGTGCTCAGGCCCTCGGGGAACGGCGGCTGGATGCGGTTGCCGTTGACGAAGTGCTGCTGCGGCACCGCCAGCGGGGTCGAACGGCCCGGGAGCGCCTGCTCCGCGGTGACCATCTGCGACTTGTCACGTCCGAACAGAGCCATGGCTTCAGGCTACGCCGCCGGCCGCCCCCACCCCTGCGCGTCAGTGGGCGGCGGCTGCCCCGACGCCGCTGCGGGTGTCGGCCGCGGCCCGCAGCAGTCCCCCGCCGCCGCGCCCGACGGCACACAGCCGCCCGAGTGCCCACGGGCCGGCGTCGGTGACCAGGTGCCCCCGTGCGGCCAGCGCGGTGAGCGTGCCGGCGCCGAGCCGGGACTCGACCACCAGCCCGCCCGGCTCCCATCCGCGCGGCGCGAAGGACGCGGGGAACGCGGTGGAGTGCCAGGCCGGGGCGTCGATCGCGGCCTGCAGGTCGAGCCCGGCGACGGTGTGGGCGAGCCAGAAGCACAGCTGCCACTGGTCCTGCTGATCACCGCCCGGGGTGCCGAACGCGATCCACGGCTCACCGTCGCGCAGCCCCAGGGACGGGCTGAGGGTGGTGCGCGGGCGCCGGCCCGGCACGAGCGAGCCGGGCAGCCCGTCCTCCAGCCAGAACATCTGCGCCCGGGTGCCGAGGCAGAACCCGAGCGCCGGGATCGTCGGCGACGACTGCAGCCAGCCACCCGACGGCGTCGCGGAGATCATGTTCCCGGCGGCGTCGACCACGTCGACGTGCACGGTGTCCCCGCGCACCGCGCCGGTCCGGCTCACCGTCGGCTCGCCGAGCCCGGGCGCGGACACGCCGTCGCCGCGGGGGGCGCCGGGGCGGGCGGCGTACCCGGCCAGCCGGGGCTCGCGGCCGTCCGGGCTCCCGGGGCGCAACTCCAGCGATGCGGTGTCGCCGATCAGGGCGCGGCGGGCGTCGGCGTAGGCCGCCGAGACCAGGGTCGGGAGTGGGACCCCGGAGTGGGGGTTGTCGCCGTACCAGGCCTCCCGGTCGGCGAACGCCAGCTTGGCCGCCTCGGCGACGAGGTGCACGGTGTCGGCCGTCGCGACGCCGTCGGCGTAGGTCAGGTCCGTGCCGCGCAGCAGTTGCAGGGTCTGCGGCAGCACCGGGCCCTGTGACCAGGCCGCGCACTTGGCGATCGTCCACCCGTCACCGGTGTCGACGGTCACCGCGTCCTCGTAGGACGCCGACCAGCCGGCCAGGTCGTCGGCGGTGAGCAGGCCCGCATGGTCGCGGCCGCTCTCGTCGCGGACCGGCGTGGCGCAGAACGCAGCGATCTCCTCGGCCACGAAACCGCGGTACCAGGCGTCGCGGGCCGCGTCGATCCGCGCCTCGCGGGTCGGGCCGACCGCCGCCGCGAGCAACCTCTCCCAGGTGGCCGCGAGCGCCGGCAGGCGCATCGTGTCCCCGGCGGCCGGCACCCGGTCGCCGGGGAGCCACTGCGCGGCGGACGTCGGCCAGTGCGCACGGAAGTGGTCGGCGACCGCGGCGATCGTCGGCGGGATCCGCGGGACCAGCCCGAACCCGGAGCGCGCGTAGCCCAGCGCGGGTGCGAGCGCCTCGGCCAGGGTGAGGGTGCCGTGGTCGCGCAGCAGGGTCAGCCAGCCGCCCCACGCGCCGGGCACGGTGGCGGCGAGCAGCCCGGTGCCGGGCACCAGGTCCAGGCCCAGGTCGTCGCGCAGGTGGCTCGTGGTGGCCGCGGCCGGAGCGACACCCTGTCCGCACAACACCCGTGGCGTCGGATCGGTGGCGGTGACGAAGACCGCGGGCACCTCACCGCCCGGTCCGCACAGGTGCGGCTCGACGACCTGCAGGACGAATCCGGCCGCGACCGCGGCGTCGAACGCGTTGCCGCCGCGGGCCAGCACGGCCATCGCGGTGGCGGTGCCGAGGTAGTGGGTGCTGGACGCCGCGCCGTGCTGTCCCTGCTGCTCGTGCTTCCGGGGAGCCATACCGCCACTCTCGCATCCCCCCGCGACCCGAAGCTCCGCCGCGGGCAGGGAGGCGGCGCCCCGCAACAGCGACGCGGCCGCTGATCGTGGCGGGAGTGGGTCGCTACAGGTCCGCGGCCAACGGCACCTCGTCGATCGCGGGCGAGGACATCCACACCCGCAGCGCCCGGGTGGCCGCGACGTCGTCCTCGTTGTACTGCAGCAACCGCTGCCGCTGCACCACGTCCGGCGGGGCGCCGTCCATCCCGACCGCGTCGCGGTACCAGCGCATCGAGTTCTCCCCACCGGCCTCCGGATCGCGCCAGCTGAACCCGGCGGCCGGCGCGATGCGCTTGAGCCCCTTGCCGTGTGCGCACAGGAACCAGTCGCTGACCAGGGCGAACAGGTCGACCCAGGAGGGCGCGGCGATAAAGGACTCCACCTCGGCCACCGTCGGGATGCCCGGCATCCCGGCGAAGCGCCGGGCCGAGGCCAGCAGCCAGCGGTTCTCCGCCTGCTCGTTGTAGCAGTAGGCGGAGAAGCTGCGGCCGCTCGCCGCCGCCGACGCCCGGACGCCCGAGAGCCACGTCCAGAACTCGCCGAACGAGCGGCCCTCGTCGTCGGTGGGCACCGGCTCCCAGGTGGCGAACGAGCGGTAGCCCTCCGGCTCGTCGCCGGGATGGGTGCCGCCGGGGCGGGTGAGCAGCGCACCCCACAGGTACGCGCCCGACTCGCCGAAGCTCTCCATGTCGATGTCGACCTCGACATCGGCCCGTGGCACCGGCACCCGCGGCACCCGGCGCACCACGGACAGCCCGCGCTGCCAGGCGCGGGCGAGCGCCACGGTGTCGGCGAAGGGCATCCCGGGCACCGGAACCGGTGGCTCCCCCACCGGGTCGAGCGCAGCGAGCCCGGCGACGGTGCCGATCCCGGCCGAGCGCAGCGCGACGGCTGTCTCCCCACGCACCACCAGGCTCACGTCCTGGGTCCGGGTGAGCTCGGCCTCGCAGGTGGGCCACCACGGACAGCGCCGGCACTCGGTGACGCGGGACGGCACGGCCAGCGCCGGCGCGCCGGTGGCCGAAGCGGTGGCCACGGCGATCCGGTCGGCGAACCGCTCGTCGTACTCCGACATCGTGCTGCGCCCACCGGGCCAGTGCCCGGCCGACAGGTCGTGCCAGACGACAACGTCGGCGTCGACCCCGATCACGCCACCCAGCCCGCTGCCGGCCGTCTCCGCATCGGGGCCCCAGCCGGCGGTGCCGAGCATCCGGGTCAGGTGGGCCAGCCGCAGCAGGTCGCGCGGCTGGGAGCGGACCTTGCGGTCCGGATCGGCCACGGCGCGGCCCGGCCACGGCTCCAGCAGCGGCGTGGTGAGCGCGCCGGACCCGGGATCGGTGATCCGGTGCCGGACGACGATCACCGGCAGGTAGCCCCCGCCGGGCGCCCGGACCAGCAGTTCCACCGTCCCGCGGCGGCCCGCCGACGCGTCGAGCGGCAGCACCGCCCCCCAGATCAGCCGCGCGCCGGCCGTGACCGCCGTGGCGGTGGCCGCGGCCCGCCGGTGAGCCGGACCCTCGGCCGGGACCGCATGCCAGGCCGCACCGGTCGCCGCCGCCATCGCGGCGCCGATCTGCTCCCGGTGCGCCACCGCGTCGGCCCGGCGCTGCTCGAGCGACGGGTCCGGCAGCGCCCGCGGCGCGTCGGCCGACGCCGGATCATGGTCGAGATGCACCCGCCGGCGGCAGCGCGTCACCGCAGCCGCGTCGAGCAGGACCTCGCCGACCCCTGCCGCGCCGCTCCTGCCGTTCACCGTCAGCGTCACACGCCCGAGGGTAGAGACCTCGGCCGACAACCTCCGCTCCTGCCACGGCCGTGTCCGGGCTCTAAGCTGCCCGCAACCTCGGCGCGCGGGGGACGAGGAGGACGGACATGGGGCTCCGAAGAGGACCCGGGACAGCGGGCCGCGCCGGTCGCGGCGCAGCGGCGGACATGGACACGGTCGCCGCCGACGCCTGCGCGATGGCCGGCGGAACGAACGGGAAGGCCGGCAAGAAGGCCGCCCGGAAAGCGGCGAAGGCCGAGAAGGCCGCTCGCGGTCCGCTGACCCCGGCCCGGGCCAAGCGGGCCATCGGTGTGGGCAAGGCCGTCGCTCCCCTGCTCGCCCCGTATGCGCTGGCCGCTGCGGGCCTCGCCCGTTCCCAGTGGGACGCGCACCGGGCACGCAAGCTCGGGGTGGCCCCCGACCAGCTCTCCACCTACTCCGGGCGCGGCGGAGCGCTGCACGCCCGGATCTCCCGGGTCGCCGAGGCGCTGGGCGAGCTCGACTCGGCCGAGGCCCACGCCACCGGCGCGGCCCGCCGCTTCGCTCTCGACACGCGACCCCGGCTCGCCGACCTCGCGGTGGCCGTGCGGGCGGCGGAGCAGATGCCCACCGCGCGGCGGCGCACCGCCTACCGGGCGATCTCCGGTGAGCTCGACCGGATCGAGACCGCCCTGCTCACCCATCTGGGCATCCGTACCTGATCACGGCCCGTCCGGGCGGGGCGGCTCCGCATCGTCGGGCTCGTCACGCGTCTTGGTCCCACCCGGCCAGGCGTCTACCGTTCCCCCTCATGACGCGCCGCACCACACCGTCGGGTGATGGTCCGCGTCCGATGCCGGGGGCCCGCGCTCTCACGGTCGCGGCGATGAGCACCCTGCTCACCGCCGCCGGACACGTCGCCGCCGGTGGCGCGGTGCCCGACCTCCAGCTGCTCGTCGTCCTGTTCCCGCTGTTCGCGCTGCTCGTGACGGCACTGGCCGACGCGTGCCGCGCCGCACCGGGCATGCTCGCCACGCTCGGTGGTGGGCAGCTCGGAATGCACGCGTTGATGGAGTTGCTGGCCCACTCGCACGCCGGCGCCGCCGGCGCCACGACCGGGGTCGGGGCCGCCACGATGCTCGCGATGCACGCCGTCGCGACTCTGGTCACCGCCGCGATGATCCGCGACGCCGATCATGTGCTGCGCGCGGTGTTCGCCGCCCTCCGCCGGGTGCTGCCGCGGCGGCTGACCCCGCCGCCGGCCGACCGCCCGTTGCGCACGCTCCCGGTGCCCGAACCCGCCGTGGCCGGGCGCACCGCCCGGGCATCGATCTCCGGACTGGCCGGGCGCGGCCCCCCGATGTGGGTCTGACCGAGCCCACCCCATCCCGGTCCCGCTGCCGCGCCGCCCGAGGGGCGCCGGCGGGCATCCTCCGTCCGGAGAACACCACCCATGATCCGACCATCGCGTCGATCCGCCCTGCGCGGCGGCGTCGTCGTCACCGTGGCCGCGGCAGCGGCCCTGATCGGCGCCGCGCCCGCGTTCGCGCACGTCACCGCCCAGCCCGGCCAGGCCACGCAGGGCGGCTACACCGTCATCACCATGCGGGTGCCCAACGAGTCCGACACCGCGGGCACGGTGAAGCTCGAGGTCACCCTGCCCGCCGACCACCCCATCACCTCGGCCCGCACCACCCCGATGCCCGGCTGGACCGCGACCGTCGTCAAGGCGCCGCTCGCGACGCCGATCCAGCGCAACGGGGGGACGATCACCGAGGCGGTCAGCGCCGTCACGTGGACCGCCCAGCCCGGCACCCGGATCGGCCCGGGCCAGTTCGTCGACTTCCCACTGTCGGTCGGCCCGCTGCCCACCGACACCGACACGCTGGTGCTCCCCGCCACCCAGACCTACGACGACGGCAAGGTCGTGGCCTGGGACCAGCCGACCCCACCGGGCGGCGAGGAGCCGCAGCGCCCCGCCCCCACCGTGACGCTGGTCGCCGCCACCGACGCCGCGGCCGCGGGCCACGGCCACGGGGCCGGCGCGGACCCCTCCCCGAACGCGCCGACCGCCATGGCCGCCGGCACCGACACCACGGCCCGCTGGCTGGGCGGTGCCGGCCTCCTGCTCGGCGCCCTCGGGCTGGGTCTCGGCGCCGGAGCGGCCCTGCGCACCCGGGCCACCAGCCGGGCCGCGACCCGAGAGGAGACTCCGTGAACACCCGCACGCTCCGCACCACCGGCCGGGCCCTGGCCGTCACGATCCTGGCCGGTCTGGCCCTCGTGCTGGGGGCCGTGCCCGCGCTCGCCCACGCCCAGTTCGAGAGCAGCGACCCGGCCGACGGCGCCAGCCTCGCCACCGCCCCGACCCGGGTGTCGGTCAGCTTCAGCGACACGATGCAGCCGGGCTTCAACACCCTCACCGTGATCGGTCCCGACGGGCAGGCCTACCAGGACGGCGAGCCCGCCGTGTCGGGCGGCACGGTGAGCATCGGGGTCAAGCCGCTCGGCCCGGCCGGGCGCTACGACATCGGCTACCGGGTGGTCTCCGGCGACGGGCACCCGATCGAGGGCAGCGTGTCCTTCACGCTGACCACGCCCGGTGCCGCCGCTGCCGCGCCCCCGGCCGCCGCGACCGCGCCCAACGAGGGCTCCGGCGGGGCGCCGATCTGGCCGTGGATCGTCGGAGCGGTGGTACTGGTCGGCGCCGGCGTCGTCACCGCCCTGCGGCTGGGCCGAGGATGACCCGGGCGGCCGCGCGGCCCGGCCCCCTGCACCGGCTCCGGCCGGCGCTCTGGGCCGGGCTCGCGGTCGTCACCGCCGTCGTGGCGGGCGCACTGGCCGGCGCGCTGAGCGGCTCGGCGTTCCCGATCCTGGTCGGCACCTCGGTCAGCCGCTCCGGGATGGACGTCGCGGGCGTGGCCTGCGTCGGGCTGGGGTTGCTGAGCGTGCTGCTGCCCTACGGCGAGGCCGAGTACCGGGAGACACACAACTTGCAACGTCGCATCGACCGGGCGCTCGTCGTGCTGGCCGGGGCCTGGCTGGTGCTGGTGCTGCTCGGGATCGTGTTCCGCGCCGCGGACGCCTTCGGCCGGCCGGTCGCGTCGCTCGGTTCCGGGGAGGTCGTGCGGTGGGGCGTCCAGCTCGCCGCCGGCCGCGGCATGGTGCTCACCGCCGGATGCGCAGCGGTCGTGCTGGCCTGCGGCGTCGCCCGGGTGCTGCGGCCCGAGCAGATCCCGATCCGGGTCGCGCTGGTCGCCGCGCTGCTCGGCGTGCTCACCCCGGCCGTGACCGGTCACGCGAGCTCCGCGCCCGACCACCAGCTCGCGGTGATCATGGTCGCGCTGCACATCGGGGCGGCCGCCGTCTGGGTCGGCGGGCTCGGCGCGATGCTCGTGCTGGTCGCCCACCGGCGGACACTGCTGGGGACGGCGCTGCCCCGCTTCTCCCGGCTCGCCGGGATCTGCGTCGTGGCCGTCGCGGTCACCGGCGTGCTCAACGCGCAGGTCCGGCTCCCCTCCTGGGCCGCGCTGTGGACCACCGGCTACGGCTGGCTGGTGATCACCAAGACGATCTGCCTCGTCGTGCTCGCCGGCCTCGGCGGGCTCGCCCGGCGCCGCCTGGCCGCCGGGCGCAGCCCCGTGCTGCGCTGGGCCGGTACGGAGACCGCGCTCATGGCCGCGACCCTCGGCGTCGCAGCCGCCCTCACCCAGACGGCCTGACCCGCGATCAGGCCGCGCGGTAGGCCTCCAGCAGCCGCAGCCACACCTCGCTGATGGTCGGGAAGGCCGGAACGGCGTGCCAGAGCCGGTCGAGCGGCACCTCACCGACGATCGCGACCGTCGCCGCGTGCAGCATCTCCGCGACGTCCTGGCCGACGAAGGTCAGCCCCACCAGCACCTCACGGGCGGGGTCCACGACCATCCGCGCCGCGCCCGAGTACCCGTCGGCCTGCAGCGACGAGCCGGCCACGGCGATCTCCAGATCCACCACCCGGACGTCGATCCCGGCGTCGCGGGCCTGCGCCTCGGTCCGCCCCACGTGAGCGACCTCGGGATCGGTGAACACCACCTGCGGCACGGCGACGTGATCAGCGTATGCCGCGTGCGCTCCCCACGGCCCGGTGTCGACGGGTTCGCCGATCGAGCGTGCCGCGATCGCCGCACCCACGATCCGCCCCTGGTACTTGCCCTGGTGGGTCAGCGGGGCCCGGCCGGTGACGTCGCCGACCGCGTAGAGCCACTCCCCGTCCACCCGGGTGGCGAGCCCGGAGTCGTCGATCTCCAGCGGGTCGCCGGGCGTGAGCCCCACGTTCTGCGCCCCGATGTCGTCGGTGTTGGGCCGTCGCCCGGTGGCCACCAGCAGTTCGTCGACCTCGATGGTCTCGGTGCCCAGGCGCAGCGCGATCCCCCCGTCGGGGGTCGGGGAGACCTCGTCGACGGACCGGTCGAGCCGCACGTCGATGCGCTCCTCGCGCAGCGCCGCGGCCACCCGCTCGCCGGCCATCTGCTCGAGCGCGGGCAGCAGCCGCGGACCGTGCTGCACGAGCGTGACCGCGGAGCCGAGCCGGGCGAACGCCTGGGACAGCTCCGAGCCGACCACCCCACCACCGAGCACACCGAGCCGGCCGGGGATCTCCTTGGCCGCCGTGGCATCGCGCGAGGACCAGGTCCGGACCGTGTCCAGACCGGGCACCGGCGGCCGCTCCGGCACGCTGCCGGTGGCCACCACGACCGCGTGCCGGGCGCGCAGGATCTCGCCGTTCTCCGATCCGCCGGCCGCGTCGTCCCGCTCGACCAGCACCATCCGCTCCCCGGCCAGCCGCCCGCGCCCGCGGATCACGGTGATGCCGGCGCTCTGCGCCCACCTCACCTGGCTCTCGTCGTTCCAGTTCCCGACGAGGGAGTCGCGGCGGGCCAGGACCGCGGCCGGGTCGAACTCCGCGGTGACCCCGGGGAGCCGGCGCGCGGCGGCCACGGCGTGCCCGGTCCGCAGCAGCGCCTTGGACGGGATGCAGGCCCAGTACGAGCACTCCCCGCCGACGAGCTCCGCCTCGACGAGCGCGGCGGAGAGCCCGGCGCGGGCGGCGTAGTCGGCGGCGTTCTCCCCGGCCGGCCCGGCACCTATCACGACGACGTCGAAGGTCCGGGCGTCGGCGGCGGTCACGAGCGGGTCCCGGCCAGCGTGGCGACCGCGTCGGGGATGGCGTCGTCCCCCGCACGCAGCTCGAGGGTCTGCCCGGCGGTGCCCGGAGCGTCGAGCAGCGCCGCGAGTACGGCCGCGGTGTCGTCGCGGGTCACCTCGTCGCGGTCCACCGGCGGCGGGGCGAGGAGCACCCGCCCGGTCCCGGGACCGTCGGTGAGCCGGCCGGGGCGCAGGATCGTCCAGTCCAGTTCGGTGGCGCGGATCGCTTCCTCGGCGGCCTTCTTGGCGCGCAGATAGGCGGCCCACACCTCGTCCGTGCCCTCGGCGGGGGGCGCGTCGACGCCGGTGGAGGAGATCAGCAGGTAGCGCCGGACGCCGGCCTGCGCGGCGGCGTCCGCGAGCAGCTCCGCGGCCGCGCGGTCGACGGTGTCCTTGCGCGCGGCCCCGCTGCCCGGCCCGGCACCGGCCGCGAAGACCACCGCATCCGCGCCGCCCAGATGCGCGGCCAGTTCGGCGGCCGTCGCCGACTCGAGGTCGAGCACCGCGGCACTCGCCCCGGTGGCCTCGACATCGCCGACGTGGTCGGGGTTGCGTACCACGCCCACTACTTCATCGCCGCGCCCGGCCAGCATCGTGGCCAGGCGAAGGGCGATCTGCCCGTGTCCTCCCGCGATCACGACTCGCACGCCGCCGGACGCTAGTCCTGTCGCGGGCGGGGCGCCCCCCGAAGCGTTCGACCGGGGTCAGGACCCGGACGCGGCGCGGTTCGGCTTGAGCGTCCACACCACCGAGACGGTGGTGGTCTCGGTGCCGTCGGCGTCGCGGACGGTCACGTCGACGGTGAACTCCGGCCGCCGCCCGGCGTCGAGCTCGGCGAGCACCTCGTCGGCGGGCCGGGTGAGCACGGCCTCGGCGGTGAGCGGGCCGCGGGCGAGCTTGCGGTAGCCGATCTGCGAGCTCACCACCAGCGGCGTCGCGCGTTCCATCGTCGCGCCGAAGGCAGCCAGCCCGACCGCCCCGGACGCGGTCTCCGCCAGCCCGAAGATCATCGCCGCGTGCGGGCCGCCGACGTGGTTGCGCAGCTCCTCGCGATCGGGCAGCGAGGCCACCACGCGGGTCGGTCCGACCTCGGCGAACTCGATGCCCACCGTGCGGACCCACGGCACGCTCGCCTTCATCGCATCGGGCACCCAACCCACGTCGTCGCTCACCCGACGAAATGTTACTCACGAGTAACCATGGCGTCGATCCCAAGTTTTGTTCTAGAAATGCGTTCTAGAAGATCGGGCGCCGGAACTGGCTGGGAGCAGCGGATGACCAACACCCTGACGGGCTCGACGCCGAGCGTCGCCCGGATGTTCACCGATCGGGTCGCCGCCTCCGGTCCACACGAGGCGTTCCGGCTCCCCGCCGCGGGCGGCACGTGGGAGTCGGTCACCTGGCAGGCCACCGGGGACCGGGTCACCACGCTGGCCGCGGGCCTGCTCGCCCTGGGACTCGAGCCCGGCGAGCGGGTGGCCATCGTGTCGGGCACCCGCATCGAGTGGGTTCTCGCCGACCTCGCCGTCATGTGCGCCGGTGGGGCGACCACGACCGTCTACCCCAGCACGATCGCCGACGACGTCGCGTACATCCTGTCGGACTCCGACAGCCGCGTGGTCGTCGCCGAGGACGCCACCCAGCTCGCCAAGCTGCGCGAGCACCGGGCCGAACTGCCGAACCTGCACACCGTGGTGCTCATCGACGGCGAACCCGACGGCGACGACCAGGACTGGGTCATCGGCCTCGACGAACTCGCCCGCCGCGGCGGGAAACTGCTCGCCGAGACCCCGGCCGCGGTCACCGAGCGGATCGCGACGATCACCCCGGACGCGCTCGCCACGCTGATCTACACCTCCGGCACGACCGGCCGGTCCAAGGGCGTCCGGCTGACCCACGCCGCGTGGGCCTACCAGGGCGAGACCCTCTCCTCCGAGCGCGTCCTGCGCCCCGACGACGTGCAGTACCTCTGGCTGCCGCTCGCCCACGCGTTCGGCAAGGTGCTGCTCACCGCGCAGCTCGCGATCGGCTTCGCCACCGCGATCGACGGCCGGGTGGACCGGATCGTGGACAACCTCGCCGTGGTGCGCCCCACGTTCATGGGGGCGGCGCCGCGGATCTTCGAGAAGGTGTACGCCCGGATCGTCTCCACCGTCGCGGCGGAGGGCGGAGTGAAGGCGAAGCTGTTCGGGTGGGCGATCGGCGTCGGCCGCAAGGTGAGCGAGGCGAAGCTCGCCGGCCGGTCCGTCTCCCCGGTGCTCGCCGCGCAGCACCGCGTCGCCGACGCGCTGGTGCTCCGCAAGATCCGCGACCGGTTCGGTGGGCGGATCCGCTTCTTCGTCTCCGGCTCGGCGGCGCTGGCGCCCGATCTGGCCCGCTGGTTCCACGCCGTCGGCCTGCTCATCCTCGAGGGCTACGGGATGACCGAGTGCGCCGCCGGGGCCAGCGTCAACCGGCCCGACAACTTCCGCCTCGGTACCGTCGGGCTCCCGCTGCCGGGCACCGAGATCCGCATCGCCGCCGACGGCGAGGTGCTGATGCGCAGCCCGAGCGTCATGACCGGCTACCACCAGCTCCCCGAGGCCACGGCCGGGGCGCTGGACGACGACTGGCTCGCGACCGGCGACATCGGCGAGCTCGACGCCGACGGGTTCCTGCGCATCACCGACCGCAAGAAGGACCTGTTCAAGACCTCGGGCGGCAAGTACGTCGCCCCGCAGCCGATCGAGGGCAAGCTGCTGGCGCTGTGCCCGTACGTCAGCCAGGCGATCGTGCACGGCGGCGACCGGAACTTCTGCAGCGCGCTCATCGCGCTCGACCCCGAAGCAATCCGGAGCTGGGCCGCGGGGCAGGGCATGGCCGACCGCCCCTACACCGAGATCATCGGCTCCGATGCGGTCCGCGCGCTCGTGCAGGGCTACCTCGACCAGCTCAACGCCCGGCTCAACCGGTGGGAGACGATCAAGAAGTTCGTCCTGCTGGAGCGGGAGCTGACGATCGAGGACGGTGAGCTGACGCCCAGCCTGAAGATCCGGCGCAAGAAGGTCGAGGAGGCCAACCGCGACCGGCTCGACGCGCTCTACGCGTCATAGGCTCCCACCCGTGAAGCAGCAGCGCGGCGAACAGACCGTCCGCCGGCTGCTCGACGCGGCGCTCGACGTCCACGCCGAGCACGGCGCCGAGGGCTTCACCGTGCATGCGGTCACCGCCGCCAGCGGGGTCAGCCAGGGCAGCCTCTACCACCATTTCGGCAGCTTCGACGGCCTGGCCGCCGCGCTCTACGCCCGGTGCATGGGCGAGCTGATGGACGCGCTGGTGGACGCGACCACGGCGGCCCGCACCGCGCGCGACGGGGTGCACGCTCTCGTCGTGGCCTACCTGCGGTTCGTCGCGGAGCACACCGCGGCGGCCCGGTTCATCCACAGCATGCCGTGGCTGACGTTCGCGCCGCCGCACGCGGCGCTGGTCGCCCGGGCCAAGGCGCCGCGGGTGGAGCGACTGCTCGAGTGGGCGCGCCCGCACGTCGCCGCCGGGCGCCTGGTCGACCTGCCGGCCCCGCTGATGGAGATGCTCGTGGTCGGGGCGCCCGGCGAGACGGCGCGGCGGTGGCTGGCCGGATCGCGGGACATCGATCTCGATCAGGCCATCGCACTGCTCCCGGAGCAGATCTGGCGGTCCCTGCAGGCCTGAATCCCTGCATCCTTTTCGTCCGTTTTATCGCTGGGTGGAATCCACCCCCTTGTGACTGCCACCACCTCGGATTGGGATCGGACCAGTGATCCCGCGAGCAACGCCGCTGCGCGCGCGTTCCGCCGAGACCGAGGAGGTGCGGGCGTGAAAGCCGTCCGCGTGCACGAGTACCACGCCGATCCGAAGATCGACGACATACCCGAACCGAAGATCACCAGTCCGTTCGACGTGATCGTCAAGGTCGGTGGAGCCGGGGTGTGCCGCACCGACCTGCACATCCTCGAGGGCCAATGGGCCGAGGCCATGGGCCCCGAGCTGCCGTACGTCATCGGGCACGAGAACGCCGGCTGGGTGCACGAGGTCGGCGAGGGAGTCACCAACGTGGCCCCCGGCGACACCGTGATCCTGCACCCGCAGCCGAGCTGCGGGCTGTGCCGCGCCTGCCGCGCGGGCAAGGACATGCAGTGCAACAACGCGTTCTTCCCCGGGCTGTCCAACAACGACGGCGGCATGGCGGAGTACCTGCGCACCAGCGCGCGGTCCTGCGTCAAGCTGAACCCGGACACCAACCCCGCCGACGTCGCTGCGCTGGCCGACGCCGGCATCACCGCCTACCACGCGGTGCGAAAGTCCATCCCGCTGCTGTACCCGGGCACCACGGCCGTGGTGCAGGGCGCAGGCGGGCTGGGCCACATCGGCATCCAGTGCCTGGCCGCGCTCACCGCGACCCGCATCGTCGTGGTCGACAGGAACCCCGACGCCCTGGCGCTGGCCAAGCAGATCGGCGCCGACGAGACGGTCCTCGCCGACGGAACCCACATCGACGCGGTCAAGGACCTCACCGGCGGCGAGGGCGCGAACGTCGTGTTCGACTTCGTGGCCGAGCAGGGCGCCGAGAACGACGCCTGGCAGATGACCGGGCCGGACGGCTACCAGTTCGTCATCGGCTACGGCGGCCAGTTCTCCGCACCGACGCTGGACTTCGTCGCCGGGGAGAAGAACGTCATCGGCAACATCGTCGGCACCTACAACGACCTCGCCGAACTGATGGTCCTGGCGCAGGCGGGCAAGGTCACGCTGCACACCAAGCAGTACCCGCTCGACGCCGCCCTCGACGCCATTCACGATCTCGACGCCGGTCGCGTCCGCGGCCGCGCGATTCTCGTCCCCTGACCGCCTCGACCCCACCTGTCCTGCAACGACGCTGACGCGGAGGCACCACCACCATGTACGAGAAGGATGGCGAGAAGTACTTCATCGTCGACTCGCATATGCACTATTGGGACGCCAGCCGGGAGAACTGGGTACCGGGGCGCGAGAACCTGGCGAAGGGTTGGATCGACTGCTTCTACGGCTACCACCAGCTCGGCCCGCCCGAGACCCAGTGGGACTACGAGAAGTACCTGAAGTACTCCGAGGAAGACCTCATGCGCGACGTCTTCGAGGAGGGCCACGTCGACGTCGCGATCTTCCAGTCGACCTACCTGAAGCACTGGTACACCGAAGGCTTCAACACCGCCGAGCGCAACAACCTGCTCACCGAGAAGTACCCGGGCAGGTTCATCACCAACGGCCGCTGGGACCCGCGTGACGGCGACGCCGGGATGAAGCAGCTCGAGGAGGACGCCAAGCGGTACAACCTCAAGGGCGTCAAGCTCTACACCGCGGAGTGGAACGACAGCTCCCGCGGCTGGAAGCTCACCGACCCGGAGTCCTACAAGTACCTGGAGAAGTGCCAGGAGCTGGGGATCAAGAACGTCCACGTCCACAAGGGCCCCACGATCTGGCCGCTGGACAAGGACGCCTTCGACGTCGCCGACGTCGACCACGCAGCGACCGACTTCTCGGACCTGAACTTCATCGTCGAGCACGTCGGCCTGCCGCGTATCGAGGACTTCTGCTTCATGGCGGTGCAGGAGCCCAATGTCTACGCGGGCCTGTCGGTGGTCATCGGCGGGCTGATGCACGCCCGGCCGAAGTTCTTCGCCAAGGTCATGGGCGAGCTGCTGTTCTGGGTCGGCGAGGACAAGATGACCTTCGGCAGCGACTACGGCATCTGGGAGCCGAAGTGGCAGGTCGAAGGCCTGGTCGACTGGCAGATGCCCGATGACGACCAGTACGCCGACTACCCGCGCCTGACCACGGCCAGCAAGAAGAAGATCCTCGGGCTGAACGCCGCCAAGCTGTACGACATCGAGGTTCCCGCGGAGTGCCAGCTGCCGACCACGGCCGACGAGCCGATGCAGCCGGGCGAGGAACTGGTCAAGGACACAGCCGGGGTCAAGGCATGATCGAGGCCCCCCCGGGCATACCGCCCGCGGTCTGGGCGGCGTTGGAGACGGTGCTCGACCCGGAGCTGGACGAGCCCATCACGGACCTCGACTTCGTCGAGGCGTGCACCGTCTCGGCCGACGGGGTGGCCACGATCCGGCTGCGGCTGCCGACGTTCTTCTGCGCGCCGAACTTCTCGTTCCTGATGGTCGCCGACGCCTATGACGCGGTGTCGGCGGTCCCGGAGGTGACGCGTGCGGAGGTGACGCTGGCCGACCACCACGCCTCCACCGAGATCAACGGCGGGGTGGCGGCGCGCTCCGGGTTCGTCGGGTCGTTCGCCGGCGAGGCCGTGGCGGAGCTGGACGCGCTGCGGGCCCAGTTCCTCACCAAGGCCGCACTGGCCGGCCAGGACCGGGTCGCCCGGCCGCTGGTCGACACCGGAATGGGCCCGGAGGAGCTGGCCGAGCTCACCCTCGGCGAGGTACCGCCATCGCCCGACCTGGACCGGCTCCGGGAGCGGCGGGCGGCGCTGGGGCTCGCGCACGGCGACGACGCCCCGTTGCTCGTGCACGCCGACGGCAGCCGGGTCACGTCCGAGCAGGTGCCACTGCACCTGCGCCGGGCGCGCCTGCAGCGGGTCGGGATCGAGACCAACGGGGAGTACTGCAAGAGCCTGCTGGCAAGCAGGTACGCAGCGGGGGCGGCCACCACGCCCTGACGGTGAGGCGGGAGCGGCCTCGGCGATCATCACCGGGGCCGCTCGGTGCGTGCGCTGGCTAGGGTCTGGCGGGTGACCACATCCATGGCAGCTCCGCCGGGGCTCCGCGACGTGCGCGCGCTGGTGTTCGACGTGTTCGGGACGGTGGTCGACTGGCGGTCGGGGGTCGCCCGCGACGTGCGCGCGTTGCTCGGCGACCGGGCCGGCCGCGGTGTCGATCCGGAGGCGTTCGCCGACGCCTGGCGCGGCCGCTACATGCCGTCGATGGATCGGGTGCGCCGGGGTGAGCAGCCCTGGACGAACCTCGACGGGCTGCACCGGGCGTCGCTGGACGAGTTGCTGGTGGAGTTCGGCGTCGCCGACGTGCCCGAGCCGGTGCGCGCCGAACTCGTCCGGTCCTGGCACCGGCTCGACCCGTGGCAGGGACGCCGTGGACGGGCTCACCCGGCTCAAGCGCGACCGCGTGATCGGCACCTTCTCCAACGGCAACGTCGCGCTGCTCGTGAACATGGCCAAGCGCGCCGGGCTGCCCTGGGACGTCATCCTGTCCGCGGAACTGGTCGGGCACTACAAGCCGGACCCGGAGGTCTACGACGCCGCCCCGCGGCTGCTCGGCCTGGCCCCGGAGCAGGTGATGCTGGTGGCCGCCCACGCCGACGATCTCGCCGCGGCCCGGGCCCGCGGACTGCGCACGGCGTACGTGCACCGCCCCGACGAGCACGGCGGCATGATCGCCCTGCCCGCCACCGACCCGCACGCCGACCTCACCGTGACCTCGTTCCCGGAGCTAGCCGACCTCCTCCCTCCCCCCGTCATGGAGTCATAACGCGCTCCAGGGCCCGTCCACCCTGCGTTGTGGAGCCTTGACGCACCCGCGCGCCTGCCCACACCGCGTTGTGGAGCCTTGACGCACCCGGGCGCCTCTTACAGGGCGCGTTGTGGAGACTTGACGCAGCCCGGGGGCGGTTCAGGGGACGCGCGCGGTGAGGCAGCGGAACAGGTTGTCGAGCCGGTAACCGCCGTCCGGCGCGCGGTATCGGGCCAGGCCGTCGAGCGCCGCCTTCCGCACGGCGGACGGACCGGCCCGTTGCACCGCAGCGCGGCCGATGTCGGACGCGAGCAGCGGTCCCAGCAGCGCGTCGTCGTCGGGGTAGCGGAACGCGCAGGTCACCTCGTCGACGGCCGTCACCTCCAGCCCCGCGAGACCGACCATCTTGCGCAGCCGGTCGGGTTCGGTCAGCGGCGGTCCGCCGGCGGGGGCGCGCCGGGCCGAGCGGGGTGGCAGGAACCCGGCCAGGGCGTCGCCGAAGACGCGGACGTCGCACTCGGACTCCCGGCCCCACACCGTGACGACGACGCTGCCGTCCCGGCCCACCACGCGGGTGGCCTCCCGGAGCACCTTCAGCGGGTTCGTCACGTGGGCGAGCACCTGGACCGCCGCCACGACGTCGAACGCCGCGTCGGACCATCCCAGGTCGTGGGCGTCCCCCACCCGGAACTCACCCTCCGGCACGTGCTCGGCGGCGGCCGCGACGGAGCGGCGGTCGGTGTCCAGACCCGCCACCCGCACGCCGCGGTCGGCGGCCAGCCGAGCGAAGGTGCCCGTCCCGCATCCCACGTCGAGCAGGGCGGCACCGGGCCGAACGTCGGCGAGCACCCGCTCGTACAGCGGGATGCCCCACCCGCGCGGTCCCTCGTCCATCGGCGCAGGCTAGCCGCGGCGCCCGGCGTCCGTCAGCCCGGTCGTGAGCGCCCACGCCGCCACGAGCTGCATGTCAGCGAGGCCACCGTGAAGACGCACCTGACCCACCTTCGGCAAGCTCGGGTTGCGCGACCGCGTGCAGGCCGTCGTACTGGCCTACGAGGCCGGGCTGGTCGAGCCGGGGGTGGGCCGGTGCTGATGCCGGATCAGCCCCATACATCCTCGGCGACCTGCACGATGAGCCGGAGCTTGGCCACCTGCTCGTCGAAGCTGAGCGTGTTGCCCTCCACGGTCGAGGAGAACCCGCACTGCGGCGACAGGCACAGCTGCTCCAGCGGCACGTACTTCGCCGCCTCGTCGATACGCCGCTTGAGGGCGTCGGCCTCCTCGAGCTGCCCGCTCTTGGTCGTGACCAACCCGAGCACGACCTGCTTGCCCGGTGGGACGAACCGCAGCGGGGCGAATCCGCCGGAGCGCTCGTCGTCGAACTCGCAGAAGAAGCCGTCGACCGCCAGCTCGCCGAACAGAGCCTCGGCGACGAAGTCGTAGCCGCCCTCCGCCGCCCAGGACGAGCGGAAGTTGCCCCGGCACATGTGCGTGGTGACCTTCATGTCCGCAGGCCGGTCGGCGATCGCGGCGTTGATCTGGCGGATGTAGCGCAGGTGCTGGTGGTCGGCGTCCTCGCCCTTGGCCGCCATCTCGGCACGCTGGGCCGGGTCGTTGAGGTAGGCCAGGCTGGTGTCGTCAAGCTGGAGGTAGCGGCAGCCCAGTTCACCGAGCGCGCGCACCTCGTCGGCGTAGGCCGCCGAGAGGTCGGTCCAGAACTCCTCGATGTCGGGGTAGACCTGCTGATCCACGGCCGCGGTGCCGCCGCGGTAGTGGACCATGCTCGGCGACGGGATGGTCAGCTTCGGCACCGCGGTGGTGGCGACGTCGGAGAGGAACCGGAAGTCGTCGGCGAAGATCGGGTGGGAGAGACGGACCCGGTCCCGCACCGCGAGCCCGGCCGAGGTGAACTCCCCCTCGCCGGACGCGTTGCGCATCGTGACCCGGATCCGCTCGTCGGTCTTCGTGATGCCGCCGAGCTGGTAGATGAAGTCCATGTGCCAGGACGTGCGGCGGAACTCGCCGTCCGTCGCTGCCCGCAGCCCGATGTCCTCCTGCACCGCGACGATCTCGCGGATCGCCGCGTCCTCGGCCGCGCGCAGCCCGGCGGCGTCCAGTGTGCCGGCGGCCTGCTCCCCGCGCGCGGCCAGCAGCGCGGGCGGCCGGAGCAGGCTGCCGACGTGGTCGGCCCGGAACGGGGGTTCGGTGCGCGCATGCATGCTCGCGAACCTATCGCCGTGACGGAGGTCGCGCTGGCGATGTTTCCGGCTGCTGGCAGGCTTCCGGTGTGGACAACGGCGTCGTCACCTTCCTGACCGACTACGGCATCGAGCCGCTCACACTGGCCCAGGCGGTGGAGGAGCGCGGCTTCGGTTCGCTGTTCCTCACCGAGCACACCCACATCCCGGCGAGCCGGGAGTCGCCGTGGCCCGGCGGGGGCGAGCTGCCCCGGCGCTACGCGCACACCTACGACCCGTTCGTCGCGCTCGGCGCGATGGCGGCCGTGACCGAACGGATCACGCTGGGCACCGCGGTGTCGCTGGTCAACCAGCACGATCCGATCGTGCTGGCCAAGCAGGTCGCCAGCGTCGACCGGATCGCGGGTGGGCGCTTCGAGTTCGGCGTCGGGCCGGGCTGGAACCGCGAGGAGATGGCCAACCACGGCGTCGACCCCGGAACCCGGACCGCGCGGATGCTCGAGCACATCGCCGCGCTGAAGACCATCTGGACCTCCGACGAGCCGGAGTTCCACGGCACGTTCGTCGACTTCGATCCGCTCTGGTCGTTCCCCAAGCCGGTCCGGGTACCGCCGGTGCTCATCGGCGGCGGCGGGCCGACCGTGCTAGACCGGGTGCTCTCGCACGGCGACGGCTGGATCCCGCTACGTGTGCCGCTGTCCGGTCTCGACGAGTTCGGCAAGCGGATCGCCGAACTGCAGCAGCGGGCGGCGGACGCCGGACGCGGCCACCTTCCGGTGACGATCTACGGCGCCGCGCCCAAGCGGGAAGCGCTGGAGTCCTACGCCGCGGCCGGGGTGGACCGGGTGCTGTTCGAGCTGGCCGACCACGGCGGCGACGACGACCGGGGCACCGATGCCACGCTGCGGGAACTCGACCGTCTCGCCGAGGTCATCCGCTGACCCGCGAGTCGCGGTAACCCCGCGCGCGAGTCACGGTATCCCGCGCGATACGGCTGACGGGCCGCAACCGGCGGGCCCAGCGGGGCGGCGACGAACCCGGGTCAGCGTCCCCGCCACACCGGGTCGCGCCGCTCCTGGAACGCCGCGGCACCCTCGGCGGCGTCCTCGGTGGCCGCGGCGACCCGACGCATCGTCTCGCCGAACCGGATCGCGTCGACCGCGCCGAGCCCGGGCGCCCGGACCGCCACCTCCTTGGTGGCCCGGGCGGCCAGCGGCGCCGCGCGCACCAGCCGGGCGGCGAGCGAGCGCGCCTCGTCGAGCAGTGCGTCGTGCGGCACCACCCACCCGGCCAGGCCTATCTCCTTCGCCCGCGCGGCATCGATCCGTTCACCGGTGAGCAACAGCTCCATCGCGTACTGCCAGTTGATCTTCTGAGGCAGCCGGATCGCCCCCACGATTGTCGGTATCCCCACCGTGACCTCGGGGAATCCGAAGGTGGCCCGCTCGCTCGCGATCACGAAGTCACACCACGTGACCAGCGTCAATCCGTAGCCGAGACAGTGCCCGTTCACCGCGGCGATCACCGGTTTGTTGATCTCCCAGCCGCTCTCGAAGGAGTTCACCGTGGGCCGCTCCCAGAAGCTCCCCGCAAAGTCACCGGCAGCGCTGCCGGTCTCGGAGCGCAGGTCGGCGCCGACGCAGAACGCGCGCCCGCTGCCGGTCACGATGGCCACCCACGCGTCGTCGTCCTCGCGGAACCGGGTGAACGCCGCGTTGATCTGATCGCGCATCGCGCCGTCGATCGCGTTCAGCTTCCCGGGCCGGTCGTAGGTGATCGTCGCGACGTGATCGGCGAGGTCGTACCGCACGGTTTGCTCCACGGCCGGAGGGTAGGGCCCAGCGGCCGGCCGTCGCTCAGGACTGCGCCGCGGCCCCCGGCAGCACGACGATCGACCGCGCCACCCGCCCCGCCCCGTTGCGCACCGCGTGCTCGAGCTCCCAGCGCCGCGCGGCGAACTCGGCGCGGCTGACCGACACCCCGAGCGCCCCGGCCACCTCACCGCCGGGTCCGCGCACGGGAACGGCGATGCCCGCCACCCCGCGCTGGTACTCCTCCACCTCCACCGCGGCCCCCGCCGAGCGCACCCGCATCAGCTCGCGGTCGAGCGCCCTGCGGTCGGCGACTGTGCGCGGGGTGAGCCGCGGTAGGCCCGAGTGCGCGAGCAGCTCACCGAGCCGGGTGGGTTCGAGGCCGGCGAGCAGCACCTTCCCGCCCGCGGTCGCGTGCGACGGGGTGGGTTCGCCGACGCGCATCCCGTGCGGGCCGGGGTGATCGGTGCAGTGGTCCAGGTGTGCGACCACCACGTCGACGTCACGGAACACGGCGAGATAGGTCGCCGCCCGGGCCCCGCCGTGCACCTCCTGCAGGATCATCCGCACCGCGCTCGGAGGCACCACCTGCTCGGTCAGGTCGCGGTGAAGCTCGGCGATGCGGTACCCGAGGCCGTAACCGCGCACGTCGTGCAACCGGACGAGATAGCCCTCCTCGACGAGGATGCCGAGCACCCGGTAGATGGTGGGCAACGGGCGGCCGAGCCGACGGGCGATCGCCTTCGCCGTGACCCCGTCGCCCGCCGCCGCGACGGCCTCGACGACCCGGAGCGCCCGTAGGATCGATCCCCCGGAGCTGCGCTGCTCGAGTGCCACGGATCACAGTCTTGAGCACCCGTGCGGGACGCGCACCCTCCGATCGGGCGTTGTGCGCGATACGGAACCGGGGAGCCACGCAGAGGAGCCGCACGATGGACGACCAGGAGTTGCGCCAGCGGGACGCCCGCCGCCGTGCGGACCTGGACGCCGACGCCGCACAGGAGCGGCCGGTCGACGTCGTGGAGAACTACCGGCAGTAGGGAAGAACGGCGGGATGCGGATCACGCCCACCACCCCGGCCGCGCTGGCCGAACAGATCGCCGACCTCGTCGCCGCCCGGCCCGGGCAGCGGGTCCGGGTGGTAGTCGACGGCGCACCGCCGACTGCACCCCAGGCACTGGCCGGCGAGGCCGCGACGTTGCTGCGCCTGCGCGGACGCGACGTCGTGCTGGTGTCCGCGGCCGATTTCCTCCGCCCGGCCTCCGTCCGGCTCGAGTACGGCCGCACCGACGTCGACATGTTCCTCGACGGCTGGCTCGACGCGGGCGCGCTGCGCCGCGAGGTGCTCGACCCCGCGGGGCCGGGCGGCTCCGGCCGGGTGCTGCCCCGGCTCTGGAACGCCGACCGGGACCGGGCCTACCGCGACGACTACCGCGAGCTGGCCGGTGACGGCGTCGTGCTGCTTGCCGGTGCACTGCTGCTCGGCCGCGGGCTGCCGCTGGACCTCGCCGTGCACCTGCGGATGACCTCCGCGGCACTCGCGCGCCGAATGGACGATCACGAGCGCTGGACGGTAACGGCCTTCGAACGGTACGACCACGAACGAGACCCGTCCGGTGAGGCCGATCTACTGGTACTGGCCGACCATCCGGAACGGCCCGCGGTGCGGGACCGATGACCCCGGCCCGGTGAAGAGGAGATGTTGTGGGCGAGGAGGGAGTTGAACCCTCACGTCCTTTCGGACACACGGACCTGAACCGTGCGCGTCTGCCATTCCGCCACTCGCCCTGACGGGAGGAAAGCTAGCACGCCCCCCGGAAGGGCCCGCGCGAGGGGTCCCGTGTCGGGTGTCCCCAAAGGGCTGGCTAGCACAGATACGATCGGGTCTGCCGGTAACACGCCGATGCGAACGGAGGAAGATCGGTTGGGCCGCGTAGGGCGATTCGAACGCCGTCTCCAAGGGATGGTCGGAGATGCCTTCGCGCGGGTCTTCGGAGGCAGCGTCGTTCCCCAGGAAGTCGCACAAGCGCTGCTCAGGGAAGCCGAGGACCACATCGAGCCGCTCGCGGGGGGGCGCCTGCTGGCTCCCAACCGCTACACCGTCCAGCTCAGCCCCACCGATCTCGAACGCATGGCCGGTGACACGGACCAGATCGAGCAGTCGCTGTCCGGCTACGTCACCGAACAACTCGCCGACCAGGGATGGGACACCTACGGCGACGTCGTAGTCTTTCTGGAGCGCTCCGAGGCGCTGCACACGGGACAGTTCCGCACCCGCTCGTCCGTGGACCCCGACGCTTCCCGTCGGGACCCCACCAGAGCACGCAACGCAGGAGAAGCACCCATGAGCCAGCAACCGGGCCACCCCGAGGAGAACGGGCAGTACGGCTACGACCGGGGCGCGCCCGGCGGATACGGGCAGCAGACGTATGCCCCGCCCGCCGCCGGGTACGACCGTGGTGAGTCGCGCGGCCACGACGGCTACGACCAGCAGTACGACCAGCAGGTCTACGGCCAGCCGGGCGCCCACCCGGGCTACGACCAGCAGGGCGGCTACGACCAGCAGGGCTACGGCCAGCAGGGCCACCAGCAGGGCGGCTACGACCAGCAGGCTGGCTACGGCCAGCAGGGCGGCTACGGCCAGCAGGGCTACGGCCAGCCGGGCGCCCAGGGCTACCAGCAGGGCGGCTACGGTCAGCAGCAGGGCCAGGGGTACGCGCCCGGCTACGATCAGCAGGGCTACGGCCAGCAGGGTGGTTACGGGCAGCAGGGGTACGCGCCCGGCTACGACCAGCAGGGCTACGGTCAGCAGCAGTACGACCAGGGCTACGAGGCCGGCTACGACCAGCAGGGCTACGGTCAGCAGGGCTACGGTCAGCAGCAGGGCTGGGGCGGTTACGGCCAGCAGAACCTCACCGCGTCGATCAGCATCGACGACGGCTCCGGCCGCAGCTACCAGCTGACCGAGGGTACCCACGTCGTGGGCCGCGGGCAGGACTCCAACTTCCGGCTCCCGGACACCGGGGTCTCGCGCCGCCACCTGGAGATCAGCTGGGACGGCCAGACCGCGACGCTGTCCGACCTGGGGTCGACGAACGGTACGACGGTGAACGGCAACCAGGTACAGACCTGGCAGCTCACCGACGGTGACGTGATCCGGGTCGGGCATTCGAGTCTGGTCTTCCGGATCCAGGCCTGATCGCCCGGTCGGCGTCACCTGATCCAGAGCTACCGAGAGCGGAGTCCACGACGAGTGCCGGAGTTGGTGCTGCAGCTGACCAGGGCGGGCTTTCTAGCCCTCCTCTGGTTGTTCGTGCTGGTCGCGCTCCGAGTCGTGCGTTCCGACCTGTACGCCGCCTCGGGACTGCGGGCGATCCTTCCGGGCGGCCGGGCCACGGCCCGGCCGGGACGTAGCCGGACGGCTCGCCAGCTCCTGGTCACCCAGGGCCCGCTGGCGGGCAGCCGGATCTCGCTCGACTCCCGGCCGATCCTGATCGGCCGGGCCGACGACTCGACCCTCAAACTCGACGACGACTACGCCTCCACCCGGCACGCGCGGATCTCGCAGCAGGGTGAGGAGTGGTACGTCGAGGACCTCGGGTCGACAAACGGCACATATCTGGATCGGGCTAAGGTCACCGGACCCACCCGGGTCCCCCTGGGGGTCCCGGTCCGTATCGGCAAGACGGTGATCGAGCTGCGCTCATGAGCCTGCGACCCACCTACCCGAACGCCGGGCCGGGCCGTGTTTGCGAGACCTGTGTGCAGGGTCGAGCCATCAGCGCTGCGGCCCGCATCCAGCGTCGAACCGACGGTGCACGCGGAGTCGAGACATGACGCTGGTCCTGCGCTACTCGGCCCGCAGCGACCGCGGGCTCGTCCGTCAGAACAACCAGGACGCCGTGTACGCCGGCCCGCGGCTGCTCGCACTCGCCGACGGGATGGGCGGCCACGCCGCGGGCGAGGTCGCGTCCTCACTGGTGATCTCGGCGCTGGCCCCGCTCGACGAGGACGACCCGGGCGACGACCTGCTCGCCGAACTGCGCGACGCGACCTTCCAGGGCAACGCGGCGATCACCCGGCACGTCGCCGAGGCCCCCGACCTGGAGGGCATGGGCACCACGCTCACCGCCATCCTGTTCGCCGGCAAACGGCTGGGCCTGGTGCACGTCGGCGACTCGCGGGCCTACCAGCTGCGCGACGGCCAGTTCACCCAGATCACCAAGGACGACACGTTCGTCCAGTCGCTCATCGACGAGGGCCGGATCACCGAGGAGGAGGCGCACACACACCCGCAGCGTTCACTGCTGCTGCGCGCGATCACGGGTCAGGACGTCGACCCCTCGCTGACCATCCGGGAGGCCCGGGCGGGCGACCGCTACCTGCTCTGCTCGGACGGGCTGTCCGGCCCGGTCAGTGACGAGACGCTGGCCGAGACGCTGCGCGAGTACACCGATCCGCGGGAGTGCGCCGACCGGCTCATCGAGCTGGCGCTGCGCGGCGGCGGCCCGGACAACATCACCTGCATCGTCGCCGACGTCGTCGACATCGAGTACGGCGAGGACGCCCCGATCGTCGGGGGCGCCGCCGGTGACGGCAGCGACGACGGCCGGCCCGGGCCCGACTCAGCCGCGGCCCGGGCGTCGGCGACCACCCTGCCCCGGGCCGCACCGCGCCGGATCGAGTCCCCGCCGCAGGCCCCGACCCGACGCGGGCGGTCGCGGTGGCGGCTCGTCCTCGGGGTCGTGGCCGTCCTGGCCGTGCTGATCGGCGCGGGCTGGCTGGCCCGCATGTGGGTGATGCAGCAGTACTACGTGGGCGTGGCCGACGACCGGGTGACGATCTTCCAGGGCGTCCGCGGCAGCGTGCTCGGCATCCCGCTGCAGGAGATCGAGGAGCAGTCCGACATCGCACTCACCGACCTGCCCGAGGACGCCCGCAGCCAGGTGCGCGACGGCATCGTCGCCTCCGACGGGCTGGCCAGCGCCCGGAGCACGGTGCAGCGGCTGCGCGACCGGATGCTGGCGCCGTGCCCGCCCGTGACCCCGCAGCCGATCGTTGCCCCGGCGCCGACCGACCCCGCACTCATCGTGCCGGGGGCGCCACAGCCGTCACAGGCCGAGACCACCCCTCTGCAGACGGTTCCGCCGGAGCCGGGGACGACCTGCCGGTCGGCGAGCTGATGACGGTGGCCGACCACCCGAAAGGGCTCGACGGCCAGACGCCGGACAAGCCCACCGCTCCCCCGTTGCCGACGGGGCGGGGTATCGAACTGCTGCTGCTGGCCTTCGCCGCGGTGCTGGTCACCGGCGCGCTGGCGCTGGTCGAGGCGAACCAGGAGCAGCAGCTGACCCGCTCGCTGCTCTACCTCGGCGCCGCCTATATGGCCCTGTTCACGGTCGGCCACCTGGCCGTCCGCCGGTTCGCGCCCTACGCCGACCCGCTGATCCTGCCCTCGGTCGCGCTGCTCAACGGCCTGGGTCTGGTAATGATCCACCGTCTGGACCTGGCCAGGACCGACCGGGCGGCATTGCTCGGATCGGAGGCGCCGACCCTGCTGATCGTCCGTCAGGTCGCCTGGACGACGATCGGGATCGCGCTGTTCATCGGTGTGCTCTGGGCCGTCCACGACCACCGCACGCTCGCGCGTTACACCTACACCGCGGGTTTCGTCGGACTGTTCCTGCTGGCCCTGCCGGGTCTGCTGCCCTCGTCGCTGTCCGAGGTGAACGGCGCGAAGATCTGGCTGCGGCTGGGCATCCTGTCCATCCAGCCGGGTGAGTTCGCCAAGATCCTGCTGATCGTCTTCTTCGCCGGTTTCCTGGTGCAGAAGCGCGACCTGTTCAGCACCGCGGGCCGGCGCTTCCTGGGGATGGAGCTGCCCCGGGCCCGCGACCTGGCCCCGCTGCTGGTGGCCTGGGGCCTCTCGGTCGGGGTGCTCGTTCTCGAGCGCGACCTGGGCACCTCGCTGCTGTTCTTCGGCATCGTGCTGGTGCTGCTCTACGTCGCGACCGAGCGCGTGTCCTGGATGCTGATCGGGCTGAGCTTCTTCGTCGGCGGCGGCGTGATCGCCTACCAGCTGTTCAACCACGTCCGGGTGCGGGTACACATCTGGCTGGACCCGTTCAGCGACTTCAACGGCTCGGGTTACCAGATCGGCCAGGCGCTGTTCGGTCTCGGCACCGGCGGGGTCGGCGGCACCGGTCTCGGTGCCGGTCGCCCGGACCTGGTGCCCTTCGCCGAGAGCGACTTCATGTGGTCCTCGCTCGGCGAGGAGCTCGGCCTGATCGGCCTGGCTGCCGTGCTCGTGATCTACCTGGTGCTGGTCACCCGCGGGCTGCGCAGCGCGCTCGCGGTGCGCGACAGCTTCGGCAAGCTGCTGGCCACCGGGCTTTCCTTCGCCGTCGCACTGCAGATCTTCGTGGTCATCGGCGGGGTCACCAAGCTGATCCCGCTGACCGGGCTCACATTGCCTTTCCTGTCCTACGGCGGTTCGTCGCTGGTCGCCAACTACGCGCTCGTCGCGCTGCTGCTGAGGATCTCCAACGCGGCCCGCGCGCCGCTGCCGCGGCGGCCTCCGCAACCGCAGCCCCCGATCGCGGAGGCGAACACCGAGTTGGTGCAGCGTCCATGAACACTCCCGTCCGCCGGATCGCCATCGCGGTGATGGCGATGATCGTGCTGCTGCTCGGGAACCTCACCTACGTGCAGGTGGTCAAGGCCGGTGACTACCGCACCGACCCGCGCAACCAGCGCGTGCTGCTCGCCGAGTACGCCCGCAAGCGCGGGCAGATCAGCGCCGAGGGCCAGGTGCTGGCCCGCAGCGTGGAGACCGACGACCGGTTGCGCTTTCAGCGGCAGTACCCCGACGGCCCGGCCTACGCCTCGCTGACCGGATACTTCTCGGTGATCTACAGCTCCAGCGGCGTCGAACGCGCCCAGGACTCGGTGCTCAACGGCAGCGACGACCGGTTGTTCGGCCGCCGGCTGTCGGACCTGATCACCGGCCGGGACCCCAGCGGCGGGAACGTCGTGCTGACGATCGAGCCGTCCGTGCAGAAGCGGGCCTACCAGGCGATGACGGACAAGGACTTCACCGGTTCCGTGGTCGCGCTCCAGCCCCAGACCGGCGAGATCCTGGCCATGGTGTCGACCCCGTCGTTCGACCCGAACCCGCTGGCCAGCCACAACACGGAGACCCAGCAGAAGGCGTGGGCGGAGTACAACGACGCCGACCCGCCGGTGCTGACCAACCGAGCGATCTCGGAGACCTACCCGCCCGGATCGACGTTCAAGCTCGTCGACACCGCCGCGGCGCTGCAGAACGGCTTCACCCCCGACAGCCAGCTCACCGCGGCCCCGAACATCACGCTGACCGGCACCAACACGAGGCTGGAGAACTTCGCCGGCACGGCGTGCGGGACGTCGTCGACGGCGTCCCTGCGGGAGGCGCTGGCCCGATCGTGCAACACGGCGTTCGCCGAGATGGCGGCGAGCCTGGGCGAGGACACGCTGCGCAAGCAGGCTGAGGCCTTCGGTATCGGGTCGTCGGACGTCTCGGTGCCGATGCGGGTGGTCCCGTCCTCCCTCGGCGACATCCCGGACACCGCCGCCCTGCAGCAGTCCGGCATCGGCCAGCGCGACGTGCGGGTCACCCCGATGCAGAACGCGATGATGGTGGCCGCGATCGCCAACCGCGGTCAGCTGATGGCACCGCACCTGGTCAAGGAGATCCAGGGCCCCGAGCTGGACACCATCGACACCACGTCACAGGACCGGCTCGGCCAGGCCGTCCCACCCGGGGTCGCCGCGACGCTCACGGACCTGATGATCGGCTCGGAGAACCGGACCCAGGGCGGCGGGAAGATCACCGGCGTCCAGATCGCGTCCAAGACCGGGACCGCCGAGCACGGCAACGACCCGAAGAACACCCCGCCGCACGCCTGGTACGTGGCCTTCGCACCGGCGACCAACCCGGTGGTGGCCGTCGCGGTGCTGGTCGAGGACGGCGGCAACCGTTCGCTGGAGGCCACCGGCGGCTCGGTGGCGGCCCCGATCGGCAGGGCGGTCATCGCCGAGGCCCTGCGGGCCGCCCGATGACCGCCGGCATACTCCCTCCCGCGGCGGCGGCGTCATGACGGTCCTCGCCGCCGGTCAGCGCATCGCCGATCGCTACCAGCTCGACCGTCGCATCGCCGTCGGCGGGATGGGCGAGGTCTGGGAGGCCTCGGACACCCGGCTGGGCCGCAGCGTCGCGGTCAAGGTCCTGCGCCCCGAGCTGTCCGACGACCCGGAGTTCCTGCACCGGTTCCGGATCGAGGCTCGCACGGTCGCGTCGCTGGACCACCCGGGCATCGCGCTGGTGCACGACTACGGCGAGGACGACGGCCCGGTCGGCGGCGGCCGCACCGCCTACCTGGTGATGGAGCTGGTTCGCGGCGAGCCGCTGTCGAGCCGGATCAGCCGCGGGCCGATCGAGGCCGACGAGACGCTGCGCATCGTCGAGCAGGCCGCGCGCGCACTCCAGGCCGCGCACGATCGGGGTTACGTGCACCGCGACGTCAAGCCCGGCAACATCCTCATCCGCAACGACGGGGTCGTGAAGCTGACCGACTTCGGGATCGCGAAAGCGGCGGACGCCGTGCCGGTGACCCAGACGGGGATGGTCATGGGTACGGCGCACTACATCGCGCCGGAGCAGGCCAGCGGCGGTGAGGCCGGTCCCGCCGGCGACGTCTACTCGCTCGGCATCGTCGGTTACGAGTGCCTCGTGGGGCACCGCCCGTTCCGTGGCGACAACGCGGTGGCGATCGCGATGATGCAGGTGCGTGACGAGCCGCCGCCGTTGCCCGGGAGCATCCCGGCCGCCGCGCGCGAACTCATCGACGCGGTGCTGGTCAAGAACCCTGACCAGCGCTACGCCGACGGTGGCGAGTTCGCCTCCGCCGTCGCGGCGGTCCGCCGGGGCGAGCCGCTGCCACGCCCGTCGCGGGTGCTCGCCGCCGACGAGGCTGCCGGCTCCGCAACGCCGGCCCCGGGAGCGCCTGCGATCGAGCGGTCCCCCGACGGAGAGCGGATCGAGCACCGCCGGGACAGGAAGGACGAGCGGCGGGCGCAGAAGGCGGGCAGGGACGCGCGCAGGCCTGGCGATCCGAGATCGTCTAGCGGAATCACCACGCCGGAGTCCGGCCCGACCCGGACCCCGCTGTCCGGTGCCACCTCGGCTCCCGGCTCCGGTGCCGCCCTGGGCTCCGGGCCCTGGGGCACCCCCATCCCGGCGCCTGGTTCCACACCCTCCCGCACCTCCGGCGCCACCCCGGCCTCGACCCCGACGCCGGTCCCGTCGTCGACGCCGGCCGGTACCCCTCAGGCGGCGCCCGCTCCGGTGTCGACGCCCACCTCGGGCCCACTGCGGGATCCGCTGCACGCCGTGTCGACACCCATGCCCGCCCGCGTGGCGGCCCCGCCGGCCGAGCAGCTGAAGCTGCAGCCGGCCGCCGGGCCGAACCGATCCTTGCTGCTCGTGCTGTTCCTGTTGCTGACGCTGGCTGCCCTCGCACTGGCCGTCTTCGTTGTCCCCACGCTGTTCGAGTCGGATCCCACACCGCCGAACCCGACGCCCATGGGGGCACCCGCAGGTACGGTGACGGGCCAGGAGGCCGTCCTCGCCGGTCCGGCGGCGGTGGGAGAGCCGTTCGTCTCGATGACCGTCGCAGGGGAGGTCCGGTGAACCCGTACAACCGGCCCCCCGGCGCTCCCCCGGTCGGAGCGACACCCGAGGGGCGGCAAGGACCGGCATGATGACTCGATCCATGACACCTTCCAGGAATCGGCACCGATGACGACCCCCAGACTGCTGTCCGAGCGCTATGAGCTGGGCGATACGCTCGGTTATGGCGGCATGTCCGAGGTCCACCACGGGCGCGACACGAGGCTGGGCCGTGACGTCGCGGTCAAGGTGCTGCGCGCCGACCTGGCCCGCGACCCGCAGTTCCAGCTGCGATTCCGCCGTGAGGCGCAGAACGCCGCGGCGCTGAACCACCCGGCGATCGTCGCGGTGTACGACACCGGCGAGGTGACCAGCGAGTTCGGGCCGCTGCCCTACATCGTCATGGAGTATGTCGACGGGCAGACCCTGCGCGAGATCGTCAAGACGCAGGGGCCGATGACCCAGCAGAAGGTCATCGAGGTGATGGCCGACGTCTGTGCCGCCCTCGACTTCAGCCACCGCCACAACATCATCCACCGCGACGTGAAGCCCGCCAACATCATGATCAACCGCGCGGGTGCGGTGAAGGTGATGGACTTCGGCATCGCGCGGGCCCTCGGCGAGGGCCAGAACGTCACGCAGACCGCCGCGGTCATCGGCACCGCGCAGTACCTCTCCCCCGAACAGGCTCGTGGCGAGGCGGTCGACGCGCGCAGTGACGTGTACGCGGCGGGCTGCGTGCTGTTCGAGCTGCTCACCGGTGAGCCCCCGTTCACCGGTGACACCCCGGTCGCGGTGGCCTACCAGCACGTCCGCGAGGATCCGAGGCGTCCGTCCGAGGTGAACCCGCAGGTTCCCGACGCGCTCGACGCCGTCGTGCTCAAGGCGCTGAGCAAGAACCCCGCCAACCGGTACCAGTCCGCCGCCGAGATGCGCACCGACCTGGTGCGCGTCCGGGGCGGGCAGCGCCCGATGGCGCCGATGGTGATGAGCGAGGACGAGCGCACTGCGCTGCTCGCCGCCGACACCGGCGGTGCCACACGGCGCATCAACGCCGCGAGCGGAGGCGGACGGCACACGCTGCCGCCGTCGGCGGTCCCGGTCTACTCGGACGAGGAACCACCGCGCCGCAACGGCCGCAAGATCGCAGCCGGCCTCGCGATCGCGCTGGTCCTCGGGCTCATCGGGTTCGTCGGCTACCAGGTCTTCGGCGGCCCGGGCCAGCCGCGCCAGGTCACCGTCCCCAACGTCGTCGGCCAGCAGAAGGAGGCGGCGCGGACCGCGATCCTCGCGGCCAACCTGCGGGCGAGCATGGAAGAGGTCGACTCCGAGGTCACCCAGGTCGGCCAGGTCGTCCGTACCGAGCCGGCGGCCAACGCCCAGGCGAACGAGAACAGCAACGTCAAGCTGTTCATCGGCAAGGGCCCCGCCGTGGCCGCCGTCCCCGCCATCGTCGGGAGGTCCGTGTCCGACGCCGAGCAACTGTTGCGGGACCGGGGCCTGGTCCTGGGCGAGCAGACCGAGCAGGAGACGAGCGACTCCAGCCAGGTCGGCAGGATCATCGCCTCCACACCGGCCGCGGGCGAGAACGCCCCGGGCGGCAGCGCGGTCGCGGTGGTGATCGGCAAGGAGCAGACCACCGTCGCGGTCCCCGACGTGACCGGCCGCGACGAGGCCACCGCGCGGCAGACGTTGACGAATGCCGGCTTCCAGGTCCAGACCGAAGAGGTCGACGGCGGCGGCGAGCGCGGCACGGTCGTGGGCACCAACCCCGCCGCCGGCCAGCGCGTCCAGAAGAGCAGCACCGTCACCCTGCAGGTCTCCCGCGGCAATCGGGCGACCGTACCCAGCGTCGTCGGCCTGGATCTCGACGACGCCCGGGACGAACTCCGGCAGGCCGGGTTCCGCAACATCGAACTGCAGGCCCAACCGGTCGGCGACCGGAACCAGGACGACCGCGTCCTCGGACAGTCGGTGTCGGCCGGGCAGACCGTCGACCCGGACCAGGAGATCGTCCTGACGGTCGGCCAGTTCGCCGGCGGCGGCGTGTTCGGCAACCGCGACCGTGGCGACGGCGGAGACGGCGGAGACGGCGGGAACTGATCGTGCGCATCCTGGTGGTCGACAACTACGACAGCTTCGTCTACAACCTTGTGCAGTACCTGGCCCAGCTCGGCGCCGAGACCATCGTGCGGCGCAACGACGAGGTGGAGCTCGACGAGCTCGACGAGCTTGACGGCGTGCTGATCAGCCCCGGGCCGGGCACTCCGGAGCGGGCCGGCCGCAGCATAGAGGTGATCCGGCGCAGCGGGGAGCGCAACCTGCCGCTGCTCGGGGTCTGCCTCGGGCACCAGGCGCTCGGATCCGCCTGGGGCGGCGTGGTGGAGCGCGCACCCGAGCTGCTGCACGGCAAGACCTCTCTGGTGTACCACGAGAGCGTCGGCGTCCTGCGCGGGCTTCCCGACCCCTTCGTCGCGACCCGGTACCACTCGCTGACGATCCGGCCGGACACGCTGCCCGTCGAGCTCGAGGTCACCGGCCGCACCGACACCGGGCTGATCATGGCCGTGCGGCACCGGGACCTGCCGTTGGAGGGCGTGCAGTTCCATCCCGAGTCCGTGCTGACCGAGGGCGGGCACCGGCTGTTGGCGAACTGGATGGAGAGCGCCGGGTACCCGGTGGCGGACTCGACCGTGGCGACGTTGACCGCCGAGGTCGCCGAGCTCAGCGCCGGCCTCTGAGACGGGGCTCAGTGGTGGACGGCCGCTGACCAGCAACGGACCGGTCACGTTACGGTGGTGGCAGACACCGGGTGAGACAGCCCGGCCGGCACACCGTAAGACGAGGTCCCCATGCCCAAGTCCAAGGTCCGCAAGAAGGTCGCCTACACGCCGCCGCCGACCGACCGGCGCACGGCTGCCGCCGTCCGGGCCACCGGCCCGACGCATCCCGTCTACGTGGCCGTCATGCTCGGTCTGATGCTCCTCGGCCTCTGTTGGCTGGTCGTCAATTACCTCGCGGGGCCATCCATCGGATTCATGTTGGCCCTCGGTGCCTGGAATTTCTTGATCGGATTCTCACTGATCGTAATTGGCCTTCTCATGACTATGAGATGGCGTTGATCGGCGTAAATACAGGATTGTAAGTTCATCCCCAGTGTGGATAACCGCTGTGGACAAGCATTACTACTACGGTGTGTAACCACATGCAGCCGCTCCGCTGGAGCCCCCCGGCCGGGATCGTGGTGCTGGCCTGGATCGGAGCGGCGGGAGCGGCCGCGTGGTGTGTGCTGCTGGTCCTGAGCCATGCGGATCCGGCCGGTCGGCTGCTGTCCGGGGTCGCCGCCGTCAGCCTGCTCGGCGCGGCAGTCTTCGGCACGGTGGCGCGGCCCCGGCTGGCGGCCGATGCGAGCGGCGTGACCGTGCGCGGGCTGGGAGCACCGCAGCACCATCCCTGGTCGCGGGTTCCGGGCATCCGGGTGCTGCGGACGCGGCGGTTCGGACGCGAGACCCCGCTTCTCGAACTGGACGTCGTGGGCGAGGACGGCCGGGAGCGGTTGCTCGTGTTCGGGCGACTCGACCTGGGCGACGACCCTGAAGACGTCGGGGACCGTCTGATCGCCCTGCGGGCCCGGTAGACCTGGCTCACCCGGCTGCCGTAGCGCCCATGACGACCTGTGATTGATCGCCGCCCGTTAGGGCCTCGTGTCCGTCCGTAACGGGTACCTACCATCATCAACAGGCCGACGAAGGGAGCCACGATGACCAGGACACCGATGCGAGGCACGGACGGTTGCTCCACCGGGTGCGGGTGCGGGACTCCGGAGTAGCCGGCACGCGTCACACCACTCAGATCGCAACCGAGGGACAGCGGCGTCCCTCGGTTGCTGCGTTCGTCAGGGGTTGCGGACCGGCGTCAGCCGAGCACGCTGACGCTGACCGCGATGACCGCCATCAGTAGCAGTGCCAGCCCGGCGAGCGCGCCGACCTGATAGGGCAGCCGGTTGCGGACCGGGGCGTAGACCAGCGCCGCGGTGGCCATCGCACCCACGAGGAGGCCGCCGAGGTGGCCGATCAGGGAGACGCCGGGCAGCACGACACTGATGACGACGTTGACCGCGATCAGCCCGATCACCTGCCCGGCGGGGACCTTGAGCCGGCGCAGTACGACCGCGAGCCCGCCCATCAGGCCGAAGACCGCGCCGGACGCGCCGGCCACCCGGGCGTCGGGCGGATAGAACAGCATCACGGCGGCGGAGCCGCCGAGGAGCGCGACAAGGTAGACGGCCAGGAACCGGGCCCGGCCCAGAACGATCTCGATGTCCCTGCCGATGATCCACAGGGCCATCATGTTGAAGACCAGGTGCAACGGGCCGATGTGCAGGAAGCCCGAGGTGAGCACCCGCCACCACTCGCCGTCCGCCACCAGGCCCGGGACGAGCGACCACTCCCGGAACAGAGGCGCTCGGACATTGGATCCCAGGCTGCCGGCCTGCAGCACCGTCCACGCGAACACCGCGACGTTCAGCGCGATGAGCACCGGTACGACGATCGGGCGGGTCCGCGGCTCGGCGCCGGCGAGCGTCACGCCCCGGCGCATCCCGCGGTTGCCGTCGGCGACGCAGTCGATGCACTGGTAGCCCACCGACGCCTCACGCAGGCAGTCCGGACAGGCCGGCCGGTCACACCGCGTGCAGCGCAATCCGGTCGGCCGGTCCGGGTGCCGGACGCACCCCACCGGGCCCGCCCCCCGTGGTGGCCCACCCGGGTACGACGGTGGCTGGGGTGGTCCGGCGGGGTAGCTCACCGTCTGTCAGGAGATCTCGACGTGCTGGATCGTGACGTCGTTGAGCGGCCGGTCCGCACGGTCGGTCGTGGTGCTGGCGATCGCGTCGACGACCGCACGGGACTCCGCGTCGGCGACCTCGCCGAAGATGGTGTGCCGGCGGTTGAGGTGCGGGGTCGGACCGACCGTGATGAAGAACTGCGAGCCGTTGGTGCCGGGGCCGGCGTTGGCCATGGCCAGCAGGTACGGCCGGTCGAACTTCAGCTCGGGGTGGAACTCGTCCTCGAACTGGTAGCCCGGGCCGCCGCGGCCGGTCCCGGTCGGGTCGCCGCCCTGGATCATGAAGCCGCTGATCACCCGGTGGAACACCGAGCCGTCGTAGAACGGGCCGCTGTCACCCCCGCTGGCATTGGGCTGAGAGTAGTCCTTCTCACCGGTCGCCAGACCGACGAAGTTGGACACCGTCTTGGGTGCGTGGTCCGGGAACAGGTTGATCCTGATGTCGCCCTCGGACGTCCGCAGCGTCGCGGTCTGCTTCGAGTTGCCTGGGTCAGTCACATCCACCATCGTGCCAGCACCGGAGAATGACGCCCACGCGGGAAGCAGGTCGGACCATGAACGCGGCGAAGACGCTGGCTCGAACTCGGGAGCGGGCGGACTCCACGATGGGCTCGATAGGGGACGTGGTGGACACCGTCGCCGATGCGGCGCCGGAGTTCACCCGCCAGGCCCGGGAACTGCTCGCCGAGCGCATCGATCCGGACCGCGGTCCCCGGCGCCGGCGGCGCTGGCTGCTGGCCGGGCTCGTCGTCACGGCCGTGTCCGCCGTGGTCTGGGCCGTGTTGTCCCGCCGGCCGCAGCAGGTCGAACCGCAGCTGAGCAGCGACTGGCCGGTCCCGGCGACCCCGCCGGGCGGCTCCCGGATCAACGGCGACCCGGCCGCCAGCGCGGTGGGCGGGCCGGCGGCGCGCAACGGCAGCTCCGGGCGCTGACCGGTCGCCGTTCTGCTCGATCAACCCAGCTGCTCGCGCAGGAACGCGGTGACCGCCTCCTCGTAGCGCGCCGGATCGGCGTTCCACGCCGCCGTGTGCTCGACGTCGCGCACCTCGAGGTAGCGCATCGGCCAGTCCAGAGCCGGCGCCGCCGCGACGAGCTCGCGGCTGGGCTCGACCGGCACCGCCGTGTCGCCGGTGCTGTGGATGACGAGTGTGGGCGGCCGCACCGCCGGCGGGTGGGTCCGCAGCGTGAAACGGTCGAAGTCGATACCGATCCGGCGGCTCGTGATGATCGCGGCGATCGGAGTGAACATCCGGGGCAGCCGACGGTTGCGTGCCTGCTGGCGCAGGGTCGCACGCCAGTCCAGAAGCGGGGCGTCCCACACGACCGCAGCGACGTTGCACGCCTCCGGTGAGCGGTCGAGGAACGCCCCGATGATCGCCGCGCCCATCGACCAGCCGTAGAGGACGATGCGCCGGGCCCCGGCGGCCCGGGCGTACCGGACGGCGGCCTCCAGGTCCTCCCACTCGGTGTCGCCGAGGTGGTGGTGGCCATCGGGGCTCGGTGGCGCACTCTCGTCGTTGCGGTAGCTGATCACCAGTTGGTGTGGGCCGAGCTCGTGCAGCACGGGCAGGATGCGCAGCGCCTCGCGCCGGGACCCGCCGCGACCGTGCACGTGCACGATCCAGGTGGCGACGTCGCCGGGTACCGACCAGGCCGGCGCAGGTCCCAGCGCCGTCGCAACGGCCACCTCGGTGAACGCGAGGCCCCGCGCGCCCGGGTCGGGATCGAACGGCCCGGCGTCGACGACGGCGGGGGTGCCGGGAGGAGGTGCCGGGCCGTCGAGCAGCGCACGGACGACCCGGTCGTCGTACAACTCGCCCACGGGTCCCATCACCGCGAGTCCCTCGACCCAGCGCAGGCCCCAGATCCCGGGCTGCTCGACGAGCCGGTTGCGGGCGAGGGTCACCGTGCCGCCGCGGGCGTCCAGGACGCGTTCCGGGAACAACGGCCGTCGCCGCGTATCGAGCAGGACGCTCGAATAGAACCACCCGAATCCGGCGACCACGGCACCGAATCCGACACCGGCACCGGTTCCGTACCTCTGGAAACGCACCACAGAGGTGATGATGGGGCACCGCTCGGCGCGATCGCCCGTCGGCCTCGCCACGTCAAGCACCCGAACATCATCCGACTTGGTGAAAACCGTGCGACCTGCACGTCCGTTGCCACCGGAACGAGTGAAGTGCGGTGACCGAGCCGTTATCGGCACATCCCCGGGCCCCCCGGTTCGTTGTCTTTGAAGATCACCGTCGCGACATCCGACACCCCCGATCGGAAGGATCATCTGCAATGAGCAGCATCGCCCGGCGCAGCCTGCGCACGACCGCCACCGCCGCTGGTATCGCCGCCATCGGCGTGGGCCTCGCCGGCAACGCCTTCGCGGCGCCGGCCGTGCCGACCGCCCCTGAGCTCCCGGCCGCCCCGGGCACCGACGCCCTGGCGACGCCGGACGCCGCTTCCGCGCAGGACATGCTGGCCGACCTGCAGTCCGCCGCGCCCTCGGCGGAGGCCGCCGGCCTCCCGGAGCTGTTCTCGTTCGAGATGCCGAACGTCGAGACCCAGACCGCGCCGGAGAGCACCGGGGTCCACACCGCCGGCCTGCCGGAGCTGCCCTCCGCGCCGTCCGCGCCGTCCGCGCCGGAGCTCAGCACCGACCAGGTCCCGAGCAACCCGGCGACCGACGCCTTCGGCCAGTTCGGTAGCGCCGACGCCGCCGGTCAGCTGCAGGAGGGCGCGACCGACTTCGCCGGCAGCAACAACGTCGGACCGGCGCCGTCGGCCGACACCGCCACCATGTTCGCCGAGCTTGCGCAGCAGGCCGCGAACGGCACGCAGATCAGCGGCCACAGCGTCGGCGCGTAAGACCAGCCAGACCGAACGCGGCGCGTCCCGTGCGGATCCCGATGGGTTCCGCACGGGGCGCGTCGCGTCGTCTGTCGGCTTTAGCCTCCGAACCGGCGCATCGTGGCGTCATCGACATCACGACACCGCCCCGGTGATGGCGCGCATTCCGACGACACGGAGGCCACCATGACCGCCCCTTCCTCTCCGCCCCGCCGTCTCATCGGGTGCCGTGCGGGTGGTCGTGGCGCTCGACGTTGCATGGGTGTTCGGGAGCCTGGTGGGCCTGGTCGCCGGGTGGTCCGCCCTCACGGCCCCCGGCCCCGGGTTCGTCCTGGTGCAGGCGGTCGCGGCGTGCGCCGACGTGCAGTGGGTGGGTTGCGTCGGTTGTCGGCTTGATGACGAGAAATCGTCATTGCCGTATCGATGCAGGTCCGAGCAAGGGGCCGCCATTATCGGCTATCCGACGAGAATTTGCTTCCCGGCCCGGCCCGCCGCCACCCCAGCCCCGGCTGCGCCCCCGTGCTCCACCCGGCGCGATCGCCCGTCTACTTGTAGACCCGACCCTGCGCGGGCAATAGCATGAGCCATTACCGTGTGTCAATACAGGCCTGGTAGGTGGTCTCCATGCGTAGGTACCTTGTCGTCGCGAACCAGACCTTGGCGGGTGCGGAGCTGCGGGACGAGCTCCGCAAGCGGGTCGAGGCGGGTCCCAGCTCCTTCTACGTACTCGTCCCGAACACCAGCGCGGCGCACCACCACGTCGTTCCTGCTGCCGGTGGTCTCGTGCCCATGCCCAGCATGATGACGGACTACGGTCGCCCGGCAACCGACGAGGAGGCGACCGGGCTGGCTCGGCAGCGGCTGGACCGGCTGCTCGTCGATCTCTCCGCCGCGGGTGTCAAGGTCGAGGGCAACCTCGGGAGCGCGAACCCGCTCGAGGGCATCGAGAACGTGCTGGCGGATCGCCAGTTCGACGAGATCATCGTGGCCACCCTGCCCCGGCGCATCTCGCGTTGGCTCAAGGCGGACCTGCCCCACCAGGTCGAGCGCCGATTCGGGATGCCGGTCACGACGATCGTCACGAAGCACTGACCCACCTGATGGCGCCGGCGCGGTGAGCTGAACCGCGGGCCCCGTCACCTTCGACGCCCGGCGCTGAGCACGACCGCCGATGCGGCCGAAGTCGAAGGGCAGGGGCCGCTACTGACCCTGCGCCGGTGAAAGCTCTGCCATCTGGGACCATCCCTGGCCCGGCACCTCGACGTTCACGATCTCCGGGGTCTTCGTGATCACGTTGGGAATCCAACCCATAGCGGTCTTGAAGTGATCCGAGTTCACGTGCACCTCGCCCGCTTCCCCCGACTCGAATGCCTCGACCAGGACGAATTCGTTGGGCGTGTCCACGCTTCTGGACCACTCGAAGAAGATGTTGCCCGGCTCCTGCCGGGTGGCCTGGGTGAAGTCGTCGACGAGTGTGAGCCACTCTTCGCTCCGGTCCGGACGAATGGTGAACTTGACGACGATGAAGATCATGAGTGGCTTTCCTTCGGCTTCGCGCGACAGTCGGGTGCAGGTGCGACCAGGGAGTCTCCGACCGTCATGATCCCGGCACAGGGGGCCGGCCCGCAAGATCCGGTGGCCGGGTGCGCGGGGCCAGGTTACCTCTCATGTCGGCACGGACAGACCTGGCAGGAGGTACAGGCCGTGGGGAATTGCGTCACGCTTCGACCGCTGCCAGTGAGTACTCAGCGGGCGGAGTCGTTCCGCCATGACGGCCCTTCTGACGGGGGGTTCCGATGGGGGCACACCGAACCGGTCGAGTGGCATCGCTCGCCGCGATCGCATTGATCATGACGAGCTGCGCGGCGGGCGGCCAGGATGCCCGTGTGGGCGCCGCCGGCCCGGTGACGGGCGAAGGGCGCTCGACCACGGCGGCGACCGCGCTCGCGCCGCTGCTGGTCACCGCCCGCGAGCCCGCCGTCCCGTTCAAGGGATCGGACGGGACGTTCGTCGTCTCCTATGAGCTGACCCTGTTCAACGCGACCCCGCTGACGCTCAGGCCGACCACGGTCGAGGTGCTCACCCCGTCCGGCACGGTGATCGACTCGCTGGACGAGGGCGAGATCGCCGCGGCGCTGGCGTTGCCGAGCCGGCGTACCGGTGTGCAGGAGCTGACCGAGGCGCAGACCGCGACGCTCTATCTCTCGCCGGAGTTCGCCGGCCGGTCCGACGTTCCCGCCCGCCTCGACAACAGGGTCACGGTCACCGCACCCGGGCTGCCCCCGGAAGGAGTGACGACCGTCGCGGCCCCGGTCAGCGTCTCCGACGCCACGGTCCCCGTGCTCGGGCCGCCACTCGAACCCGGTACGGGCTACATCGCGGCCGACAGCTGCTGCGACTCGATCCGTCACCGACGAGCACAGTTGCCCATCGACAACCGGCTGTGGCTCGCCCAGCGGTTCGCCGTCGACTGGGAGCAGCTCGACGACCGGGGGCGCACCGTGACCGGCGACGACCCGTCCGTGCCCGGGGACTACACGATCTTCGGCAAGCGGGTGGTCGCCGCCGCCGGGGGCACGGTGATTCACGTGGTCGACGGCCTGGCCGAACAGGCGCCGGGCGCGCTGCCGGCGTCGATCACGCTACCGGAGGCGGACGGGAACAGCGTCATCATCGACATCGGCAGCGGTCTGTACGCGCTGTACGCCCATATGCAGCCCGGCTCGATCGCGGTCTCGGTGGGCCAGCGGGTTGCGCGCGGTGACCTGATCGGACTGGTCGGCAACACCGGCAACAGCTCGGCGCCCCACCTGCATTTCCACGTGATGGACGGGCCATCGCCGTTGACCTCCGAGGGCGTCCCCTATGTGATCGACTCCTTCGAGACGACCGGGCAGATCACCTCGACCGCGGCGTTCGACCAGTTCGAGAACACCACGCAGCCACTGCCGATGCAGGCCACGCCGTCGGACGGGACGCACCGGGACGAGCTTCCGCTCGACCTCGTGATAGTCACCTTCCCGTGAGTCGAGGTCCTGCCAGGGGCCCTGACCGACGCCACCACATCCGCACCGGCGGGCGCAGGCGGTTCCGCTGAACCGTCCCCCGGAGCTGAGAGCTCGTCCGCGACACGTGCGTGACGCGGCTGTCGATCGACCGGCAGCCACATCAGCTCGCAAGGCGCGTCTTGTCGTCCTGGTCGGTCAGGCGGCAGTACGGTGCGGTGCGATCCCTCTTCGCACGACGGGGCGGCATCGTGACCGACACCAGGCTGAGCATGCGCCGGGAACGCCGCGCGCTGGTCCACGACCTCGTCGCCCGGCTTCCACCGGTACCGGCCGGGGACCGCCCTTGGACGGATCTGCACGCGCAGGCGAGCCGGCGTCGGCCCGCGGTGACGGTGGCGAGGGCAGCACTGCACGATTCGGCTACGAGGTCCGCATGCTCGGCCGCGACGGCAGCTACCGCTGGACCCGGTGGAACACCAAGACGATCCCGCAGGACCAGCTCCTCTATGCGGTCGGCATCGACATCAGCGAAACACGCCGCGATTCGGAACGAGTGAAGGTCGGCTCCTGGGACTGGCACCTCCCCACCGACCGGTTCAGCGTGTCCGAGACCCTGTTGGACGTCTTCGCCATTGACGGCGCGCCCTGGCGCTACCAACAGTTCCTACAGCGGGTGTCTCCCGGCGACCGGCGCCGGGTGGACCGCGAACTGCGGGCAAGCCTGGCCGAGGCACAGCCCTACAGCGACGAGTTCAGCATCCGACGTCCCGACGGCAGCCTCTGCCGGTTGCACTCAGCCGGGCGATCGATCCCCGGCCCGGACGGCGATCCCGACCGGATCCGCGGCATCACGATCGATGTGACGGACCGGCCGACGGCGCGCTGACCAGGTTCCGCGGCGTACCCGCCGAACCCGCCGTCGCGCGAGCGGTGGTTGTCGTCTCTCCTCCCGCGTCCCGAGCTCATCGGCGGCGTTTTCGGCGTCCCCGCGGGGCGGGCCTGCCTGCATTCGTGGTGGAGTCGGCCCAGTGCTCGGGACGGGTGAGCGAGGCCGGCACCGTCGTCGCTGCGTCACCCCTTGCCGCGTTGACCTGGGGCTGAGTAAGGAAGATGCTCTCCTCCAGGTTCGCTCCTCGCAGGTCGGCCGCCCGCAGATCTGCCCCGAGGAGGTCGGCTTTCCGCAGGTCTGCGCCTTGGAGGTCAGCCGCGATGAGGTAAGCGCCACGCAAGCTCGCGCCATGCAGGTCTGCGCGGCGCAGGTTGGCGCCCATCAGGTCCGCCCCCCTGTGATCTGGCGCCCGATCGCAGAGCCCAGCGCGAACGGCGTCGCTCACCCGCTGTAGGAGCGCGCCGGTTTCCTTGCGATAGCTGGTGATATCCATGGTGGCAAGCTCGTCCGGGCCGGCGCTCGTGAGGCTCTCGGTCCGTTCCCGAGCGCGAGTGAGCTCATCGACGAGCGGACCGGTCCGCGGCAAGGTGACGGCTTCTGCCAGGTACCAGAGCAGCTCGTGAAGCTGCCGCATCACGGAGAAGACCTCGAACATCGACCTGGCGATCGCCGGCGTCCGCCGCCAGTCGTCTCCCCCGAACGTCACCTGTGTGACCTGCTGGCCGGCACCGAAGCAGTCGAACACGGTGCAGCCGGGGAAGCCGCGTTCGCGGAGGGTCTCGTGCATTCCGCATCGGAAATCTTGCCGCAGGTTGGGGCAAGGCTCCTCGGCGCGCTTGTCCATGGCGAAGTCCGCCGACGCGACGAACGCCGGCGCGACGCAGCACAAGCCTGCGCAGCGGGCGCAATCGGCCTGCAAGGCCTGTCGTCCGTCCGTGAGGCGCCGTAGGTCGCCGGTGTGGTTGGACATGCCCAGAGCCCCTCCGGTAGTTCGTCTCGGCCCACGTCTCCGAGCACGACAGACGGTCGCAACCTAGCGGGGAGCGCCTACGCCACCGGCGTGAGGGTCGATCTCGTCCGATGCTTGGCGCGAGGCTCCGGCCCGCCGTCGACCTGGGCAAACATCTTCTCGTCGTCCGGACGACAATCCGACGGCTGGGCGGCGAGCTGAGCGCCACCGAGCGGAAGACACGCAGGTCAACCTGCGGCACGCGTGCGGGACCTATCTCAGCGCCGAAGGAGTCGACCTGCGCACGCTCTCCGGCGCTTCGGAAGAAGCCGCGGACTCAGCGATTGCACTGGTCGTTGGTGGTGGAGACGAGGGGAATCGAACCCCTAACCCCTGCCTTGCAAAGGCAGTGCTCTGCCAATTGAGCTACGTCCCCGTGCTGAGCTGACGTTACCCGCTCAGAGCGTGGCCTCGGCGTTCAGCGGGTGGTGGCTTCGTGCCAGAGATCGGACTCCGAGCGGGAGGCCCGAACCTTGGACAGGACCAGGAAGGCGACCCCGGCAACGGCGACGAGAGCAAGCAGCTTCTTCATGGAGATCACGTCCTTGCCTGTCCCGGCGGTGGGAGTGGGCCCAGCTGGATTTGAACCAGCGACCTCGTCGTTATCAGCGACGCGCTCTAACCAACTGAGCTATGGGCCCCTGCGGCAGGGACGACCTTACCGGAGCCGTCGAGGCCCGCTCACACCGGCTCCGGTTTGGCGCCCCGGAGCCGGTGCGTAGGCGAGAATCCACAGGTCAGTCGCGCTCCGAGAGCGTGACCTCGATGCCGCCGACGAGGTCGGCCGACACGTTGTAGACGAACGCCCCGACCGTGATCGCGACGGCGAACAACAGGCTGTTGATCGCGCCCACCACAGCGGCCAGGCCGAAGACCCGTCCAGCGCTGATGAGTGATCCGCCGGTCTGCGTCTCACCGGACACCAGGTCGTTGTAGGTGCCGTTCAGGCGGTCCCAGACCCCCATGCCGTCCAGCACGCCGTAGAGCACGCCCACCCCGACGAGCCAGATGAAGAACAGTACGACGGCGAGCACCAGAGCGAGCTTGAGCACCGACCACGGGTCGAGCCGCTTGAGCTGCAGCGCCGCCTGCCGTGGGGGCCGATTGCGGACCGCGCGAACGGCCGACCAGTTGCTCTCTGTGGCGGCCGATCCTCCGAGCTGGCCACCGCTGGGCGCGGGCCCGGCACCGGGCGAGGGCTCCTCACCGGCGGGCCGCTCGATGTAGGTCGTCGGCGCATCCAGCAGGCCACCCGCAACCGGGACGGCGGTGGGCTCCGGCGCCGGCGCGGCGGCCTCCTCGCCGGGTACCCGGCGCCACGGTGGCGGGGCGGCGGCCCCGGGCCCCGGCGACGGGACCGGCCCGGCCGCCGGCAC
>NZ_JAHDTG010000061.1 GCF_018531475.1 Pseudonocardia mahuensis
CGTCGAACACGCGAAGGCCGCCGAGGAGATCGGGTTCGCCGGGGTGATGGCCGGCCCGCTGGTCCGCTCCTCCTACCGGGCCGGGCGGCTGTACGCCCAGACCAAGGCCCACCGCGGCGAACAGCTCCCCCCCGGACTCGCGCACCTGGCCGCCGAGGGCGCCGCCGCGCAGGAGGCGCGCTCGCTGCTCGCCCACTGAGCGGTTGCCCGCGGAAGGTGCCTCGTTCCGGGCCGACGATTCAGTCATTGTTGGCTGCCCGTCCGGCCGATAGGTTGCGGCCACCGCCGAGCCGGGACGGGCGGTGGACCCGTCGGCCGGATGCGAGCTTCCGGAGGTCCCGATGACCGACCACACATACCGGATCACCGAGATCGTCGGGAGTTCGCCGGACGGTGTCGACGCGGCGATCCGCAACGGACTGGCCCGCGCATCGCAGACGCTGCGGCACCTCGACTGGTTCGAGGTGAGCGATATCCGCGGCAGCTTGCAGGACGGGGAGGTCGGGTACGTCCAGGTCACGATGAAGGTGGGGTTCCGCCTCGACGACCCGTCGTGAGGTCTCGGTCGCGGGCCGCCGCCGGCTGACACGGGCTCCGGAACCGCCTGGGCCGGGGCGGGAAGAGGCGGTTGCCGCTTCTCTGCGGGCTGCGGGCTGCGGGGCCGGTTACGGTCGGGCCGGGTACCGGGAACCCGGCTCCATCACCACGCATGCTCACGAGGAGGGAACGGCTCATGGCGGTCTCGGTCGATGTCACGAAGTTGCTGGACAAGGACTACCAGAAGGACCTCTCGCTCGCTGATCTGCTCAAGACCCCCGTCGAGGCGATCTCCGGCGTCAGCGCAGGCGACGCCGACAAGCTCGAGGAAGCCTTCAACATCAAGACGATCGGGGATCTCGGTCGCAACAAGTACTTCCGGTCCGCTGCCGCCCTGGTCGACCTCGAGAACGCTGCCGGCTGATCCGGCAGGCGTCCCGGCTCGCCGCCGTCATCTGTGGCGCGGCATCGAGCTGCACCCCCATCGCACCGCTGCTGAGCGGTCACGCGTCCGGTGAGGCGGCGGATCACGAGATCCCCGTGCGCGGCACGGCGAAGTGGGGCAGTGTGGGGCAGTGCTCTCCGGTCGAGGTTGAAACCTGCTGCGACCGGCTACACCGCAGGTGAACCCACGCGCGGTTGATCTGCGGGGCGCAACGACGCAACCACCACTGTGCCCGGGCGTCGCGACGACCCGCGCCATGGGACGGCGACCGGACAGCACGGCCGGCCCGCGTGCGGCCGGAAGGTTGCCGGTTACCTCGCCTGGGTCGAGGGCCCAGGCGATCGGAGGAACAACAGGAAGGCAGGGAGGTACCCAGCGATGGCTGCTACCAGCGAGACCGGCCAGGTCACGGGCACCGCTGACAAGGACTACAACCTGATCTGGTTCACCGAGAAGTGCCTGAGCAACGCGCTCCGGCTGGAGACCTACATCCAGGACGCCGAACGCGAAGGCGACAGCGAGCTGGCCGAGTTCTTCCGGAAGGCGCAGGCCGACAGCCGCAAGGGTGCTGAGCAGGCCAAGCGCATGCTCGCCCAGCGGTTGTCGAAGAGCGTCTGAGCGTGAGTCGGGCTCGGCCGTGCCGGTGTGGGCGCGGCCGAGTCGCTCGGGGCCCGATCAGCCAGAAGCGACCGTTGACGTGATCGCTGACGGGGACCGGGTCGTGGTGCGCGCGACGAACTCCTGCATGCAGGAGGAGTTCCTGGGCATCGCCCGCACGGGAAGCGGCTCGAGATCGCGGCCGTTCCGCTCGACGGAAGCGGGGATCGGGAACGTTGAGCGGACCGCGGGCGACGACGAGTCTTCGAGGGTGCGACCCGCCCGCCCGATCCGGTTCTCCGGCCGTCACCGGGGCAGATCGTCGGAGAGGAGCTCGTCGATGCTCACGTCAACTGCGGTGATCCGCACCGACTCCGCCGTGCGCTACGCCAAGCAGCTGCTCGCACACCTCGGTCACAAGAACGTGGTCGAACCCCTCGAGGGTGCACCCCACGCCGGTCGGATCCGGTTCGCCTACGGATCCGGCACCGTCCGGCCGGAGGGCGATCTGCTCGTCCTCGACGCGGCCGCGGCCGACGCGGCCGCTCTCGCCCGCGTCGAGGACGTGCTGGCCCGGCACCTCGAGCGGTTCGGTGCCCGGCGCGCGATAGCCGTCACCTGGGAGCGCGAAGCGGAGGCGGCGGGGGGCGGCTGAGCGGGTCGAGGGCCGGTATCGGCCTGGGCCGTCCCTGCCCGGCTACCTCAGCGGACACCGCCCATCAGCCGGCGCAGGAACGGAGCCGCGAGAGCGAGGACGAGCCCGAGCATGATCGCCACCTCTCCGAGGATGCCGAAGTATGCCGTCTCGCCGGACTCGCTGTAGTACTCCGCGAGCGACGCCGACAACGCGGTCCCGAGGGCACGGACCACCGCCGGCCATCGGCAGGAACAGCAGGAACGCCACTCCCATGACGGCGGCGCCGAGGGCGCACTTGATCGGGCTCGACGGCTGGTGGGATCCGAGCCGGGTCCACAGGGCCGCGAACGCACCGGCCAGCAGGATGATGAAGATCGGGTTGATCGACTGCACGAACGAGCCCGGCATCTCCCAGCCGAGGATGGTGCGGTCCAGGCGCTGGTCGGAGTAGATCGTCACCACGGTGAACTGCTGCTGGAAGAGCGACCAGAACGCCGCGCTGGCGATGAACATCGGGATGAAGGCCGGCACCCGGCGCCGTTCCGCGACGGTGATCCGCCCGCGGCCGAGAATGACCGCGAAGTACCCGATCGTCGCGATCAGGCTGAGGGCGACGACGATGTCGGCCAAGCTGTCCGCCCTGAGCGTGCCGGTGAACGCCAGCACGGTGATCACGACGAGAGCGCCGAGGGCGAGCCCCGCCATCGGCGCCCGCCGGGACCTCGGCAGCGGGCTGGGCACTGTGCGCGCGGCATCCGGCAGCGTGCGGCGCCCGATCCCGTACTGGACCAGCCCGGCGGCCATCCCGGCGGCCGCGAGACCGAAGCCGTAGTGGAAGCCGAGACCGGTCTGCAGCAGCCCGGTGAGCAGCGGTCCGGCGAGGCCCACCCAGGTTGATGCCGAGGTAGAACAGCGAGAACCCGGCGTCGCGCCGATCGTCGCCCGCGGCGCCGAGGAGCCGATCGGCGAGCCACGCCGCCAGGATGGTGGACAGGTAGACCAGCCCGCGGTAGGCGCCGACGATGCTCGTGGCGGTGTCGGCGGGGATGCCGAGGCCGCCCAGCGCGGCGGAGCAATACAGTAGATCAGCAGGATCCCCTGCATCCCGTAGAACGAGAAGCGCTCCCACATCTCGACGCCGAACAGGTTCGCCAGGAGGCGGGGCTGTCCGAAGAACGTCTTCTGTGCTGGAGCGGCGGCTTCTTGATCGATCAGGGCGCCACGATCCCCGCCCGCCTCGGATCGAGCCGCGGCGGACCCGTGCCGTCGTGATCACGCGCGCCGCGGGAAACGGCGATACGGCCAATCGTGCATCCAGAACCACTCGAGGCGCGGGCCCAACGTGGCTGCGTCGAGGAGTCACGCAGCCGCGTGGCACTGCGGCGTGCTGACTCCCGGCCCCCGTGCCGCAGTGGGAGGTGTGGTCGGCGGACGGACACCTGGTCGGCCGGGTCGACTTCGGCTGGCCGGAGCTGCGCACGGTGGGCGAGTTCGACGGCCCGTGAAGTACGGCCGGTTGCTGCGGCCCGGCCAGAGCCCTGGCGACGTGGTGTTCGCCGAGAAACCGCGCGAGGACGCCCTGCGCGCGCCGTCGAACGCGCGTGGCCGGAATCGGTGCGGGTGGCCGGCCGGGATGACGCCCGGGGGCCGGGGGGACCGATCGACGCATTGTCGGAGCGCGCACGGTCCGGCAGGCGGACGACGCGGATCCGGCCCGCTCTCCGTACCGTCACGGGGCGACGGGGGAGGGGCGGGCGTTGAAGCAACGGAGGAGCGGTCAGGCGCGGGGCCGGGGCGGGTCGGAGACCGGCGAGCGGGTCGGTCTGCTGTTGTCCGGCGCTGCGGCCCGGGGCCCCTACCAGGCGGGAGCACTGGCCGAGCTGCTTCCGGCGCTGCTCGACGAGGGACACCGGCCGGTCGTGCTGCTCGGCACCAGCTCGGGAGCGATCACCGCCGCGCTGCTCGCCCAGTTCGCGGACCGGCAGGCCGACGCCGGCCAGAACGTGGTGGACACCTGGCTGGGGTTCGGGAAGGTGTTCGCCAACCCGCTGGTCACGCTGCCGGCGGACGTCGGGCGGATGCTCGTGCGCGCTGTCCTGCGCGGCGGGCTCGTCGGCCCGATCGACGGTCTGCTCGACACCGCACCGTTGCGGCGGCGGGCGGGAACGGTGTTCGTTCCCGGACGGGTGTCCGCCAACATCGAGAGTGGGCTCGTCCGTTCCCTGGCGGTGGCCGCGACGCTGTGTCCCTCCGGTGGGTCGGCCGCCCGCTCCCGGCTCTTCGTTCAGGGTGCGTTGCCGGGCACCGGACTGCGGGAGAACGCCGTCGACGTCGTCCCGATCGACGAGTTCGGTGTCGGCCACCTGCTCGCATCGGCGGCGATCCCGGTCCTCTTCCCCCCGGAGTACGTCGCCGATCCACCCGCGCAGCGCGGCTACTACATCGACGGCGGTGTGCGACTCAACGCCCCGTTCGACGCAGCGTTGGCGATGGGTGTCACACGGCTCGTCGTGATCTCCGGGCACTCGGTGGGCCCGCCCCCGGCACCCCCGCCGCTGGACCGCGGCACCCCGCCGGACCTCGCGTTCACCACGGCCATCGCGCTGCGCGCCGTGCTGGCCGATTCCCTGAGCGACGACCTGCAGGCCCTCGGCCGGCACAACGAGTGGGTCCAGAGGATGCAGGGCGTGGTCCCGTCCGATGAGATGCCGTACCGCCGCGTGCCCTATCGGCTGGTCGCTCCGGACGACGGCCAGCTCGCGCAACTGGCGGCCGGCGCGTTCCGGCCGTGCGGGCCGGGCGACCCGTACTGGGTGATCGGCCGGCTGCTCGACGCGATCGGCGGCGGGATCGGCCGCGACGAGTTGCTGAGCCTGATCCTCTTCGATCCCGGCTACGCCGAGGAGCAGGTCGAGCTCGGGCGCCGGCACGCCCGGATAGCGCTGGCCATGCCGTGGCACGACGGGTTTGCACCGGAAGCGTGATCTGCACGGCACGACCTGCGGGAGCGCGCCTATTAGTCGCCGGGCATCAGATCGGGTCGCAGGCCTTTCCAGGAGGGGTGCCGGAGCCGGCCCTCGGTGGTCAGGGCGCGGTACTCGACGTCGCCGACCAGTACCGGTGCGACCCATCGCGCGGCGCGGGCCTCGGCCGGGGGGAGGGGCCCGGCGAACGGGCTGTCGGGCCGGGCGAGCGCGCTGAGTGCCTGCTGCAGCTGCCGGGCGGTGAGCCGGTCCCAGCCGGTGCCGCAGTGTCCGACGTAGCGCAGGCCCGCAGGCGTGGACAGGCCGAGCAGCAGCGCACCCAGGCCACTGGTCCGTTCTCCCTGTCCGGGCGTCCAGCCCCCGATGACCACGCTGGTGCGGTTGCGCAGCGGGCTCTTCCGCCACAGGGGGGAGCGCCGGCCGGGACGGTAGGTGGAGTCGAGCTTCTTGGCGACGATGCCTTCCAGGCCGTGCTCGGCGGCGGTCCGCAGCATCGCCGCTCCGCTGAGGCCGGTGACATACGGCGGCACCTGCACGAGCGGGCCGGCCAGCTCGAGGGCGTCCAGGCTCGCACGTCGCTTCTCGTAGGGCTGGTCCAGCAGGGCCGTGCCGTCAATGCTGAGCAGATCGAAGACCACGTAGACCACGGGTACGGCTGCGAGCAGCCGGGCGGAGGGCCGGGAGACCCCGAGCCGTCGCTGGATCCGCCCGAAGTCGGGCCGGCCGCGCCGGTCGAGCGCGACGACCTCGCCGTCGAGCACCACCGCGCGACCGCCGAGGGCCGCGGACAGCCCGTTGAGCTCCGGGAACGTGCCGGTCACGTTCGTGGCGTTGCGACTGCGCACCCGCACGTGCTCGCCCTGGGCGGTGACGACACCCCGCACGCCGTCCCACTTGTACTCGATCGCCCACGAGCCGTCGCTGTTGACCGGTGGGGCACCCAGCCGGGCGAGCATCGGCGCGATCGGCGGCGGCCAGCGCGGCTCGGCACGGCTGCTCACCACCGGTTCGCGCGCCTCATGCCCACGCCCTTCGCCGCCACCCTGCCCGACGTGTACGAGTGTGCCGGTCCGCGGGTGGAGACCGCACTCACGCGAAGCGTTCCTCACCGGGTTGAGCGTCGGTGCCCCGTCAACCGAGGCACCGCGGTCGCCCGGATGACTACCCCGGCCGGATCACGCGACTGACCTCGCCGTGTCGCGGGTGGACGAACTTCCATAGTGCGTTCTCGTGACGGGATCCCGTTGGCCTTGTGCAGGATCGGCGGGGCCGTACGGTCGGACGCGGGCGGACATCGGCGAGACCGGGCAGGCCTGCGGCGATCTCCGATGGGTGAGTCGCTGGTCGATACGCCACTGGCCTGGGATCGGCAGGAACGCCGCCCGAGACGTCAACAAGGTCAGCCAGTCGGGAGTCAGCATGACCGCAACGACCACCCAGGAGCGCTTCACCCGGGCGACCCGGACCGGTGAGGAAGCGATGTCGACCGCGATCCGGGGCTGGGGCGAAACCATGCAGACCGTGCTGGGAATGGGCACGGGCCAGGGTGCCGGTCGGAGCCCGGGGCAGTTGATCGACGTGTGGTTCGACGTCGCCGACGGGGCGCTGAGCGTCCAGCGCGAGTTCGCCAAGGCACTGCTCGCCGCCGGCGAACCCGTGCTCGACGCCATGAGCCGCGCCGCACAGCACACGGCAGAGACCACCCAGGAGGCGACCGAGCAGGCAGGCCGGGCGGCCCGCAGCGGCGCCGCGCGCACAGCCCGCTGAGCCGGCGGGGTCGCGGCGATCCGCCGTCTGCACCGGTCCGGCCCTCGTGCCGGATCGGGGTCAGCCGACGGCGCGGAGGTCGACGCAGGCACCGGGCCCGAGGTGGAGGTCGCGTGCCGCTGCGCCGCCGTTCACCGCGACGGCGACCAGCCCGGCCGAGTCCACGAAGGCCACGACCGCTCCCTCCGGCACGTCGCCGAACGTGGTGGCCAGCTCCAGGTCCACCGTGGTCGTGCCGGTGTGCAGGGTGAGGTGGGCCGGTGAATGCAGCCCGGCGGCGGCCAGATCGGCGGCGCCGGCGGCGAGCTGCAGGTTGCCGAAACGGTCGACCGAGAGCACTTCGGTCTGCAGCCGGCCGGTGGAGCAGGTCGTCACGGGCGCGGGCAGCCGGTGCAGCGTCGTGGTGTCGAGGGCTGGGCCGAGCTTCGCCGCGCCGAGCCCGAGCGCGAGGTGCGCGGCGGCCGGTGCGAAGACGTCGCGGCCGTGGAACGTCGCCGAGACCGTCGGTAGCCGGTACCCGGGGTCGGTCAGCTCGTAGGCCGCCCTCACGCCACCGAGCGCCTCCGCCGCCGGGATGAGCAGGCCGTTGTCCGGGCCGACCAGGACACCGTCCGGCGCCACGAGGGCGAGACCGCGGCGGGCGGTGCCGACACCGGGGTCGACGACCGCCAGGTGTACGGCCTCGGGCAGGTAGGGGACGGTCTGGGCCAGCACCGTCGCGCCGCGGCGGACGTCCTGCGGCGGGACGGTGTGGCTGATGTCGATCACCCGCGCAGCCGGCGCGATCCGGGCGATGACGCCCTTGCAGGCGGCGACGAACCCGTCGTCGAGCCCGTAGTCGGTGGTGAACGAGATCCAGTCGAGCTCCACGCGCCCAGTCTGTCGCCGGCAGGCCGGCCGGGAAAAGCGGCAGGCGCGGGCCCACCGCCTGCGGGGGCTCACCCTGCGGTGGCGCTCGTCCCGTCCGGCCGCACGGCGAACCACGTGCCCTCGGCGCCGTGGGCACCCGCGTTCTTCAGCTCGCCCGTGTCGTCGCCGCGCTGGTAGAGCGGCCATCCGGCGAGCGTGAGCTGCATCGTTCCGTCGGCACGCTGGGTCTGGCCGACCTTCGACCGGTCGACGCCGAGCAGGCTGGGCGGCTGCCCCGGTGTGACGGTGACCGGACGCCACGTGTGCGCGCACTCGTCGTTGCAGTTCGATGTCGGCGGGTTGTCGCTGTCCTTCGCGGAGCGGTACAGCAGCCGGCCCGCCCCGTCGGTGACGACGACACCGAGCGGGCCGGACTGCACGGCCCACAGCTCCAGAGCGGCGGGACCGCCCCCGCCGTGAGCGCCGTGGCCGCCGTGGCCGCCGTGGCCGTCCGGGGTCTGGGTTGAGACGGAGCTCGGTTCGGGTACCGGGGGCGCTGCAGGGGGCGCCGCCTCGTTGCTGCATCCGGCGAGCGCGAGGAGGCTTCCGGCCGCGGCCACAGCCAGCCGGGCACGGGCCCAGCGCTTCATCCGCAGATCCTTTCGCAGGGGTCACTCGGACGGGTGGCCCGAGACTAGCTTCGGAACGAATCGTCACGGACCGCAGCCCCGCTAGCATCACGCCACCGCTCCCCGGTGCATGTGCTCCACGACAGGACCACGCCACACGAGGAGGACGAGGTGAAGATCGCTCTTGCGGGTGACCTCGCGGGCTTCGCGCTGAAGGCGGAGGTCGCCAAGATCATCGGTTCGGCGCTGGCCCTGGAGACGGCGCGCACGTGGATGCGCTCGTGGAGCGTGCCCGGCGCCTGCTCGATTCGCGCGGCGGTCCCCTGTTTGACGAGCCCGGCTGCGGGTAGACGGGCCGGCATGAGCGTCAATCCCGTACAGGTCCAGAAGTACCTCTCCGGTGTCGACTATCCGGCCGGCAAGGACGAACTGGTCTCCAAGGCCGAGCAGGAGGGTGCGGACGAGAAGGTGATGCAGACCCTGCGCGACCTGCCCGGCGACCGGTTCGACTCGCCGGCCGAGGTCAGCGCGGCGATCGGGAAGGAGAACTGAGCCGAGTGCCGCGGCCGGGCACGACCGGATCGGCCGCCGCCGTCGGACGATCAGGGCCGGCGTGCATCCCGCACTGATGGGCGCCCCGCCCTCGGCCCGTCGCCGCCGGCTGTGCGACGAGCACCTGGAGACCGCCGTCGTCGAGTTGCTGATCCACGACCAGCGGGTCCACGGGCTGCGGCTGGAGGCGACGGTGGACGGCGGGGTGGTGCACCTGACCGGCGAGGTCGACCGTCCCGCCGATCTGGCGCTGGCCCGGGCCCTGATCGGCCGGCTGGCCGGCGTCCTCGGGGTCTGGGACCGCGTGCGGGTGGCCGGCCGCGCGCCGGTCGTCCTGGATCTGGGCTGCGGTGACACCCGGCAGTACCCCGACAACCTCGGGGTGGACCGGCGGCGTACCCCGTCGATCGCGGTGCAGGCCGACCTCGCGGTCGGGCTACCGTTCCGGGACGGCTGCGCCGACCAGATCTTCGTGGTGCACGTCCTCGAGCACCTCGTCGACTTCCTGCCGCTGGTGGACGAGTGTCACCGGCTGCTGCGGCCGGACGGCGTGCTGCACGTGCTCTCGCCCTGGTGGGGGCATGTCAACGCGGTCGCCGACCCCACGCACGTCCGGCTCCTGGACACCCAGACGATCAAGGGGATCTGCTCACGGCCCGACCAGCCGCGCAGGTGGCGGCCGCTGCACGTCGGCTGCGACGGCGCCACCGTGTTCGCCGATCTCATGCCCTGCGACGGGGACGTCCCCGACGTCGAGCTGGCCCGGTTCTTCGACTGAATTCAGGCTGGGTCACGAGCGACGGTGTCGGCCGCCTCGGCCCCGCGACGACCCATCGGCTCGGGAGGGCCCTGGGTGGTGTCGCGGACGGTCTGTCGCTCCGACTCGGCGTTGATCTCGGCACCGAAAAGCACGATGTAGCTCGTCAGGTACAGCCACAGCATCAGCACGATGACTCCGGCCAGGGCACCGTAGGTCTTGTTGTAGTTGCCGAAGAAGTTGACGTAGAGGCTGAATCCGACACTGCCGGCGATCCACAGCGCGGCGGCGATGACGGCGCCCGTGCTGGCCCAGCGGAACTTCGGCGCATCGCGGTCCGGAGCGAAGCGGTACACCACGGCCAGCCCGACGATGATCACTCCGACCAGCAACGTCCACCGCACCACCTGCGCGACCACCCGCCCGACGACACCGAGCCCGAGGGCGTCGAGGGCGACCGGCACGAACGCGACCAACCCCAGTGCCACGAGCACGAACACGATGCCGCCGAAGGTCAAGGCCAGTGCGGTGCTACGCAGCCTCGCGAACCCGCGGGTCTCGTCCTCGTCGTAGGCCAGGTTGATCGCCTTGATGAGGTTTCCGGTGCCGCTCGAAGCGCTCCACAGTGCAGCTAGCAAGGAGATCACCAGACCGATCGAGAGCGCCTCGCTGCTGCTCGAGGTCACCGCGGTCAGCTGGTCGGCGATGAGCGGCTGTGCCGACTGCGGCAGCACGCCGGCGATCGCCTGCAACTGCCGGGCCACGTCAGCGGGGTCGGCGACGAGACCGTAGAGGGTCAGCCCCGCGATGAGGGTGGGGAACAGGGCGAGGAAGGCGAAGAACGCCACCCCTCCCGCCAGCATCGGCACGTTGTCCGCGGAACTCTCCTTGGCCGCCCTCCGCGCGACCTGCCACCACCCTCGCGCCGGGATCTGGGTCGGGGACTCGGCCTGCTCGCCCCGGGAGGGCTCGGTTCGGATCGCGGCCATCGGTCCTGCCTCTCGACGGGGCGCCGGTCCGAGTCGACCGCACACCGGGGACCCCTCCCGGGTAACCGCATCGGGCGCATGTTCAACCGTGCTCGGGGCCCCGGGGTTGCCAAACGGTGGGTTCGTGCCCCATGGTGATCTCAAGGGCCGCCGCGTTGAACAGGCAGCAGGTGCGGCCGTTGGCGCCGACCGGGCACGCTTTCGTTCGCGGCCCGGATCGAGCGGTACCGCCGGAGGAGACGCGATGAGCGACTCGCTACCCGAGCACGAGCAGTCCGAGGAAGCGCTGCAGATCCGGATCGACGTCCCGGCCGCGTCGGTGGCCGTGATGACGCCTGCCGGCGAGGTGGACATGCTGACCGCGCCGTTCCTGCTCGAGCGGCTCCAGGCCCAGCTGGAACGGCGATCGCACACCGTCGTCGACATGTGCGACGTGACCTTTCTGGGATCGAGCGGACTGCACACGTTGCTGACCGCGCACACCACGGCCCGGTCGGTCGGGTCGAACCTCTACCTGACCGGGACCGAGACCCCCACCACCGCCCGCGTGCTGCGGATCTCCGGGCTGGAGCCGGTGCTGCCCGTCGTCCACGTCGGCACCGACGAACTGGTGACGAGTCTGACCGGTGCCGCTGACGCGCGAACGGCGCATGACGTGGGTTGAGCCCGGCCGCAGCGGGGTAGGTGCCGCCCGGAGACCGCGGCAACGTCGGAGGCGGTGCGGCGCTGTGACACGAGAGATGTTCCACGCCCAGCTGGACGAACTCGGCGACGATCTCGAAGCGATGTGCACCCGGGTCGCCCGGGCGATGGGGGCGGCCACCCGGGCGATGGTCGCCGGGGACGTCCGGCTCGCGGAGCAGGTGATCGCCGGGGACTCCGAGATCGACGCCGACCGCGCGCGATGCGAGCAGCGGGCTGTCGTGCTGCTGGCCCTGCAAGCCCCGGTGGCGCGGGACCTGCGCACCGTGGTCAGCCTCATCCAGGTCGCCGAGCACCTGGAGCGCATGGGCGACCTGGCGCGACACGTCACCGAGGTGGTGCGCCGCCAGCATCCGGATCCGGTGGCGCCCCGGAGCTGCTCGGGTGTCTCGCCGAGATGGGCCGGCTGGGCGAACGGGTCGCGCGGGACCTGTGCCCGGCGATGACGACGTCGAGTGCGGCCCGATCGGCGGAGTTCGAGCGAGCCGACGACCGGATCGACGAACTGCACCGCCGGCTGCTCACCACGCTCACCTCGAAGCGGTGCCCCTACGACGTGCGCACGGTCGTCGACGTGACGCTGCTTGCCCGGTACCTCGAGCGGTTCGCCGACCAGGCGGTCTCCGTGGTGCGGCGACTGGACTTCGTCGTGACGGGGCGCACCCACGGGTGAGCACCGCCGGGCCTCAGTCGCCCGCCCCGGGCCAGGACCCGAGCTGGACCCGCCCGGCGAGCGTGCGCACCGCCTCCAGCCCGCCCGTGCCCAGTCCCCGGCGGACGACGTTCAAGGCCCCGCACGCGGCGCCGGTGCGCAAGGCGGTGCGCTGGGACTCCCCACGGGCGAGGCAGACCGTCATACCGGCGGTCATCGAGTCCCCCGCGCCGCGCGGCTCGACCGGTTCCAGCGGTGGGGCGTGCACCTCCAGCACCTCGTCGCCCACGAGAGCCAGGGCGGGATCCGCGGCACGCGACACGACCACGGTCCCGGCCCCGTCCGCGCGCAGCCGCCGCATCCCCGCGACGAGCTCCGCCGGGTCCCCGCTCTTCGCCCGGCCGTCGTCGATCAACTCCTGGTGACTGACCTTGACCAGGTGCGGACCGGCGCCGAGCACGGCGTCGAGCCGCTGCCCGGACAGGTCCGCGACCACCCGGCACCCGTTGGCGGACAGATCGCGGGCCAGCCTGCGGTACATGGCCGCGGGCACGATCCGGTCGTCGTGCGGACCCGACAGCAGGGCGGTTCCGTACTCGATGCCGGCACTCAGGGTGAGCTCGTACAACTCGTCCTGCTCGTGCCGGTCGAGCGCACTCCCCGGGGCAGCGGCGATCTCCCGGCGTTCGTCATGGCGCCGGTCATGCACGTAGCCGCCATTGCGGGCGGTGACGGTGGCGGCCCGCAGGTCGACACCCTCCGCCGGGATCAGCCCGCGCAGTACGGCACCGAGCTCACCGCCGAGTGCCGCGCACAGCACCGCCCGCGCGCCCAGGACGGTGATCATCCGCGCCTGCCACACGCCCTGGCCTCCGGCGTGCACGTGCAGGTCCGGTTCTCCGCCGCGATCCTCGATGGTCACGGTCAGCAGTGGGGAGGGGGCGAAGACGACCACGGTCGGGGACATGTCCGGTTCCTACCCGTTCACGCCGATGCCATGCGTGACGACTGGTCCGTCGCGCTCATGCCGACGCTATTCGTGCGACGACGGCGGGTCCACCGCGTTCACGCCGACGCTGTGCGCGCGACCCCGGCTACTCCACCGCCGATCATGCGTCGCCCGGCTGCGGCGGGGTGCCCCCGCCGGACGTTCCCGAATCGGGGGGCTCGTGGGACCGCGTGCGATCCTCGTCCCGGTCGGCGTTCCGGGCTCGGCGAGGGCGCGCGGCGGGCTCGGGTTCGACGGCGTCAGGGCGCAGGGCATCCGGCGTGTCACCCGGGTGCAGGTCCGACCCGGCAGGGCGTAGCGGCGTCGCGTGCTGCTCGGACTCGCGGGGCGGATCGACGCGGGCCGGCTCCGTCCGGGCGTCGTCCTGCGGGTCGTCTCCGGCCCGGTGTCGTTCCACGATGGCCCCCGAACGTCGTCGACAACAAGCGGGTGGGCGCGGCGCGTGCCCGTACATGTCACCTACCCCGCTCTGGTGCGGCACACACCTTCCGCCGGGTTCGGGAGGCGACGCGCCATCGCGCCTCGGTGCACCACGACAGTCCAGGGCACGTCCAGCCGTGCCGGACGACCGTGCCCCGCGCGCCGAGCCGGAGCGGACGTCGGCCGGTGTGGACTCGTGGAGCCGGTTCAGGACCTGGTGTGGCGGACGGGAGAGCTCGGAGTTCGTCAAGCCCGGCGCTACCCGCGGCACCACTCGTTCATGGCCGCCGCCGGTCATCGCGGGGGTGCCCGGGTCGGCCGCCGCGAGGGCCGGGCGGCCGTCAGCGTCGCATGTAGACGCGGGTGGTGGTGCCCTCCGGGCTCGTGCGGGTCCGTACCAGATCGGCGAAGTAGTGGACCATCCTCAGGCCGCGCCCACTCAGCTGACGCGCGCTGACCGGCCGGCGACCGGCGAGGAGATCGGTGATGTGGCCCGTGTCGCTGACCTCGCAGACCAGGTGTCCCTTCTCCTCCCAGAGCCGGAGCAGGCCCGACCCGCCACCGTGGCGCAGGCTGTTGGCGGCGAGCTCGCCGACCGCGAGGACGACGTCGTCGATCCGCTCCTCGTCGAGGCCGGCGCAGGCCGCGTGCTCGGCGACCAGCTTGCGGGCCGCGGCCAGCTGGTCGACCCCGAAGGGGAAGCGGATCGCCGCCGTGGGTTCGGGCAGCGGACGATTGCAGGCCTGCGCGATCTGCTCGGGGGCGAAGTCAGGGCTGGTGTGGGCCCGGCCCCGTTCGATCAGGACGGGGTGGGTCACCGCTGCGTCGACCAGGACGTCCGGGGCCAGGCCGGTCACATCGTAGGGGCACAGGATGGTGGCCGAGCGGTCGCGGAACGCGAGATTGATGAGCGCTTCGTGCAGCACGCACGCGGGGTACTCCAGCGTCGTCCGGCCCGGCCATACAGGTTCGCCCACGATCCGGATGTGCGAACCCGGATGTCCGTACGCCACCGGGCTGAGCACCTCGCCGATGATGCGGCCCGGGTTGCGGCCGGCCTCCGACATGTTGATCAGCCGCACCTGCTCGGCGAAAGGGCCGAGCTCGGTCCGCAGCAGTTGCAGATGCGGATCCGGCACCGCGACCGCGACCGGATCCCCGGCTTCGAGCCCGTCGAGCACGAACGGGACCGTCCCGGCGAGAAACTCCTCCGCATCCCGGTAGAACAAGGCCGGATGGGCGAAGGCGGTGCCCGCGGGGTGGGGCTCCGTGATGATCATTCCTCGATCCGTTCCGCTGGCTCCGGCCGTTCGGGGCTGCCAGGATACGTCGAGCCTGGGAGCCTCACCACAGCTGCCGCGAGGCCCCGAAACACGCGACACGAGGAGAATCCCCGCAGCTCGGGCACTCCCGGGCCCTCGGCGACGCGCGTACGATCCCCGAGATGGCGCCCAGCGGGTCCGATGCGCTCGCTCAGGTGCCGTTCCCGGCAGCGATCACCCGTGGACCGGACCACGTGATCGAGCTGCTCAACCCGCCGGCCCGTGAACTGCTGGGCGCGCGCGACCTGGTCGGCCGGCCGCTGCGCGAGGCGTTGCCCGAGCTCGCGGGGCAGGGACTCGCGGACCTGCTGGACCGGACCTACCGGGCGGACGAGGCCTGCCAGGACCCGGAGCAGCGGGTTCTGCTGCGCGACGGGGATCGGACGGTCGAGCACTGGTTCAGCCTCGGCTGCTCGCCGCTGCGCCAGGCCGACGGAGCGGTGTCCGGTCTTGTCGTGTACGCCCTGCAGACCACCGAGCAGGTGCTGGCCCTGCGCCGCGCGGAGTTCCTGGTCCGACTCGGTCAGGTGCTGCGCGACAGTCCACCCCGGCCGGTGGAGATGGTGCAGCGTGCCGCCGAGCTGGTGGTGGCGGGGCTCGCCGACCGGTGCCGCATCGAACTGTCCGGTCCGGACGGCACACCACGCCACGTCGCCGACGTGTGTGACGGCGAGTCCTCCTCACCGGATCACCGGTCCGGGGTGGTCGTCCCGCTCGTCGTGCCCGGCCGGGAACTGGGCACCCTCGCCGTGTGCTCCGCCGACGCCGATCGCTTCACCGGGGCGGAACTGGCGCTCGTCCGAGACGTGGCGTCCCACCTCGCGGCCGCGGTGGACGACACCGACCTGCGTAACGCCCAAGAGGCGACCATGCGTCTCATCGACGCCGCCCGGACGCGCAGCGCCGCCCTGCTGACCCTCGCCGAAGCGTTGTCGCAGGCCGCGACCCCGAGCGCGATCGGCCGGCTCGCGGTGAGCCGGTCCGCGGAGCTGCTCGGTGCCGACGCAGCCTCGGCCTTCGCCGTGTGCGACGCCGGACTGGAGCAGATCCACTCCCGCGGCTGGCCGGAGGCGCTCACGCGGCGCTACCGGGTGCTGCCCCTGCATCGCGGTCGCCCGCTGTCCGACGCCGTCCTCGACGGTGCGCCGGTGTGGCTCGAGGACGCCGGCCAGTGGCTGCAGCGCTACCCGGAGATGGCGCCGGTGCACCGCACCGGTGGGTACGAGGCGTCCGCCTGCCTGCCGCTGCGGGTCGAGAGCCGGGACCTGGGCGCGCTGATCTTCAGCTTCCTGCGGCCGAGGTCGTTCGCCGCGGAGGAACGCGACTACCTGCTCGCGGTCGCGGCGCTGTGTACGCAGGCGTTGGACCGGGCCCGGCTCTATGTCGCCGAGCAGGACGCGCGCGCGGTCGCCGAGCAGCAGCGCGACCGGATGGCGTTCCTGGCCGAGGCGGGCCTGCTGCTCGACGCGCCGCTGTCGATGGAGAAGCGGATGCAGAGTCTGGCCGATCTGACGGTGCCCCAGATCGCCGACTGGTGCGCGGCGACCCTGGTCCGGGGTGACCGGATCGAGCAGGTCGCGGTGGCGCACAGCGACCCGGAGAAGGTGGCGTTCGTCCGTCACCTGCAGAACCGGTACCCGCCCGATCCGGACGCGGCCGGTGGCTCGATCGGCGTCGCCCGCACCGGAGTGCCGTCCTTCGTCCCGCACATCTCCGACGACCTCCTCGTGCAGGTCGCGCGGGACGACACCCACCTGGAGTTGATCCGCACGATCGGGATGCGCTCGGCAATGGTCGTCCCGCTGCTCGTCCGGGATCGCAGCCTCGGGTCCCTGACCCTGGTCAACGCCGAGTCCGGGCGGGTGTTCGACGAGACCGATCTCGTGTTCGCGGGGCAGCTCGCCGGTCGTGCCGCGCTGGCCCTGGACAACGCCCGGCTCTACGAGCAGCAGCGCAACATCGCCCACACCCTGCAGGCCGCGCTGTTGCCCGCGACGTTGCCCGAGATCCCGGGCCTAGGGCTGGCGGCCCGCTACGTGGCCCAGGCCGAGGGCGCCGAGGTCGGTGGCGACGTCTACGACGTGGTCGCCGGCGCCGAGCCGGGTACCTGGTCGCTCACGATCGCCGACGTGTGCGGGAAGGGGCCGGAGTCGGCGGCGCTGACGGCGCTCATCCGGCACACGCTGCGGGCGGAAGCCGGTCACGGCGTGGACCCGGCGGAGGCGCTGCGTCGCCTCAACGCGGCGATCCTCCTCCAGGCCGGCCCGCACGAGGCGCGCTTCGCCACGGCTGTGCACGGCCGCGTCCGGGCCGACGCCGAGGGGGTGTCGCTCGCGCTGGTCAGCGCCGGGCATCCGCCGGCCGTGGTGCTCCGCCACAGTCGGGTCGAGTTCGTGACCGCCACCGGTACGCTGCTCGGCGTGTTCCCCGACCCGGAACTGACCGAGGCCGGCGTGCGCCTGGAGCAGGGTGACACGCTGCTGCTCCACACCGACGGGGTGACCGAGGCGCGGGATCGCGCCGGCGAGCTCTACGGGCCACATCGGCTGGCCGCGACGCTGGTCAGGTGCGAAGGCCGGTCGGCAGACGACATCGCCGATGCCGTGTTGGCGGACGTGCTGGCGTTCCAGCAGGGCCACGTCCGGGACGACATCGCGATGCTGGTCCTGCAGGCCGGGCCGTGAGCAGCGGGGGCGACGGGTCGGACCGGGCGGGGCAGGCCACGCCCGGACCGGTCGCGGATCCGGGCGGCGCCGCCCTGCAGGCGCACCGCGAGCTGCACGGCTCCGTGGTCGCGGTGACCCTCACGGGCGAACTGGACATGAGCACCCTGGCCCAGGCCGAGCGTGAGGTCAGCACGGCGGAGGCGGCGACGGCGGCCGTGCTCCTGGTCGATCTGTCCGGCCTGGACTTCGTCGATTCCTCGGGGGTGCGCCTGGTCCTCGAGGCCGACGCCCGGGCCCGGACGGATGGTCGCAGGCTGGTAGTGGCCCTCGGCGGGGGCCTACCGCGTCGGTTGTTCGAGGTACTCGGCCTGATGAGCCGGTTGGACATCGTCGACAGCCGCGACGACATCCTTCCGCTGCGGTGAGTCCCGGCGCCGGATCAGGTCTCGATGTCGCGGTGGGTGCCGTCCAGTGCCTGCTGGGGGACCGGTGGGGCGCCGCGCCGGATCTGCTGACGTCCGGCCCCCTGAAAGTGGGAGGTGGGGCCACGCCGGCGCGGATCGGACCTGGTCGAGCCGGTGATGGAGCCGGGCGAGGGCGCCACGTGATCGTCTCGCTACCCTCTGCAGTGGCGAGCGATGGAGGTAGATGCGGGTGGGTATGGCTGTGGTCTTGTCGACGATGCCGGAGATGTTGGAGCGCACGTTGTCCGAGCATGTGGCGGACGGACAGGACCGCTGCCAGGCGTGTCGGGACGCCAACGGGGTGTCGGCCGCGTGGCCGTGTGTGATTCGCGGGGTCGCCGAGGAGGCGCGGTATATCCAGAACGGCGGGCTGCCCGGTTCGCGGCACGGTCGTCACCGTTCGGCGGCCGCGAGGTAGCGGGCGGGAGCCGGCCCCTCGTCTCGAGGAGATGAGCCCGATCGATCGCCTCCGCGATCCGCTGGACCGTTCTCGCGACGGCCCGGCCCGTCCGGCGACCGTGACCGTGACGGTCCCGGCCGTCAGGAAGTGTCGCGGAGCAGGTGCTCCAGCCGCGTCAGCTCCAGCACGGAACGGGCGGCACAGCCGGCGGGCGCGATGACCCGCGGCGTCACCTGCGAGGACTCGGTCAGCTCGTAGAGCAACCGGACGCCAGCGCTGGTCAGCAGCGTGACGCCGGCGAGGTCCACGACGCCGGGCCGGGTGCAACCGGCGGTGGCGTGGAGAATCGCGCTGCGCAGCTCGCCGACGGTCGTGACGTCGACCGGACCGGCGATCGCGAGCACCGGAGGGTCAGCACCGGTGTCGGTGACGGTGAGGCCGGGACCGCGCAGCGCCGTCAGATGCCGACGGCCGCTGCGGAGCCCGAACGAGGTCGGGCGCTGCAGGGCGCAGGTCGCTGTCACGGTCGTCCCCCGCTGCCGGGTCTCGATCTCGAGGCGGTCGGCGAGGTCGCGTGCCACGGCCAGCCCGAAGCCGCCGTGAGGCGCCCGGCGCCCGGGTGTGCCGGCGCCGGGCCGCCAGCTGCCGTCGTCGGCGATCGTGACCCGCACGCCACCGCGGCCGTCGAGACGGGCGGTGACGCGAACACGGCCGGGTTCCCCCACGGGATAGGCGTGCTCGATGCAGTTGCTGACAAGCTCCGAGACGATCAGCGGCACGGTGCCGAGGCTGTCGGCGGTGACGCCCAGGTCCTCCAGCCACCGGGTGATCCGGCCCCGGACACCCGCCAGCTCGCGCGGCTGCGCGGGGACGTCGAACTCCACGGGTGCGACCGGTTTCGGGAGCCGGGTCGTGGCCAGCACGACGACGTCGTCGTGGCTACCGGTCCCGGTCATCCGATCGAGGATGCGGGCCGTGGCCGGGCCCGGAGCGGCTCCCGGCCGCCACGCCCGGCCGCACGCGATCGCGAGCTGGGCGAGCCCGTCGGAGACCGTGTGCCCGGGACGTTCGATGAGCCCGTCGGTGTAGAGCACGAGCAGCTCACCGGGGTCGAGCCGGCCGCGGCCGATCATCGGGACGCTCCCCGTGCCCAGCGGGGCGCCGCCCGCGGCGGCGGCGGTGCGGGCGGTCCCGTCGTCGCTGCAGATCAGGGGTGGCGGGTGCCCGCACCCGGTGTACGTCAGTTCTCCGCTGGCGGGATCGAGCAGGACCACCGCCAGCGTCGCGGTGCGGGTACGCGCGGTGGTGGCGGCGTAGCGGTCGACCCGGCCCAGGGCGCCCGCGACCGACACACCGGACAGGAGCGACTCGCGGATCAGGGCGCGCAGCTCGCTCATCGCCGCCAGCGCACCGGTGCCGTGCCCGACCACATCGCCCACCACCAGGGCGATCAGCCCCGATCGCAGCGTCACCACGTCGAACCAGTCCCCACCCGCGTGCGGTTCGGAGTTGGCCGGGACATAGTGCGCGGCCAGCATGACGTCGGGCAGCACCGGCAGGGCCTCCGGGAGCAGAGCCCGGGCCAGCGCCAGCATCGTGTCCCGCGACCCGGCGGGGACCGGCCCGGTCGCGGGACCCATCCGGGTCGCGGAGGTGACGGGACGGGCGTGGGCGAGCACACCCGTCCCGTCCGGATGGGACAGGCGCACCAGGTCGACGCTGTAATGGACCTCGACCAGCTCGCCGTGGGGGCGGGCGGGCAACTGCCACCGTGCACCGCACAGCTGCTCGCCGTGGGTGCGGACATCGGTGAGCTGATCGACGATCGATCCGGTCGCGAGTTCCGGGAGGACGTCCGCGATCGGCCGACCCAGGATGTCGGCGCGGGCGCCGAGCGCGACGCGGGCCTCCCGGTTCGCCGCGACGACCACGTGGTCGGGCCCGGTGAACTGCCACACCGCGCCGGGGATGTCGTCGAACGCGGCGGAACGGACCGCAGCGGAGGAATCGACGTCCATCGTCCCTCCCCTCCGCCGTCCACATCGTCCTGTGCCGAGGGCGTACCCGGGTCATGGCCGTCCGCAACCCCGCCGCGGCTATGCGTCCATCCGGCGGACTTTCGTCCACGACCGGGTGCCGTGGCCGACCGGATCGCTACCGTGCGCCGATGGGGCCCGAGGACCGGCGCGACGAGGGTCCACTCGAGCGGGCGGACCGCAACACCGTCGAGCTGCTGCAGGAACTGCGGGTCGCGCAGACCGGGGTGCAGATCCTGTTCGCGTTCCTGCTGTCGCTGTCGTTCACCGAGCGTTTCAGCCGGATCGACGCGACCCAGCGCACGATCTATGTGGTGACCCTGCTCCTCGCCGTCCTCACGACGGCCTTGCTGGTCGCCCCGGTCGCGGTGCACCGCATGGTGTTCCGCCGCGGCCTGAAGGTGCAGACCGTCTCCGTCGGGCACCGGCTCGCGATCGTGGGCCTGGCGACCCTTGCGTTGACGCTGACCGGCGCCGTCCTGCTCGTGCTGGACGTGGTGATCGGCCGCCGCCTGGCCGTCCCGATCGCCTGCGCGGTGGTGTTGTGCTTCGTGGCGCTGTGGTTCGTGCTGCCGCTGCCGCTGCGAGCGCGCCGGCCGCACCACTGACCGCCTCCGACCGATCCGGCGGCGAGTGGCCGTTTCCCCACGTCCGTGGTGCGGGTAGGCCGGGGTGGACGGAAGACCGAGTCGAAGGAGGATCGGGATGCCCACCGCTCGCGAGATCATGACTGCCGACGCGACCTGTGTCCGGGCCAGCGACCCGGTGATCGAGGCCGCCGTCCGGATGGCCGACCTCGGCATCGGAGCGTTGCCGATCTGCGGCGAGGACGACCGGTTGAAGGGCATGATCACCGACCGGGACATCGTCGTGAAGGTGCTGGCGCAGGGCAAGGACCCGCACGCCGTCCACGTGGGGGAACTCGCCCAGGGCGAGGCCGTGACCATCGGGGCGGACGACGACACCGCAGAACTGTTGCGCACCATGGCCCAGCACCAGGTGCGCCGGGTCCCTGTCATCGACGGGCACCGCCTCGTCGGTGTGGTCGCGCTGGCCGACGTCGCCCGCGGCCTCGACGACCCGGAGACCGGACTGCTGGTCGAGGCGCTGTCGACCGACTGAGCCCGGGGCCGCGCCCGGGCGTCCGGCGACGCCGCTGATGCCACTCAGTCGCCGGGGACCTGCGGCGGGCTGGTGGGGGTGACCGCGAGCCGGACGGCGAAGGGGTCGAGGCCGCGGGGCAGCGGGTGCGCCGGGTCCAGCTTCGTCGGCGGGAGCACGGTGTGGGTGTGGTGCTCCAGCAGGGCGGCGAGCATCGTGCTGGTGGTGAACAGCACCAGCTCGCGACCCGGGCAGGACGCGGGCCCCGCGCTGAACGGGACGAGACTCCAGTCGCCGGCGGCGCGGCCGTCGAGCCACTGGTCGGGATCGAATCGGTCGGCGTCGGGCCGTGACCGGTCATCGCGGTGGAAGTAGCTCGTCGCGATGAGCACGGCGGTCCCGGCCGGAAGGGCGGCTCCGTTCCAGTCGGTCGGGGCGGTGGTGTCGCGCAGGAGCAACGGCGTCGTCGGCCACAGCCGGACCGACTCGAGGACCGCCGCGCGGAGCCGGGGCAGGTCCTGCGGGGTATCGAGGTCGCGGCCGTCGAGGTCGGCGCGGACGCGGGCCGTCTCGTTCGGGTGGGCCGCGAGCAGGGCCAGAGCGCGCAGCGCGACCGCACCCGCCGGATCGAACGCGAAGAGCCACTGCGGCACCTGGTCCACCGCGTCCGTCTCGGGAGTGGCGGGGACGGTCGCGATCATCGCGGCCAGGCTGCCGGGCTCGGCGCGGTCGAGGTGGGTCCGCAGGCGGTTGCGCAGCCGGGCGTGCCGGGCGCCGCTGCGGGGCACCAGGGCCGACCAGTTGGCCGTCCTGCGCAGCGCGGTGAGCTGGTCGGTGAGCCGGTGGTCGTCGCGGGCACCGTCCCCGAGGACCACCCGGCGCACCACCCGCCACCACGCGGTGATGAACGTGTCCCAGGTGAGCACTCCGTCGGCGTCGACGTCGGCGCGGAGGTGCCGAGACTCCTCGCGAACGACGCGGGTGATCGCGTCGGCGTAACGGTGCAGCGGACGGCCGGTGTCGAGGACGGCCTCGTTGAACCGGCGCCGATCGGCGCGGGCCGCGCCACGGGAGACGAGGACGCCGTGCGGCTGGAAGTGCCTCAGAGCGCCCCGTTTCTCGCGGTTGGCCGGTGAGAACGGCTCCGGGGCTCCGTCGAGCACCCGGCGCACGTCGTCGGCGACGAGCGGCACCGCCACGGATCGGCCGGGGATGCGCAGGCGCAGCGGACCTGGGCCGTAGGTCTCGTTGAGCTGCTGTAGCAGCCCGACCCCGCGGTCGTCGGTGCCGAGCTTGCCGGCCAGGGCGACGACGCGGCGACGCCGGGCGATGACGCCCTGGGCCACGAGCGGAGCGACGGCCAACGCCAGCACCCGTACGGTGTCGGCGGCGGACGCCCTCGGCAGTCCGGGGGGGCGGGCGGCGCTGGTCGGTGTGGGGCGAGCTGCGGTCGGATGTCTCCATGTCCGCCCCGTACCCGATCGGCCCGCCGCCGACCCGCGGCCCGTTCGTCCCGGCGAGCAGCTGCCACGATCGACGGGATCAGGACATCTGCTCTGCCTCGCCGGTCCGCCACCGTGGTCGGTCCTGCCGTCCGGAGGGTTCGGCGGCGTCCGGGAGGGACGCCCGGCCGGCGCCGGCGGCGGGCGGCGGTTGGTCCCGCACGAACCCGGGTAGACGACCGACGCGGGGCGAGGACAGCGACATCGGAGGGGATCATGACCGACGCCCGGACCGGCCGCGACGTGGTGGACGTCCTCACAGCGGACCACCGAGAGGTTCAAGAGCTGCTGCAACAGCTCCAGGCCACCGACGACGCGGAGCAGCGGCGGGACATGGCTGATACGGCGATCGGCGAACTCGTGCGGCATTCGGTCGCCGAGGAGATGTACGTGTACCCGGTGATGCGGGAGCACCTTCCCAACGGTGAGGAGGCCGTGCAGCACGACGTCGAGGAACACAAGGAGCTCGAACGGACGATGCGCGGCCTCGAGGGTGTCGATGCGAGCGAACCGCGTTTCGTGGAGCTGGTACGAGAGCTGGAGGACGAACTGCGGCATCACGTGCAGAACGAGGAGACCGAGCAGTTTCCGATGCTGCGCGCCCGCGTCCCGCGGGACACCCTGGTGGAGCTGCGGGAGAAGGTGGAGACGGCCAAGAAGATCGCACCGACGCGCCCGCACCCGGCCGCCCCGAACAGCGAGGTGTTCCACAAGCTGGTCGGCCCGGGTGTCGGACTGGTGGACCGGCTGCGGGACAAGCTGTCGGGCCGGTCGACGGGCTGACCTGCACGCGGGACCGATCGTCCGCGCCCGGCCCCGGCGCGCCGACGCCGGTGGACCGCTGCATGGTCCCGCAGGCCGGAGCACGCCGGGCCCTCGGGGCCGGTCGCAGTGCTGCGGACTCTCGCCCCTGGCGCCCGCAACGGAGCCGGCGGAGCATCCTTGGATGGATACGCACGGGGCGTACCGGCTCGGGTCTCAGGACCGGCCGCCCCGCCCGACCCGACACCAGGGTGCGTACGAGCGCGTCCGTTGTGAGGTGACGACATGACGCAGCCACGGCGGGCGAAGCCGCAGAAGGAGATGGGCTGGGCGGCCAAGCGAGCCAAGTGGGATACGAAGCATCTACTGAAGTCGGTCAAGAGGGAGACCAAGAAGGAGCTGCGGCAAGCCCCGTGAGGTGCCGTGAGCGGCCTACGGGCCGCCCGTCACAGCGGGGCCTGCGCAGCAGGGTCTACGGGGCGGGGGTCTCGTCGACGTGCTGGTTCCAGCGCCGGGCGGCCGTGCGGGTGAGCCCGGTGAGCGCATCGAACCAGCGCGGCGGCCGGGCGGTGGTGTGGCCCGGTTCCGGGCCTGGATCCACGGCGGACGGCAGCAGCCGCTCGACCCCTGCGAGCAGGCGCAGCGTGGTGGCAGGTGCGAGACCGTGCAGGCGGGTGGCGAGTTTGGCTGCGGGGGTCAGGATGACCTCCGGCCGGCCCCGCAGCATCGCGTCGATCAGTGCGCGGGCCGCACGTTCGGCGTCCATGGACAGCAGCGGGACGCTGCCGGCCGCGGTGAACCAGCGGTACTCGGCGTCGCGGTCACCGGTGAACAGGGCGTTGCGCGGTGAACCGGTGCGCATCAGCCCTGGCACCCCTACGGTCACCGACACGCCTTCGCGGGCGGCCTCGACCCGGAGCCCCTCGGCGAAGCCGACGGCCGCGTGCTTGGCCGCGGTGTAGGGAAGCAGGTGAGGCGCGGGGAGCTTGCCGCCCACCGAGGTGACCGCCAGGATCCGGCCACCGTGACGGCGCAGTACCGGCAGTGCCGCCAGCGTCGGGTGCACCAGCCCCCAGAACATCACGTCCATCGCCTGGGCGTACTCCTGCGGGCGCATCGCCGCGGCCGGCCCGACCTGGATGGTCCCGGCGTTGCCCACGAGCACGTCGAGCCGGCCGAAGCGGTCCACCGCCGCGTGCACCACCCGCTCGGCCTCGCCGGCGACAGCGATGTCGGCGGGAACGGCCACCACCCGCGCGCCGCGGTCCTGCAGGCTCGTGCGGGCGGCCTCCAGGCCGTCGGCGGACCGCGCGCAGAGAACCAGGTCGTGGCCGCGATCCGCCAGTTCACGGGCGAGCAGGAATCCCAGGCCTCGGCTGGCCCCGGTGACCACCGCGACGGGGCGATCGTGCTGCGTGTGCGTGTCATGGGTCATCCCCTCCGGGTGCCCGCCCGGCGCCGCCGTCATGCGCGGTGTGTCCGCAGCCCATGCCGGATGCCGCGCCGCCGGCGTACCTCGGTGCTCTGTCCGAGCGGTGCGGGCACCGTCCAGCGGATGCGGAGCACGGGGTGGATCAGTCCCCGATGTGTGATCCCGTTCCGGGGGCGGGTAGGCCGCGGACATGACCGCGAGTACCGCACCTCATGCCCTGGCGTTGAACTGCACGCTCACTCCCAGCCCGGAGCCGTCGAGCACCCAGCTGATGGCCGACCAGGTGCTCGAGGCGCTTGCGAAACACGGGGTGGCGAGCGAGAGCGTGCGTGTCGTGGATCATGACGTCAAGCCCGGTGTGCTCGCCGACATGGGTCCGGGCGACGCGTGGCCGGAGATCCGCCGGCGCATGCGCAGCGCCGACATCCTGCTGATCGCCACCCCGACCTGGGTGGGGCACATGAGCAGCGTGGCCCAGCGCGTGCTCGAGCGGCTGGACGCGGAGCTGTCCGAGACCGACGAGGAGGGCCGTCCGCTCACGTTCGGCAAGGTCGCGCTGACCGCGGTGGTCGGGAACGAGGACGGCGCGCACAAGATCACCGCGGACCTGTTCCAGGCCCTCGACGACGTGGGCTTCACCATCCCCGCGCAGGGCGGGGTGTACTGGAACGGCGAGGCGATGAGCGGCTCGGACTACAAGGACCTCGACGCCGTTCCGGCCGCGGTGGCGAGCACACAGGCGACGATGGCGGCGAACGCCGTGCACCTGGTCTCCCTGCTCCGTGATCGGCCTTATCCGCCCGCCTGAACACCCGGCCCGGGCCCCGTAGGGGGACCGGGACCGTCAGGGGACGGCACGGATGGCGAGCAGCGCCATGTCGTCGCGCATCGGCTCCTCGGAGAAGCCCTCCACGACGGAGCGCACGTCGGCCACGAGGCTCGCGGCCGAACGCCGGTCCGCCTGCTGCGCGGCGCGGAGCAGCCGCTCGGGGCCGAAGAAATCCTGCCTGTCCCGTCGTTCGGTGGCGCCGTCGGTGTAGGCCAGCAGGATGTCGCCGGGACCCAGTAGGTGGGACGTGCACACGACCTGCACCCGGTCGAACAGTCCCGCCGCCGTCCCGTGCGTGCCGATGAGCTGTGTCGTCCCGTCGGCCCGCACCAGCACCGGTTGCTCGTGCCCGGCCAGGACCAGCTCGACGGCCAGTCCGGTCCGGTCTGCGGGCCCGGCACGGGTGATCCGGGCGGCCAGGAGCGTGCAGAACTGGGTGGGGTCGTCGGCTTCCATCATCACGTCGTTGAGCAGCTCGACCGCCTCGGTCAGCGAGTGACCGTCCTTGACCAGCACCCGGAGCACGTCGCGCACCAGCCCGGTGCGCGCGGCGGCCCTGGCGCCCTTGCCGCAGACGTCTCCGATGGACGCCAGCCAGCGGCCGGGCCCGAGAGGCCGCACGTCGTAGAAGTCGCCCCCGACCTCGCTGCCGGTGCTCTCGGGGACGTAGGCGGCCGCGAACTCCACTCCGGTTGCCACGGGCAGCGCCCGGGGCAGCAGCGCCCGCTGCAGCGTCTGGGATGTCGCGACGTGCAGCGCGGCGCTCTGGGCGTTGTCGATCGCCAGCGCGGCCCGCCGGGCGATGTCGCTGATCAGGGCGATGTCCTCGGGGCTGTGCGGCCGGTCCGGCGGGCGGCCCACGAGGAGCGCGCCCAGCGGCTGGCCCCGGGTCGTGAGTGGTATCGCGACCCCTTCCGTGGGCGTGGTGAGCCACGCGGGATTCACCCCGTCCCGGAGCACCTGCCGCAACCGGGTGCGCAGGTCCGGCGTCATTCCCGTCGCACCGTTCGCGGGAGCGGGGTCCAACGCGGCGTGCAGCTCCGCGACCTCGTCCTCGAGAGCGTGCGTCAGTGCAACCAGCCGCAGGGCGCCCGTGCCGGCGAGGTGCACGGCGCACCACTGCCCCAGCCGGGGGACGACGACCTGGGGCACGACCGCGACGGTCATGTCGACGTCCAGGGACTGGCCGAACAGCTCGCTGGCATCGGCCAGGTAGGCCAGCAGCGCGCGCCGGCGCTGGTCCGATCCCCGCAGCCAGTTCGACTCCACGATCAGCGCGATGCGCTGCGCGGTGAGCGAGGCCAGCTCGTCCGCCCGCCCGGCCGCCGCGCCGGGGTACACCCGCAGCCGCCCACGCAGCGGCGCCGGGAGCGGCAGCCGGATCTCCACCGTGGTGGCCGAGTCGTGCCCCTCGTGCGGTGCTGTCCCCGCGCGGGCTGCCTCGGTCCAGCCGTTGCCGTCCGCGCGGTCGATCTCCACGGTCACGCCGAGGGCGCCGGTCAGCTCGTGCAGCCGGCGCACCAGTTCCGCGATGAGCGCCGGCCCGTCGAGATGGCGCGTGAGCCCGGTGCCGACGTGCAGCAACCACCGAATGCGGTCCGCCTCCGGCCACGGCCCGGCGACGGCTGTCGCGGCCGCGGGCGGCGCCGATGGGCGTGGTGAGCCGGCATCGAGCTCCAGGACGAACCACGTCCGGTGCCGCCCGTCGGCGTCGTGCCGGGTGCCCCACGAGCCGGCCAGACGCTGCACCAGCAGAAGCCCGCGGCCATGGTTGGCGCTCCTGCCGTAACCCCGCCGCGGACTCGCGAGGTGCAGCTCCAGGGCGCTCGGCCCCCAGTCGCTCACCCCGACCTGGACCTCGCCCTCGGTGACCGCGATGTCCACCTCGAACGCCGTGCCCGCATGCAGCACGGCGTTGTCGCAGAGCTCACCGGCGAGCAGGAGGACGATCTCGACCAGCTCGCCGTCAGCGGCATCCTCGAGACCGGCGTCGCGCAGCGCGTCGCGCAGCATGCGACGGGCACGCGCGGGTGATCCTGCGTCGGGCGGTAGCCGCATCCGACGCTCCAGCTGAACCGGCACCGGGCTAGTCTGCCTGGGAACGCGAGTGTTGGTGGCGCCGACGCCTGACGACGTATGGTCGACTGCGCGGCGGGGCGCGTGCCGGTGGTCGCCACACCGTTCGTCCTCCGGTTCGGCCCTCGGTGAGCGGTGAGGACGGTGGTCGATGTGACCGGCACCCGGAGCGGCGGTCCGCCGGTCGTGGAGCTGCCCCAGCACGACGGGGGGCAGAACACCGAGGGCGCCGACGCCTTCCTCGACGAGCTGGCCGAAGCCTTGCGCGAGGTACGACGGGGCCGGTTCGACACACGGCTGCGCCGGCGCGGCGGCCGGCTGGACGCGGTCGTCGACGAGTTCAACGAGCTGGTCGGGTTGCAGGAGCGGCGCAACCGCGACCTGTTGCGGATCAGCCGGGTCGTCGGGCGCGACGGCCGCGTGCTGGAGCGGCTGGACGAGGAGTCCTACGACGGCGCCTGGGCCGACACCGCGCACGCCGTCAACGGGATGATCGACGACCTGGCCCGGCCGACCGCGGAGATCGCCCGGGTCATCGTGGCGGTGGCCGACGGCGACCTGTCCCAGCACATGGCGCTGGAGATCGAGGGCCGGCCGCTGCGCGGCGAGTTCCTGCGCATCGGCCGCACCGTGAACACGATGGTCGACCAGCTGTCGAGCTTCGCCGACGAGGTGACGCGGGTGGCCCGCGAGGTGGGCACCGAGGGCGCGCTGGGCGGTCAGGCCGACGTGCGCGGGGTCTCGGGCACATGGCGGGCCCTCACCGACTCGGTGAACACGATGGCCAGCAACCTGACCAACCAGGTGCGTTCCATCTCGTCGGCGGCCACCGCGATCGCCCGGGGCGACCTGTCCCGGCGGATCACCGTGAGCGCGCGCGGCGAGGTGGCCGAGCTGGCCGACACGATCAACTCGCTGACCGACACCCTGCGGCTGTTCGCCGACGAGGTCACCCGGGTGGCCCGCGAGGTGGGCACCGAGGGCCGGCTGGGTGGACAGGCCGAGGTGCCGAACGTGGCCGGCACCTGGAAGGACCTCACCGATGCGGTGAACCTGATGGCCGCCAACCTGACCGATCAGGTCCGCGGCATCGCCCAGGTTTCGACCGCGGTGGCCCGTGGTGACCTGTCGCAGAAGATCACCGTGGACGCCCGCGGGGAGATACTGGAGCTGAAGAGCACGGTCAACACGATGGTGGACCAGCTCTCCAGCTTCGCCGACGAGGTGACGCGGGTGGCCCGCGAGGTCGGCACCGAGGGCAAGCTCGGCGGCCAGGCGGCGGTGCCGAACGTGAGCGGGACCTGGCGCGACCTCACCGAGAACGTCAACCAGCTGGCCGGCAACCTCACCGCCCAGGTGCGCAACATCGCCCAGGTGACCACGGCGGTGGCGCTCGGGGACCTGTCGCAGAAGATCACGGTCGATGCCCGGGGCGAGATCCTGGAGCTCAAGAGCACGGTCAACACGATGGTGGACCAGCTCTCCAGCTTCGCCGACGAGGTGACGCGGGTGGCCCGCGAGGTCGGCACCGAGGGCAAGCTCGGCGGTCAGGCGGAGGTACCGCACGTCAGCGGGACCTGGCGCGGCCTGACCGACAGCGTCAACAACATGGCGTCGAACCTGACCGACCAGGTGCGCAACATCGCCCAGGTCGCGACCGCGGTCGCCAACGGCGACCTGTCGCAGAAGATCGCGGTCGATGCCCGGGGCGAGATCCTGGAGCTCAAGAGCACGGTCAACACGATGGTGGACCAGCTCTCCAGCTTCGCCGACGAGGTGACGCGGGTGGCCCGGGAGGTGGGTACCGAGGGCAAGCTCGGCGGTCAGGCCCAGGTCCAGGGCGTGGCCGGGACCTGGCGCGACCTCACCGACAACGTCAACTACATGGCCTCGAACCTGACCGGGCAGGTGCGCAACATAGCTCAGGTGACCACGGCCGTGGCCCGCGGCGACCTGTCGCAGAAGATCACCGTGGACGCCCGCGGGGAGATCCTGGAGCTGAAGAGCACGGTCAACACGATGGTCGATCAGCTGTCGAGCTTCGCCGACGAGGTGACGCGGGTGGCCCGGGAGGTGGGTACCGAGGGCAAGCTCGGCGGTCAGGCCCAGGTCCAGGGCGTGGCCGGGACCTGGCGCGACCTCACCGAGAGCGTGAACCAGCTCGCCTCGAACCTGACCGGGCAGGTGCGCAACATAGCTCAGGTGACCACGGCCGTGGCCCGCGGCGACCTGTCGCAGAAGATCACCGTGGACGCCCGCGGGGAGATCCTGGAGCTGAAGAGCACGGTCAACACGATGGTCGATCAGCTGTCGAGCTTCGCCGACGAGGTGACGCGGGTGGCCCGGGAGGTGGGTACCGAGGGCAAGCTCGGCGGTCAGGCCCAGGTCCAGGGCGTGTCGGGCACCTGGCGCGACCTCACCGAGAACGTCAACCAGCTCGCCTCCACGCTGACCACCCAGCTGCGCGCCATCTCTGCGGTGTCCACCTCGGTGGCCAGCGGTGACCTCACCCAGCAGATCCGGGTCGCGGCCCTCGGCGAGGTGGCCGAGCTCAAGGACAACATCAACCAGATGATCGTGACCCTGCGTGAGACCACCAAGGAGAACGCCGAGCAGGGCTGGCTGGACTCCAACCTGGCCCGGATCGGCGCGCTGCTGCAGGGCCAGCGTGACCTCGGCGAGGTCTGCAAGATGATCATGAACGAGGTGACGCCCCTGGTGAACGCGCAGATCGGGGCGTTCTTCCTGGCGTCCGACCCGGCCGGTGCCGAGCCCGTGCCCGACGGGTCGGAGCCCGCCGAACGGGAGTGGCGGCTGTGCGGTGGTTACGCGCTGACCCCCGACGGGTCGGCGCCGTCCTTTCGCGCCGGCGAAGGCCTGGTCGGGCAGGCGGCGGCCACCAAGCAGGTCGTGCTGGTGGGCGACATCCCGGGTGAGTACCTGCCGATCCGCTCCGGTGTCGGCACGACCTCGCCGCGGTCTGTCGTGGTGCTGCCCGTTCTGTTCGAGGGCGACTCCCTCGGCGTGATCGAGTTCGGTTCGGTCGCACCGTTCTCCGAACTGCACCTGACCTTCCTGGAGCGCCTGGTCGGCGCCATCGGTGTCGCGATCAAGACGATCCAGGCCAACCGACGCACCGAGGAGCTCCTCGCGCAGTCCCAGGGGCTGGCCATCGAGTTGCAGGACCAGTCGGCGGAGCTGCAGCGCACGAACGCCGAGCTGGAGGAGAAGGCCGAGCTGCTCTCGGAGCAGAACCGCAACATCGAGATCAAGAACATGGAGATCGACGCGGCCCGGCGCGGTGTGGAGGAGAAGGCCCAGCAGCTGGCCAAGGCCAGTCAGTACAAATCCGAGTTCCTGGCCAACATGAGCCACGAGCTGCGGACACCGCTGAACTCGCTGCTGCTGCTCTCGCGGCTGCTCGCCGACAACCCGGACCGCAACCTCACCCCCAAGCAGATCGAGTACGCCAGCACGATCCACAACGCCGGGTCCGACCTGCTCGTGCTGATCGAGGACATCCTCGACCTGTCGAAGATCGAGGCGGGCCGGGTGGACGTGCAGCCCGGCTCGGTCGACCTGGCCGAGGTCCGCGGCTACGTCGAGCGGGCCTTCGGGCCGCAGGCCGAGCACAAGGGCCTGCAGCTGCGCGTCGAGATCGCGCCCGAACTGCCCCCGACCATCGCCACCGACGGTCAGCGACTGCAGCAGATCCTGCGCAACCTGCTCTCCAACGCGGTCAAGTTCACCGCCCGTGGCAGCGTCGTACTGAGCATCGAGCCGGCGCCGGCTGACCTCGTGCACGGGGCGCCGACGCTGGACGGCGCCGGCGAGGTGGTCGCCTTCACGGTGCGCGACACCGGGATCGGCATCGCCGATGACAAGCTGGACATGATCTTCGAGGCCTTCCAGCAGGCCGACGGGACCACGAGCCGCAAGTACGGCGGTACCGGTCTCGGCCTGTCGATCAGCAAGGAGCTGGCCCACATGCTCGGCGGGGCCATCACCGTGTCCTCCGAGGTGGGCGCGGGGTCCGCGTTCACTCTGTACCTGCCCGGCGAGCTGCCGGACGGGTCGTTCGCGGCCGCGCGGCCGGTACCGGTCCGGCCCTCCACCGAGACCGCGCCCGGCCCGGTCGACGGCGTGGCCGGGAGTCCCCCGATCCTGCACCCGGCGTCCGCCGTGGCGGAGGTGTCCGCTCCGGTGGAGCTGCGGGGGGTCACGGTGCTGATCATCGACGACGACGTGCGCAACGTCTTCGCCCTGACCAGCGCCCTGGAGCTGCACGGCCTCACCGTGCTGTACGCCGACAACGGCGCCGACGGGATCCGGTTGCTGACCCAGCACCCGGAGGTGGACATGGTGCTGATGGACGCGATGATGCCCGACATGGACGGCAACGAGACCACCCGGCTGATCCGGGCGCGGCCCGAGGGCGCCGACCTGCCGGTGGTCTTCCTGACGGCCAAGGCCATGCCCGGCGACCGGGAGTCCAGTCTCGCCGCCGGGGCGAGCGACTACATCACCAAGCCCGTCGACCTCGACGAGCTGCTGGCGGTGATGGCGTCGTGGGTGGCCCGGGCCCGGTCGGTCCGCACGGAGCACGGAACCTCGTCATGACGCAAGCCCCGACCGCGAAGGCGCTGGTCGTCGACGACCGGCCGGAGAACCTGGTGGCGCTCGAGGCCGTCCTGCAGGGCCTGCCCGTCGAGATCGTCTCGGTCACCAGCGGAGAGGATGCGCTGAAACGGCTGCTGGCCGACGACTACGCGCTCATCCTGCTCGACGCGCAGATGCCCGGGATGGACGGATTCGAGACCGCCGAGCACATCCAGCGACGGGAACGGACCCGGCGCATCCCGATCGTGTTCCTCACCGCGGCCGACTACGACGCCCATCTGGCCTACCGTGGGTACCAGGCCGGCGCGGTCGACTACCTCACCAAGCCGTTCGACCCGTGGGTGCTGCGCTCGAAGGTGATGGTCTTCGTCGATCTCTGGACGGCGAGCGCCGCGCTCGCCGCGCGGGTCGCCGAGTGCGAGGCGCTGCGGGCCGCGGTGGACGACGCCCGGCAGCTGCTCGAGAACCCCTGGCTGGACCCGGCGTCGGTGCTGCCGCGGGTGCGCGCCCGGCTCGACGCGGTCGACCGCGACCGGGTGTACTGAGCTGGGGGCTCAGCGCTCCACGCGTCCGGGGGTCAGGGTGGCCAGCGCGTCCTCGGCGGCCAGCACCACGGCGCCGCGCATCGCCACCGGGCTGATCCCCACCTCGGCCCGGCTGCTGCGGACCTGGTCGAGCGGTCCGGCCAGCTCGCCGGCCAGCCGCTCCTCGGGGCCGCCGAGGTGCGCGACCATCGCGTCGACCCCGTCCGCGAGCCGGTCCAGTGCGTCGGCCAGTCCCGGGTCCGGCCGCTCCTGCTCCCGCACCAGGTCCGCGAGCAGGACTGCGCTCTGCATGGTCCGCTCGACGGTGCGGCTGAGCCGCTCCACCGCGGACGGCCCGGCCAGCCCGGTCCCGACCCGGCGGATGAGCCGGCGCCGGGGATTCCACCATGTGCTCTCCTGCCCGTACCAGACGGCGTCGTCGGCGCGCAGCACGGCGCGGCGCAGTTGCCGGGCCCGGTGCACCCACTGGTTGGTGGCCGCGGTGTCGCACCCCTCGCGAACACCGTCGGCCATGGCACGCACCAGGTCCGCGAGCTCGGCCCCGAGCCGGCGCACCGCGTCGTCGCCGTCGCGCAGGTGCACCGGTGGGAGCACGAGGGTGTTGACCGAGGCGCCGATCAGGGTGCCGGTCACGCTGAGCCCGGCCCATATCGCCAGATCCCGGGGGTGGCTGGAGAGCCCGCTCGCCACCATGATCACCGCGGTGATCGCGACCCAGTAACCGTCGGGGCCGAACCGGTGCCAGCGCCCGATGAGCAGGCCGGCGAACACGGCCAGCGGGATCGCGACCGGAGCTGGGGCGCCGACGACGCCGAGCCCGTACGCGAGCAGCACACCGGCCAGCACGACCCCGGCCTGCTGGACCGCGTTCCGCCACGACCGGTACACCGTCCCCGTCACGGCGAGCACGGCCGCGTACGGGGCGAGGAACGCGTTCGGGGCCTCCAGCCACCAGGTCGCGATCAGGGCCGACAGGGCGGCCAACGCCGACTTGGCCGCCTGGACGACGATCTCGCGTTCACGGCCGGGCCGTCGCACGGCCACAACGCGTTCGCACAGGATCCGCACCATTCGCACGTCGAGGGCGTAACCGGATGCGCCGATCGTTACGCGGCGGCCGGTCAGGCTCACAGATCGTCGTTGGTGCGGCCGGTGAGCACCGACTCGGGCTGGGTCCGGGTGGGCCTGCGGCGCCGGTCGGCGGGGCGTCGACCTTGACGAGCAGCCAGTCTCGCGGGTCGCCAGGCGCTTGCCCCGTGGATCGGCCGACGGACCCTTCGGGACGGCCCAGGACACCAGCACGTCGCCGATCCCGAGCCGGAAGTCGAAGTGCAGGCTGGAGGCGTCGTGCCGCTGGATGACGAACCGTGGCCCGGCGGAACCTCCGGCGGCGCCCGACGGTTCCCCCGAGGAGCGCAGGTCCCGCTTGGCGCGGTACTCGGACAGGTCGGCATCCATCCACGGACGAATGTCACCGATTCACTCGAACAGCGCAGGAGATGTTGCAATAGTCACGGGGTGTTAGCTTCTGCGCGTCGGGCGTCACCGGAGCCGCCCGGTCCGAACGGAGGCAGGGCATGACTGACAACGCCACGACGAGCGACGCCTCGGCCGGCCGGCAGCGCAGGCAGCGCAACGCCCAGCGCGGGGCCTTCCTGGGCTTCTTCGTCGACATGTTCGACATCTACCTGCCGATCCTCGTGCTCGCCCCGGCGATCGCCTACTTCGTCTCGCCCGACCTGTCGGCGTCCTCGACCGCCCTGATCACCGGCGCGATCTTCGCGGCGACGCTGGTCGGGCGGCCCCTGGGCGCGCTGCTGTTCGGCCGCTACGCCGACACCCGCGGCCGCAAGCGTGCGACGGTGGTGGCCGTCGCCGGGTTCGGCGCCCTGACCGTGGTCATCGGTCTGCTCCCGGGGTACGAGACCTGGGGCATCACGTCGGTCGTGCTGTTCATCCTGCTGCGCTTCCTCGTCGGGATCTTCGTCGGCGGCGAGTACACGGCCGCGAGCCCACTGGCCATGGAGTACTCGCCGAAGTCCGAGCGCGGCCGCAACGGAGCGCTGATCATGACGGGCTTCCCGCTCGCGTACGTCGCGGTCGCGCTGATCACCCTGGTGATGCTGCAGATCGCCCCGGCGGGCGGGCTCGATTCCCCGTACGTGCAGTGGGGCTGGCGCATCCCGTTCTTCATCGGCGGGGCGCTGGCGTTCGCCTTCGTCGTCTACTTTCTGCGCGAGGTCGACGAGTCCGAGGTGTTCGCCAGCGGTGGCGGGTCGACGTCCCCGGTCCGTGACCTGTTCAGCGGGCAGAACCGCAGGAACTTCCTTCAGGTCTTCGTGCTGATGACGGGCTTCTGGCTGACCCTGAACTGCATCACGGCGATCCTGCCCGGGCTGCTGACTCGCGAGCTCGGCCTGTCGAGCACGCATACCAGCCTGATCCTGGTGGTGGCCTTCCTCGCCGTCACCGTCGGCTACGTCGTCGCCGGCGTGACGAGCCAGCGGATCGGTCGCCGGCCCTTCCTCATGATCGCGGGCCTGGTCTCCGCGGTCGGCGGCACCGGGGCCTTCGCCCTGCTCCTCGTGCTGCGGCCGGAGAACCTGGTCGCGATCGGTGTCCTGGTCACCGTGATCGCGGTGCTCGTGGTGTCGGTGTGGGGGCTCGCGACGGTCTACATCAACGAGCGCTTCCAGACGGGCGTGCGCGCCACGGGATTCGGTCTGGGCTACAGCCTCGCGGTCGTCATCCCGTCGTTCTACGCCTTCTACCAGTCCGGACTGTCGTCGTTCATGCCGACGCAGTACACGGTCCTGCCGCTGCTGGTGATCGGTTCGGTCCTCATCACGGTCGGTGCGGCCATGGGGCCGGAGACCCGCGACGTCGACTTCGCTGCGGCGCGACCGGCGGTTGCCGGCGAGCGGGCGTGACCGGCGTCAGTCCCGCATCCAGGAACCGAGGATCATCATCGTCTTGGTCCCGGTGACGTTCCCGGTGCGCCGCAGGTGGTCGATGCTCTGCTTGAGGTGGCCCATGTCGCGCACCCGGAGCCAGATGAGCGCGTCGGACTCACCGGCCACGGTGAAAACGGCCTGCACCTCCGGGAGGGTGGCTGCGGACCGGACGATCTCCTCGACCCCGGTGGTCCCCAGGTAGCGCAGCTCGGTGAACGCCTCGATGCCCCAGCCGAGCTTGGCATGGTCGATCTCCACGGTGAACCCGGTGATCACGCCGATCTCCCGGAGCCGGTCGACGCGGCGCTTCACCGCGGCGACCGACAGGCCGACCTTCTCGGCCATCTCCGAGTAGGTCCGGCGGCCGTCCTCGCGCAGCAGGCGCAGCAGGGAGTGATCGATCGCGTCGACGTCGACGGACATGCGGGGCCTCCTGACGGGCTCCCTCGCCGGAGCTCGGCCGGGGGTGGTGGACGCAAGAAATATCGCCTACTGCGCTTGCTGGCAAGCGAAACTTGCCTCTTCATGCCGATCTTCCGGCAGGTACTTGCGTGTCTCGAACGGCGGGCGGTGTGCTGTGCGACGCCCGGCACGTGCACGTGCACCACCCCGAAGGAGCGTCCGTGAGCACCGACCTCACCACTGTGTCCCTGGAGGACAAGTACGCCGCCGACCGCGGCCGTGTTCTGATCTCCGGCGTGCAGGCGCTGGTGCGGCTGACCCTTGAGCAACGCCGGCTCGACGAGTCGCGGGGACTTGATACCCGCCTCTTCGTCAGCGGCTACCAGGGCTCGCCGCTGGGCGGCGTCGACCTGGAGATGGGACGCGCGGCCCGCTTCCTGGACCCGGCCGGCGTCGTGTTCCACGCCGGGCTGAACGAGGAGCTCGCGGCGGCCGCGGTCGCCGGTACCCAGCTGCTGGGCCAGGTCCCCGGTCGCCGCCACGACGGCGTGACCGGCTTCTGGTACGGAAAGAACCCCGGGCTCGACCGCGCCGCCGACGCGATCCGCCATGCGAACGTGGCCGGTACCGCGGCCCTCGGTGGGCTCGTCGCCTGGATCGGCGACGACCCTGGCAGCAAGTCGTCCACTGTGCCCAGCTCGTGCGAGCGGATGTGCCAGAGCCTGTCGATGCCGCTGCTGGCCCCCGGATCGGTCGCCGAGATCGTCGAGTTCGGGCTGCACGCCGTCGCGCTCTCCCGCGCCACCGGGCTCTGGGTCGGCTTGAAGATCGTCGCCGACATCGCCGACGCGTCCGCGACCATCGACGTCGGGTCGCTGCGGCACGGCATCCCGGTGCCGGAGCGGGTCGACCGGGGCGCGCCGCCCACGCTCCTCGGCCCGGCGTCGCTGGACGCCGAGCACGACATGCTCACCCGCCGCCTCGACTTCGCCCGCGCCTACGCTCGATCGGCCGGCTTCAACCGGGTCACGTTCAGTGCCCGCGACGCCCAGCTCGGCGTGCTCGCGGCCGGCACGTCCTACGCCGTCGTGCTGCGCGCGCTGGAGGACCTGGGCGTCGACGAGGCCGCTATGGAGGCGGCGGGCCTGCGCCTGATCCGGCTCGCCATGCCGTTCCCGGTCGACCCCGACGAGCTCGCGGCAATGACCGCCGACCTGGACGAGGTGCTGGTCGTCGAGGACAAGACGGCCTTCCTCGAAGGGCAGCTCAAGGAGGCGCTGTACCGCAGGGCCGGTGCCCCGCTGGTCGTCGGACGCCGCGACGAGCGCGGCCGTCCGCTGCTCACGGCACGCGGGACGTTGGGCGCCGAGGACGTCGCGCGGGCGCTCGGCGCGCGGATCGGTCCCGACCGGCTGCCGCACGCCGCGGCGGTCCACCTCCAGGCGGTGAGCCCGAAGCGGCGCTCCCGCATCGACCTGCCGACGGTGGCGTCCCGGACCCCGTACTTCTGTTCGGGGTGCCCGCACAACACCTCGACCCGGGCGTCGGACGACACGCTCGTCGGTGTCGGCATCGGCTGCCACGCGATGGTCGCGCTCGACGGCGACGGCCGGGGCCGCAGCCTCGGTATCACGCAGATGGGCGGGGAGGGCGCCCAGTGGTTCGGGCTGGCGCCGTTCACCGACGACCGGCACTTCGTGCAGAACCTCGGCGACGGGACCTTCCACCACTCCGGTTCGCTCGCCATCCGCGCCGCGGTCGCCGCCGGGGTCAACGTGACCTACAAGCTCCTCTACAACGACGCGGTGGCGATGACCGGCGGACAGCGGGCCGAGGGCCGTCTCGACATCCCGACGCTCACCCGCTGGCTCGCCGCCGAGGGCGTCCGACGGGTGATCATCACGACCGTCGAGCCGGACGGCTACCGCGGGGTCACCCTGCACCAGACCGCGACCGTCCGGCACCGCGACGACTTCACCGCGGCCGAACGGGAGCTCGCCGCCGTCGAAGGGGTCACCGTGCTGATCCACGACGACCGCTGTGCCGCCGAGGAGCGCCGGCTGCGCAAGCGCGGCGAGCTGCCCACCCCGGCCGAGCGGGTCGTGATCAACGAACGGGTCTGCGAGGGCTGCGGGGACTGCGGGGACAAGTCGACCTGCCTCTCGGTGCAGCCGGTGGAGACCGAGTTCGGCCGCAAGACCCGCATCCACCAGGCGTCCTGCAACTCCGACCTGAGCTGCCTGAAGGGCGACTGTCCCTCGTTCCTGCTCGTCGAGCCGGGGCGGCGGGAACGGCAGGGGCGGGCCGGCCGGCGGGAGATCCCGTTCCCGGCGGTGGAGCTGCCCACACCGGTGAGCCGGCTGACCGGCGACGGCGCCCTGCTGCGGATGCCCGGGATCGGCGGCACCGGCGTGGTCACCGTGTCCCAGATCCTGCAGATGGCCGCGCACCTCGACGGGTGGTACGCGGCCGGTCTGGACCAGACCGGCCTGGCGCAGAAGGGCGGGCCGGTCGTCAGCGACGTGCGTATCGCCAAGCAGCCCGTGGCGGGCGCGCTGCGTGCCTCCACCGCGACCGTCGACGTCCTGCTCGGATTCGACCTGCTCGGCGCCGCCGCCGACGCCAACCTCGCCGTCGCCCGGGCGGGCCACACGATCGCCGTGGTCAACACCGCCGTGGTGCCCACCGCCGCGATGGTGACGGGCCGGGTGGCCCTGCCGGGCTCGCCGGACGACGCCGTCGAGCGGGTCGAGGCGGCCACCGCAGGCCGCAACAACGTCTACCTCGACGCCCAGGGCATCTCCGAGGCGGTGTTCGGCGACCACATGCCGGCGAACATGGTGCTGATCGGCGCGGCCTACCAGCACGGGTGCCTTCCGATGAGCGCCGAGGCGATCGAGCAGGCCGTCCGGCTCAACGGCGCGGCGGTGGAGCTCAACCTGGCGGCCTTCCGCTGGGGGCGCGCGGCCGTCGTGGACCCGGCGGCCGTCGCCGCGGCGACCGCCCCGGCGCCCCGGCCCACCGTCGAGATCGGGGCCGAGGCCCTGGTGGTCATCGCTGCGACCGGCGCGACGGGCGCGCTGCACCCCGTCCTGGCCACCCGGGTGGCCGACCTCACCGGGTACCAGGACGAGGACTACGCGCGGCGCTACGCCGACGAGATCCGCCGGGTGGCAACGCTGGCGCGGGCGCGGGTGGGGGCCGAGGACGCCGAGCGGGTCGCGGTCGCCTACGCCCGCGGCCTGCACAAGCTCATGGCCTACAAGGACGAGTACGAGGTCGCCCGGCTGCACCTCGACACGGTGGAGCAGGCGCGCCTGCGCGACGAGTACGGACCGGACGCCACGGTGTCGGTCCTGCTGCACCCGCCGGTCCTGCGTGCCCTGGGCATGAAGCGCAAGATCAGGCTGCGCCGCTCCGCCGAGCTGACCTTCCGGGCCCTGCGCGCCGCCCGCGGCCTGCGGGGGACCCCGCTCGACGTGTTCGGCTACGCCCGGGTGCGCCGGGTGGAGCGAACGCTGATCACCGAGTACCAAGGTCTGGTCGGAGCCGCGCTCACCCACCTGCGCGCGGACACGGTCGACGCGGTGACGGCGATCGCCGAGCTACCCGACCTCGTCCGCGGCTACGAGGACGTCAAGCTCGCGGGCGTGGAGCGGTTCCGGGCCCGCGCGGCGACTGCCCTCGCGGAGCTCACGGGACGGGAGACCGTGGCCGCGAGAACCTGAGCGCGCCTGCGCGCGCCCGCGCTCAGCGGTCCGCCGTCTCGTCGACGGGATCGAGGACCGCCGCCTTCGCGGCCAGCCGGGGCACCGTCGACGGGCGCCGGCTCAGCGAGCGCAGCGTGGTCGAGGCGCTCGTGGCGGCGTACTCGGCGGCCGTGTGCGGGCAGTGTACGAAGGGGTTGCGGCCTCGACCGGCGTGGCGGCCCTGCGCCCGGTAGCGCTTCTGCAGGCCCTCGTCGAGAGCCAGGGCGGCCATCGCCGAGAGTTCCGGGTCGCAGGCCCGGAACTCGCCGGCGGCGACGCCGTCCTCGATGAGGCCGGCGACGTGGCGGAGCAACGCGTCGTAGTCACGCCAGAAGTCGGCGAAGTCGTCGGGCTGGGCCTGGGCGAGCTGCTCGATCTCGGTGAAGTCCCAGGGGGACAGGCACAGCTGCAGGGTGTCATAGCGCAGCAGGCGGAACAGCTTGAGCCCGGGTGTGCCGGCACCCGCGGCCAGCACGGACGCGTGGGTCAGGGCGAGCCGGTTGACCGAGAGGGCGGCTTGCAGGATCTGCTCCTTGCGGCTGAACCAGTAGTACAGCGACGACTGCTGCAGCCCGGCCGCCCGCGCGATCTGGGTCATCGTCGTGGCCGCGTAACCCTGCTCGACGAAGAGCTTCGCGGCGGCCTTCACGATCACGTCGGGCACCGGTCCCTGCACGGTGGAGCCGTCGCGGCGGGGGCGGCCCAGGCGGCGCCGGACGGGGGCGGAGGTGTCGGTCCATCCCATCACCCATGACCTCCGTCCATGATCTGTTCCGCACCCTACTGGCCGCCGGTGAGCTGGGGACGCGGATCGGACGTCGCCCGACAAGGGGCAGGTTGGGCTCCGGCGGCCGTGCGGCGCCGCGGCCGCAGGGAAGGATCCGATCAGTGACGAGCCTCGCCACCCTCGACGCAGCCCTCGCCCGCCTCGACACCAGCCTCACGGCCGCCCTGGGACAGCAGTGGTTCGCCCCGGGGCTGACCGACGCGCAGATCGACGAGCTGCTCAGGCCGTCCGGGCTGCAGCCACCGGCCGAGGTGCGGGCGTACCTGCGCCGGCACGACGGTGTCGCGCCCACCTCCCGGGTCCTGGCGCCCTGGTTGATCGGGCACTGGCTGCCGTTGTCGTTGCGCGAGGCCCTGGCCGAGCGCGACGTGCGGCGGGGGATGGCACGCGAGGAGTTCGGGGGCGAACCCGGGGACGCGGACGGCGTGTGGGGACCCGGCTGGCTGCCGCTGTTCCGGGCCGGCAACGGCTACGTCCTCGCCGTGGACTGCCACGCCGACCCGGCCCCGGACGGCGGGACCGCCGTGCTGCGGACGGCCCGGGTCACCCCGGCGCCACCGTCGGTGTCCTCGCTGGCGGAGTTGTTCGAGTTCTTCACGCTCGCGTTGAGCACCGGCGCCTGGTCGTGGGACGACGGGCGGCAGCGCTGGCTGTTCGATCGGTCGCGGTTGACCGACCACCCGCTCGCCCACGTGCTCTGACGGACGCGGCCGTCTGGTTGACACCCCGTTGTCCGGTTGGACGGCGCCCTTTTCGATACAGCAACGAAACCCCTACCGGAGACGTGACCCGCGACATACCATCCGTCCGGTTCCAGGACCGGATTGGTGCGTGGGCGATGGACAGCTCGACGTCGACTTCCGTCGTACCCCGCCGTGTCCGGACCACTCTCGGTGAGCCCGCCCTGCGGGCGGTCGCCACGATCGCCGCAGTCGGTTCTTCCGGCGCCCGTAGGGAGGACCGGGTCCGGCTCATCCTCGACGAGTTGCGGTCGATCGTGCCGTACCAGGCGGTGATGCTCGCCGGGGCCGATCCCGTCAGCGGCCGGACCCGGCGCGTCGTCCAGTCCGGGTACCCGGCACACCTGTCGGACTACATGACCGGTGACGGCTTCCGCACCGAGATGATCGAGCCCTTCGCGCACGCCCTGCGGGGGTGGCCGGTGCGCGAGTGCGACCTGCCGATCGACCCGCTGTCGCTGCGGCCGATCGCCGAGCACCTGCGGCCCGCGGGTTACCCCGAGGGACTGCTGATGGCGCTGACCGTCGACGGTGGCCGCGACGTCGGGTTCCTGATCATGTCGGTGGACGATGCGCGGACTCCGCCGTCGGACGAGGCCATCACCTCGATCGGGCACGTGGCCGCGGTGCTGGGCAACCTGGTGGACCCCCTCGGCGACGCGCGCCGGCTGACGTCGGTGCTGGACGAGGAGCAGACGGCCGTCGCAATCCTGCCGGACGGGACGACGACGGCGCTGCGCGGCACGGCGCCGCCGGACCTGCTGGAGCCCAGGTCGCGGTTGCGCCAGGCACTGGACCGCCTGACCCGCAGCAAGGCGGCCGACACGGCGTTCACCTGGCTCGACGACGACGGCGCCTGGTACGGCTGCCGGTTGCTGCGCTGCCGGGACGGGATCCGGGTGCTCACCATGACCGAATCCGAGCAGCGGCACCGGCTCACCCGCCGGGAGCTCGAGGTGCTCACCCACCTGGCGGCCGGAAGCACCAACGATGAGATCGCCGCGGAGCTCGTCGTCACCACGCGCACCGTGCGCGCCCACGTCGAGCGCGTCATGGAGAAGCTCGGTGTCGGCTCCCGCTCCGGTGCGGCGGCCCGCGCGATCCGTGAGGGCCTGCTCATCCCCTGAGCGGAGCTCGTGGAGCGAACATCGGCACTGATCCCGGTTGTGGCTTTTCGGCCAATGTGTCCCGGGTCACCACCGTCCTAGCCTTGCGTCGAGCGGGTGCCCGATCCGGCACCGGCAGACGACTCGCCTAAGGCAGGTAGACCGGTGACTGAGGTTCTGAGCCGCCCCACGGCGGATGGGGTGCAGGAGCTGGTGCGGCAGATCGGCGAGCAGGCCGCTCTCCCCCTGGAGGAGAGTCGAGCCCTGCCGGCCCGCGCCTACTGGGACCCGGAGTTCTACGAGTTTGAACTCGAGCACATCTTCCGCAAGGACTGGATCTGCATCGCCCGGGTCGAGGAGGTGCCGGACAAGGGCAGCTACCGCGCGATCGACCTCGCGGGGGAGCCGCTCATCGTTGTGCGCGGCAACGACGAGCAGGTCCGGGTCTTCTCCCGGGTCTGCCGGCACCGCTACGCCGACCTGATGGGCGGCGAGCGCACTGACGAGGAGCGGGTCAGCGGCTGCGTCGCCCGGTTCGAGTGCCCGTACCACGCCTGGACCTACCGGCTGGACGGCAGCCTGCTGAGCGCGCCGGAGATGTCGGGCCGGCCCGGCTTCGACAAGAACGCCAACGGCCTTCGCGAGATCCGCACGGAGATCTGGCAGGGGTTCGTGTTCGTCAACCTCGACGACTCGACCGGCATCCCGTTCGACATGGCGACGGTCGCGGAGATCCAGGACGGCTACGACTTCACGGACTGGGAGATCGCCTCGGTGATCGACTGGGGCGAGTCGAAGGTCAACTGGAAGATCGTCGTGGAGAACTTCCTCGAGGTCTACCACCACATCGGCATCCACAAGAACGTGCTGCAGCCGCTGTGGCGCCTCGGCAAGTGCCGCCAGGGCCATCTCACCGGTCCCGACTTCTACTACTCGCGGATGATGGCAGGCGCCGAGGTGGCGATCGGCGAGGAGGACGGCCACCTGCTCCACCCGCTCTTCCTGCCGGCCAAGACGGGGCTGAGCGCGTTCCAGCGGTCGCACACGCTGCTGATGGCGAAGTTCCCCGCCTACCTCTGCGCCCCCGGCCCCGACATCGCCTTCTGGTTCCGGTCACTCCCGACGGGGCCGGAGACCCACGGTCTGGAGATTCATTTCCTGGTGCCGAAGGAGCACCTCGGGATCGAGGACTTCGACGAGAAGATCAAGGAAGCAACCGACTTCTTGAAGCTCGTACAGACGCAAGACGCCAGCGTCAACGAGGCCGTGCAGTCCTCGGTCAAGTCGCGCTACGCCACCGGTGGCGTGCTGCAGGCCCATGAGCAGCCGCTCTGGCAGCTCCAGAAGTACCTGGCCTCCCGGCTGCCGGCGCAGGACTGACGGCTCCACATCGCTCCCCGCCGGGGCGCGCCCTGCGCCCCGGCCTCGAACCCACGGAAGAAACTCCGGAAGACATGGCTCAGTGTGAAGTGACCTGGATCTCGGGTGGTGTGGCCCAGTGGGGCCGGCAAGTCCCGCTGCGAGGCAGCAGCGAGCTCAGGACCGTCGGGTACGAAGCCGACCTGGTCACGAAGGTCGCCGTGGCCGGCGCGAACGCGGCCTACTTCAGGACGCTGTTCACCGGGCAGGACGAGGTTGCTCCCGACGGTTCGGTGCCCCGTGGCTACGGCGCCGTGCGGCTGGAGGACCTGTACACCGACGAGCTGTTGCTCGGCCATGTCGACTGGTTCATGGTGGACGGCCGGGACAAGGGCACCATGACCATCGACGGGGGCACCGGTCGGTGGAAGGGCGTCACCGGGACGGTGGCGCTCGACCTCGAGTTCGGCACCGCCCGCAGCGGCGACTCCGTGACCAGTGGCGAGCCGGTCCGCGTCATGGGGTTCCTCGAGGGCACTGGGCAGTTCTCCTTTCCGGACTGATCGGCGCCGGTCGACCCGGCCCGTCCCGGGGCGCCCAGCGCGCCCCGGGACGGGACCGGTCCCGCCCGGGCACGCCTTCCGCCGGTCGGTGACCGGCTCCGTTGACCTCGAAGGACCAGCACTCCCATGGCTGTGGACCCCCATTCCCCCCGATTCGCCCTGCACGAGGCCCGCTCCTGGCGCGGGGACGACAGCGGGCTGCTCGGTCCCACCCCGTTCACCCGGGAGACCCGCGACGTCTACGCGGCACTCGGCGGCTACCCGGCCCGCGGCGCATGGGACGCCGATCTCCTGGACCGGCTCGCCGGTATGCCCGGGATGGCCGCGTTGCGTGGCCGCGGGGGAGCCGCCTTCCCGGCGGTGACGAAGATCCGGGCGGTCGCGCAGGGAGCCGTCACCGCCCCGAGCCCGCCCGTGGTGGTGGCGAACGGTGCGGAGGGCGAGCCGCTCAGCGTCAAGGACCGCTATCTCCTGCGCTATCGCCCGCATCTGGTGCTGGACGGGTTGCTGACGGTCGCCGCGGCCCTCGGCGCGCCGGCGGCCTACGTCTACGTCGCCGACGCGATGGCCCGGGCGTCCGTCGAGACCGCGCTGGCCGAACTCGCCGAGCCGGACATCGCGACCACGGTGCACGTGTTCGCGGCGCAGGACACCTACGTCGCCGGTGAGGAGACCGCCGTGGTGCGGGCCCTGACCACCGGGATCGCCCGCCCCACCGACAAGCCGCCCCGGCCGTTCCAGGTCGGTGTGCGCGGAGCGCCCACCCTCGTGCTGAACGTGGAGACGCTGGCGTGCATCGCGCGGGCGGGTCTTCCCGCCGCACCGGAGGCCGGCGCGACGTTCCTCGCCACCGTCTCGGGGGCCGGCCGGCCGCCGGTCCTCTACGATCTGCCCATCGGGCTCGGGCTGGGTGAGCTGCTGCGCGAGCACCTGGGCCGGCAGGACTCCAGCCTCGACGTGCTCATCGGCGGGTTCTTCGGCGGCGTCATCCCGGCCTGGCCCGATCTGGAGCTGAGCCACCCCGGTGTCGCGCGCCGCGGCGCTGGACTCGGCTGCGGGTCCCTGCACCTCCTCGAGTCGCCGGCGTGCCCCGTCGCGGTCACCGCCGACGTGGTCGCGTTCTACGCCGCGCACAACGCGGGGCAGTGCGGCATGTGCATGGCCTCGTCCACCGCTGTCGCCGCCACCCTCGCCGAGCTGGGCGAACCGCACCCCACCCGCAACTACGCGGCGCTGCTCCCGCAGTGGGCCGGCCAGCTCCGCGGCCGTGGAGCTTGTGCGGTACCCGACGCGATCGCCGTTCTGCTGCGCTCGCTGCTGCAGCACCACCCGCAGACCGTGATGCGGCACCTCGCCGCCGGGTGCGACCGCTGTCGCTGGGCCGAGGGTGACCCGCGGTGGGAGCACCTCGTTGTGACCCTCCCGGCCCCGGCCGGTGAACCGACCGACCGGCGAGCCGCCGAGCCCGTGCCGAGCGGGATGAGTGCCCGATGAGACTGCGTGTCGATCCCGTCAAGTGCCAGGGCTACGCCATCTGCACGGAGGTGGCGGCTCGCCACTTCACCCTCGACGACTGGGGGTTCGCGCAGGCGCTGGTCGTCGACGTGACCGAGGCCGACGTCGAGGCCGTCACCGAGGCGATCGCCGACTGCCCGGTGCGGGCCATCCGGTGGATCCCCGGCCCCGGCGAGGCCGACGACCGGGGCGAGCCGGGGGACCCGGCCGGCTGAGGACGGCGCCGCATGGGCGGCGGCGCTGCGAAGACTGGCTTCGGCCACTGTGCGCCCCCTGCTCCCGCGGCCACACTTCTCCCCACCTTCTTCCGTGGCAGTCGCCACACCCCCCATCCGAGTCGCGTTCCGCGCGGAGTGGAGACACACGACATGGCGATGCAGGTGAGCGCTGACAGCGCTGACGCTTCCCCACCGGCCGTCGACCGACGAGGTCGGCCGGGTCGAGACCCGTGGAGTCGACTTCGTCCCGCTCCCCGAGCGGCAGGACCGGCCCCGGGACATCGGAACCGTCTTCCTCGGCGCGAACATGTGCTTCGGCACGACCGTGCTCGGGGCGCTGCCGATCCTGTTCGGGCTCGGCTGGTGGGCGGCGTTCTGGGCCATCACGGTGGGTACGCTGCTCGATACCGCATTCTTCAGTCCCGTCGGGCTGATCGGTCCGCGCACGGGAACCAACAGTGCGGTCAGCAGCCGGGCGTTCTTCGGCGTCGTCGGCCGCCTGGTCGGCTCCCTGGTCGTGCTCGTCATTGCGATCGGGTTCTACGCGCTCACGGCCTGGACCGGTGGAGAGGCCGTGGTCGCGGGCGCGCACAAGCTCTTCGGGCTGCCGTAGGGCACGCTGCAGTTCGCTGTCGCCTACGGGGTGATCGGCGCGATCACCGTCGTCCTAGCTTGATCTTTAACCTGCCGGTTATTGCCGGATGGTGGTGGTGAGCGCGGGTTTGGCGGTCTTTCCGACGTCGAAGCAGGGTGCGGGCTTGCGGTTGCGGGAGCCGGGTGGGCGTCCGGGGCCGGG
>NZ_JAHDTG010000062.1 GCF_018531475.1 Pseudonocardia mahuensis
GAGCCGCACGACGTGCTGTGCATCCGTACCGGCTGGATGAAGTACTGGTACGAGCTCAACGACCCGGAGAAGTTCTATGACGGGTTCTGCGAGCCGGGACTGACCTACTCCCGTGAGCTGGTCGAGTGGTTCCAGCGCATGGAGATCCCGAACCTGGTCACCGACACCATCGCCAACGAGGTGACCAGTGACCCGAACTCCGGTGTCGCGCTGCCGCTGCACTGCGCGCTGATGCGCAACCTCGGCGTCACCCTGACCGAGATCGCCTGGCTCGACGATCTGGCCGACGCGTGCGCCGCCGACGGGCGCTGGAGCTTCCTCTACGCCGCCGCGCCGCTCAAGGTCGTCAAGGGCACCGGCGCACCCGTGAACCCGATCGCCATCCGCTGAGGGGCCACCTCCTGTGAGCGTGTACGACGAGAAGCCGTGGCTGGCCATCTACGACGACGGTCAGCCCACCGGGATCACGCCGGAGTTCGGCGACGCGCTGGCCATGTTCGCCGCGTCGGTGCAGCGTGCACCGGAGTCGGACATCATCCGGTACTTCGACGGTCGCATCACCCTGCGCGAGCTCGACGAGCTGACCGACGCGTTCGCCTCCGGGCTGCTCGACGGCGGCTTCGCGGCAGGCGACCGGGTCGCGCTGTACCTGCAGAACGTCCCGCAGTTCGTCATCGGGCTGCTGGGCACCTGGAAGGCCGGCGGCATCGCGGTCTCGATCAACCCGATGAACCGGGAGCGCGAGCTGGAGCTGCTCCTGAACGACTCCGGGGCGAAGGTCCTGGTGTGCCTGGAGAGCCTGTACCGCGACGTCGCGGCCGCCGTGGTGGGCCGGACCGGCGTGGCCACCGTGATCACGACCTCCGAGCTGGAGTACCAGAGCAGGGGCGACCAGCGGGTCTTCGCCGACGTGGAGCGAATCGCGTTCGACGACACTGTCGACATGGCCGGGCTGATCGATCGGTTCCGCGGGCAGCAGCCGCCGGCGGTGTCGTTCACCGCCGACGACACCGCGTTCCTCACCTACACCTCGGGCACCACGGGGCCCCCCAAGGGGGCCATGAACACCCACGGCAACGTGGTGTTCAACTCCCAGGCCTACCGGCAGTGGTGCGGGCTCGGCTCCGACGACGTGGTGCTCGGCGTGGCTCCGCTGTTCCACATCACCGGGCTCATCGCGCACGTCACGATCTCGCTGCTGCTCGGGGCACCGCTGGTGCTGTTCTACCGCTTCGAGCCGTCGACGGCGATCGACATCATCCGCCAGGAGCGCCCGACGTTCACCGTCGGTTCGATCACCGTGTTCATCGCGCTGATGAACGCACCCAACGCGGAGTCCGACGCGCTCGCCAGCCTGACCAAGATCTGGTCAGGTGGTGCACCGATCCCCCCGAGCACCGTGAAGGCGTTCTCCGAGACGTTCGGCCAGTACATCCACAACATCTACGGGCTGACCGAGACCACGTCACCGTCGCACGGCGTGCCCTACCACGCCGAGGCGCCGGTGGACGAGGCGTCGGGCGCGCTGTCGGTCGGGGTCCCGATCTTCAACACCGTGGTCCGGATCGTCGGCGACGACGGCCAGGACGTGGCGCCCGGGGAGATCGGCGAGATCGTCTCGACGGGCCCGCAGATCGTCTCGGGGTACTGGAACAAGCCCGAGGAGACAGCCCGGGCCATCCCCGGCGGGGCGCTGCACACCGGCGACGTCGGCTACATGGACGCCGACGGCTGGTTCTACATCGTCGACCGCAAGAAGGACCAGATCAACGCGGGTGGTTACAAGGTCTGGCCGCGGGAGGTCGAGGACGTGCTCTACGAGCACGACGCGGTCCGGGAGGCGGCCGTGGTGGGGGTGCCCGACTCCTACCGCGGCGAGACCGTCAAGGCCTACGTCAGCCTGCGCCCGGGACGCAGCGCCGACGAGGCCGAGCTCATCGCGTTCTGCAAGGAGCGGATGGCGGCCTACAAGTACCCGCGCCAGATCGAGTTCCTCGACGAGGTCCCGAAGACGGTGACGGGCAAGGTGCTCCGCCGCGAGCTGCGGGCCCGCAACCAGGCCTGAGCTCTCGGTCCCGAGACCGCGAAGGGCGGCACCCCGCGGGGTGCCGCCCTTCGTGTGTTCGATGCCCGTGACGGGCGCCGGTTCAGCTCAGGCTGACCTTGGCGCCGGCCTCCTCGAGCTTCGCCTTGGCGGCGTCGGCGGCGTCCTTGGCCACGCCCTCCAGGATCGGCTTCGGGGCCGACTCGACCAGGTCCTTGGCCTCCTTGAGGCCAAGGCCGGAGACGAGCTCACGGACCACCTTGATGACCTGGATCTTCTTGTCACCGGCGGAGTCGAGGACGACATTGAACTCGTCCTTCTCCTCGGCGGCCTCAGGGGCGGCGCCACCGGCGGCCGGGGCGGCCGCGACGGCGACCGGGGCGGCCGCGGTGACGTCGAAGGTCTCCTCGAACTTCTTCACGAACTCCGACAGCTCGATCAGCGTCAGGTCCTTGAACGCGTCGAGCAGCTCGTCGGTCGACAGCTTCGCCATTGTTGGCCTCTCTCTTCTTCGAAGACGGGGTGATGCGGGTCCGGATCCGGACGCCGCGGTGGTGCAGTGCCGGGTTGCGGCGTCAGCTGTCGCTGCCCGCGGCGGCGTCCGCGGTCGCGGGCGCCTCCTCGGCGGGTGCCTCGGCGGACTCGGCCGGCTCGGTCGACGCCGCAGCGGCGCCCCCCTCGGCCTCGCGCTTCTCGACCAGGGCCTGGGCGAGGCGGGCCACCTGCGACGCGGGCGCCGCGAACAGGGCGGCAGCCTTGCTCAGGTTGGCCTTCATCGCGCCGGCCAGCTTGGCCAGCAGGGCCTCGCGGGACTCCAGGTCTGCGAGCTGGTTGACCTCTTCGACGGTCAGCACGCGACCGTCCATGAAGCCACCCTTGATGACCAGGCCCTTGTTGTCCTTGGCGAAGTCACGCAGGGCCTTGGCCGCGTCGACCGGCTCACCCTGGACGAACGCGATCGCCGTCGGGCCGGTCAGCATCGAGTCCAGACCGTCCACGCCGGCGTCGTCAGCCGCCCGCTTGACCAGGGTGTTCTTGGCAACGCGGTACGTGGCGGTGGAGCCGAGCGACCGGCGCAGCGAGGTCAGCTGCGCCGTGGTGAGGCCGCGGTACTCGGTGACCACCGAAGCAGTCGAGCCCCGGAAACGGTCGGCGATCTCCTGGACCGCTTCGACCTTGTCAGGTCTCGCCATCCCTTGCCTCCTCTCGGGGTGTCAGTGCGGACCACCGCTTCCGACCCCGGAAAAGACGGACGCCCCGGCGCAGGGCGCACGGGGCGTGGCGGGCGCGTACGCGCCCGGCTGACCTCGTCCTCCTGCGCGGGCCGCCCGCTCTCGCGGGACCTTCGTACGCCCCCGGGTGATCGCTCACCACGGGGCCGCAGACCTGCGGTCTTCGGTGGAACTGTCGACCAGAGTACGCCAGGGGCGGGAGGGAGGAGAAATCGCCCCTCCCGCACCCGGCGGCGGGTCAGCGGCTCTGCACCTCGGCGATCTTCCACTGCCCGTCGACGAGCCGGCCGGTGACGGTCAGCCGGCCCGCAGCGGCGAGCTGCCGGGCGTCGGCGGCGCGGGTGGCCTGCTGGTCCATGAACACGAACAGCGTGGCCCGGTCGCCCTCGATCTGCTGCACGGCCGACATGGTCACGGTCGCCGTCACCACGGCCTGCTGCTGCGGGGCGAGCTCGCGGACCTGGCCGAAGAGCTGCTCGAACTGGGCACCGAACTCCTGGGTGATCACCGCTCGGGCGTCGGCCTCGTTCTGGTCGAGCCGGGCGAAGTCGTAGGAGTAGACCCTCTCCAGGGCGTCGCTGAGCTGGCCGGCGACCTGGGCGGTGGCACCGACGTCGACCAGCGCGGTGTTCCGCGCGGCGGGGGTGCCCCGCAACTGCGCGTTCGCCACTGCCGCGACGGCGGCGACGGCCACCAGCAGCACGGCCGCGACAGCCATCAGCACGACGCGACGGCTGCGCCACCCCTCGGTGGCGGCGGGGGGAGTGACGACCGTACCGGCGCGCGGGCGAGCGAACCAGCCGCGCAGCCGACGCTCCGACGGTGGCGCGGTGCGGTCGGCGGCCTCCGCACCGGAGCCGGCCGCGCCGGGCCCAGTGGTTGGGCCGTCCACGTCGCCGGACCCCGCCTGCTCCTCCCCCGCGCCGGCCGGACGCGGCTCAGCGGCGGGTCCGGCCCGCAGCCGCCCGGACCGCCCGGGAGAGTGGCCGGGCTCGCGGACAGGGGTGCTGGTGGCGTCGCCGCCGGCCCCGATCGGGGCCGCGGGCTGCTCGGCCTCCGGCGCCGCGGGCCGGCCGGCCTCGGTACGGCGGTTCGAGCCGGGCTCAAGACCGGCGACCCGGGGGGTGCGCCGTGGACGGCCGGGGACATCTGTTCGGCTGGAACGGCGGTACGGGGGCACTGCGGTCACCTCCTGGTGGCGGGACGACGGGTCGCGTCAGCTGCCGGCGCCGGGCGCGCGGACGGGGGCCAGCTTGCTGACCTTCCAGCCGTCGTCGGTGCGGGCCATCTCCAGCTGCAGCCGCTGCCGGGTCAGGATCGGGTCCTGGCCCTCGGGCCGGACCGTGACGTCCACCCCGACCAGGACCCGCGCGCTGCCGGCCCTGGCGTCGAGCTCGGCGACCGCGGCGTCGGTCACCACCGCCTCGGTGGCCCGTTTGGACTCGGTCACGAACGTCGCGTACTCGGCGCGGTTGGTGCGGAACTCGTCGAGCACCGAGCCGGTGGACGATTGCTCCCACAGGTCGAGGCCGGAGTCGACGTTGCGGTAGTCGAGTGTGTTGAGGTTGATCGCGGCCTGCCGCGCATCGACGAGGACGACGTCGCGGGTGCTCGCGAGCTCGAGCGAGTCGTCGGTCAGCGCGAGCACCCACAGCGTGCCGGACACGAGCGCGGCCACCGCCGCGACCGCGAGCAGCGCGGCCATGATCCGCGCCGGCGCCGTGCCCGGATTCGCGCGGGATCCGGGCACGGGCGGTCGCGATGGATCGAGGACGGTCATCGGGACTCCAGCCGTCGGGGAGCAGGGCCAGTTCGTCAGGGCAGCGGGTCGAGCAGGATCTGCGCCGGCGAGTTCAACGGGGTGGCAGAGTCGGGCGACGCCGACCCGGCAGGCAGGGCCGGGCTCCCGACTTGCGCGTCCGCGGGCGGCATCGGGGTCTCCGCCGCGGGCACATTCTGCGCTCCCCGTACCAACTTCGGGGTGCCGGGGGGTTCTGCGCAGTACGCCTCCTCGTTCACCGGGGTGTCTGCGGTGTCTCTACCGTCGCGGTGTGTCGTGCCCTCGTACCCCTGGGCGCACGGGAACGGGTCGAACACGTTGAGCACGAGCCCGAGGTGGCCTGTGCCGTCGCCGGGAACGGCGGTGAAGCCATTCGACGTGATGCCCGGGAAGGTGACGAGGACCTGGCGCAGTCCGTCCTGGCGCGGCTCGGCGATCCGCGACACCGTCAGCAGGTCGGCGACCAGCCACGACAGCCCCGGTCCGCTCTCCCGCAGCAGCTCGGTGAGCTGGTCGGAGACCTGCGGACCGGTGGCGATGAGCCGGCGCAGATCCGGGTCGGAGGTCTTGAGCTGGTCGGCCAGCAGCGCGAGGTCGTGGCTGAACGACCGGAACTCGTCCGATACGTCGCGCTGGGTGTCGAGCACGGTGCGGCCGTCGCGGAGCAGCGTCAGCGTGGGCGGGAGCGCCTCGACGGCGGCGGCGGTGAATGCGTTGCTGGTGTCGAGCAGCTTCTGCAGCGGAAGTGCCGTGTCGGCGAACGCGACGCCGAGCTGGTCGACGACGGTGCGCAGCGAGTCCAGCGGCACCGAGCGGACGAAGTCGTCCAGGCTCACCACGAGCTCCTCGACCGGTACCGGCGTCGAAGCGCGCCCGGCCGGGATCACCGACCCGGATTCCAGCACCGGCCCGCCGTCGGTGGCCGGCTGCAGATCGACGTACTGCTCGCCGATCGCGGACAGGTTGCGGATCTCGGCGTCGACATCGGCGGGGATCTCCGGCGCTCCCCTGTTGATGTCGAGCTGCACGTCGACGCCCTGGGCGGTCAGGGTCAGCGGACCGACGCGGCCCACGCTCACGCCGCGGTAGGTGACGTCGGCGCCGGTGAAGATGCCCCCGGAGTCGGGCAGCTGCACGTGCACCGGGTAGGTCGTCGCCCCGAAGATCCGGTCCAGCCCGCCGTAGCGGAAGCCGACGTAGCCGGTCCCGACGACCGCGACGAGCAGGAACGCGAGGAGCTGCAGCCGAATCCTCCTGGTGATCACCGGCCACCTCCGAGGAGCCCACCGAGCAGCCCGCCCGACTCGGCCTCCGGCGTGGTCGGGGTCGCCGGCGGGTCGCCGGCCGCACCCGCCCCCGGCAGCGCGGGTTCCTGACCCAGCAGCGGGAAGCCCGGCGCCGGGGAACCCGGCGCGCCGAGCAGCGGGACGAGCAACTGCGCGGTCGGCGGCAGCCCGGACAGCGGGCCGTCCGGACCGAGCACGGGCGGTTGGTTGGACCGCAGCATGTTCTCCAGCACCGTCTTCAGATCCAGGTCGGCCTTGACGTAGAGGTTGAGGTAGTCGCCCGCGAACCCCTCGACCGTGCCGTCGGTGAACGGGAAGGTGGGCAGGATCTCCAGCGAGTCGGTCAGGTCCTGACCGGACTCGGCCAGCTTGCGCAGCGTCGGGCGAAGCAGGTCCAGATCGGCGAGAACGTCGTCGCGACTGCGGTTGACCACGTCGGTGGCCACGCCGGAGAGCCGGTCGAGTGCCTGCAGCATGTCGACGAGCTGTCCGCGCTGAGCCTCCAGCTCGGCCAGACCCGGACCCAGGTCCTCCAGCGCGGTGGCGATCTGGCCGCGCCGGTCGTTGAGGGTGGCGCCGAGCCGGTTGAGGCCGTCGAGCGCGCGGGTGATCTCGTACTTGCGGTCGTCGAGCGCGCCCACGAGCTTGTCGAGATCGCCGAGCAGCGTCCGGATCTGCGGCTCGTTGCCGTCCAGGGCCTTGTTCAGCTCGGTGGCGATGGTCTTGATCTGTGCGACGCCCCCGCCGTTGAGCAGCATCGACAGCGCGCCGAGCACCTCCTCGACCTCGGTGGCGCGGCCGGAGCGCGACAGCGGGATCGTCGCGCCGTCGGTCAACGTCCCCGTGGGCTCGGTGGGCGCGGCGAGCTCGACGAACTTCTCCCCCAGCAGGCTGGTCGTGCGCACCCGGGCGTCGGCGTTGGCGGGCAGCGTGACGTCGCGGTTGACGAGCAGTCTCACCTGGGCGACCCAGCTGTGCGGATCGACGGCGATCGTGGTGACGCTGCCGACCGGGACGTCGTTGACCTTGACCAGTGACTGCGGGACGAGATCGACGACGTCGGAGAACTCGACCGTGACCTCGTACGGATCGTCACCGAGGTCGGCGCCACCGGGCAGGTCCACCCCGCGCAGGCCGCCGGAGAGCACCCCGCAGCCGCTGGCCAGCAGGCTGACCAGGGACAACAGGACGACCGTCAGGAGGGGACGGGACACGCGGGTGGGGCTCACCGGTCGCCTCCGGTCGCGGGATCGGGCGTGGGCACGGTCGGCACCGCGAGCCCGGGGACGGGCGGGGTGACACCCGACTGCAGGGCGGTGATGACCTCGGCCGGGCTCGGCAGCGGCACCGTGCCGTCGATGATCGGCAGCAGGGGGTCGCACACGGCCTTGATATCGACCTGGTTCAGCTGCTCCGGGTTGCTGCGCCGGATGAGCTCGCAGACCAGGGCGCCGGGCGGCATCGTCAGCTCGTTGAGGTTGAGCCGGGTGTCGAGCGTGCCGGACGAGCCGTTGTAGGTGTTCGCGAAGTTCGAGATCGCGGCGGGCGCGACGTCGAGGATCTCCGCGAGCGCCTTCTGCTGCTTGACCAGCACGGCGGTGACGTCGGTCAGCTTGTCCACGTTCGATGCCAGGGCGGCCCGGTTGTCCTCGACGAACTCGGCCACCTCGCCGAGCGCGACCGACAGCTCGGCCAGCGCTGCGCCGAGGTCGCCGCGCTCCGCGGCGAGGAAGCTCGACACGTCGGCCAACCGGGTGTTGAACTCGCGGACCTGGTCGTCGTTGGCCGCGATCGTGGACGTGAACGACTGCAGCTCGCGGACGGTGCCGAACAGGTCCTCCCGGGAGTTCGCGAGGGTGCCGCTCAGCTCGCCGAGGTTGCGCAGGGTGTCGTTGAGCGCCCGGCCGTTGCCGTCGAGGTTCTGCGCGCCGACGTCGAGCGCATCGGACACGGCGCCGGCGGAGTTGGCACCGCGCGGCCCGAGCGCGTTGGACAGCTCGGTGGCGGTACGGGCCAGATCGTCGACGTCCAGCGGTACCGCGGTGCGCTCCACCGGGATCGCCGCGCCGTCGGCCAGTTCGGGCCCGCCGGAGTAGGCCGGACTGAGCTGCACGTAGCGTCCGGTGACCAGGCTCGGCGACACGACGACCGCGTTGACGTTCTCCGGCAGCCGCAGCTCGTCGTCGATGCGCATCTCGACGCGTACCCGGGTGCCCTCCGGCACCACCTTGTCGATCGTGCCGACCTGCACCCCGAGCACGCGCACCGAGTTGTCCTCGAACAGTGCGGCCGCCGAGGTGAAGTAGGCGGTGACGGTGCGGGCGGGCGACCGCACCACCAGCCACACTCCGGTCGCGACGAGGACCGCCACGACCGCGACGAGCGCGGTGAACTGGAGCCGGCGACGATCCAGGTCGATCCGGGACCGGGTGCCCTTCGAGGCAGCCATGCTCAGCACCCCCGCGGGTTGATCGGGCCGATGGTCAGCGGGACCATGCCGCAGACGTAGTTGTCGATCCAGCGGCCGCTGCCGACGGCGTTGGTGAACAGCCGCACGAACACGGCCTCCAGGCGGAGCGCGTTGTCCAGGTTGTCCCGGTTGCGCTGCAGCACGTCGGCGACCCGGTCGAGCGCCTCCAGGGTGGGCCGCAGCTGGTCGCGGTTGTCGGCGACGAGCCCGCGCAGCTGCACCGAGAGTTCGCGGGTGCCGTCGAGAAGCGCGCTGATGGCCTCCTTGCGCTTCTGCACCTCGGCCAGCAGCAGGTTGCCGTCGGAGAGCAGCTTCTCGAGCTCGTCGTTGCGGTCGGCCAGCACGCCGGAGATGTTGCGGGTGCCGGCGAGCAGCTCGCGGATCTGCTCGTCACGGCCGGCGATCGTGGTGGACAGCCGGGACAGCCCGTCCAGCGCCCCGCGGACCTCGGGAGCGGTGTCGCGGAAGGTCTCCGACAGCGTCTGCAGGCTGTTCGCGAGCTGGGCGGTGTCGAGCTCGTCGACGGTCGCGGAGAGCCCGTTGAAGGCCTCCACGACGTCGAACGGGGCCGCGGTGCGGGCCAGCGCGATCGGGGTGTCGGGATCCTGTTCGGCCTCGCCCTGCGGGTCCAGCGCAAGGTACTTCGAGCCCAGCAGGGTGCGGACCTCGATCGAGGCGGAGGTCCGGTCGCCGACCCAGGCGTCGTCGACCCGAAAGGTGACGAGCACCCGGTCGCCGGCCAGCGCCACGTCGGTGACCCGGCCGGCCTCGACACCGGCGATCGCCACCATGTCGTCGGGCTGCAGTCCAGCCGCCTCGCTGAACTCGGCCTGGTACACCGTGCCGCCGGCGAAGATCGGCTTGAAGTTGAACGCGAGGACCGTGATCAGCGCGATCACCAGCAGCCCGATGATCGCGACCGGGATCGGACCGCGCTTGCCGAAGGCGGCCATCAGTTGCCTCCTGCCGGGAGTGCGGGCAACCCGGGCACGTTCGGCGCCGAGGGTGGTACGGGGACCGGCTGTTGCACCGGCGGGATCGGCGGGACGCCGGGCAGCAGCGGCCGGGGCTGGCCCTCGACTCCGTCCGGGTTCGGCCCGCAGCGCGGGTCGTCACTGGAGAAGACCGGGATCTCCTGCGGCCCGACGAGGCCGGAGATTCCGACGGAGCCGCTGATCCGGCACATGAAGAACTGGAACCAGCTGCCGTAGCTCCCCGCCCGGCTGATCGTGTTGAGCTTGCCGGGAAGGTTCTGCAGCACGCGGTCCACCGTGGGTTCGGCTTCGTTGAGGTTGCCGGCCAGATCGCCGAGGGCGTCGATGTCGTCGCGCAGCGCCGGCCGGGCCTCGCCGACGAACCCGGCGGTGACCGTTGTCAGCTCTCCGATCGACTCGATCGCGTCGCCGATCGGCTCGCGGTCCTCGGCCAGCCCGGAGACCAGCGCCTGCAGGTTCTGCACCAGGTCGGACAGCTGCTGGTCACGGGCGTTCACGGTCTCGAGCACCGAGTTCAGGTTGTCGATCACCTGGCCGATCACCTGGTCCCGGTCAGCGATGGTGTTGGTGAGCGAGGACGTGCTGGCCAGCAGGTTCTGGACGGTCCCGCCCTGGCCCTGCAGCACCTGCACGATCTCGGTGGACAGCTGGTTGATCTGTTCGGCGTCGAGCCCGGTGAACAGTGGCTTGAAACCGTTGAACAGTGTGGTCAGGTTCAGCGGGGGCCTGGTCCGCTCCACCGGGATCGTGTCACCCGGGGACAGGGTGGCCCTGGTCGCGCCCACGCCCTGCCCGAGCGAGAGGTAGCGCTGCCCGATCAGGTTCTTGTACAGCACGGACGCCGTCACCGAGGCGGGGAGTCGCTGCGCGGTGTCCACGCTGAACGACACCTCGGCCAGCCGCCGGTCGACGATCTCCACCGAGTCGACGGAGCCGACGACGACGCCCGCGATGCGGACGTCGTCGCCGACGAGCAGCCCGGTGGCGTCGGTGAAGCGGGCGAGGTAGTTCGCCCGGTCGCCGCTCTGCGCGTTGGCGATGGTCAGCGCGAGGACCGTCGTGGCCAGCGCCGTCACCAACGCGAGCGACAGGAACTTGGCGAGCGGGGCGAAGGGGATCTGTCTCACGTCAGGGTCACCTCGGTACCGCGGTAGAGCGGGCCGACGAGCATGCTGCTCCAGCTCGGCACCGCCGAGGGCGGACCGCCGCTCTGTGCGGCGACGATCTCCGCCACGATCTGCTGTTCACCCGGCGAGTTCGGCAGTCCCATGTCGGCGCTGCCCCACGATGCGGGCGTGGTGCCGAACGTGTCGGCGCCGAACGCCTCGGGGTCGCCCGTCGGGGTGTCGAGCGGGGCCGCCGGCGGCGTCGAACCGTCCTTGAACGGGCCGTCCGGCGGGTACTGCGGGCCCAGCGGGAGCACCGGGTAACAGCGCGGGCCCCGGTCGTCCAGGTAACGCGGCTCGTCCTGGTTCGGGATGTACTTGCCGCGGCTGTTGACGATCTCCACGGTGAGATGCAGGCCGGGTTCGTCGGTGCCGACGCCGAAGGCCTCGTCGATCAGCGGCACGAGGTCGGCGAGCTGGCCGAACAAGCAGGGGAACTCCGGCGCGTAGCGGGCCAGCGACTCCAGCGTCGGACGGCTGGACGCCGCCAGCCCGATGAGGTTGTCACGGTTCGCGGCGAGGAACGCGTGCAGGTCGTCGGAGGCCTGGGTGGCCGTGCCGAACAGGGTGCGCAGCTGCTCGCGCTGCTCCATCACGGTACGGCTGGTGACGGTGAAGTCCTCGAGCGCGTCGAGCAGGTCCGGCGCGGCGTCGGCGGCGTTCTCGGCCAGGTCGGCCAGGCCGGTGATGTCGGCCTGCAGGTTCGGGAGTTCGGCGTTGAGCGGGCCGACCAGCTGCTGCAGCTGGACGAGGGTCTGGCCGAGCTGCTCACCGCGCCCGGACAGTGCCTGCGACAGCGCACCGAGCGTGGTCGCCAGCTGCTGCGGCGCCACCGCATGCAACAGCGGCAGCAGCCCGTCGAGGACTCGCTCCAGCTCACGGGCGGCCTCGCTGCGGTCCTGGCTGATCACGTCGCCGGCCGAGAGCCGCGCCGTCGCGGGCTGTGCCGGCGGCACCAGCGAGACGTACTTCTCCCCGAACAGCGTCTTGGGCAGCAGGCGCGCTTCGACGTTCGCCGGGATCTGGTCGACCATCTCCGGTCGCAGGGACAGCTGCACCGTCGCTCCGGTGCCGTCGGAGCTGACCTGTTCGACCTGGCCGACGATCAGCCCGCGAACCTTGACGTCGGCCCGTTCGGCGAGCTGGTTGCCGACCCGGTCGACCTGCAAGGTCACCGGCACTCCGATGCGGAAGGCCCCGGCGTACTGGGCGACGGCTAGGCCGATCAGCAGCGCGATGACCAGGATGAAGGCGAGGCCCTGCAGGCGGCGGCGGGTGGCGTTCATCCGGCCACCCGCACCGAGGTCTCGGTGCCGAACAGCACCAGCGTCAGGAAGAAGTCCAGGATCGCCGTGCTCACGATCGACAGCCGGACCGAGCGACCCACCGCGACGCCGACCCCCGCGGGCCCGCCCTTCGCGTGATAGCCGTAGTGGCAGTGGATCAGGATGATCACGACCGCGAAGATGATGACCTTGAGATAGGAGTAGAGGACGTCACTGACCGGGAGGAACAGGTCGAAGTAGTGGTCGTAGGTCCCACCCGGTAGCCCGTTGATGACCGTGACGTTGAGCCGGGACGCAGCGAAGCTGGCGAGCAGGCCGATGGTGTACATCGGGATCACCGCGAGGATCCCGGCGAGCACCCGCGTGGTGACCAGGAACGGCACGCTGGGCACCGCCATCACCTCGAGCGCGTCGACCTCCTCGGAGATCCGCATGGCTCCGAGCTGGGCGGTGAACCCGGCGCCCAGGGTCGCCGTCAGCGCGGCCGCCGCGACGAGGGGCGCGATGTCGCGGGTGTTGAAGTACGCGGTGATGAAGCCGGTGAGCGCCTCGACCCCGAGCGAGTCCAGGGCCCGGAAGCCCTGCAGACCGACCAGGCTGCCGACGAACAGCGACAGCGCGGCCATCACGCCGGCCGTCCCCAGGATCACGATGAGCGCGCCGGAGCCGAAGCTCACCTCGGCCAGCAGCCGGGCGATCTCCTTGCGGTAGCGCCGCACGGTGCGCGGGATCCAGATGATCGCCCGCGCGTAGAGCGAGAGCTGGTCACCCAGCTGCTCGAGTTGGTCAAGCGGGCCGGAGATCGCGCGCCGGGCCCGTGCATTCCAGGTGGCCATCGACTCAGATCCCCTTCGGCGGAACGAGCTCGAGGTACAGGGCGGTCAGCACCAGGTTGATCATGAAGACCAGCACGAACGAGATCACCACCGACTGGTTCACCGCGTCGCCGACGCCCTTGGCCCCCGGCGGGGGGTTCAGCCCGCGGTAGGCCGCGACCACACCGGCGGTGAAGCCGAACAGCGCGGCCTTGACCTCGCTGATGAGGATGTCGGACACCTGGGCGATGGCGCTGAAGCTCGCGATGTAGGCGCCGGGCGTACCGCCCTGGATGATCACGTTGAAGAAGTAGCCGCCCCCGACACCGACCACGGTGGCCAGGCCGTTCAGCACCAGCGCGGTGGTGGCCATCGCCAGCACCCGGGGCACCACGAGGCGCTGGATCGGGGAGATCCCCAGCACCTCCATCGCGGCGATCTCCTCGCGGATGGTGCGGGCCCCGAGATCGGCGCAGACGGCGCTGCCGCCCGCGCCCGCGATGAGCAGCGCGGTCACGATGGGGGCCGCCTGCTGCACGATGGCCAGCACCGCGCCGGCCCCGGTCTGGCTCTGCGCGCCGAACTGGCGGGTCAGCTCGGCCAGCAGCAGGGCGATGGTGGCGCCGAACGGGATGGTGAACAGCGCGGTCGGCAGCGCGGAGACCTTCGTGACGAACCAGGTCTGCTCGATGTACTCACGCAGCTGGAACGGCGGCTTGAAGGTCTGCCGCACGATGTCGACGGCGAGGCCGATCAACCGCCCGACAGGGGTCAGGGCGCGGGTCAGCGGTGCGGGAGCGGTCACGTCGGAAATTCCTGATCAGAGGCGGTCGCGGTGGCGGCCGGGACCGGTGGGGGGCGGGCCGACGGGTCCCCGGCCGGGGCCGGACGACGGACCGGGGCCCATCGGACCGGGGCCACCCGGGCCCATCGGACCGCGCGCCCCGGCCGGCGCCGGCTCGCTCGCGTACGACTCCTGGATCGCCCGCTGCGCCGCCGGGGGCAGGGTGTGCAGCATCTTCATCACCCGCTCCCGGCGGCGGTGCACCGCCTGCCGTTCGGGCAACCCGGCCGTGGCCTCCAGCTGCGGCTTCAGCGGCGGCAACCCGGCCAGCCCGTCCACCTCGGCCATCTCCCGGGCCGCCTGCGCGGTGTCCTTCTCCTCACTCATCCCGATCGGCCCCTGCCGGCGCCCGTTCAGGAACTGCGCCACCACCGGTTCCTCGGAGGTCAGCAACACCTCCCGCGGGCCGAACATCGCCAGGTGCTTGCGATACAGCATCCCGATGTTGTCCGGCACCGTCTGCGCCGTGTTGATGTCGTGGGTGACGATCAGGAACGTCGAGTCCGTCATCGCGTTCAGATCGATGATCAACTGATTCAGGTAGGCCGTGCGCACCGGATCCAGCCCGGAGTCCGGCTCGTCGAACAGGATGATCTCCGGGTCCAGCACCAGCGCCCGCGCCAGCCCGGCCCGCTTGCGCATCCCACCCGAGATCTCCCCGGGCAGCTTCTTCTCATCACCGGTGAGCCCGACCATGTCCATCTTCTCCGCGACGATGTCGCGGATCTGCGCCTCGGACTTGCGGGTGTGCTCCCGCAACGGGAAAGCGATGTTGTCGAACAGGTTCATCGACCCGAACAGCGCCCCGTCCTGGAACAACACCCCGAACAGCTTGCGGATCTCATACAGCCGCGACTCGCTGCACCGGACCAGATCGGTGTCGTGAATGACGATCGACCCCTTCTCCGGCTTGAGCAGCCCGATCAAGGTCTTCAGGAACACCGACTTGCCCGTCCCCGACGGGCCCAGCAGCACCGACACCTCACCCGGCGGCAACGTCAGCGTCACGTCCGACCAGATGTTCGCCCGGCCGAACGACTTCGACAGCCCCTCGACCCTCACCTCGACGCCGGCCACCGATGCCTCCGATTCAGCTCCGAATTCGGTACGGCGGCCGACGCGACGAAACGTGGACGGTCGGCTGCCGCTCAACAGGCCAACGACGAGGAGTGAGGCAGGTTACTGGCGAGTTGGGTTAGCGCCGGAAGTTACGCCGATCGGTCCCACCGCCTGCGACGAACGGTCGGGGTCCGTTGCGCCCGAGAGGCTTTCAACCGGTGGAGCGGCGCAGCACCTTCGGCCCGTACCACCGGCAGATGTTGAGCGCGAGTTGCAGCTCGAAGGGATCACGATCCAGATCGGGGGTGTACTTCTCGGCGATCTGCGCGATCCGGTAGTGCACCGTGTTGCGGTGCACCACGAGCTGTTCGGCGGTGGCCAGGTAGCTGCGGTTCGTCGCGAGGAACAGCCGGAGTGTCTCGCGCAGTCCCTCCTCACGCCGGTCGTCCACAGCGAGGTCGCCGAGCGTGTCGGCGACGAAGTCCGCCAGCTCCCGCGGCTCGTCGGCGAGCAGCGCGATCGGGGCGATCTGGCGGAACGCGATGGCCCGTGGCCCGTGCTCACCAGCGGACAGCGCGAGATCCTTGGCCCGCGCGGCGTTGCGCAGGCTGCGCCGGAAGCCGTCCAGTCCGGGGCGGGGGCTGCCGAAGGCGACGCGCACCGGCAGCCGCGCCCGTTCCAGCTCACCGGCGACGAGGTCGGCGTCGACGTCCCGGGCCGCCGCCACCGGGAACCAGATGCGGACGTCGCGCTCGTCGGTCGGGACCGCCAGAGGTGCGCCCTGCGGTGCCAGCAGCCTCTGCAGCAGCGAGGTCAGCCGGTCGAAGACCCCCATCACGTCGTCCGGCGCGGTCGGCCGGTCGATCCACCCCTCGACCGCCAGGTGGGTACGTCCCAACCGGTAGCCGAGGGCCGCCTCGGCCTGCCGGATGTCCGGTGACGGGTCGTGCAGCAGCTGGGTGATCCAGTGCTGGCGAAGCACTCCGCGGCTGCTCACCCAGCGCTCGCGCTCCTCCTCGTAGGCGTGCGCGACCTGCTCGCAGACCCGGTCGACGTAGACGGCGACGACCTTGACCAGCGCGATCATCGTCTCCGAGGTGTCCGTGCGGCGCAGGTTCACGGCCTCGGACAGGCACATGTCGAGGAACTTCGCCTGTCCCAGCCGGTAGGCCCGCAGCAGCGCCGAGAGCGGGACGTCGCGCTGCGCGAGCCGGCGCGCGTAGGACGTGGCCGACGACGGAGCATCGACCGTGTGCGGGTCGATGCTGTTCACGAGCACGTGCATCGCCGTCACGATGTTCTCCGCGATGCTCGCCTCGAGCAGCGCGCCGAGGCGCTCGTCGTGGTCGAGGACGGCGATCTCCTGCTCGGTCTCGGCCGTCAGCGCGGCGATGAACCGCTCCCGACGGGGCAGGATCGCGCGCGCGACCAGCACGACCGGATGCGGCTCTGCGTCCACGTCGGCTCCTCGCTGTCGTCCCGCAGCCGGGTTCCGGCCGGCCCTGGCCGGAGTCCCGGCCGGATGCTAGGCCGGGACCGGGATCCGCAGGTGCTTCAGGGCCGCGCGGGCCGCGTTGGCCCCGCACATCCCGTGCACACCCGCACCCGGCGGGGTGGCTGCGGAGCAGATGAAGACACCGGGGATGCCGGTGTTGTACGGGTCGAGCGCGACCCGCGGGCGCATGAGCACCTGCAGTCCGGTGTTCGCCCCGGTGACGATGTCTCCGCCGACGAAGTTCGCGTTGTAGGCCGCCAGCTCGGGGGCCGACCGCACGGAACTGCCGACGATGCGTTCCCGCAGCCCGGGTGCGAACCGCTCGATCTGGGCCAGCACCCGATCCGTGGCGTCGCCGGGATAGCCGTGCGGGACGTGGGCGTAGGCCCACACCGGATGGACGTCGCCCGCCGAGCGGCCGGCATCGGCCAGGTACTGCTGGGAGACGAGCACGAACGGCCGCTCGGGCAGCCGCCCGCGGTGGATCTCGCGTTCGGCGTGCGCGATCTCGGAGATGGTCCCGCCGACGTGCACGGTCGCCGCGCGCCGGCAGTGCTCGTTGCGCCACGGCACCCCGCCCGCCACGGCGAGGTCGACCTTGAACGCTCCCGGCCCGTGGCGGTAGCGCCGGTAGGCCCGCGCGATCCGGGCGGGCAGCCGGTCCCCGGCGATGTCGGCGACGGCGCCCGGGGCCAGGTCGAGCAGCACGGCGGCGGCCGGTGGGAGCTCGGCGAGCGAGCGCACCCGGACCCCGGTCTCGATGGTGCCGCCGAGCTCGACCAGCAACGCGGCCAGCGCGTCGGTGATCGCACGGGACCCGCCGCGGGCGACCGGCCAGCCGAACCGGTGCCCGGCCGCGGTGAGCATGAGCCCGATGGCCGCGCTCGTGGGCCGTTCGAGCGGGTGCAGGGCGTGCGCCGCGACCCCGGCGAACAGCGCCCGGGTCGCGTCGGTGCGCCAGCGGCGTGCCACCAGCACGGCCGGCTGGAGCGCCCGCAGGCCGAACCCGGCGAGCTGCACGGGATGGCGCGGGACGTGCACCACCGGACGCATCAGGTCCTCCGACAGCTCGTCGAAACCGTCGGTCAGCGGGCCGAACAACCGTCGCCAGGCGGGGCCGTCGACTCCCAGGCCCCGGACGGTGTCGTCGAGCGAGCGCACCAGGACCCCGGCCTCGCCGGTGTCGAGCGGGTGCGCGAGGTCGATCTCCGGCCAGCACCACTGCAGGCCGTGGCGTTCGAGGTCGAGGGTCTGCAGGAACGGCGAGCCGACGCCCATCGGGTGGACGGCGGAGCAGTGGTCGTGCAGCACCCCGGGGACGGTCAGCTCGCTGGTCCGGGTCCCCCCGCCGATCTCGTCGGCGGCCTCCAGCACCGTCACCCGCAGCCCGGCACGGGCCAGCGCGACGGCGGCGGCCAGCCCGTTCGGGCCGGCCCCCACCACGATCGCGGTCGAACGGTCAGTCATGCGCCGCGGTCACATCGGGGGCGTCGCGGCGCCCCGGCCCGCCGACCACCTGCACGGGGATCTCCGACCCCGGGCCCTCCAGCCACGGTTGACGCGCGATCATGTCCTTCACCTGCACGTAGCCCTCCTCGACCAGCCCGGTGGCCGCGTCGTGAATGCAGTAGTGCTGACGCTGGCGCTGCATCGGCTGCGATTCAAGCATGACCACCCGCAGCTCACCCGGCGCGAAACGGCACCGCTCCTGGACCGCGCGCAGCAGGCTCTCGTCGTGCAGGTGGCCTTCGCCGAAGTTCCAGCCCAGGATGACCCCCGCGGTGAACTCGCCCTCCCGTACGTCGTAGGCCTCGACGTCGTCCAGCGCGCGCGGCAGCAGTCCGTTCAGCGCCCGGCCGTGGCTGTGCAGCGAGCGCCAGGCCATCGCCTTGGCCAGCATCAGCTCGGCGGTGTCGTCGTCGTAGAGCTTCGCGAGCTGATCGCGGGTGGTGCCGCCGGCCTTGACGATGTGGGTGTTGAGCTTGTTCTCCGCACCCGAGCCCGGGCCGTCGGCGCCCTTGCGGAAACACCAGAAGCTGGTGGCCCAGTTGCCGGCGTAGTAACGCATCGAGGGCAGGAACGAGACCAGGTGCGGCTTGGCGTTGCCCAGGACCGGGATCGCGACGAGCGCGACCAGCAGGATCACCCCGAGTAGCGGCGAGCTGAGGGAGAACACGCTGACCTCGGCGTTGGCACCGAACAGGAACAGCGCCGAGAAGATGAAGAAGATGTTCCACTCCAGCGGCACACCCATCGGGAACGTCGACAGGATGTGCAGGTGGAAGATCACCATGAGGCCGAGCGCGAGCGTGGTGACGATCCCGCCGTCGGACAGCACCAGCACCAGCGGAACCGCGTACTCGATCACCGTTCCGGTGTGCGCCGCGAACGCCGCGAGCCTGGAGGGCCGCAGGTCGTTCGGGTGGTCGCGGTAGAACCGCCGCTTGAACCAGTCGATCCGCTGCAACGGGCTGTTGCTGATCATGACGGCGACGACGTAGGGGAAGTGGCGGTTCAGCTTCGAGGTGGCCGCGCCCCACCACAGCGCCAGCATGATCAGCTTCAGCCCGATCAGCATGTCGACGTAGGGGAAGAAGAAGACCACGACGGTCAGCGCGTACTGCTCCCCGCGGGCGGCGAGGAAGATCGTCTTGTCGCGCAGCCCGATCAGCGCGAGGCCGGCCAGCAGCGGGATCATCATCGCCGGGTCGAGGAGGCCGACGGTGTGGCCCGGCGGCACCCGGTCCGGCGAGCCCGGGGCGAACAGCAGCGAGGCCGCCGAGGCGATCACGACCAGATAGAGCAGCACGTCGACGACCGTGCGGGTGGCGCCACGGGTCAGCGGCACCCTGTCCGGCCACGGCGCGAGCCGGACGGTGCCCGGCCGCAGCCAGTGCAGGAAGGCGCCGACCGGCGGCAGGAAGCGCAGCGTCAGCGGCATCGAGCCGCAGCCGAAGCCGAGGACCTCGTAGAGCAGCGTCCAGATGACGACCTTCTGGTAGACGACCGGCTCCGTCCACCAGGACGTGAAGTCCCCGACCGAACCGAGGCCCGGGGTGAGCGCGATGATCGCGATCCCGCCCAGCACGTAGCCGACCAGCTTGATCACATAGAGCAGGTACACCGCATACGGCGTTCCGAAGCCGTTCTCGACCCAGTGCTGTGCCAGCGGCTTGATGCGGTCCAGCCGGGGCCTGGACTTCCACTCCTCGCGGTCGAGGTCGGGGAAATCGGGGGCGATGAATCCCATGACGGTCCTTCTTCTCAGCGAGCGGGAGTCGCGGATTCGGCCAGATCGGCGCGCAATCGGAGCTTGTCGACCTTCCCTACCGGATTCCGGGGAAGGTCCGGCACCGTGAGGATGTCGGCCGGCAGCTTGTACCGCGACAGCGATGCCCGGCAGTGCTCGTGCAGTTCCGCGGGCGTGGTCGTGGTGTTCGGGTTCAGCGTGACGAAAGCGACCGGGACCTCACCGAGGACGGGGTCCGCGGCGCCGACGACGGCGGCTTCGAGAACGGCGGGATGGCCGTGCAGAACGGTCTCGATCTCCTTGGGGTAGATGTTCTCCCCACCCCGGATGATCATGTCCTTGATGCGGTCGACGAGCACCAGGTAGCCGTCGGCGTCGAACCGCCCGACGTCACCGGTGTGCAGCCAGCCGTCGACCACGGTCCGCGCGGTCTCCTCCGGCCGGTTGAGATAGCCGCGCATCACGTTGGGGCCGCGCACGACCACCTCGCCCGGCGACCCGTCCGTGACGAGCGCGCCGGTCGCGTCCATGATCGCGACCTCCTGGCCCGGGAGCGCCAGCCCCACCGTGCCCGGCTTGCGGACCCCGTCGACAGGGTTGATCGTCGACGCGCAGGTGCCCTCGGAGAGCCCGTAGCCCTCGACGATCGCAACACCGAAGCGGCGCTCGAACCGCTCGATCAACTCGGCCGGCATCGGCGCCGCGCCGCACACCGCGATCCGCAGCGATGACAGGTCCGGCACGACATCGTCGGGCAGCGTCGCGAGCATCGCGTAGATGGCGGGCACCGCGGAGAAGTACGTGGGCCGCACCCGCTCGACGACGGGGAAGAACGCAGCCGGGTGGAAGCGCCCCGCGATCGTGGTCCGCCCACCCGCGAGCAGCGGCGACAGAACGCTGACCACGATCCCGTTGACGTGGAACAGCGGCAGGATCAGCAGGCTGTGGTCGGCCGGGCCCAGGCCGACCGCCGCGATCGCCATCGCGCACATCGCCGACAGGTTGGCGTGGTCGAGCATGACGCCCTTGGGCCGGCCGGTGGTCCCGCTGGTGTAGATGAGCAGCGCGAGCGCGTCGGCGTCGGTCGGGGCCGGGGGCAGGCCGACCGGACCGGGCCCGGCATTCAGCTCCGCGACGTCCATGGTGACGACGGAGGAGACCGCCCCGTCCCCGATCACCACCGCCGCGCGGGAGTCCTCGATCTGATAGCGCGCCTCGGCCCCGGTCAGGGCGGGGTTCACCGGCGTCACCGCGGCACCCAGGCGCCAGGCCGCGAACAGCGCGACGACGAACTCGACGCGGTTGGGCAGCACCACCGCGACCACGTCACCGGTTCCGATACCGCGGGCCTGCAAAGCCGCAGCGGCCACCCGCACCCGATCGGCGAATGCTGAATTGGTCAGGGTCAGATCATCGTCGGCAAGGCAGGGCGCCTCCGGATCCCGATGCGCCCGTTCCTCCGGAAGCACAGCAGTGTGCACGACTTTCTCCGATCGCCCCGCGGGATTCCGCTCTTGATGCCGTGGAACGGTACGACCGGCCTGTGGCCCCGCACATAGACGGAGATCACGAACTTACGCAGGGGTACTGTGCGCGGCGCACAAAGCATTTGCGACGACGGCCCGAAATACACTCGATCGAGTTGCAGAATGTTGCGGAAGGGCTCGGAAAATGACTGTGGCCGGGGAGCGGACGCCTGAGCGTCCCTCCCCGGCCACGATCCGGAGGATATTCGGTTCCGGATTCAGTGCCGGGCCGCGGCCTCCGGCTGCGCGCCGCCGGAGCGGGCACCCACATGGGGCACCGGGCACCCGGTCGGGAACGTCCCGAGCCGGGAGACCTCGAAGCCGTCCGGGTAGCTGCGGACGGTGGGCATGTCCCGCACCATCTTCGGCTCCGGCCGCGGCTTCATGAACCGCACGACCTGGCCCCGCACCTTCAGCACGACCCGCGACGCCACCTCCACCGGCTTCGGCGGGGCCGGGTAGCGCAGCGCATCGCGCAACGGGGCGTCCATCAGTGCGTAGGAGAACGTCCTCACGATCCCCTTCGGCGCCAGATGGTTCGGCGGGAACGTCGTCATGAGATCCAGCGTGGAGTCGGCGACGGCCCGGCCCCCGTCGTCGTACCCGAAGTGCTCGGCCTCGTAGCGGTCCAGGTGCTCGATGAACTCCTGGTACGTGGCCGGGATCGCGGTGATCCCCATGTGCCGGCCCAGCTCGCGGTAGTAGTTCGCGCTCGCGACCTTCTCCCGCTCGGTGAACGGACGCCAGCCGTAGGCGTCCATCCACCGGATCGGCACGACCACGAACGTGCAGAGCACGTATCGCAGGTCGTCCTGGGTGATCGGGTAGGCCCGGTGCATCTGGTTCATCCGGCGGATGGCCGCCCGCCCGGTCTCGTGCGCGAACCCGTTCTCGAGCACGGCCTCCAGGATCAGCCCGGTGTCGTCGTAGCGCTTCTGCACGCGCTCCGTGAACTCCCCGGTCTGCGCCAGCAGCCGCCCGATGCTGGGCACGGCGTAGGTGCGGAACAACGCGAAGCTCAGGGACTGGTTCATGTCCCACGGGAACTCGTGCCCCGACATGATCCGGTAGATCTCGACGTACTCGGTCTCCGGATCGAGCTGCTCGATCTCGCGCAGCCGGTCGTAGCGGTCCTTGCGATCCAGGCTGATCATGGAGTCGGCCTCCCTCAGCCCGCCGCGGCCAGCAACTGCTCCTGGTCCTCGGCGTGGAACTTCTCCTCGAGGACCTCGGGCGACGCGTCGACGTCGATGTCGAGCAGGTTCGCCCCGCGGGCCGACTCGATGGCACCGAGCCGGCGGCCCAGCTTGTCCATCGCGTACTCGGCCATCTCGGACACGTCCACCGCGAACGGCGGGTCCTGGCCCTCGTACTTGTCGAACGTCGCGGTGACGACGCCCATCGAGGGGACGATGAGCTCCTGCATCCGCTCGTCCACGACCTCCCACATGGCGTCGTCGGCGGCGACGTGGCGGCGGCAGGTGAACGTGCCCCACGCCATGTGACGGCGCTCGTCGTCACCGATGTGCTTGATCAGCTTCTGAATGCCCGGGAGGATCTTGCGGCCGGTGCAGACCTTGGACCAGGCGAAGTAGCCCGTCAGCGCCAGCGTGCCCTCGACGATGTGGTTGTAGGTCACCGACGCGCGGATCTGGTTGCGCGGCGACGGGTCGTTCGCCAGCGCGTACAGGCTGTCCGGCAGCTGCTTGGTGAAGATCTCCATGTACGCGTCGTTGAACTCGATGAACTCGTGCAGGTCACCGGTCATGCCCACCGCGTCGAACCAGCGGCGGAAGCCCATCGTGTGCTTGGCCTCTTCGTACACGAACTGCGTCAGGTACATCTCGTCGGCGAGCCGGCCCTCGGCCGCCATCGCCGCGACGAAGGGCTGCAGGTCCTGGGTGACCGACTCCTCGCCGGCCAGGAACTGCGCGGCGAGTGCGCAGGTCCACCAGCGCTCGTCGTCGGTCATGGCCGCGAAGTCCGCGGCATCCTGCGAGAAGTCGATGTCGCCGGGGTTCCACTGCCGGCCGTTGCCCTTGCTGAACAACCGCATCGGGAACGAGTCGAAGTTGATCCCGCCCTGGCTCAGGCTCGCGAAGCCCTCGCGCTTGCCGTGCTCGATGCTGCGCCTGGTCTGCGACGGAAGAGTGGTGGTCACCGTTCGGCCTCCTTGCCGTGGGGATGGGTCAGTACCGGATGAGACCGCGGATGTTGCGGCCGTCGCGCATGTCCTGGTAGCCCTGGTTGATCTCCTCCAGGGAGTACTCGCGGGTGATGAGCTCATCCAGCTTCAGCTGGCCGAGGTTGTACATCTCCAGCAGCCGCGGCACGTCGTGCTGACCGTTCGAACTGCCGAACAGCGCGCCGCGGATCTGCTTCTCGTAGAGCGTGAGCTCCAGCAGCGACAGCGACGCCTGGTCCTGGTCGGCCTGGCTCAGCGCGGTCACCACGACCCGGCCCTTCTTGCCGACGAGCTGCAGCGCGGGCTGCAGGTAGCTGCCCTCGGCCACGCCCGTGGTCAGGATGCAGGCGTCCGCGAGCTGACCGCGGGTGATCGAGCTGACCAGCTCCCAGGCCTCGTCCATGCTCGCCGCGGTGTGGGTGGCACCCAGCTCGACGGCCTTCTCCCGCTTGAACTCCACCGGGTCGACCCCGACGATGTAGCGGCAGCCCGCGACCTTCGCGCCCTGCACCGCGTTGGCGCCGATGCCGCCGACGCCGACGACCACCGCCGTGTCACCCGCGCGCAGCTCGGCCGTGCGGACCGCGGACCCGAAGCCCGTGGTGACGCCGCAGCCGACCAGCGCGGCCAGGTGCAGCGGGAACCCCTCGTCGATCTTCACGACCGACTTCACCGGGACCACGGTGTGCTTCGCGAACGTGCCGAGCAGGCACATCTGGCCCAGGTCCTCGCCGCGCGCGTGGAACCGGTAGGTGCCGTCGAGCTGCGGACCGAGCGTGGCCCCGGCGCCGTCGTCGCACAGGCTCGTGTAGCCGCGCACGCAGTACGAGCAGCGCCCGCAGCTGGGCAGGAACGTCATCACGACCGGGTCGCCGACCGACACCTCGGTCACGCCCGCGCCGACCTCGACGATGCGGCCCGCGCCCTCGTGGCCGCCGATCACCGGGTACGGGACCGGCAGGTCGCCGGTCACCAGGTGCTCATCGGAGTGGCACAGCCCGCTCGCCGCGAGTTCCACCAGTACCTCACCGGGGCCCGGCGGGTCGAGCTCGACCTCCTCGACCTCCCACTTGCCCCCCTGCTCCCAGAGCACCGCTGCCGTGGTCTTCATGCGCACCTCTCCGCGTACCTCGCCTTGATCGCAGATCATGGCGTGGATCACGGGGACTACGCACCGGGCCACCCGCGCCGGGGATGGCCCGCGGGTGCCATACCACCCGGCCGGGTGACCCGGCCACGATCAGGCCGCCATTCGCGGAGTGCGGGTTCTCCGCGGATCAGCCCGGCGGCAGCGGCAGCTCCAGGCGCGCCACCAGGCCGCCGCCGTCGCGGGGCAGCAGGCTGAGCTCACCGTCCATCGCGGTCACCAGCGCCTCGACGATCCACAACCCGAGGCCCGCGGTGCCCCGCCGCTCCCCGAGCGCGACGCCCTTCGCCGTCACCAGGCCCTGCTGGCCGGGCGGCAGCCCGGGCCCACGGTCGCGCACCTCGGCGACGAGCCGCTCGTCGCGGTAGCCGAGGTCGAGCTCGACGGGGGCCGACCCGCTGTGCCGGGCCGCGTTCTCGACGAGGTTGGTCAGCACCCGGCGCAGTCGCTGCGGGTCGCACCGCACGGCGGCACCGTGCGGGGTCACCGACGGGCGGCGCCGCGCCACCTCGACGCCCGCCGCGTCCAGGACGGCATCGGCCAGGTCGGCCAGCGCGACGCGACGCGGCCGGACCCGGCCCAGCGGACTGCCGTCCTGGACCGCGAGATCGGCCAGCCCGTCGAGCATGTCGCGCAGGTGCACGGCGTGCTCGGCCAGCAGCGCGACGGCCGCCCGGCGGGACGGTTCGGACAGCCGGTCGGCGGCGAGATCGGCGCTGAGCGCGCTGAGCGACGCGACCGGGGTGCGGAACTCGTGCAACACGACGCGGACGCCGTCGAGACGGGCCTGCTGCGCCGCGAGCAACTGCGCCCGCAGTTCGCGCTCGGACAGGAACTTCTCGTGCTCGGCCAGTGCCCGGGCACGGGAGACCGCGGCGGCATCGAGCTGACGTTCCAGCATCCGCACCAGCACCCCGACGAGCACGGCACTGGAGACGAGGAAGCCGGTCCACCAGGCGCCGGCGAGCAGGCGCTGCGCCATCGTGACGTCCGGGTCCGAACCCAGCACCGCGGCGACGGTGAAGCCGGCGCCCAAGGCCAGCGCGCCCAGTCGGCCGGGCACCGCCCCGCCGCGGACCGCCGCCGCGATCGCCACGAGCGGCAGCGCCGCGACCATGATGCTCTCGGCGCCCCCGGTCCACGCGCAGGCCACGAGCAGCACCAGCCCGTCCACCGCGGTGATCAGCCACGGCGGCCCCAGCTGCCGGCCGCGACGTTGGGCATCCAGCAGCACCACCGCGTAGCCGACCGTCACGACCACCAGCACCCACGCCGCGACGAGCTGGCCACGGGCCAGCTCCGGACCGATGACCAGCGCCGATGCGACCGCCCCCACCACGAGCAGCCGGATGATCGAGGCGGTGCGCTCCTCCTCGACCCGCCCGACCTCGTGCTCGAGGTCGTCGGGGAACAGGTCGCTGTCGACCGCCATGGCTGCTCCTCGTCGGTGTCGTCGGCGACGACACTAGAGTTCCGCGCGTGCAGGACGGTCGTCATGTGGTGGTCATCGTCGACGACCACGCGCTGTTCGCCCAGGGGCTGGCCCTGCTGCTGGAGTCCCGCGCCGGTGAGACGTTCACCGTCGCCGGATCCGTCACCGCCGGGGAGGAGGCCGTCGCGCTGGTCGGGCGGCACCGCGCCGACATCGCGATCGTCGATCTCGCACTGCCCCCGCTGGGCGGGGTGGAGACCATCCGTCGGATCAAGGCCGCCTACCCGGCCACGCGGGTGCTGGCCCTGTCGGGCACCGAGGACCTGAGCCTGGCGGCCGCCGCGCTGCGCGCCGGGGCGGACGGCTACCTCGGCAAGTCGGCCGACCCCGAGGTCCTCGTCGCACCGTTGCTGGCCATCGTGGCCGGGGTGCGGGTGCTGCGCGGCGAACTGCTGGACGCGCTGCTCGCCGCGGCGGACCGCACCGTCGACAGCCTCACCGAGCGGCTCAGCCCGCGCGAGATCGAACTGTGGACGCTGCTCGCGCGCGGCCTGGAGACCAGCGAGATCGCGAAGCCGATGCTCGTCAGCGAGCGCACCGCGAAGCGCATGATCGCCTCCCTGCTGCACAAGCTGGGTGCAGCGAACCGGATCGAGGCCGCGGCGCTCGCGGGTCGGTGCGGCCTGCTCGACCCCGACCCGGACCACGAGCCGGCGGCACGCTGATGGCCGATCGGCCGAACGGCTGACCCGCGCGGGCCAAGCATGGCCCGATCGAGGTGTCGTGCCCGGGTGCCGGGGTGCGCCAGACTGCCCGTCGGCCGGGACCGGACGGGGTCGGCTCACGAACGGGAGGAGCTGCGACGTGGCGGCGTTCAAGGACGAGGCAGAGGTCTACGAGTTCCTGGGCGGGGTGTTCCGCATCGGCATGCAGGACCCCGCACTGGTGGAGAAGCTCCGCCCGTCGGGCGTGGTCCTGCGGATCACTTACAACGACCCCGACGCGGTGATCACGGTCGACATGCCGAACGGGGAGCTGCACACCGGGGCCGGGGTCGGCCCGGACCCGAATGTCGAGTTGTTCATGTCCGCCGACACGGGCAACCGGTTCTGGCTCGGCAAGGTCGTGCTCCCGGTCGCGCTGGCCAAGGGCCAGGTGCGCGCCAAGGGTCCGGTGGCCAAGCTGCTGAAGGTGCTGCCGCTGGCCAAGGGTCTGTTCGGGCCGTACAAGGAGCAGCTCGAGTCGGCCGGGCGCGCTGACCTGCTCAACGCCTGAACCCGCTGGTCCGCGGGGCCGAGACATCGGCCCCGGGACCGGCGGCCCCCACCACCCGATCCGGTGAGTTGATCGTCCTCGCCGCACACTACGACCCTGGCGACCCGATACTCGCAGGTCGGCACGATGGTCAGGTGGGGGAACGCATGGATGTGGTCTGGCTGGACGTGCGGATGCGGGCCGGACTGCGCGGGCACTTCCATCCGTTCACCGACGTGATGTGCGACGCCCCCGACCCGCTCCCCGCCGAGCCCGCCGGTTGGCAGGACTGGGCGACGGCGTACCTCGATGCGGTCGCCGCGAAGGACGGCTGGCAGCCGGGGCGCTATTCCTACAGCGTGGAACGCCGCGACGAGGGCGGGCACGCCCTCGAGACCTACGTCCGCGGTCAGTGGGACTGCCTACGCTGACCCGCGATCCGGACGCGCCACCATCGGCACCCGGCCGCCACATCACCGGCGACGGTGTGCCGGCGCATCGCGGGGGTGACGGCGGCGCGGTACCGGACCGCCGATCGGCGCCGTCGCGGGAGTCTGCGCCGTAGCAGGTGGCCGCCAACGCGAGCCCGACCACGATCACCATCAGCACCAGTGGCATCTCCATGAGCCGATGCCGGCCAGAATCGGCCTGCGCATCCATGGGCAATCTGCGGAGAGTGGGCCAGTGGCCGACATCGAGCGACGGATCAGCGCGCGGAGCTTCGCTCACCTGCTGGGCGACTGGCGGCCCCCGGCGGGCGCCGGCCCGCCGCGGCGCTGACCGAGCGGATCCGGCTGCTCGTCCTCGACGGCCGGCTGTCGCTGCAGACCCGCGTCCCCGCCGAACGCGAGCTGGCCGCACGGCGACGACAGCCTGTTCGACCTCGCGCCCGCCGCGCCGCGGCCGAGGCCGTCGGGGAGCTGGACGGCCACCTGGGCGGGCACGGCTACCACCTGCACGGGCTGCCGGTGCTGCGCGCGGCGGTCACCGACCGGTTCAGCGCGCGCGGGCTGCCCACGACCCCGGAGCAGATCCTGGTCACGGCGGGGGCCCGGCATGCGATCGCGTTGGTGCTGACGGCGCTGACCGGGCCCGGGGACCGCGTGCTCGTCGAGCGCCCCTCCTATCCCAACGCGCTCGACGCCGTCCGCGCCCGCGGCGGCCGGTGCGTCCCGGTCGCGCTGGACGCCCCGGAGGCGCACGCCGCGTGGGACCTCGGGCTGTTCACGGCGGCCGTCCGCGACGCAGCGCCCCGGCTCGCCTACCTGATCCCGGACTTCCAGAACCCGACGGGCGCGCTCATGCCCGACGCATCGATCTGGGCGGGGCGGTCCTGGAACAACTCGTCACGGCCCGGTTGCCGGCCGACGTCGAGACGATCGACTCGGCCCGCCGCACCGAGTTGGCAGCCGCCCGGGACCATCTGCTCGGCCGGCTGGCGGAGCTGCTCCCCGGTTGGCGGCCGTCGCGACCGGACGGTGGGCTGAGCCTGTGGGTCGATCTCGGCGCGCCGGTGTCCAGTCGCCTCGCCGGTTCCGCCCGCCGGCACCGCGTGCTCCTCGCCGCTGGACCCCGGTTCGGTCTGGACGGCGCGTTCGAGCGCCATCTGCGGCTGCCGTACACGCTTCCCCGCAACCGGGTGGAACCCGCGCCGGCCGGTCTCGCCGCGGGGTGGCAGGTCCTCGACCGGGCGCCGGCCCACCCGGAGCCGGAACCGGTCGCGGTGGCCTGCGCCACCCGGGCGGCGCTGGTCAGAGGGGCCGTTCCCACCGGACGGGCGGCGCCCTGGCAGGTACTCCCCCTGACATGAAAATCATTCCCATATTGTGGGGTGCGTGACCACGACGATCACCACCACCGCCCAGGCCGTCGCCAGCCGGCTGCGCGAGCTGCAGGAGCGGCTGGCCGCCACCGACCTCCAGCCGTCCACCCAGGTCAACGCGGCCTTCTCCGAGCTGGTCGAGCTGTGCTGCCGAACGCCCCCGCCGGTGGACGACGAGGTGCTCCGACGGGTCGTCGAGCACGCCCCGTCGCTACGGGCCCTGTGCGCCGCCGGTGAGTGCGAGCTGGAGCGTCACTGGGCAGCCCGGATCGTGGCAGCCCGGGACCCGCAGGCCGCACTTCGCGCGTTCCCCTATCTCGCCAACTACCAGGACCTCGTGCGGCTCGAGCTCGGCGCACTCGCGGCCGTGGGTGAGCCGGTGCCGTCCCGGGTCGTGGTTCTCGGTTCCGGGCCCCTTCCGCTCACCGGCGTGATGCTCGCCGCGGAGCACGGCGCGCGCGTCGTGCACGTGGACCGGGACGAGGAGAGCCTGCGACTGGGCTCGGCGCTGGTGCACGCGCTCGGCCTGGACGACCGGGTCAGCAGCGTGCATGCCGACCTGGAGGACCCGGCCTGCCGCGACGCCGCCGGGGCGGCGTGCCGGGAGGCGGGGGCCGTGGTGCTCGCCGCACTGGTCGGCGTCGACGCGCCCGCCAAGGCCTCGCTCAGCCGGTGGCTGGGCACGGTGCTGTCCCCGGGCACCCCCGTGCTGGCGCGCTCGGCCGCCGGCCTGCGCACCCTGCTCTACCCACTGGTCGGCCCGGGCGACCTGCCCGGCCTCGAGGTCGCGCTGGAGGTGCATCCCCGGACCGACGTGGTCAACTCGGTGCTGGTGGCGCACGCGGGCAGCCGCGTTCCGGAGCTCGCCGGGTGACGGGCTCCGGGGGACCGTTGCGGCACTGGGCGACGCTGCGGCAGCTGCGGGAGCTGCCCGGGGTGGCGCGTCTGCTGGTGGCCACCCAACTCGCCTTCAACATCGGCTTCTACCTCGTGCTGCCCTACCTGGCCTCGCACCTGGCCACCGAGCTCGCGCTGGGCGGTGCCGTCGTCGGGTTCGTCCTCGGCCTGCGCACCTTCAGCCAGCAGGGGCTCTTCGTCGTCGGCGGGATCCTGACCGACCGGTTCGGGGCCAAGCCGGTGATCGTGGCGGGCTGTGCGCTGCGGGTCGCGGGATTCGTGCTTCTCGGGCTCGCGACCACGCTGCCCGGCGTGCTCGGCGGGGCGGTGCTGACGGGGTTCGCGGCGGCCTTGTTCTCGCCGGCCGTGGAATCCTCGCTGGCGACCGAGGCGGGGGAGCTGGAACGGGAGGGCCGGGTGCGCCGTTCCGACGTCTTCGCCCTGTTCGCCGTCGCCGGCGAGGTCGGGGCCGTCACCGGCCCGCTGCTCGGCGCGGCCCTGCTCGTGGTCGACTTCCGGCTGGTGTGCCTGGTCGCCGCGGCCGTGTTCGTGGTCATCGGGATCGCGCACGCCTGGGTGCTGCCCGCCCGGCCGGCCGCGCACGCGGCCGAACCGGTGCTCGCCGGCTGGCGGGAGGTGCTGGGCAACCGCACCTTCCTGCTGTTCGCCGCGGGCTACTCCGGCTACCTGCTCTGCTACAACCAGCTCTACCTGGCGCTGCCCTTCGAGCTGCGCCGGGCCACCGGGGACGAGGCAGCCCTGGGCCCGCTGTTCGCCCTCGCCTCCCTGATGATCGTTCTGGGGCAGCTCCCGGTCGCCTCCTGGGCCCGGACCTCGCTCGGCCACGGGCGCGGCCTGGTCATCGGGTTCGCGACGATGTCCGTCGCCTTCCTGGCCGTCGTGGCGCTCCGGCCGCTACCCGCAGCGCTGGCGCCCGCGATCGCGCTGGTGGTGCTGCTGACGGCAGGCCAGATGCTGGCGGTGCCGCTGGCCCAGGACCTGGTGCCCCGCCTGGCAGGGGAACGGCGGCTCGGCAGCTACTTCGGCGTGCTCTCCTCGGCAGGCGGACTGGCGGTGCTGGTGGGCAGCACAGGTACCGGTGCCCTGCTGGACGCGTCGCCTGCGTGGCCCCCGCTGCCCTGGCTGGCGCTCGCGGTGGTGCCACTGGCCGGCGCCGCGGTGCTGGGCCGGCTGGTGCGCCGGGGCGCACTTCGACCGGTGCGGCCGTGAGGATCGTCACCGCCTTCGTCGCGTCCCTTCCGAATCCGGAGGTACCCGCTGACGTAGAGTCCGGTGCTGTCGATCAACAGGAGGCTTGAATGGCTGGTCGGAGCGGACCGCTGGCAGGGCTGCGTGTGGTGGAGCTCGCCGGCATCGGACCGGGACCGCACGCTGCGATGATCCTGGCCGATCTGGGCGCCGATGTGGTGCGCGTCGATCGTCCGGGCGGCCTGCAGCTCGGCTCCCCGGACACCGACCCCACCCTGCGCGGCCGCCGCCGGGTCGCCGCCGACCTCAAGGACCCGGTCGGCAGGGAGACCGTTCTGCGGCTCGTCGAGCACGCCGATGTGTTGCTCGAGGGCTACCGACCCGGCGTCACCGAACGGCTCGGGGTCGGCCCCGCCGACTGCCACGCCCGCAACCCGCGGCTCATCTACGCCCGGATGACGGGTTGGGGCCAGGACGGGCCGATGGCCCAGCGCGCCGGGCACGACATCAACTACATCTCGCTGACCGGCGCGCTGCACGCGATCGGTCGCCGCGGCGAGCGGCCGGTGCCGCCGCTCAACCTCGTCGGCGATTTCGGCGGCGGGTCGATGCTGCTGGTCATCGGTGTCCTGGCGGCGCTGTGGGAGACCAAGAGCTCCGGCGAGGGTCAGGTCGTCGACGCCGCGATGGTCGACGGCGCCAGCATCCTGGTGCAGATGGTCTGGTCGATGCTCGCCCAGAAGATCTGGACCGACGAGCGCGACGCGAACCTGCTCGACGGCCACGCGCCGTTCTACGACACCTACACCTGCGCCGACGGCCGCCACGTCGCCGTCGGTGCGATCGAGCCGCAGTTCTACGCCAAGCTGCTCGAGGGGCTCGGGATCGCCGCCGAGGAGCTGCCGAACCAGTTCGACCCGCAGGGCTGGCCGGCCGTCCGGGCCCGGTTCGTCGAGACCTTCGCGACCCGGACCCGGGACGAGTGGGCCGCGGTCTTCGCCGACGTCGACGCGTGCGTGACGCCCGTGCTGGCGTTCGGCGAGGTGGCCGACCACCCGCACCTCGCCGCCCGCTCGACGATCGTCGCCCCGGACGGCGTGCCTCAGGCCGCGCCCGCTCCACGCTTCTCCCGCACCACGACCGAGCTCCCGGCGCGGCCGGGCGAGCCCGAGGACGTCGAGTCGGTGCTGGTCGACTGGGCCTGAGCCCTCCAGACGACGCACCCCCCGTCGCCGGCGGCGACGGGGGGTGCAGTGCTTTCGCGGTCTGCGATCAGACGGAGGGAGCCTCGTCGACCAGCAGGTTGCGCGTGCGGTTCGGGTCGACCGGGATGCCCGGGCCCGGGGTCGTCGAGACCGTGATCTTCTTGATGTACCGGCCCTTGGCGGCCGACGGCTTGGCCCGCAGGATCTCCTCGAGCGCCGCGCCGTAGTTCTCGACGAGCTGCTCGACACCGAAGGACGCCTTGCCGATGGCCAGGTGCAGGTTGGCCTGCTTGTCCACCCGGAAGCTGACCTTGCCGCCCTTGATGTCCGCGACCGCCTTGGCGACGTCCGGGGTCACCGTGCCGGTCTTCGGGTTCGGCATCAGGCCGCGCGGGCCGAGGATGCGGGCGATGCGCCCGACCTTGGCCATCTGGTCCGGAGTGGCGATCGCGGCGTCGAACTCCAGCCAGCCACCCTGGATGCGCTCGATCAGGTCCTCGGCACCCACGACGTCGGCGCCGGCGGCCTCGGCCTCGGCGGCCTTGTCGCCGGTGGCGAACACGATGACCCGGACGGTCTTACCGGTCCCGTGCGGCAGGTTCACGGTCCCGCGGACCATCTGGTCGGCCTTGCGCGGGTCGACACCCAGGCGCATGGCGACCTCGACGGTCGGGTCCATCTTGAAGAAGTTCGAGGTCTCCTTCGCCAGCCCGGCGGCCTCGAGCGGGCTGTAGAGCCGCTCGCGGTCGATCAGCTCGGCCGCGGAGCGGTAGTTCTTGCTGCGCTTGGTCATTTCTGACGTCCTTCATATCTGCGATCGCCTCGGCGGTCGCTGGTCAGGCCGTGGTACGAGCCGCGCTCGGCTCTCCCACGCGTTCGGAGGTACGGCGCCTCAGGGGGCGACGTTGATGCCCATCGAACGGGCGGTACCGGCGATGATCTTCGCCGCCTGGTCCAGGTCGTTGGCGTTCAGGTCGCGCATCTTGGTCTGCGCGATCTCCCGCACCTGCTCCATGGTCACCGTGGCGACCTTGGTCTTGTGCGGCTCGCCGCTGCCCTTCTCCACACCGGCGGCCTTGAGCAGCAGCCGCGCGGCGGGCGGGGTCTTGAGCTCGAAGGTGAACGAGCGGTCCTCGTACACCGAGATCTCGACTGGCACCACGTTGCCGCGCTGCGACTCGGTCGCGGCGTTGTAGGCCTTGCAGAACTCCATGATGTTGACACCGTGCTGACCCAGCGCGGGGCCGACCGGCGGCGCGGGGGTGGCCGCGCCGGCCTGGATCTGCAACTTGATGATCGCGGAGAGCTTCCGCTTCTTGGGGGGCATCTCGTTCCTCGTTATCGGTACGTGCGCGCCGCGGACCTGCCTGCCGCGGCGGAGAACAGTGTCAGCTCGTGGTCAGATCCTGGTCAGATCTTGGAGACCTGGCTGAAGGCGAGCTCGACCGGCGTCTCGCGGCCGAAGATGGAGACCAGCACCTTGACCTTCTGCGCGTCGACGTTGACCTCGTTGATCGTCGCCGGCAGCGTCGCGAAGGGGCCGTCCATGACGGTGACCGACTCGCCGACCTCGAAGTCGACCTCGACGGTGCTCCTGCCCGGGGCGGCCGCGCCGGTGGACTTGCCGGCCGCCGCCTGCTTGGGCTGCTCGGTCTTCGGGAGCAGGAACTTCACCACGTCGTCGATGCTCAGCGGCGACGGCCGCGAGGTAGCGCCCACGAAACCGGTGACCCCGGGCGTGTTGCGCACGGCGCCCCACGACTGGTCGTTGAGCTCCATGCGGACCAGGATGTAGCCCGGCAGCACCTTGCGCTGCACCTGCTTGCGCTGGCCGTTCTTGATCTCGGTGACCTCTTCGGTCGGCACCTCGACCTGGAAGATGTAGTCCTCGACGTCCAGGGTCTGCACCCGGGTCTCGAGATTCGTCTTCACCTTGTTCTCGTAGCCCGCGTAGGAGTGCACGACGTACCAGTCGCCGGGGGCGCGGCGCAGGGCCGCGCGCAGCTCCTCCGCGGGGTCGACCTCGGCCCCGGCCTCGCCGGACTCGTCGAGGGCCGCAGCGGCCTCCTCGCCGTCCCCGGGGTCCTGGGCACTGTCGCTGTCGTCGGTGACGGAGTCGGACGCGGCATCCTCGCCGTGAGCCGCCTCGACGTCCACGTCCTGCACCGACGCGTCCTCGGCGTCAACCGCCGTATCGCTGTCGGCCACGGCCTCGACAGCGGCCTCGTTAGCCTCGAGCTCGCTGTCGGTCAGCCGCTGGCTGCCGTCTGGGGAGGTCACGTACGTCTCGCTTCCTTCGTCTGCGTCGTACTCGATGGCGGTGCGGTCAGGTGCCGAACAGGAACAGCACGGCCTGCCCGAACACGAAGTCGAACAGCGCCACCAGCGCGACCATGAACGACACGAAGATCAGCACGACGATCGTGTAGGTCACCAGTTCCTTGCGGGTCGGCCAGATCACCTTGCGGAGTTCGGCCACGACCTCGCGGAGGAACCGGACGACCCGGCTCGGCAGCGATCCCTTGGAGGGGCGGGCCTCACGGACCGACGTCGGCCGGCCCTTCCCACCCTCGGCGGGCGTCGAGGCGGCTCGCCGCCCACGACGGTCGGCAGCGGTGCTCGGGCGGTCCCGCCCGGACCGTCCCGACTCGCGCTCCTCGCTCACGCCCTGTCCTCCGCTCGCATCGAGCACGTGCCGCTCGCTGCTCGTCCCACGCTCTCCGTACTTGTCCTCGTGCTTGTCACGATGGCAGGGGTGACAGGACTTGAACCTGCAACCTGCGGTTTTGGAGACCGCTGCTCTGCCAGTTGAGCTACACCCCTAGACCACTCCGCGTCGTATCTGGCCGACACGGAGCGGGCACACCTAACCAGCACGATGCACCCGGCCTAAGCGAGTGTACGGCACCCCCGCACCGCGTCTGAAATCGCACACCACCCGGGCCCCCAAACCCCCTGGCGGCGGCACTCGTCCCGGTGCGGGAGGATGGCCCCATGGCCACCCCTCCGTCCACGACCGCACCGTCCAGCCGAGCACGCATCTCCGCCCGGATCGGCGGCATCGCCGAGTCCGCCACGCTGGCGGTCGACGCGAAGGCCAAGGCACTCAAGGCGGCCGGCCGGCCCGTGATCGGCTTCGGCGCCGGCGAGCCGGACTTCCCCACCCCGGACCCGATCGTCGCCGCCGCCCAGGCCTCCTGCGCCGATCCGCGCAACCACCGCTACTCCCCCGCCGCCGGCCTGCCCGAGCTGCGCGAGGCGGTCGCGGCGAAGACCAAGCGCGACTCCGGCTACGACATCGCCGCGAACCAGGTGCTCGTCACCAACGGCGGCAAGCAGGCCGTCTACCAGGCGTTCGCCACGCTGATCGACCCGGGCGACGAGGTGCTGCTGCCCGCGCCGTACTGGACCACCTACCCGGAGGCCATCGCGCTGGCCGGCGGGACCCCGGTGGTCGTGCAGACCGGCCCGGAGGCCGACTACATGCCGTCGGTCGAGCAGCTGGACGCGGCCCGGACCGACCGCACGAAGGTCCTGCTGTGGTGCTCGCCGTCGAACCCGACCGGTGCCGTCGCGTCCCGCGAGCTCACCGAGGCCGTCGGCCGCTGGGCGGTCGACAACGACATCTGGGTGATCACCGACGAGATCTACGAGCACCTGGTCTACGACGGCGCCGAGGCCGTCTCGATGCCGGTCGCGGTGCCCGACCTGGCCGACCGCTGCGTCGTCCTCAACGGGGTCGCGAAGACCTACGCGATGACCGGCTGGCGGGTGGGCTGGATGGCCGGCCCCACCGACGTCATCAAGGCCGCGACCAACCTGCAGTCGCACCTGAGCTCGAACGTCGCCAACGTGTCGCAGCGTGCCGCGCTGGAGGCCGTCTCCGGGTCGCTGGACGCGGTGGCGGAGATGCGCGAGGCGTTCGACCGGCGCCGGCGCCTCATGGTCGAGCTGCTGGCCGCGATCCCCGGGGTTCAGGTGCCGACCCCGCGCGGCGCCTTCTACGCCTACCCGTCGGTCCAGGAGCTCATCGGCAAGGAGCTGCGGGGCTCGCGCCCGCGCAACAGCGTCGAACTGGCCGCCGCGGTGCTCGAGCACGCAGAGGTGGCGGTCGTCCCGGGTGAGGCCTTCGGCACCCCGGGCTTCTTCCGGCTGTCCTACGCCCTCGGTGACGACGACCTGCGCACCGGCGTGACCCGGATGGCCGAGCTGCTGGCCGAGGCGAAGTAGCACGCCCCTGACACACCCGGGCGAGCGCGGATCGCGCTCGCCCGGGCGTCGGGCATGCGGTCACTTGTCGGTGTCGGCCGGCGCGGCGGGCCGCCTGTAACCGGCGACAGCCGGTCAGGCCGGCAGGGTGACTTCGGCGGACGCCCGCCCGAGGACGGTCTTGCCGTCGAACCGGGCAGTCAGGTCGACCCTCGCGATCCGGGCGCCGTCGATGTCCGATTCGCGCACCTCGGCCACCTTCCCGGTGAGCTCGAGGAGGGCACCCTCGTCGTCGTCGGGCACCACCACGGGGCGCGTGAAGCGCACGCCGTAGCTGCGTACCGCGGCGGGATCTCCCACCCATCGGGTGACGAGCCGACCGGCCAGCGCCATGGTCAGCATGCCGTGCGCGATGACGCCCGGCAGACCCACCTCGGCCGCGGTTCGGTTGTTCCAGTGGATGGGGTTGAAGTCGCCGGACGCTCCCGCGTAGCGGACCAGATCGGCCCGGGTGATCCGCAGTTCCAGCGGGGGTAGTTCGTCGCCGACGGCGACAGCGGCCACATCCACGGCGGTCACGCCGCCTCCGCCTGGGTCACCAGCAGCGCCTTGGTCGTGAGCACCGGCTCGCCGGTGGTGTCCACGACCTCACACCGCAGGGTCAGCATGTGGCTGCCGGCGCGGGTGCGGAGATCGTCGACGTGGATCGTCGTGACGAGCTCGTCACCGCCGTGGATCGGGCGGTGCAGCGTGATGCTCTGATCACCGTGCACCATCCGGCTGTAGTCCCACCCGAAATCGGGATCACGCAGGAACGCCTCGATCTGCGGCATCGTGAACGACACCGAGAAGGTGGGCGGCGCGACGAGATCGGAGTGCCCGGCGGCGCGGGCAGCGTCCAGATCGTGGCAGACCGGAGAGTCCTCACCGATCGCGGTGGCGAACTCTCGGATCTTCTCCCGGCCGACCTGGTACGGCTCCGTCGGCGGCAACTGCCGACCGACGTAGGAAGCGTCGGGCACGCTCAGCGGGTCTCGCGGTGTTCCCGGTGCGTGTCGCAGTTCGGGCAGTACTTCTTGATCGCGAGCCGGTCGGGGTCGTTCCGACGGTTCTTCTTGGTGATGTAGTTGCGGTGCTTGCACTGCTCGCACGCCAGCGTGATCTTCGGCCGAACGTCGGTGGCCTTGGCCATCGCGGGTGCCTCCTGCTTGCCTTCGAATTCTTCGCCAGTCTGGTAGCGGTGGCCGGACTTGAACCGGCGACACAGCGATTATGAGCCGCTTGCTCTACCGACTGAGCTACACCGCTTCGCGAGACCCGTCATCGGAGTCTCACAGAGCCCCTTTACGGAATCGAACCGTAGACCTTCTCCTTACCATGGAGACGCTCTGCCGACTGAGCTAAAGGGGCGGCATGACCCTCCGGATAGTCGCTCTGCGGCTTCCCGGCTGGCTTAAACGATGCTACACAACCCCGCACCCGGGTATGAAATCGGCCGGGGGTGTCGACCCACACACCGCCCTGACCTGCGCGGACGGTGCCCGCGCCGCCCGGTGGGGCGGCAGGTGGTGGCGCCGGGTCGCCCGACGCCACCACGCGGGCCCGCGTGGGTCACCAACTGGACTTGCGGACCCCCGGCAGGCTGCCGTCGTGCGCGAGCTCGCGCAGCCGGATCCGCGACACCCCGAAGGCCCGGAAGTAGGCCCGCGGCCGGCCGTCGATGGAGTCGCGGTTGCGGATCCGGGTGGGGCTGGCGTCGCGCGGCATCTTGCGCAACTCCCGCTCGGCGGCTGCGCGCGTCTGCGGGTCGGTGGTCGGGCGAGCGATGATCTTCTTCAGCTCGGCGCGCCGTTCGGCGTACTTCGCGACGATGCGCCGGCGCTGCTCGTTGCGCGCGATCTTCGCCTTGGTGGCCATCAGACCTTCCCCCCGCGGGCCCGGATCCGGGCGACCGCCGCCTCGATGCCGAGCTTGTCGACCGTCTTCATCCCCTTGACGCTCAACCGGAGCCGGACGGTCCGGTTCTCCGAGGGGAGCCAGTAGCGCTTCTCGTGCACGTTCGGGTCCCAGCGCCGGTTGGTCCGGCGGTGCGAGTGCGACACGTTCTTGCCGAAGCCGGGCTCGCGCCCGGTCAGCTGGCAGCGACGGGACACGGCGCGATCACCCTCGTCCGGCGTTGGGGTAGGGCAGCAGCGCCATCTCGCGTGCGTTCTTGATCGCGGTGGCGACCTGGCGCTGCTGCTGGGGGGTCAGCCCCGTCACGCGCCGGGCGCGGATCTTGCCGCGGTCGGAGATGAACGTGCGCAGCAACGTCGTGTCCTTCCAGTCGATCTCCTTGATCCGCTTGGCGTACAGCGGGTTGACCTTGCGCTTCAGCGGTCGCCGCACCGGTCCCGGCATGGCTTAGCGCTCCTCTCGGAACTCGACGTGCCGGCGGATCCGCCAGTCGTACTTCTTCAGCACGAGCCGGTCGGGATGGTTACGCCGGTTCTTACGGGTCACATATGTGGCACCGGTCCCGGCCGTCGAGCGCAGTTTGACGATCGGCCGGAGCTCGTTCCTGGCCATGCTCCACCCTCCTTACACATGACATTCATTTTCATCTAAGCTTACACCCGCTGGTCGCCCTTCGTTCCCACCACCGACAGGAGGAAACCTCCGTGCCCGGAGAACCCGATCCGACCGGGCGCCGGACCGAGCTGCTCGTGCTGACCGGCCTCTCGCCTGACGTCGAGCAGGTCATCGGCCGGGTCCGCGCCGTCGACCCGGGTGTGGTCGTGCTCCACCACGACCTGCGTGACATCACCCGCGGCGTGGTCCACCGGCGGTTGCGCGACGCCGGATCGGACACCACGACGGTGCTCGAGCTCGCCCACGGCTGCGCGTCCTGCACGCTGCGCGAGGACCTGCTGCCGACGCTGCGCGCGTTGGCGGAGACCGCCGACCGGGTCGTGCTGCACCTGGACCCCGCTCTCGAACCGGAGCAGGTCTGCTGGGCACTGGGCAACGTCCTCGTCGACGGCACCAGGATCGTCGACGTGGCCGACCTGCGCGGCGTCATCACGACGGTGGACGCCGGGAGCTGGCTGGCCGACGCCACGGGCGACGAGACCCTCGGTGAGCGGGGCCTGGCCGATCTTCCCGACGACGAGCGCACCGTCGCCCAGGTCGCCGTCGGCCAGGCCGAGTTCGCCGACCTCGTCGTCTACACCGGCAGCGCCGACGGCTGGGACCTCGCCCGCACCGACGCCGTCATGACCCGGCTCGCACCCGCCGCGCTGCGGCTGCGGCTCGCGGAGCTGGACGAGCGTGTGCTGCTCACCGGGCTCCCGGAGGAGGCGCCCCGGGGACGCCCCGAGGACGTGCACGGGCCGTTGCTGCGCGGGCGCCCGCCGCTGGACGCGGACTGCGGCGTGCAGATGTTGCTGTTCGGCGAGCGCCGGCCGTTCCACCCGGAGCGGCTGCACGAGGCGATGGACGTCCTGCTCGACGGGGTCGTGCGCACCCGTGGCCGGATCTGGCTGGCCACCCGGCCCGACGCCGTGCTGTGGCTGGAGTCCGCCGGCGGCGGTCTGCAGATCGGGCACGTCGGCGAATGGCTGGCCGCGCAGGACGCCGAGGCCTGGGACTGCGTGTCCTCGGAGCGGCGCGCGATGGCGGCGCTGGGCTGGGACGCGCGCTTCGGTGACCGGGCCCAGGACCTCGTCGTGATCGCCCACGAGGGCGATCCGGACGGGATCGAGGCGACGTTGCGGGCGGCGCTGCTGACCGACGCCGAGCTCGCCGCCGGGGAGGACGCCTGGCGGGCGCTGCCCGACCCGTTCGGCTGGTGGCACACCGACGACCCGCGCGGCGGCCCCGAGGCCGCAGTGCCGGACGACGCGCCCGGCGGCGCCGTCCCGGCGGACCACACCCCCCGAGGAGAGGACGACTGATGGCAGTCCCCAAGCGGCGCATGTCGCGTTCGAACACCCGCAGCCGGCGGGCGCAATGGAAAGCCACGCCGCCCGACCTGGTCCCGATCACCGTCGGGGGCCGGCGCCGACTCGTACCCCGCAAGCTGGTGAAGGCCTACCAGCGCGGCCTCATCCCGCTCGACTGAGTAGGCCGGGGCCCTTACCCGCCGCGCTCGCCGGGCCGGCCGGGTAAGGCTCCGGCCGGCCCGGCGGACGGGCGTTATCGCCCGATGCCGGGTGCGGGGCCTCAGCACGAGTCTCGACGGCCTGGGCACGGCACAGGGACCGGGGCACGATCCGGGAACGACGCCCGATGTCGGGCGGCGCACCCTCCGCGCCGAGCACGATCGGGGCCAGGTGCGCGTCACACGCCCACCGCCGCGCATCCTCCGCGGAGATCGCGGCGGCCAGGATGCCCTCGCCGAAGCCCAGCAGGCCCGCCCCGAGCCGGCGCTCCAGCACCTCCAGGGCCGCCGTGACCGTCACGTGCGGCCGCTGCCCACCCTCGGCGGGCAGCCACCCGCCGGCGCCCGCTTGCCCAGCTTGAGCACCGCGTCCGAATCCAGCGTGCGGGCGAACCCGGCCAGGTCGGCCTCCAACGACGCCCGATACCGCTCCAGATGCGGCGCCAGCGCGGCCAGCGTGGCCCGCGCGGCCCGGATCGCCCGCACGTGCTCCGCGGAGACCGCGCCCGCGCAGCAGCTCGGCCGCGGTGCCGTAACCGTGCCTCTCGGCCAGCCCACGGCTCTCCACCTCGCGGACCACCCTCCAGCATCCGCCGTACCGCTCCGCCGCAGGACGCGTCGACGTTGCCGAGGTCTGAGCGAAGACAGCCGCCATGCCCCGCGCAGGCGTGTGAGACGGCGGGAGAAGAGACCCTCGCGCCGCACCGGCGCCGGCGTTAGGTTGATCACACGCCCTACCGCGCGGTAACTACGCGCGGCCGGGGCCTTCACAGGCCAACGGGAGGTACGGCAATGACGCCACCGGATGTGCAGACCCCAGGCACCGCCCGGGTCGACCTGTCCGATATCGACGGGTTCTGGACCGCGCCGATCGAGGCGCGCGCGGCGGGTTTCGCGGGGCTGCGTGAGCGGGATCCGATCCCGTTCTACGCGGAACCCGAATTCGCCTACCTCCCACCCGGCCCCGGTTACCACGCCCTGACCCGGCTCGACGACGTCGTGGAGGCCAGCCGCACTCCGCAGATCTTCCGGTCCGGCCAGGGCTCCACCTCGGTGGCCGACATGCCTCCGGAGTTCCTCGAGTTCTTCGGCTCGATGATCAACATGGACGACCCGCGGCACGCCCGGCTGCGCCGCATCGTCTCCCGCGGCTTCACCCCGCGGCGGCTCGCGGCGCTCACCGAAGAGGTCGAACGGACCGCGCGCACGATCGTCGACGACGTCATCGACGACGGTGGGTGCGACGCCGTCACCGCGATCGCAGCGAGGCTCCCGCTGAAGATCGTCTGCGACATGATGGGCATCCCGGAGAGCCAGTACGACTTCGTGTTCGACCGTTCGAACGTGATCCTCGGCGCGGGCGACCCCGAGTACGTGCCGGACGCGGACAACATCGTCAGCGCGCTGCTGCAGGCCGGCGGCGAGCTCGCGCAACTCATGCGCGAGCTCGGCGAGCACCGCACTCAGAACCCGACCGACGACGTCACCTCGGCCCTGGTCAACGCCGAGATCGACGGTGAGCGGCTCACCCCCGACGAGCTCGCCAGCTTCTTCATCCTGCTGGTGGTGGCCGGCAACGAGACCACCCGCAACGCGATCAGCTGGGGCATCCAGCTGCTCACCGACCACCCGGGCCAGCGTGCGGCCTGGCTCGCCGACCTCGACGGCGTCACCCCCACGGCCGTCGACGAGATCGTCCGCCTGGCCTCGCCGGTGATCTTCATGCGGCGCACGCTGGAGATCGACGCAGTGCTCGGTGGCAAGCAGATGAGCGCCGGGGACAAGGTGGCGATGTTCTACTGGGCCGCCAACCGGGATCCGGAGCACTTCCGCGATCCCGACACGTTCGACGTCCGGCGCTCCCCCAACCCGCACGTCGGCTTCGGCGGCCCGGGCCCGCACTTCTGCCTCGGTGCGCATCTGGCCCGCCGGGAGATGTCGGTGATGTTCCGCGAGCTGCTGACCCGGATCCCGGACATCCACGCCACCGAACCCCCGCAGCGACTGCGGTCGATGTTCATCAACGGCATCAAGCACCTGCCGGTCGCCTTCACCCCCGGCGGCGCCCGGTGAGCCCGGAATCGACCACCGAGAAGACGGAGTGGAGCACGTTGACCCTGGACTACCCCGAGGTTCCCGTCGGCGCGATCCTGGCGGGCGCGGCCCACCGGTTCGGCGAGCGGACCGCCCTGCACTACTACGGCCGTGAGCTGAGCTTCGCCCGGCTGCACGAGCGCGCCGGAGCGTTCGCGGACGCGCTGCGCGATGCCGGGATCGGCCGCGGGGACGTCGTGGCGATCCACCTACCGAACTGCCCGCAGTACGCGATCGCCTACTACGGGATCCTGCTGGCCGGCGCGACGTTCTCGCCGACCAACCCGCTGCTGCCACCGGTCGACCTGGCCGCCCAGCTCGCCGACGCCGGTGCCGTCGCCGCCGTCAGCTGGCTGCCCGCCGCCCCCGCGATCGCCGCGGTGCGCGACCGCACGGCGATCCGGCTGCTGCTGGTGACCGACCGGGAGCAGGCGCTGGACCCGGGCACCCGGCTCGACCTCGCCGGTGTCCCCGACGCATTCGACTTCGAGGCCTTCCACGCCGACGCCCCGACCGCCGCTCCGGCCGTCGAGATCGACATCAGCGCAGACCTCGCGCACCTCGCCTACACCGGCGGCACCACCGGCCGGTCCAAGGGTGTGCAGTTGCCGCACCGCAACGTCGTGGTCAACGCGCTGCAGTACGCGTGCTGGGGCAGCGGATCCGTCCCGGTGCTCGACGCCGAGGGCGGGCTGGCGCTGGAGCAGATCGCGCCGGCCGAGGAGTACCCGGTCCGGCTCGGCACCGGCGTCTCGATCAACCTCACGCCATGGTTCCACGCGATGGGCACCATCGGCGCGCTCAACGTGCCGATGCTCACCGGCAGCACGACGGTGCTGCACGACCGGTTCGATCCCGGTGCCTACCTGGCCGACGCCGAGCGCTTCCGGGTCACCGGGATGGCCGGCGCCCCGCCGCTGTTCGCGGCGATGCTGCGGCACCCGGACTTCGCGACCCGCGACCTGTCGTCGGTGCGCGGGCTGACCTCCGGGGCCGCGCCGCTGCCGGTGGAGATGATCCAGGCGCTGCACCGGCGGTTCGGCTCCGACGCGGTGATCGCCGAGGGCTACGGGCTGACCGAGGTCACCATGGGCGCCACGATCGGCCCGGCGGCGCGGTCCGCGGTCCGCAAGGTCGGCACCGTCGGGCTGCCCGTGTACGACACCGAGGTCCGCATCACCGACGACGACGGCGCGGAGCTCCCGCCCGGCGAGCCCGGCGAGGTGTGCATCCGTGGCCCGCAGGTGATGGCGGGCTACCGCAACCGGCTGGAGGAGACGGCCGCGACCCTCGTGGACGGCTGGCTGCACACCGGTGACATCGGCGTGCTCGACGACGAGGGCTACCTCAGCATCGTCGACCGCAAGAAGGACATGCTGATCTACAAGGGCTACAACGTGTACCCCCGCGAGCTGGAGGAGCTGCTCTTCGGCCGGCCCGGAGTGATCGGCGCGGCGGTCGTCGGCAGGCCTGATCCGGAGGTCGGAGAGCTACCCGTCGCGTTCGTGGTCGCGCCGGGGCTGGACGCCGACGGAGCGCAGAAGCTCATGGACGCGGTCAACGATCAGGTGACCCCGTACAAGCGACTGCGGGAGATCCGGCTCGTGGACGAGATCCCCGTGTCGGCCGCCGGCAAGGTCCTCAAGCGGGAGCTGCGCACACGGCTGGCGGACTGATCCGGGGGATCATCGAGGGCGGCCGACCCGTTGGGGTGACTCGGCGCTAACGCCTGGCGGGGACACGGCGATGTGACGGGTGTACGGGCACCCGGCAAGCGCGAACCGGACCGGACACCGGCCGCCACGGTGGCCATCACCCCTGTTCCCCGATGCCTCAGGTGGTCCGCCATGTCGACGCCGCGTGTCCTGCCCGCCCCCGCAGCCACCCTCGAGACGGCTGCCACGCTGCCGGCGTTCGGGGCCACCGTGGTCCTGCCCGTCATGGGCGGGCCGGTCCTGGCGGACGCCCGCGGCCGACACCACGTCACGACGCCGCCGCGGACCCGGTGGGGGGCCGCGGTCGACGTCGTGGGCCGGGTGGGCACCCTCGTGACGCTCGCCGCGCTGCTGGTGATGGCCGGTGCCGTCGGCGGGCTCGCCGACGGCGCGCCGGTCACCGGAACGGCGAGCAGCCTGCAGACCACCACCCTGGGCGAGCCCGGCTCGTGACCCGCCCCGGGCGGTGAGACGGCAGCGGCCTCAGGCCGCCTCCGCCTGCGTCAGGGGCGTCTTCAGCACGTGGTCGACCAGCCGCATGACGAGCTGGCCGCCGCCGAGCCGGTACCCGAACTCCTCCCAGGTGAGCAGCTCCCGGGAGAGCAACTCACCCACGGGTCCGGGATAGAGCCGGGTCACCCTGAAGGCTGCGGCTCGCAGCCGCATCTTCTCGTGGTGATCCATGGGAACGGGATTCATATCGACTCACCTCCGCCGAGCGGTGCCGCGTGGCGCGCGCTCTGCGCTGAGTCGCTACCCGAGGACACGATGGTGAACCACCGAGTTGGCCAGCCGGCGCCAATCTTGCCCGATGAGTGACATTCCTCTCACCCGATGCGACGCTTCGTGTTCGGGGTGTGACCCCATGGGTCATCGGGCGAGGGCGGCCGAGCCGATGAGCTCCAGGGTCGCCTCCGGCGTCAGCGGGTGGAAGGGCCCACCGCGCACATCCCGGTAGGCGCGCTCCAGCGGTGAGGCCCGGAAGAACGCCGGCCCGCCGACGGCCTCCATCGCCAGGTCCACCACCGTCCGCGCCTCGAGCACGGCATGCCGCTTGGCCGTCGCCACGGCGGACAGTGCGCCCGTGTCCGCCGGCGGATCGTCGCCGATCTCGTCGATCGCGGCCGCCAGCGCCCAGCGGGCCACCCGCAGCCGCGCCTCCATCTCCCCGAGTTGGCGCACGGCGGCAGCGCTCGGAGCAGAGCGTCCCGCGACGACGCGGCGCGCCTCGTCGTACGCACCGCTCGCAATACCCAGGTACACCCCGGCCCCGACGGGTGAGAAGTGGATGACGGCGACCAGCAGTGGTCCTGCCAGCTTGCCGTAGGGGCGCCGGCCCATGATCCGCTCGACGGGCACGAAGACGTCGTCGAAGATCACGTCGTTGCTGGCCGTACCCCGCATCCCGAGGGTGTCCCAGGTCTCGACGAAGGAGATGCCCGGCGAGGCCAGCGGCACCCCGGCGTGCAGCACCTCGGCGTCCGGCCCGGGCTCGCCGAGCACCGCTGAGGTGGAGATCACGGTGGCCACCGGGGCCTGGCTGCAGAACTTCTTGCGGCCCGAGAACCGGAAGCCGCCCTCGACCTCGACGGCGGTGGTCGTCGGCGAGACCCAGTCGGACCCGCCGCTCGTGGCCATGATCAGACCCTCGGTCGCGACCCGGTGCAGCGCGGCCTCTGCGCCCGGCGCTCCCCGGCGGTACCGCCATACCTGCACGAGGCTCAGGTAGAGGTGCATCGCCGCAGCCAGCGATGCCGACCCGGACCAGCGGGCCAGCTCGTGCTCCGCAGCCACCACCTGGCGCATCCCGGCACCGAGCCCTCCGAGCTCCGCGGGCACCGCCATCCGCAGATAGCCGCTCTCCGCCATCGCCCGGTAGGCCTCGGCCACGAACGTGGCCTCGCGGTCGTGGTCGGCCTCCATGGGCGCACACCGGCGTCCGACCTCGGTGGCGAGGGCGATGGCGTCCTCGTCGGTGATCCCTGAACGGGTGATTGTCGTTGTCATGGAGCGATGGTGGGCTGGGCCGATCGGTGGTCGATAGTTCCCGATCTGAACCGGCGGCGGGATCATCGCCGGATGTCTCGCTACGGTCAGTACTGTCCGATCACCCGGGCCCTCGAGGTGCTGGGCGACCGCTGGTCGTTGCTCATCATCCGGGACCTCCTGGTGGGAGCCCACCGGTTCAACGACCTCGCGCGCGGGCTGCCGCGGATCTCGCGGGGGCTGCTGTCCAAACGGCTGGACCAGTTGCAGCGCGACGGCCTGGTCGAGCAACGCGACAGCGGCTACTACGTCACCGACGCGGGCGAGCAGGTGCGGCCGCTGGTGTTCGGGCTGGCCGAGTGGGGCGCGCGGTGGGCCTTCGGCGAGCCGCGACCCGACGAGCTGGATCCCACGGTGCTGATGTGGTGGATCCGCGGCGGAATCGACCCGGCACCGTTCGAGCGGTCCCGGGTGGTGATCCACGTCCGGTTCCCGGAGCTGCGTCACGGCCGGTACTGGCTGGTGGTCGAACCGGCCGACGTGTCGCTGTGCTTCACCGACCCCGGTTACGACGTGGACATCACCGTCGAGACGCCGTTGCCGGTGCTCTATCAGGTGTGGGAGGCCCGTATCGAGTTCCTGCCCGCGGTCCGCGACGGCCTGCTGCGGGTGACCGGGCCGCGCGACCTGGTGCGGCTACTCCCCCGGGCGCTGCAGTTCAGCCCGGTGGCCCCGTACGTGCGGCGGGCACGGATTCCTACCGTGCAGGAGGCGGCCGGGCCGGCGGCGCCGCACTAGCGCGTGTTTAGAAAGTTGATCACGGGTCGCTGAGGCCGGTGTGTCGATGAGTGGAGACAAACGAGGTCTCCGGTAGATGGATCAACGACCAAGAAGACCATCTACCCGGAGACCTCGTGGGCA
>NZ_JAHDTG010000063.1 GCF_018531475.1 Pseudonocardia mahuensis
GTCGGCGGCCCCCCCACCCCGGCGGCCGCGGCTATCGCCCGGGCCGCCGCGAGCACCGCCGCGGGACGTCCCGGCTCGTCGCGCAGCACCTGCAGCGCGGCCAGCGCCGCGCCCACGCAGGCCGGCGCCAGCCCCGTGTCGAAGATCATCGTGCGCGCGCTGTCCACCAGGTGCGCGATCACCGGTGCGGGGCCCAGGACCGCCCCGCCCTGGCTGCCCAGCGACTTCGACAGCGTCACGGTGAGCACCACGTCGTCCGCTCCGGCCAGCCCCACATCGGCGAGCACACCGCGCCCATCCGGACCGCAGACCCCGAGCCCGTGCGCCTCGTCCACCACGAGCACCGCGCCGCGGGCCCGGCACACCGTGTGCAGCGCCCGCAGGGGGGCGAGGTCACCGTCGGTGCTGCCGACGCTGTCGGTGACGACGACGGCCCGCTCCTCGGTCCGCGCGGCCAGCGCCGCGTCGACGGCAGCGACGTCGTTGTGCGCGGTGACCACGACCCGGGCCCGGGACAATCGGCAGGCGTCGACCAACGAGGCGTGGTTGGCGGCGTCGGACACGATGAGCGCGCCGGCCCCCGACAGCGCGGTGACGGCACCCAGGTTCGCGGCGTACCCGGAGGAGAACACCAGGCCCGCCTCCGCACCGGTGAACGCGGCCAGCTCGCGCTCCAGCTGCGCGTGCAGCTCGGTGCTGCCGGTGACCAGCCGGGATCCCGTGGACCCCGCACCCCAGGTCCGCAGCGCCGAGACGCCGCCGTCGATGACGCGCTTGTCCCGCGACAGGCCGAGGTAGTCGTTGCCGGCCAGGTCGAGCAGCGGCTCGTCGGCCGGTCGGGGCCGCAGCTCGCGGCGCAGCCCGGCCACGCGGCGACGCTCTGCGTTGTCGTCCAGCCAGGCCAGCGGGTGTGGCGCCGCATCCGGCGCGGGGTTCTCCACGACCGCCGACCCTAGGCGCTCACCGCTACCCGAGGCACGTGACGTCGCCCCCGTGGCGCCGCTGCCCCGGTGGCAGGAGAGCCACGTTCGTCTCCTGGCATGAACGTGGCTTTCCTGCACCGCCCCGGAGCCGGCGCGCTACCGTCCCGCCGGGGCCAGCGGGGTGTCGCTGTCGAGCGGCCGGAATTCGTTCGCCGCGGCGTCGAACACCAGCACCTGCGCGGTGGGGATGTCGAAGTACAGCCCCATCAGCTCGGCGTCGACGCCCTGGGCCCGCAGCACGTCGAGCTGCAGCGCGACGTTGACCATGGCCAGCGCCTCGGCTTCGCCGTACCCGGCGCGCAGGGCCGCCGCGGCCACCGGGTGCCCGTCGCGGAAGGCCCGCAGGCTCGGCGCGCCGGCCTTGAGCCAGTCGCCGAGGGCGCCGTCGGGCATGTCGGTGGGGACGCCGTCGAGCAGGCCGCGCATCGCGCCGCACCCGGAGTGCCCGCAGACCGCGATCAGCGGCACCCGCAGCACTGTCGTCGCGTACTGCACGGCCGCGCGGACCGAGGTGCCGGCCACCAGGTTGCCCACGTTCCGCACCGTGAACAGGTCGCCGGGGCCGCTGTGGGTGATCACGTTGGGCATCACCCGGGAATCGGCGCAGGACAGCAGCAGCCCGGACGGGGCCTGGCCGCCGGCCAGCTCGCGCAGGGTCGGCAGGAGCAGCCCGGCCGTCCGCTCGTGATAGGCGGCCACCCCGGCCAGCATCGGCGCGCTGGGCGACGCCGTCGCGTCACCGCGCCACTGCGACCACGTCGCGAACCAGGGGCGCGGGTGCTCGGCGGCGTCCACCGCACCGGGCTCGGAGACCTGCACCCAGGCGCCGGTGGCGCGATGCCGCTTGGTCCAGCCGTCGAGGTGGTCGTAGGCGGCGTGGTCGAGGTAGTCGACGATGAGGTCGATGCGCACCGGCGCACCGGCGGGAACCTCGCCGAGCACCCGGGACAGCGCGGGCACTGACAGGAAGCTCAACGTGCCCCCCACGACGACGCGCAGCGGGCCGGACGTGCCGTCGCCGGTCTCCTCGAGCCGTACCCGCGCCCGCACCGCGCGGTGCAGCACCAGCAGGCCCGCCAGCACGAGCCCGATCAGGACGCCTTCCAGCAGGTTCAGCACGAGCACGCCGGCCACGGTGACCAGGTAGACGGCAAGCTCGCTGTGCTGGTGGGCGGTGCGGATGTCGGCCAGCTTGACCAGCTGCACGCCGACCACGACGAGCAACCCGGCCAGTGCGGCGAGGGGGATCATCTCGACGACGCCGATCAGCGCGATCGCGAAGACGGCGATCCAGATACCGTGCAGCACGGTCGACGCGCGGGTCTTCGCCCCGGCCCGCACGTTGGCCGAGCTGCGCACGATCACCCCGGTGACCGGCAGCCCGCCGAGGAGCCCGGAGGCCGTGTTGGCCGCGCCCTGGCCGAGCAGCTCGCGGTCGGCGTCGGTGCGCGGTCCGTCGTGCATCCGGTCCACCGCGACGGCGGAGAGCAGGCTCTCGACGCTCGCGATCAGCGCGACGGTCAGCATGCCGCCGATGACCCCGGCCCACTGGCCGTCGGGAAGCAGGGCGAGCGACGGCAGTGTGACGGCCGAGAGCAGGCCGCCGGGCAGGTCGACCCGGGGCACGTCGGGCCAGAGCACGGCCAGGGCCGTCGCGGCGGTCACCGCGGCAAGGGGGCCGGGGACGAGGCGCAGCCGGTCGGGCAGTCGCGGCCAGACCAGGACCACGCCGATCGTGCACAGTCCGACGATCACGGCGTGCCCGTGCAGCCTGAGGAGCTGTTCGGGCAGCTCCAGCACGTTGTCCACCGCGCTGGTCTGCGGGTCGCCACCGAGCACCACGTGCAGCTGGGCCAGCGCGATGGTGATGCCGATCCCGGCGAGCATGCCGTGCACGACGGCGGGCGGGATGGCCTGGGCGAACCGGGCAAGCCGGGACAGCCCGAACAGCATCTGGAGCAGGCCGGCGCCCACCGTGATCAGGCAGGTCACCTGCCAGCCGAAGCGGTTGATCAGCTCGGCGACCACCACGGTCAGTCCGGCGGCCGGGCCGCTGACCTGCAGGACGGAGCCGCCGAGCAGGCCGGCGACGACACCGCCGACGACCGCGGCGATCAGCCCGGCCATGATCGGCGCGCCGGAAGCCAGCGCGATGCCGAGCGAGAGCGGGACGGCGACGAGGAAGACGACCACTGAGGCGCCGACATCGGCGCGCAGGATGTCGAGGCGACGGCCGGGCGGGGCGTGCTGGGACGGATCAGGGGTCGACGCGGCCATGGGCGGTCCTCCGGGGTGGATCGGCGTGGGAGCGGCGAGCACGAGCGCGTCAATGCACCGGCGCGCGCTCCCAGAGAACCGCAAGCGGATGAACACGGTTCCCATCCGCTTCGCCCGAACCGTCCGGTTCCGCGGCCGATGTGACGATCAGTAATTGATCAAGAGTGACGAGGGTCCGGCCTTCCCTGGCCGCGAGGTCCACATGAGTGATCCAGCCGGTCACGCGCGGCCATCGCCTACACCCGTCCCGACGCCCCAGGGCCCGATCGAGTGGATCTTGGTGTCAGAGGTCCCATGCCACCCCGTCGGTGGCCGGCACATGAACTCGCGGTGGCCCCACGGCGACACGGGTGGACGGATCAGCCCGCCGCAGCCGCGGCGCACACCGCCGCCGTGATCATCGCCAGATCCTCGGTCGTGCAGACGTAGGGCGGCATCGTGTAGACGAGGTCGCGGAAGGGGCGCAGCCACACGCCCGCGCGCACCGCCGCCGCCGTCGCCGCCGCCATGTCCACCTCGTGATCGAGCTGGACGACGCCGATCGCGCCCTGCACCCGGACGTCGGCCACCCCGGGCAGTGCCCGGGCCGGCGCGAGACCCGCCCGCAGCGCGGTCTCGACACCACGGACCTCGGCGCGCCAGTCCCGCTCGAGCAGCAGCCCGACCGACGCCCGCGCGACCGCCGCCGCCAGCGGGTTGCCCATGAACGTCGGACCGTGCATCAGCACGCCGGCCTCACCGTCGCAGATGCCTCGCGCCACCGCCGAAGTGCACAACGCGGCCGCCATCGTGAGATAACCGCCGGTCAGGGCCTTCCCGACGCACATCACGTCAGGGCTGATGCCCGCGTGGCCGGCGGCGAACAGTTCTCCGGTGCGGCCGAACCCGGTCGCGATCTCGTCGAAGACCAGCAGCACGTCGTGGGTCAGGCACAGCTCACGCAGCACCTGCAGATAGCGCGGGTCGTGGAAGCGCATCCCGCCCGCGCCCTGCACGACCGGTTCGACGATCACCGCGGCCAGCTCGTCGGCGTGGGTCTCGATCAGCTGGGCCAGCTCGGCGACATAGTCGTGCTCGAACTCCCGCGGCGGAGCACTGGCGAACACCTGCTTCGGGAGCACGTCCGACCACAGCGAATGCATGCCGCCCTCGGGGTCGCACACGCTCATCGCGCCGAACGTGTCGCCGTGGTAGCCGCCACGCCAGGTCAGCAGCCGGTGTTTACCCGGCCGTCCCTTCGAGCGCCAGTACTGCAGGCACATCTTGATCGCGACCTCGACCGAGACCGAGCCCGAGTCGGCCAGGAACACGTGCTGCAACGGCTCGGGCGTGACCTCCACCAGCAGCCGGGCCAGCTCGACCGCGGGGCCGTGGGTGAGCCCGCCGAACATCACGTGGCTCATCACCCCGAGCTGGTCGCGCACCGCGGCGTCGAGCACGGGGTGGCGGTAACCGTGGATCGCCGCCCACCAGGAGGACATGCCGTCGACGAGTTCGGTGCGGCCGTGAACCTCCTCGACCAGGCGCAGCCGCACCCCTTCCGCCGAGGCCACCGCCACCGGCGCCGCGACCGCCGGCATCGGGGCGTAGGGGTGCCACACGTGCTCACGGTCGATGGCCAGCAGCTGGTCGGGCGTCACGGCGGGCGAGCCTATGTCAGCGCGCGCCGGACGACGGAGCCGCGCCGCCACACACTAGGCTGGCAGATCCTATGTCCACCGGAACCCGCGAGACCGTCGCGCCGTCCGACCCCGGCCCGGGGCACCCGGCGCTCTCCCGGCGCCGCGAGCTCGGCCAGACCAGCGCCCGGTCGCTCCTGCTCACCGTGCTCGGTGAGTTCGTGCTCCCCCGCTCGGAATCGGTCTGGACCCAGGTGCTCATCGACGTCCTCGCCGGCCTCGGCGTCGAGCAGAAGTCGGCACGCCAGGCCCTGGCCCGCACCGCCGCCGAGGGACTGCTCTCCTCCGATCGGGCCGGGCGCCGGGTGCGGTGGTCGCTGACCGAGTCGGGCCGGCGACTGCTGTCCGACGGCGCTGCCCGGATCTACGGGTTCGGCGCCGCATCCCCGCCGTGGGACGGCCGCTGGCTCGTGGTGCTGGTCAGCGTTCCGGAGTCGCGGCGCCAGCTGCGGCACCGGCTGCGCACCCGGCTGGCCTGGGCCGGGCTGGGCTCGCCGTCACCGGGGGTGTGGCTCTCCCCGGACCCGGCGAAACAGGACGAGGTCGCCGACGTGATCGCCGACCTCGAGCTGGACGGGGTGACCAGCTCGTTCGTGGGAACCTTCGGCGCGATCGGTGAGCAGCCCGAGGTGGTCGCGCAGGCCTGGGACCTGGCTGAGGTCGAGGCTGCATACGAGGAGTTCATCGCCGAGTTCAGCGGCGCCGATCCGGTCACGCCCGCCGACGTGCTCGCCCACCAGATCCACCTCGTGCACGCGTGGCGCCGGTTCCCCTTCCTCGACCCGAAGCTGCCGGGCGAGCTGCTCCCCCGGCAGTGGGCCGGCGCCCGGGCCGCGGCGCTGTTCGACACCCTGCACGCGCGCTGGGACCGCCAGGCCCAGCAGCACTGGCACCAGCTGGTCAGCAGCGTGCGCTGACCCTGCTCAGGGGACCGCGGTGCCCACACCGGCCCGGCCGCGACCCGGGCCACCGGGGCATCGGCGAGCCGCAGCGTGCGGATCGGGCCTTTGACGGGTCCTCCGGCCCTCCACAGGTCCTCGCGGCGGTGGTGCACTGGCGCGCCCACCGGTCGAGGAGGCGAAAGATGAGCAAGTTCGCGGTGTTCTTCAGCTACAAGCCGGAGACCTGGGACCGGATGATCATGAAGCCCACCGACCGCACGGCAGCGGTGCGCGGCCTCGCCGAGAAGTTGGGCGGGCAGCTCGAATCGCTGTACTTCATGTTCGGTGACCGGGACGGCTTCGTCGTCGTCGACGTACCCGACACGACCGACGCCGCGGCGATCTCCATCGCGGTGGCCAGCACCGGCGCGTTCTCGCACATGGAGACGCGTCAGCTCATCGCCCCGGCCGACCTGCCCGCGGTACTCGAGAAGGCGGCCTCGGCCCGCGAGTCCTACCGCCGGCCGGGCGACTGAGCCGCAGCGCTGACCGGCCCGGTTCAGCCCAGGCAGCCCGGGCCGAGCAGCGCCTTCAGGTCACCCATCAGCGCCGAGCTCGCCGTCACCCGCAGCGCGTCGTCCAGACGCAGCACCGTCGTCCGGGTGCCGTTGACCAGGCTCAGGTGCACCGGGCGCGGGCCCGGATGGCTGGTCAGCACGTCCTTGAGCTTGGCCACCACCGGCGGCGTGCAGCGGGACGCGGCCAGGCTCACCGCGACCGGTGTGCCGCTCTCCTCGCCGGCCGCCGCCAGATCGGGCACCGCGAGGTCGTTGGCGATCAGGGACACCCGGTCGTCGCGCTTGTTCACCCGCGCCTTGACCAGCACGATCGCGTCCTCGGCGACGTCCACGCCGACGACCTGGTAGCAGCGGGGGAAGAACAGCACCTCGATCCCACCGGCGAGGTCCTCGATCTGCGCCGACGCCCAGGGCTCCCCGTTCTTGTTCACCCTGCGGTTCACGTTCGCGAGGATCCCGCCCACCGTGACCTGCGCGCCGTCGCCGACCGTGCCGTCGAGGATGTTCTGGATCGGGGTGTCGGCCTTCGCCGCGAGCACTCCCTCGACGCCGTGCAGCGGGTGCCCGGAGACGTACAGGCCGAGCATCTCCCGCTCGACGGCGAGCCGGTGCTTGGAGTCCCACTCGTCGGTCGGCACCTTGACGTCGAAGATCCCACCGAGATCCGACGCCGCGTCGTCGCCCGTTCCGTCCATCGAGCCGAACAGGTCGAACTGGCCCATCGACGCGGCCTTCTTCGTGCTCATCACCGCGTCGATCGCGTCGGCGTGCACGAGCAGCAGGCCCTTGCGCGGGTGACCGAGCGAGTCGAACGCGCCGGCCTTGATCAGCGACTCGATGACCTTCTTGTTGCAGACCACCGCGTCGACCTTGCGCAGGAAGTCGGAGAAGTCGGTGAACGCACCCTTCTCCTTGCGCGCGGCGACGATCGCGTCGACGACGTTGAACCCGACGTTGCGGATCGCGCCCAGGCCGAAGCGGATGTCGTCGCCGACCGGGGCGAAGTTGCGCACCGAGTCGTTGACGTCGGGCGGCAGCACCGTGATGCCCATCCGGCGGCACTCGGCGAGGTAGACCGCGGCCTTGTCCTTGTCGTCGCGGACGGACGTGAGCACCGCGGCCATGTATTCCGCGGGGTAGTTCGCCTTGAGGTAGGCGGTCCAGTACGAGACCACGCCGTACGCCGCGGAATGCGCGCGGTTGAACGCGTAGTCGGAGAACGGCAGCAGGATGTCCCAGAGCGTCTTGACCGCATCGGCCGAGTAGCCGTTGTCCTTCATGCCCTGGGCGAAGCCGGCGTACTCCTTGTCCAGGATCTCCTTCTTCTTCTTGCCCATTGCGCGGCGCAGCAGGTCCGCCTTGCCGAGCGAGTACCCGGCCAGCTTCTGCGCGATCGCCATGACCTGTTCCTGGTAGACGATCAAGCCGTAGGTCTCGCCGAGGATGTCCTTGAGCGGTTCGGCCAGCTCCGGATGGATGGGTTTGACCTCTTGGCGGCCGTTCTTGCGGTCGGCGTAGTCGTTGTGCGCGTTCGCGCCCATCGGTCCCGGGCGGTACAGCGCGCCGACCGCCGAGATGTCGTCGAACTCGGTGGGCGCCATCCGGCGCAGCAGGTCGCGCATCGGGCCGCCGTCGAGCTGGAACACGCCCAGGGTGTCGCCGCGGGCCAGCAGCTCGTAGGTCTTGGGGTCGTCGAGGCCGAGGGTGTCGAGGTCGAGCGGCGGCTTGCCGTTGAGCTGGATGTTCTCCAGGGCGTCGTCGATGATCGTGAGGTTGCGCAGCCCGAGGAAGTCCATCTTGAGCAGCCCGAGCGTCTCGCAGGCGCCCATGTCGAACTGCGTGATGATCGCGCCGTCGGCCTCCCGGCGCTGGATCGGGATGACGTCGATCAGCGGCTCGCTGGACATGATCACACCGGCCGCGTGCACGCCCCACTGCCGCTTCAGGCCCTCCAGGCCCCGGGCGGTGTCGATGATCTCCTTGACCTGCTGGTCGCTCTCGTAGAGCGCGCGCACCTCGGTGGCCTCGGAGTACCGCTTGTGCGCCGGGTCGAAGATGCCCGACAACGGGATGTCCTTGCCCATCACGGCGGGCGGCATGGCCTTGGTGATCCGGTCGGCCACGGAGTAGCCGGGCTGGCCGAACAGCACCCGCGCCGAGTCCTTGATCGCGGCCTTCGCCTTGATCGTGGAGTAGGTGATGATCTGCGCGATCCGGTCCTCACCGTACTTCTGCGTGACGTAGCGGATCATCTCCCCGCGCCGGCGTTCGTCGAAGTCCATGTCGATGTCGGGCATCGAGATGCGCTCGGGGTTGAGGAACCGCTCGAACAGCAGCTTGTGCTTGATCGGGTCGAGGTCGGTGATCCCGAGGACGTAGGCCACCAGCGAGCCGGCCGCGGAACCGCGACCGGGGCCGACCCGGATACCGACCGACTTCGCGTACTGGATGAGGTCTGCGGTCACCAGGAAGTAGCCCGGGAACCCCATCTGCGTGATGACGCCGACCTCGTACTCGGCCTGCTTGCGGTACTGCTCGGTGACGCCGTTCGGGAACCGCATCTGCAGGCCCCGCTCGACCTCTTTGACCAGCCAGCTCTCCTCGCTCTCGCCCTCCGGGACGGGGGCGCGGGGCATCAGGTCGCGGCCCTCGGTGAAGCTCACGTTCACCCGCTCGGCCACCAGCAGCGTGTTGTCACAGGCCTCGGGGAACTGCGGGTCCCACTGCGCGCGCATCTCGCCCGGCGACTTGAGGTAGAAGTCCTGTGCGTCGAACTTGAACCGGTTCGGGTCGGCCAGGGTCTTGCCGGTCTGCACGCACAGCAGCACCTCGTGCGGCTTGCTGTCCTCGGCGTAGGTGTAGTGCAGGTCGTTCGTGGCCAGCCCGGGCAGGTCGAGCTTCTTCTTCAGCGCGAAGAGGTCCTCCTGGACCCGCTTCTCGATCTCGATGCCGTGGTCCATCAACTCGCAGAAGAAGTTGTCCTTGCCGAAGATGTCCCGGTAGTCGCTCGCGGCCTGGCAGGCGGCGTCGAAGTCGCCCTGCTGCAGCAGCCGCGCCACCTCGCCGGACGGGCAGCCGGTGGTGGCGATGATCCCCTTGCCGTAGGTCTCCAGCAGCTCGCGGTCCATGCGAGGCTTGTAGTAGTAGCCCTCCAGGCTGGCCAGCGACGACAGCCGGAACAGGTTGTGCATGCCCTCGGTGTTCTCCGCGAGCAGCGTCATGTGGGTGTACATGAGGTCCGGGTTGTCGCTGCTCTGGCCGTTGCCGAGGGTGACGCGCTTGCGCTCGTGCCGGGAGCCGGGCGAGAGGTAGCCCTCCATGCCGATGATCGGCTTGACGCCGGCCGCGTTGGCCTTGCGCCAGAACTCGTAGGCCCCGTAGACGTTGCCGTGGTCGGTCATCGCCAGGGCAGGCATCCCCATCCGGGACGCCTCCTTGAACAGGTCGTCCAGGCGCGCCGCACCGTCGAGCATGGAGAACTCGGTGTGGGTGTGCAGATGGACGAAGCTGTCGGTGCTGCCCGAGGACGACGCTGCCGATCTGGTCATAGAGGCTCGCGCACTCCCTCTCCTCGAGCGGACGACGCGGGCACGCGACGCCCGGATTGCCGGGAACCGCGGACCGCAGGGATGAGTCAGGTTAACCCCGTCGCCCGACAGTTCCGGCCACCCGGGCAGGGCATCGGCGAACGCACTGCTCGCTCCGCCGACCGGCGTGTCGGCCACGCCCGCACGGTGCCGCCGACAGCGGCGGGGACACCCGCCGCGATCACGGACACGACGTCGCCGGACGGTGACCACCCGGCCGTGAGATGAACGTGAGCGTCGCCGGCGCATGATCGAACAGCGCTCACGTTCCCCTCACGCCGGAACCGCGGACCCGCCCGCCGGACCGCCTCAGGCCGCGCGGACCGCCGGCGCGGTCTCGTGACCCAGCGCGCGCCGGTAGACGGCCTCGAACGCGTCCAGGGTCGTCCCGATCGCGTGCTCCCCGACGATCTCCCGGCTGGCCGCGCCCATCCGGCGGCGCAGCGGCGCGTCGGCCAGCAGCCCACCGAGTCGGGTGGTCAGCGCCGCCACGTCACCCGGCGGGTACAGCCAGCCGTTGCGCCCCGGGCGCACGAGGTGCGGCAGCGCCATCGCGTCCGCCGCGACGACCGGCTTGCCCGCCGCCATCGCCTCGAGCGTCACCAGGCTCTGCAGCTCGGCCACGCCGGGCATGCAGAACACCGCGCACCGGCCGTAGGCGGCGAGCAGGTCGTCCTCGCTGACGAACCCGTGGAACCGGACCCGCTGCGAGTCGAGGCCCAGGTCGGCGGCCAGCGCGGTCCAGTCGGCCCGCCGGGAGCCGTCGCCGACGATCTCCAGCCGGGCCGCGAGGCCCGCGGGCAGCGCGGCGAACGCGCGGAGCAGCTCATCGACCCGCTTCTCCGTGTCGAGCCGACCCACGAACAGCACCGTCGGGACGTCCGTCCCGGCGGCCGGGGTGGCAGCGCTGGCGTAGCGCGCCGTGTCGATGCCGCAGGAGAGCGGGAGCGCGTCGGTCAACCCGGCCGACTCGGCGAGCAGTTGCACGGCCCGCGGGGTCGGTGCGGTGACGACCGAGGCCCGGCCGTAGACCCGGGCGAGGTCGCGCCAGGCCCAGCGCGCGGCGGCCTGTTGCAGCACCGTGGGCACCCGGGCATGGCCGAACAGGTTCTCCGGCATGAAGTGGTTCGTCGCGACCAGCGGCCGCCCGCTCGCCGACGCCGCCGCCGCCAGCCCGCGACCGACCACGAAGTGCGCCTGCACGTGCACGACGTCGGGTGCGACCTCGTCGAGGACGGCCGCGGTGGCGGGTCCGGCCTGCCAGGGCAGGCAGACCCGGAAGTTCTCGTGCCACGGGTAGCGGTGCGAGCGCACCCGGTGCACGGTGACGCCACCGAGGCGGTGCCGTCGCACCGGACCGTCGGGCGATGGGGCGACCACGTGCACGTCGTGCCCGCGGCCCGCCAGCCCGGTGGCCAGCCGCTCGGCGAACCGGGCGGCACCGTTGACGTCGGGCGGGTAGGTGTCGGCGCCCAGCATGATCCGCAACGGCTTCACGGGATGTCCTCTCGGTCAGATGGAGACAGGCAGGCAGGTGGCATCACGGCAGCGGCGCCGCGACGGTGGGCGGCGCGGGCACACCGGGAGCCGGGGCGCGGCCTGCCGCGTCGGGGTGGTGCCGGGCCAGCGCGGCGACCCCGGCGGCCGCGAGCAGCGCAGCGGCCCCCATGGCCGCGGCCGTCGCCACCCCCGTGCCGGCGCCCTCGCCCAGCAGCAGCACCCCGAGCCCGACGGCGACCATCGGGTCGAGCACGGTCAGGCACGCGATGACGATCTCCGGCGGGCCGGATGCGAACGCCTGCTGCACGAGCCAGCCGCCGACGAGCAACGCCACCGCCATGCCCGCGCCGGCACCGAGCACACCCTCGTCGAGCAGGCCCGCGGCACCACTGCCGATCTGCTGGGACAGGGCCCGCAGCAGTACCGAGACCAGCCCGAAGGCCACCGCTCCGGCGGTCGCGCAGGCGACGCAGCGCAGCCGCTCGGAACCCCGGGCGGCCAGCGCGGCCAGGCCGAGGACGACGACCGCGGCCAGCGCCCCCGCCAGCAGCAGCGCGAACCCGGAGACAGGGGCGCTCACCGCGCTGCCGGCGGCGAGCCCGACGAAGACCGCCACCCCGGCCACACTGACCGTGACCCCGCCGAGCACCCCGGGAGCGGGCCGGGTCCGGGAGCGCCGGGCGGCCAGCAGTACCGCGAACGGCACGGCGAGCACGCCCACGGGCTGCACGACCGAGACCGGTGCGAGCGCCAGCGCGACGGCGTGCAGCCCGGCCCCACCGCCGGCCAGCGCGAGCCCGGCCAGCCAGCCGGGCCGGCACAGCAGCGCTCGCAGCGCGCCCGGGGAGAGCCCACGCCCCGGTCCGGCGGTCGCGCGCACCGCGCGGTGCTGCAGGACGGCGGCGACGGCGAAGCAACCCGCCCCGAGGACGGCCAGTCCGATCGCGATGACGGTGGTCGGCTGCGGGGTCATGCCGGGCCCCCCGGGTCCGGCAGAGCCGGCGCAACCGGTGGGTGGGCGGGCCCGCGGGCCCGGTCGGCCGCCGGCCGGGTCGCCCGGGCGGCCGCCAGCAGCAAGACGATCACCACGCCGTACAGAACACGCTCCACCAACCCGAGCAGAGGAAATCCAGGTGAACCGAGGACGACGATCGGAACATGACTGAGCAGGAACGTCAGGCTCAGCCCGCCTGCCACGAGCGACAGCCGGTCCAGCCCGCGCGAGGTGGCCGACCAGGCCTGCGCTTCCCGGGCCCGGCGGGCGACGAGCCACCCGGCAAGGGGCAGCGCGGCGAAGACCCAGCCCCCGGCGTAGCGGTGCACGGCGGCGGCGAGGTCGGGCGGCGTGCCCGGCGCGTTCGTCGGGAACACCGCGACCAGCAGCATCGCCGCACTCCAGGTGCCCAGCAGTGCTGCCGGCAGGGCCGGCCGCGGCAGCCCGGCGCGGGACAGTCCCACCGCCAGGACACAGCCGGCCACGGCGAGCGCGACCGCGCTGATCCCCAGCAGGGCGTATCCGCCGGGTACACCGGCGTAGTCGCTGATCGTCGCGCTCAGCGGATGCACCGCGGTCGAGCCCGCCACGTGCAGGAAACCCATCGGCGCCACGGCGACGATCACGCAGCCGAGAACGACCGAGACGAGCGCGTCACCCGTGCCGACCGCGGCGGGCGGCACCGGTGCTCCGTCACTCCCCCTCGGTGTCATATCATCACCGTGGCAGCACGACTCGGGCGGCAACATCAGGAATGCCACCCAGTCCGCCCGGAGGTTTCCCCGAAATCCGCAGCTCACCGCCGTACGAAGCAGGACCGGCCGCCGCCGCGCGTCATCGAGATGTCATCGCGACCTCACCCGCCGGGTACGCGATGTCTCAGGTGGGCGGGACCGGCCCGTCGTCGGGGAGCGGATCGGCGCGCCCGGTCTGCTCGGGCAGCAGCGGGGACAGCGCGAGCTCGACCGGGACCGTTCCCGGAGGTGCCGCGTGCACCGCCCGCACACCGGGCCGGGCCGCAAGGGTGTCCAGCGCCGCCCGCTCGCCGTCCACCACGAGGGCCACGAGGCATGCACACGGTGCCGCGAGAGCGGCCTGCTCGGCGGCGGCCACCGATGCCGCCCGCCCCGTGAGGCGCGCAGCGTCGGCGGCGGCGGCGAACCCGGCACGCTGCCGGGCCGTGTCCAGCGCGGTGGGCAACGGCACGCCGGGGGCGAGCGCCTCGAAGCGCAGCGCGGTCTGCACCCGCGGCAGCGGGACCCGGAAGACGACCGACCGCACGGTGAGCGGTGCGCCGTCGGCCAGCGCGATCACGTCGGGGGCCTCGAGCTCGGCCCGCAGTTGGACGAGTGCGGGCACTGCGGCTCCCGGCGGCGGGAGCTCGGCGGACAGCCGCGCCAGGTAGTCGGCCACCGGCTCCCCCGCATCGGGCCCCAGCCGTACCGACCCCGCGGAGGCCTGCGGGGCGGACGACGCGAACTGCGACCCCGCGTACCAGGCGACCAGCAGCGCGACCACTGCACAGCCCGCCCACACCGCGGCCCGTCGCATCCGACCCCTCCCCGTCGCACCCACGATGCCGCACCGGCCGCGACGGTGACGCCGGGCGGCCGCTCCCGGCCCCCAGTCTCGGCCCCAGCGGGAACGGGCGCCGTGGCGGGTCCCTCGAGCGCCAGGCCGCGCCGCTCACGGGCATGCGGCCATCCGGCCACGGCGGGTGCGCAGGGTACCCGCACCGAGGACGCGGACCGGCACCCGAGGTGTGCCGAACCGTTATCTGACTGTTACTAATCTCCCCGCGTGACCTTCCGGTGGCTCTCGTCGTTCGCGATGCTCTGCGCGCTGGTCGCGCTGGGTGTTCAGCCCACGGAGGTAGCCGTGCCCGGCGCCGTGGAACGGGATGCGGGATGTGCGACGGCGCTGTCGGCGCGGATCGGGGCGGGCGGCCCGGTGCACGTGCTCGGCTGCGACCCGCGGGGCCGCGGAATGGGCGTCCTGGCGCTCGGTGATCCGGCGACCGCCCGGCACGTCGCCGTCCTGGTACCGGGTTCGGACATCGACCTCGGCAACCTCGACGACCCGGCGCGACCCGGGCGCCGACCGCTCGACTGGGCCCGGGCGCTGGCAGCCGCGGCGGGCCGCGCGGACCCCGCCCCGACGGGCGGGGCAGACGAGACCGCCGTCGTCCTGTGGGTCGGCTACCGCACACCCCAGGGCCTCGGCGCCGAGGCGGCGTCCGGCCGACTGGCCCGCGCCGGGGCCACCGCGCTGCAGCGGTTCGTCACCGGGCTGCGGACCACCCACTCCGGGCCGCTGGAGGTGACGGTGATCGGGCACAGCTACGGCGCGGTGGTCACCGCGCTCGCTGCGCCCGGTCTCGCGGCCGACGACATCGTGCTGCTGGGCAGCCCGGGCGCCCGTGCCCGATCGGTGGCCGAGCTGCGTACTTCGGCCCGGGTGTGGGCCGCCCGCACCACCGGGGACTGGGCACGCCTGATCCCGCACGTGCGGATCGGCGACATCGGCCACGGCACGGACCCGACATCACCGGCGTTCGGGGCCCGCCCGCTGCCGGTCGACGGGACATCCGGGCACAACGGGTACTTCGCCCCCGGCTCCGCCGTTCTGGCCGGGCTGGCCGGTGTGATGCGAGGCCGGTCCCCGGCACCCGGAACGCGCGCAGGGATCAGTCCTGCAGCCGCTCCAGCGCCTGCGCCAGATCCTCCGGATACGGGCTGACGAACTCGACCCACCGCCCGTCGGCCGGGTGGTCGAACCCGAGTACGTGCGCGTGCAGCCACTGCCGCTGCAACCGCAGCCGCTTGGCGAGCGTGGGGTCGGCGCCGTAGGTGAGGTCGCCGACGCACGGGTGCCGCAGCGCGGAGAAATGCACCCGGATCTGGTGCGTGCGGCCGGTCTCCAGGCTGATGTCCAGCAGCGACGCCGAACGGAAGGCCTCGATGGTGTCGTAGTGCGTGACGCTGGGCCGGCCGCCCTCGACGACGGCGAACTTGTAGTCGTGGCGAGGATGGCGGTCGATCGGGGCGTCGATGGTGCCGCGGCTCGGATCGGGGTGCCCCTGCACGATCGCGTGGTAGCGCTTGGACACCGCGCGTTCCTTGAACGCCCGCTTGAGAACCGTGTAGGCGTGCTCGGACTTCGCGACCACCATGGCCCCGGTGGTGCCGACGTCGAGGCGGTGCACGATGCCCTGCCGCTCGGCCACACCGGAGGTGGACACCCGCACGCCGAGCGCGGTCAGCCCGCCGATCACCGTCGGGCCGGTCCAGCCCGGGCTGGGGTGCGCCGCGACCCCGACCGGCTTGTCGACCACGACGATGTCGTCGTCCTCGTGCAGGATGCCGAGCCCGGCGACCACCTCGACCGGCCCGGCGATCTGGGCCGGGGCGTCCGGCTCGGGGAGCTCGACCTCGAGCCAGCTACCCGCGGTGAGCCGGTCGGACTTGCCGGCGGGCCGCCCGTCGACCGCGACCCGGCCGTCCTCGGCCAGGGTGGCGACCACGGTGCGGGAGAGCCCGAGCAGCCGGGAGAGCCCGGCGTCGACGCGCATCCCGTCCAGCCCGTCGGGCACCGGGAGCTGGCGAACGTCACTCATGAACGGTCCTGTCCTGCTTCTTCTCAGCGGCCTGGGTGCCGTCCAGCTCGCGGCCGAGCAGCGCCAGGATCACGAGCAGCACACCACCGCTGACGATCGCCGCGTCGGCCAGGTTGAACACCGGCCACACACTGCCATCCGGCGCGAACAGCGAGACGGTGTCGACGACGTGGCCCTGCAGCGGCCCCGGCGACCGGAACATCCGGTCGGTCAGGTTGCCCAGGGCGCCGCCCAGCACCAGGCCGAGCGCCACCGCCCAGCCGACCGAACGCAGCCGCCGGGAGATCCGGATGATCACGATCACGACGGCGATCGCGACCAGGGTGAGCACCCAGGTGTAGCCGGTGGCCAGCGAGAACGCGGCTCCGGGGTTGCGCACCAGGACGAGGTAGATCGCACCGCCGAGCAGCTCGACCGGCGGCCGGCCCTCGAGCAGCGCGACCCCCGCGACCTTGGTGACGATGTCGCCGAGCAGCACGAGAACCGCGATGAGGGCGAGCAGCACGACCCGGCGGGGAGCGGTCGCGACGGAGACCCCGGAATCGTCTCGGGAGTCGCCGGTGGGGGGTCCGGTCACGGTTCCATTGTTCCTCACCGGCGCGCGGGGCCTGATCAGCGTCCGGACTCGCCGCGCCAGCGGGCGAGCCGGCCTGCCCGGTCGACCGCCCGGATCCGTTGCTCCGCCGGGCCACGCGCCTGCGCCGTCGTCACCACGAGCAGCTGGTCACGCTCCCGCAGCCGGGTGTCGCCGTTCGGTGTGAAGGCGGCGTCGTCGCGGACCACGAGGCTGACCGTCGCGCCCGCGGGCAGCCGCAGCTCGCGCAGGTACACCCCGCGCAACCGGGACCCGACCGGTACCCGGACCTGCAACAGGTCGGCACCCAGCTCGTCCAGTGGTGCGGCGTCGACCTCGATCTCCCGCGGTTCGGCCGACGTCGCCACCCCGAGTTTGCGGGCCACCCACGGCAGCGTCGTGCCCTGCAGCAGGGTCAGCACCACGACCAGCACGAACACGACGTCGACCAACCGGCCGCCGTCGGTGCCCTCGACCAGCGCGATGAGCGCGAGCACGATCGGCACCGCGCCCCGCAATCCCGACCAGGACAGGAACGCCTGCTCACGCCACGGCACCCGGAACGGCGTCGCCGCGACGAGCACCGACAGCGGGCGCGCGGCCAGCAGCAGCACGGCACCGGCGATCAGCGCCGGGACGACCGCCTCGGGCAGCCGCGACGGCGAGACGTAGAGCCCGAGCAGCACGAACAGCCCGATCTGGGCGAGCCACCCCATGCCCTCGGCGAAGGAGAGCACACCCCCGCGGTGGGGCAGCTTCGCGTTGCCGAGCACCAGCGCGGCGATGTAGGTGGCCAGCAGGCCGGAGGCGTGCGCGAGCTGGCCCGCCGCGAAGGCGAGCACGCAGACCGCCAGCGCCGCGAGCGGGTACAGACCCGTGGACGGCAGCGCGGCCCGCCGCAGCGCCCATCCGCCCGCGAAGCCGAACACCAGCCCGATCACCGCGCCCGCGACCAGCTGATAGATGACGAGCGCGGGCGTCATCCAGGTGATCGGGTCGGTGGACGCCAGCAGGATGACGGCGAGCACGACTGGCGCATCGTTCATGCCCGACTCCAGTTCGAGCGCGCCGGCCAGCCGCCGGGAGACCCCGACGCCGCGCAGCACGCTGAACACCGCCGCCGCGTCGGTCGACGACAGCACCGCGCCCCACAGGAACGCCTCCCGCCAGTCCAGCCCGAGCAGGTAGTGCAGCCCGGTGCCGGTCACGACGATGCTCACCCCGACCGCCACCGTCGACAGCGCGGCCCCGACGCCGACCGACGGTCGCACCGTGTCCCAGCGGGTCGTCAGCCCGCCCTCGATCAGGATGAGGACGAGCGCGGCGATGCCGATGTTCTCGGTGAGCTGGGCGTCGGAGAACTGCACTCCGAGGACGGATTCCCCGATCAGGATCCCGATACCCAGGTAGAGCAGCAGTGAGGGCAGCCCGAGGTGGACCGAGACACGCACGGCGAGCACACCGAGCAGCACCACGGCGGCAACGATGCCGAGAAAGACCTCCAGGCTCGCCATGCCCACCTCCGCCTCAGGAGGACTCTATCGGCGCAGGTAAAGGGCCTTTGATATGGGCGCTGAGGTGCGCGGATCAGCGCCTGCGAAGATCAAGCGGCGGCGATGTGCGGCGCCGCCTCGGTCGGGCGTCGGTGCCCGAACCGGCCGAACAACCAGATGACCGGAAGCGTGCAGGCCAGCGACACCGCGATGTAGAACGGCCGCTCCAGCCACCACGCGAGATCGGGCACCGGCTTCTCGGCGAGCTCGCCGTTCCAGGCGTAGATCAGCCCGCGGCCGATGGCCATCCCGGTCGTGTGGAACAGGAACACCGGCATCGCGAACCGGTTCACGACCTCGATGGCGCGCCGCGGCCCAGGCAGGGTGAGCCGGCGCTCGATGCCCGACCGGGCGATCTCCGCGACCCCGACCTGGAATGCGAGCAGCGCGAGGATGCACAGCGTGGGCGGCGCCATGTTCGACGTCTCCCCCGGCACCCCGACCATCGACCCCGGGTACAGCCCGGAGAAGACCAGCCCGACGAGTCCGAACAAGCCCGCCCACATCAACGCCGAGTCGACCCGCCGCGGTGCCTTGACCAGCGTCTCGTAGTAGAAGCCCGCCTGGAACGCCACCCCCCAGACCAGCACCATGTTCGCGTAGGCCAGCTCCTCGTAGCCCGCCCGGAAGCGCAGGATGTCGACGATCACGACGAGGCCGGCCATCCACACGAACGCGACCGCGCCGAACCGGCGCTGGAGCGCGAACCACAGCGGGATCAGCGCGATGAGCACCAGGTAGACGCCGATGAACCACAACGGGCTGATCACCAGCAGCACGGCCCGGCCGACCCATTCGAGGTCGAACGCCGCGCCCATCCCGACGCCGAGGCCCACCCACACCGTCGCGAGCACCAGCGCGGGCAGCGACAGCTTGCGGATGTTGCGCCACACGAAGTGGCCGAGGTGCTCCCCGCGCGCCCGGGCCCGGTGCCAGGCCCTCAGGTGGACGTAACCGCCGACGAAGAAGAACAGCGGCAGCACCTGGAACAGCCAGGTCAGCACCCACAGCCCGGAGGTGAAGCCGAGGGGGCTGGTCGCGGTGGGCCCGGTCGGGCCCCAGATCAGGATGGTGAACGCCCAGTGCCACAGCACCACGACGACGATCGAGAACGCGCGCAGGAAGTCGACGTAGCGGTCGCGCTCGATCGGCGGCGCGCCGGGGATCGCGGCGCGCTCCGGCGGCGGTGCCGGCAGTCCGGTCGTCGCAGCCTGCCCGGGCCTTCCCGACGTGTCACCGCTCGGTGTGTCCAGTCGACTCATCGCTGCTCATCACCGCCCCGTGCCTGCGTACTCGGGTAAGGTCACGCAGGATGGTCGGCATGACGACGGTCCTGGAGGCCCGCCCAGGTCCCCCGGTCCGCGCCGGACGCGCCGTCCGACGCCGATTGGGGTTGTTCTCGGCGATCACGATCCTCGCAGCGTCGAACGTCGTCAGCAATCGGGTATGGCCCGAGGCCTACATCCCGTGGAACCTCACGATGGCGGCGATTCTACTGATCTTGGCCAGGCGTTGCGGGCTGACCTGGGACGATCTCGGTCTCGGCTCCGCGCCGCTGCGGCGCGGTCTGCTCCTCGGTGGTCTCGCCGCCGGCGCCGTCGGACTGCTGTACCTGGTGGCGGTCTCGCTGCCGGCCACCCGGTCGGCGTTCCTGGACTCCCGCGCGGCGGGACCGCTGGGCACCGCGCTGTTCGCCGCGCTGATCCGGATCCCGCTGGGCACGGTGGTGCTGGAGGAGACGGCGTTCCGCGGGGTGCTGCCGGCCCTGGTCGGCGGCGGTTGGTGGCGCGGCACGCTGGTGTCCTCAGGCCTGTTCGGGCTCTGGCACGTCCTGCCGTCACTGGGCATGAGCAGCGCGAACGCCGTCGTCGGCGAGTACATGGGTGGCTGGGGCACGGTCGGGCAGGCCGCGCTCGCCGTGCTCGCCACGTTCGCCGCGGGCATCCTGTTGTGCGCGTGGCGGCGCTGGGGCGGGCACCTGGTCACCCCGATGCTGTCCCACATGGCGACCAACTCCCTCGGCGTGCTCATCGCCTGGTGGATGATCAGCGCCTGACCCGCGAGTCGCGGTATCCACGCGCGCGAGTCGCGGTATCCACGCGCGCGAGTCGGGGTTCTGCTGCGCGCGAGTCGGGGTGAACCGGGGGTTACCCCCACCCCCGGATCGGGGCCTCACCGGATGGTCCCGTCCAGGGCCGATCCATAGCCTGGGCCCATGCTCCTCCAGCCCGCCCCCGCAGCCCCCCGGGAGCGCGCGGGGCCGGTCGACCCGCTGCGTGCACTCGTCGCGCCGTCGACCTGGCTCGCCACCGCGCACCTGCTGCTCGATGTCGCGTTCGGCGTCGCGACGTTCACGGTCATGGCCACCGGGCTGGTCTGGTCGGTCCTGCTGCTGCCGTTCGCGTTGCTGGGGATACCGGTCTGGATTCTGACCGCCTGGGTCAGCACCGCGCTGGCCGGCCTGGAACGCGCCCGGTACCGAACCCTGCTGGGGGTCGACATCGGCACGCAGCCGATGCCACCGGGAAACCGCAACCTGCTGCGCTACGGCGGGACACTGCTGCGCGATCCGGGGGTCCGGCGCCGCGCGGTGCACCAGCTGCTCGCGCTGCCGCTGGGCGTCCTCACCTCCACGGTCGTCTACACGATGCTGTCCGGCGCGGTCACGATGCTTGCGCTGCCGCTGCTCGCCGCGGTGCTGCCGACCGAGAACGGCACCCTGTTCGGCATCTCGGTGGCGAGCACGCCGACTCGCGGTCTGCTCGCCGGCGCCGGGCTGATCCTGCTGCTGGTCGCGCCCACCGTGATCAGCGGCCTGGTCCGGCTCGACATCATGACCGCGCGGACCCTGCTCGGGCCGGTCCCCGGGGCGCTGGCCGAGCGGGTCGACGAGCTGGAACGCAGCCGTGCCCGGGTGGTCGACTCCGTCGAGGCCGAACGCCGCCGCATCGAGCGCGACCTGCACGACGGCACCCAGCAGCAGCTGGTGTCGCTCGGGATGACACTGGGCCGGGCGCGCGCCCGGTACCGGCAGGACCCGGGCGCCATCGGTGAGCTGCTCGACGACGCCCACCAGCAGGCCAAGGACGCCGTGACCGAGCTGCGGGGACTGATCCGCGGGCTGCACCCGCCGGTGCTGTCCGACCGCGGGCTCGACGCCGCGCTCTCGGCCATCGCCGCGCGCTGCCCGGTCCCGGTGGACCTGGCGGCGGAGCTCGACGCGCGCCCGCCCGCGACGATCGAGGCCATCGGGTACTTCGTCGTCGCCGAGGCACTGACCAACGTGGCCCGGCACTCCCGGGCGGCCCGGGCCTCCGTGACGGCGCGCCACGACGACGACACACTGTGGATCACGATCAGCGACAACGGCGTGGGCGGTGCCGACCCGGAACGCGGCACCGGCCTGCAGGGCCTGGCCGATCGCGTCAGCGGCGTCGACGGGCAGCTGAGCGTGGACTCCCCCGTCGGCGGGCCGACCGTGCTCACCGTCGCACTGCCGTGCCGGTGAACGCCCCGGCCCGCCCCCGGGTGATCATCGCGGAGGACTCGGTGCTGCTGCGCGAGGGCCTCGGCCGGCTGCTCGCCGAGTCGGGCTTCGAGGTCACGGCGGCGGTCGGCGACGGCGAGCAGCTGCTGCGCGCGGTCGCAGCCGATCCCCCCGACATCGTGGTGGCCGACGTGCGGATGCCGCCCACCCACTCCGACGAGGGACTGCGCGCGGCCCTGGTGATCCGCGCGCAGTGGCCCGACGTCGCGGTGCTCGTGCTCTCGCAGTACGTCGAGGAGCGCTACGCCGCCGATCTGCTCGCCGGTGCCACCCGCGGCGTGGGCTACCTGCTCAAGGACCGGGTCGCCGACGTGGAGAGCTTCGTGGAGGCGTTGTACCGGGTGGGGTCGGGTGGGACGGCGCTCGACCCGGAAGTCGTCTCACAGATCTTCGCCCGGTCCCGGCGCGGCGCACCGCTGGCCGCGCTCACCCCGCGCGAACGCGAGGTGCTGACCCTGATGGCGGAGGGCCGCTCGAACAGCGGCATCGCCGAGGCCCTGGTGGTGACCGACGGCGCCGTGGAGAAACACGTCAGCGGCATCTTCGGCAAGCTCGCGCTCCCCGCCGGAGCCACCGACCACCGCCGCGTACTCGCGGTGCTGCGCTATCTGGAGGGCTGAGCCGTGATCATGTCCGACACCCGTCCCGACACCGGTGCCCACCGGCCAGGGCGGGGCCTGCTGGTGCTGGCCGTGGTGTTCGTCGTCGTCGTGATAGGCGTCGGGGTGATCCAGCTGGTCTCCCAGCTCGCCCGGGGTTCGGCGGCCCACGACAGCACGCTGGTCCCGCAGGCCGAGCGGCTCACCGTGAACACGTCAGCCGGGAACGTCATGCTGAGCCCGAGCACGGACGGCGTCGTGCACGTGCACACCGAGACCCGCTACGGGCTGACCCCACCCGATCTGACCGAGGAGTCCACCCCGGCCGGGGTGCTGCTGGAGGCCCGCTGCAACGGCCTGTTCGCCGCGAGCTGCGAGGTGTCCTACACGATCGCGGTGCCACCGTCGTTCACCGTCGACGTGACCAGTCGATCCGGGAACGTCAGCGCCCGCGACCTGACCGGGACGGTCGACCTCGACCTCTCCTCCGGCGACATCGACCTGGCCGGGCTCTCCGGGCCGTTGACCACCGCGACCTCGTCCGGGAACGTCACCGGCATCGGGCTGCGCAGCGCGGTGATCCAGGGCGAGACGCGGTCGGGCGACGTCGACGTCACCGTGGTCGCGCCGCCGCGGCAGATCGACCTGCGCAGCTCCAGCGGTGACGTCGAGATCGCCGTCCCCGGCGACCGGCCGTACCGGGTGCAGACCACGACGAGCTCGGGCACCGAACGCGTCTCGGTGCCGACGGACGGCACGGCGGACGCGACCGTGCGGGCGGAGACGAGCTCCGGCAACGTGACGGTGCGCCCGGCCCCCTGACCCGCGAGTCGCGGTCCCCCAGCGCGCGGTCAGCCGCCGGTGCGCCAGACCAGCGTGGCCGCCATCCGGGGGCGCGGCGGGATCTCGTCCATCGCCGCGGCCACCTCGCCGGCACGTTCCGGGGGCAGGCACAGCCGGCGCGTCACCCACTCCGCGTCCTGCTTGGGCGGCTTCTCCCGTTCCCAGCTCGTCACCTCGGGACGGATCCCGAGCTCGGCGAGCACCGCGACGGCGTCGTCGGTCGTGGCGGGCGGCGGGCGGTGCAGATCGTGGAACCGGACCCACAGTGGGTCGAGCCAGGCCATCGGGTGCCGGGCGAGCATCTCGACCACGACGCCGCGGCGGGCAGCCGCCGACAGCGCCGCGAGGAACGGCCCGAGCTCGACGACGTTGTGCAGCACGTGGTGGCAGACGACGACGTCGGCGGCTCCGGCGTCCGGCGCCACCTCGGGCCACCGGCCGAGCAGCGTGGCGTGCGGGATGCCACGGGCGACGGCACCCTCGGCGAAGACGTCGAGCATGTCCTGCTGGTGGTCGACGCCGGTCAGCCGGGTCGCCCGCCCCACCAGGGCGAACGCGCCCGCACCGCCGCCGCACCCGATGTCGAGCACGGTTCCGCCGGAACCGAGCAGGTCGAGCGCCGCGCGCCGCGACGGCGTGTCGGCCGGTTCGACGGGCGCCGCGAAGTCCCGGGGATCGTGCACCCAAGGACTCGCGGCGGCCCGCGCCAGGATCTCCGGGGGGACCCCCCGGCCCGACTGCAACTCCCGCCACCGCTGCGCCGCCGGACCGGTCATCGGTCCAGTATCCCCGGGCCCGGCCGGCGACCATGATCGGCCGCCGCGACGACCGGCAGCCCATTGAGCCGCCGTGGCGGTTCACCGAGCCCCGGTCACGAGCTCGCGGGCCGGAACCCGCACGACTCGCCGAGCCGGGACGCACGACTCGCGTGGGCCGTCAGGCCCCGGCGCGGTCCACCCGGACCAGGATGTCCACGCCGTCACCCACGGTCGCCCGCAGCACGTCCGCGGCCTCCGGGTCGAGTGCGCCGTCGGACATCGAGGTCGCCAGCGTCTCACCGCGGATGAACTCGCCGTGGGCCTGCAGCGCATTGGTCACCGTCGCCGCCCCGGCCTCGTCGGCGGCGGTGACGGTCAGCGCGATCCGATCGGACACCTCCAGACGCGCGTTGCGGCGGGCCTGCTGGACCGCCCGCACCACGTCGCGGGCCACGCCCTCGGCGGCCAGCTCCGGGGTCACGGCCGTGTCGAGCACGACCAGCCCGGTGCTGTCAGGCAGGGCACCGGTCTCCGCCGGGTCGGCGGCGACGAGCTTCTCGGTGAACTCCCCGGGCAGCAGTTGGATGCCGGCCGCGGTCACCGTGCCGTCCGCGTTCTGGTGCCACTCTCCCGCCTTGACCGCGCGGATCACCTTCTGGGTGTCCCCGCCGAGGCGCGGGCCGCAGGCCCGGGCGTTGACCGCGATCTCGAACCGGCCGTGCGCGGCGACGTCACGGGTCAGCGCGACCTCCTTGACGTTCACCTCGTCACGCAGGATGTCCGCGAACGGCTCGAGCACGTCCGCATCCTGGGCCGCGACGGTCAGCTTCGCCAGGGGCAGCCGCACCCGCAGCCCGCGCGCCTTGCGCAGCGACAGCGCCGCCGACGCGACCTGCCGCACCCGGTCCATCGCCGCGACGAGAGCATCGTCGTGCGGCAGCTCACCCGAGGCCGGCCAGTCCGTCAGGTGCACCGAGCGCCCGCCGGTCAGCCCCTGCCAGATCTTCTCCATGGTCAGCGGCAGCAGCGGCGCGGCCACCCGCGCGGTCACCTCGAGCACCGTGTGCAGGGTGTCGATGGCGTCGGCGTCGCCGTCCCAGAACCGCTCCCGGGACCGGCGCACGTACCAGTTGGTCAGCACCTCGGCGTGGTCGCGGATCCGCTCGCACGCCCCGGCGATGTCGTAGACGTCCTGGGCCGCGGTCACCTCGTCGACCAGCGACGCCGTCTTGGCCAGCACGTACCGGTCGAGCACGTGGGTGCTGTCGGTGCGGAACTTCCCCCGCCGGCCGGCCGCGTTCGCGTACAGCGACAGGAAGTACCAGGTGTTCCACAGCGGCAGGATCGCCTGCCGCACGCCCTCGCGGATGCCCTGCTCGGTGACGACGAGGTTACCGCCGCGCAGGATCGGCGAGGCCATGAGGAACCAGCGCATGGCGTCGGAGCCGTCACGGTCGAAGACCTCGGTGACGTCCGGGTAGTTGCGCCGCGACTTGGACATCTTCTGCCCGTCGTCGCCGAGCACGATGCCGTGCGCCACGACCGAGGAGAACGACGGCCGGTCGAACAGCGCCGTGGCCAGCACGTGCAGCGTGTAGAACCAGCCGCGGGTCTGCCCGTTGTACTCGACGATGAAGTCGCCGGGGTAGTGGTGCTCGAACCAGTCGGTGTTCTCGAACGGGTAGTGGACCTGCGCGAACGGCATCGAGCCGGACTCGAACCAGCAGTCCAGCACCTCGGGCACCCGGCGCATCATCGAGCGTCCCGTCGGGTCGTCCGGGTTGGGCCGGGTCAGCTCGTCGACGTACGGGCGGTGCAGGTCGGTCGGGCGGACGCCGAAGTCGCGCTCGAGCTCGTCGAGGGAGCCGTACACGTCGGTCCGCGGGTAGCGCGGGTCGTCCGAGACCCACACCGGGATCGGGCTGCCCCAGTACCGGTTCCGCGAGATCGACCAGTCCCGGGCACCCTCGAGCCACTTGCCGAACTGCCCGTCGCGGACATGCTCGGGCACCCAGGTGATCTGCTTGTTGAGCTCGACCATCCGGTCGCGGAACGCCGTGACCTGCACGAACCACGAGTCCACGGCCCGCTGGATGAGCGGGTTACCGCAGCGCCAGCAGTGCGGGTACGGGTGGTCGTAGGTCTCGTGGCGCAGCAGCACGCCCGTGGCGTGCGGGGCACCGTCGCGCAGGTCGCGGATGATCTGCGGGTTGGCGTCGAACACCTGCATGCCGGTGTAGGGCGGCACCTCGGTGGTGAACTCGCCGCGCCCGTCGACCGGGACGACGGCCTCGATGTCGGCCGCGTCGGTGACGGCCTTGTCCTCCTCACCGAAGGCCGGCGCGATGTGCACGAGCCCGGTGCCGTCCTCGGTGGTGACGTAGTCCGCGGAGAGCACCCGGTGGGCGTTCTCCCGGCCGGTGAAGAAGTCGAACGGTGGCGTGTACGACAGACCGAGCAGCTCGGAGCCCTTGAGCCGGCGCAGCACGCGCGGCTCCTCCCCGAGCTCCCGGGCGTAGTGGCCGAGCCGCGCCTCGGCGAGCACGTAACGCTCACCGTTCGCGTCCACCAGCACGTAGTCGACGTCGGCGTGCACCGCGACGGCCAGGTTCGACGGCAGCGTCCACGGCGTGGTCGTCCAGACCAGGGCCAGCGCCCCGTCGAGCTCCTCGCCGGGGTCGATCTCCTCGCCCCGGGTCTCGTCGCTCGGGGTGATCTCGCCGGTGACCTCGGGCGGTACGCGCAGCCGCAGCCCGACGGTGACGGCCGGGTCCTGCCGGTCCAGGTAGACGTCGTCCATCTTGGTCTCGGTGGCCGACAGCGGCGTCTCGCAGCGCCAGCAGTACCAGAGCACCCGGAACCCGGAGTAGACCAGACCCTTGTCCCACAGGGTCTTGAACGCCCACATGACGCTTTCCATGTAGTCCAGGTCGAGCGTCTTGTAGTCGTTGTCGAAGTCGACCCAGCGGGCCTGGCGGGTGACGTACTCGCGCCATTCGTCGGTGTAGCGCAGCACGGAGATGCGGCAGGCCTCGTTGAAGGCCGCGACGCCCATCTCCTCGATCTCGGACTTGTGCTTGATCCCGAGCTGGCGCTCCGCCTCGACCTCGGCGGGCAGGCCGTGGGTGTCCCAGCCGAACCGGCGCTCGACGCGGCGCCCACGCATCGTCTGGTAGCGCGGGACGACGTCCTTGACGTAACCGGTCAGCAGGTGGCCGTAGTGCGGCAGGCCGTTGGCGAAGGGCGGGCCGTCGTAGAAGACGAACTCGTTGCTGCCGTTCTCCCCGGCCGGGCGGGCCTCGACCGAGGCCACGAACGTCTTGTCGGCCTCCCACGCCTCGAGCACCTCACGCTCGAGGGCGGGGAAGGATGGGTGCGCGGGGACGGCGGGATATGCGCCTGCGCTCCCGGACTCCGGGGTCGTCGGCGCGGTGTCGCTGGCCATGATCGTGGTGCTCCTCGTGCGGCGCTTGCTCGTGTCTCAGCTCTGCCTGCACGGGGACGACGGCCCGAATCCCGGGCGCCGCGGTACCACCCCGCTTGCCGTCTGTGTCGTGCTCCGACACCGACGGCCACTCAATTCACGGCTGTGACGGGCCACTCCCGTCCGGTTCTACTCCAGGCGACTCCGCTTTCGGCGCCTGTTTCCTCCGGAGGCTCCCCGGTGATGGCCGGATCAATGCCTGTGTTGCTGTGTTCGACAAGAGTAGCGCGCACCTGCGACCGGATATTCCCCTGGCCCGCCGGTGCACGCCGGTCAGCGTGCCGCGGCGGGATGACGGCTGCTGAGGACCCGGTCGGGGGTACACCAGCCGCACGGGGTGAAGCCGAGTTCGACGGCCTCGCGCACCGGTAGCGGGATGATCGGCCTTCCGGGCAGCGACCGGCACCCGGGCACGTGGTAGCGCGGGAGCTCGTCGATGACCACGACCTCGTCATTCAACCCGGCGACGAGCGCCGCGGCGGCGGCGTCGCGCTGCTCCTCCGGCGGCTCGGCGTTCGGGACCGGCGGAGGCACCGCTGCTGCACGCGGATCCTGCTGGACGCCGCGCGGATCCTGCTGCTCCCACCCGGGCCGCTCCGCACGGCTCCCCGCGAAGACCTCGCCCTCCGGGGCATCGGGCCGACCGGGCTCGCCGGCCGGCGGGACCGTCGGTGGATGGGTGCCCGCCACGGCGGGGATACCCGCGGCCGCCACCGCGACGGTGGGCCCGTCGATCCCGGACGCGTCGCCGACAGCGGCCTGGGGCACCCCGCTGGCCGTCGGCCGCTCTCCGTCGGCGCCCGCGTGCGCGGACTCTCCCGGTTCGGGCGGGACCGCCGCGTCCGCGGTGCCGGCGCCCGCGGGAGCCGCGGCCGGGGTGCCGCCCGTGTCGGACGGGTGGACCGGCGCGGCGGACCCCTCCGGCGGAGCCGGCTGGCCCGCCTGCCCCGGTGCCGCCGGTTCGATCCCCGGAGCGGTCCCGGTCGGACCGGACACCGCAGGGGCCTCCTCGGAGGCGTTCCGGCCACCCTCTGGCACGTCGGGAGCGTCCACGCTTCCGGGCGAGAACACAGCCCCGGATTCAGTCACGCTGGGTGACGAAATATCGCCCGATGGGCTGATGTCCCCGGCAGCGCCGGATGGTCGCTCCGCAGAGCCGGACGGTTGGACGACCGGCATCACGACAGTCTCCTGAGAGCCCCCCGTGAGATCGAAGCGCGGATCCGCCGGTGCCGGCGGTGGCACCGGCGCGCCACCGGCCGGCCCGCTCGGCGCCCCGGGTACGGGCGCGGAGGCAGGGATGACCGGGATGACCTCGGTGACCGGCTCGATGTCCGCCACCGGCGGGGCGGGGGTGTCGGCCGCGAGGCCGGTGTCAGAACCGGCCGCCCGGACCGCCGCGCGGCGCTGCAACCAGTCGACGAGCAGCACCGCGGCAGCACCCACGCTCACGGCGACGGACACCCAGGCCCACAGCACGCTGCCCGAGAGCAACGCGACCACCAGCAGGCCGAAGGCGATCAGAACGAGGATCAGAACCAGCAGCAGCACGATTCACTCCGTGTGCGGCGGCGCGGCGCCGGGCCGTCCACCCAGGTCGGTAACGCGATCGGGCCAGGCAGGCGGATCAGCTACCCGCGTCGGCGCGCTGACCGTACCCGGTGGCGGCGTAGCCACCGTTGGGGTTCGACCGGGCGGCGTCCGACGGAGCGGCGGAACCGCGACCCTCCAGGTCCCGGAGCTGGGACTCCAGGTAGGTCTTCAGCCGGGTGCGGTACTCCCGTTCGAAGGTCCGCAGCTCATCGATCTTCTTCTCCAGCACGGACTTCTCGCGCTGGATCGTCCCGATGATCTCGGACTGCTTCCGCTCGGCCTCGCTCACGAGGGTCGACGCCTTGTCACGCGACTGCCGCTCGAGCGTCTCCGCTCGCGTCCGGGCGTCGTTCAGCATCGTCTCGGCGCGGGCGCGCGCGTCGTTGACCAGGCCGTCGGACTTGGTGCGGGCCTCGGAAAGAAGCTGCTCGGACTTGGTCCGGGCGTCGGCCAGCATCGAGTCGGCCTCGTTCTTGGCCTCCGCGGTCAGCCGGTCGGCCATCTCCTGGGCGAGGCCCAGGACCTTGGCGGCCTGGACGTGGTGGTCCCCGCCGCCGAGATCGCCGCTGTCGGCCATCTGGGGCGGCGGCGCGGCCATCGCCCGCTGCGGCGGCGGCTCGACCGCACGCTGGATCTGCTGCGTGGGAGGCGGGCCGGACGGACCGGCCAGCGAACCGCCCTGCGGACGGGAACGGGCGTCCTCCAGGTCGGCCTGCGCGTTCCCGAGTCGCTGCTCGAGCTGGGAGACCTGCTCGCGCAGGTCATCGTTCTCCTCGATCAAGCGGGCCAGTTCGGCCTCGACCAAGTCGAGGAACGCGTCGACCTCGTCCTCGTTGTACCCCCTCTTCCCGATAGGGGGCTTACTGAACGCGACGTTATGAACGTCGGCGGGCGTCAGCGGCATCGGATCACCTCATGCAGTCCTCGGCGGCGAAACCGGGTGACTGGGGCTCACACCGGCTACGGCTGGGCAACGTTCATCAGTATGAACACGACCAGCAGCAGAACCATAATCGACAGGTCCAGTCCTACGCCCCCGATGCGGACGACGGGGATCACTCTCCGCAACAACTTCACCGGTGGGTCGGTCACGGTGAAGATCACTTCCAGGGCCACCGCGCTGTGGCCGGCCGGCACCCACTGACGCGCGAACGAGCGCACCAGCTCGACGACGATCCGGGCCGTGAGCAGCAACCAGAAGAAGAACAGGGCGTAGTAGACGACGAACTGCAGAGCGAGAGGCACGGCTCAATCCTGGCGGAACAGCCCGCGTTCTGCGAGCCTGCGGGCGTCGTCGGCCGAGACCTCGACGTCCGCAGGTGTGAGAAGAAAGACGCGGCTGGTGACCTTGTCGATCGATCCGCGCAGCGCGAAGGCGAGCCCCGCGGCGAAGTCGACGAGCCGCTTGGCCGCCGCGTCGTCGAGCTCGGTGAGGTTCATGATCACCGGCACGCCGTCGCGATAGCGCTCGCCGATCGTCCGTGCCTCGTTGTAACTGCGCGGCTGCAGCGTTGTGATCTTCGCCAGAGCCGCGGCCCCGCGGTCGCGCTGCTCGGGCACCGCGGTGGGGACCACGGGCCGCTCCACGGGCCGCACCGGCTCCCGCACCGCTGCGTCGGGGTCGACGGCCAGCGCGCCGCGGACGGCGGAGGCACCGAGACCCGGGCCGCCGATCCCGCTCAGCCCACGTGTGGGCTGGCGGTCGGCGCGGGACTCCCCGCGGATGTCGCGCGGCCGGTCCAACGCGGAGGACCGGACGGGCTCCCGGGCCGGACGGCGGTCCCACCCGTCGTCGTAGCGGTCCTCCACCAGGTCGTCGTAGTCGAACCGGTCCCCCGGGTCGGACCAGCGGCCGTCATGAGCGCGCCGGGGACCACCGCCGAAGCGGTCCGTCCCGGGCTCGTCGACGTACTCGCCCATGTCCTCGGCGGGCACCATCCCGAAGTAGGCCTTGAGCCGGTACAACGCGCCCATTCGCGCTCCCATCGTCGACGCCCCCGTCGCCCGGCCGCCCCCGCGACCGACGATCACCGGGAGGTTATCCGCCGTTCCCCCACAAGGGCCGTTCCGACACGCACGCTCGTCGATCCGTGACGGATCGCCACGTCGAGGTCACCGCTCATGCCGGCCGAGAGCTCGGTCGCGGCGGGGTGCGCGGCACGCAGCCGGGCGGCAGCGTCCGCGATCGCGGTGAACGCGGCGTCCGGGTCGGCCCCGAGTGGGGCGACCGCCATCAGACCGTCCAGCCGCAGGTCGGGGCATCCTTCGACGTGGTCGGCGAGCTCCAGCAAGCCGGCGTCGGGGACCCCGCCGCGCTTCGGGTCACCGTCCACACTGTACTGGAGCAGCACCGGCAGGGGTCCGGCGCGGGTCCCGTCGTCGACGGCACGGCGCACGGCGGCGGCCAGCGCGTCGGCCAGCCGCACCGAGTCCACCGACTCGACCCGCGTCCACGGAGCCACCACGCGTACCTTGTTGCGCTGCAGCCCGCCGACGAAGTGCCACCGCGGCCCGGCTCCGGGCCGTAGCTGCGCCACCTCGATGACCTTTGTCGCAGCCTCCTGCGCCCGGTTCTCACCGAACGCGTCGACCCCGAGGTCGAGCAGGGTGGCCACGTCGGCGGCCGGCACGGTCTTCGTGACGGCCAGCAGCGTGACCTCGTCCGGGTCCCGGCCGGCGGCGGCGCAGGCCTCGGCGATCCGCTCCCGGACCGCCTCCAGCCGCCGCGCGAGCTCCGCACGCCGCTCCTCGGTCATCGTGCTCACTGCTGTCCTCCACGAACCGCGTTGTGGAGCCCTGACGCTGCGCCAGAGCCACCCCGGACCACGTTATGGCTCCACGACGCGGTGGCGCGTGGGGGGCTGGTCAGCGGGCTGCCGTAGGGTCCAGCCAGGTCAGGGCCGCCAGGCGACCGGTGCGGCCCTCACGGCGATGGCTGTAGAGGTCCGGGTCCTCGACGGTGCACCGCGGATCGACGCCGATCCGCGCCACCCCGAGCCCGGCCAGCTGGCGCTGCAACCCGGCCCGGAGGTCCAGCCCGGGCGTGCCGCGACGGGTGCGGGTGGCGCTGCCCGGCAGCGCCGCGTCCACCTCGGCACGCATGTCCGCGGGCACCTCGTAGCAGGCGCCGCAGGCTGCGGGCCCCAGCAGCACCTCGAGGGCCTCGGGGCGGGCGCCCAGCGCGGTCATCGCCGCGACGGTCGCGGGCACCACCCCGGCCGCGGCGCCCACCCGTCCCGCGTGCGCGGCACCGACGATCCCGGCGACCGGGTCGGCGAGCAGGACCGGGACGCAGTCGGCGGCGAGCACTGCGAGCCCGACGCCGGGCCGTGCCGTCACCACGGCGTCGGTCTCGGGGATGTCGGGGGACGCCGGGTCGGCCGGGACGTCGACGGTACCGACCCGGGTGCCGTGCACCTGCTGCAGGAACACCACACCCGGGGTCAGCCCCAGTTCCACCGCGAGGCGGCGCCTGTTGGCGGCGACAGCCGCCGGATCGTCGCCGACCCCGCGGGACAGGTTGAAGCTGGCGAACGGACCAGTGGAGCGTCCACCGGCACGGGTGGTGACCACCCGCCGGACCCGCGCCCCGGTCGGTCCGCCCGCAGGTCTCCCGGTCAACGTCTCGTTCAGCGCCGCATGAACGGCGGCACGTCCACGTCGTCGTCGAGGTCGCCGTCCGGGGACACCGCCGAGGCGGCGGACGCGGCCGGCGGCGTCGCGGCGGGCGGGGTGGCCGGGGCCGGCCCACCGGCGCCGCCCGGTTCGGTCGTCGCCGGGTCGCGCCGCTCGGTCTCCGGCTGGCGCGGGGCGGGCGGCGCGTAGGGCGAGGGCGGCGGCAGCGTGCCCGCCTGGTCCGGGCCGGCCGGGGCACCGTTGCCCTGGGGCGAGCCCTTCCCGGCGGGAGCGCCGTGCTGCGGCGCGGGAGCGGGCGGGGGCGCCGTGGTCCCGCTGACCCCCGGTGCCACCGACGCGGAGTCCCCCGAGCGGAACGCGGCCGGCTCCAGCTTCTTGTGGGCCGGCGTGCCGCCCTCGAAACCGGCCGCTATCACGGTGACGCGCACCTCGTCGCCGAGCGAGTCGTCGATCACGGTGCCGAAGATGATGTTGGCCTCGGGATGGGCGGCCTCCTGCACCAGCGACGCCGCCTCGTTGATCTCGAACAGGCCGAGGTCCGAGCCACCGGCGATCGACAGCAGCACGCCCTGCGCGCCGTCCATGGACGCCTCGAGCAGCGGTGAGTTGATCGCCTTGCCGGCGGCCTGCACCGCCCGGCCCTCACCGCGCGAGGACCCGATACCCATCAGGGCGCTGCCCGCCCCGGACATGACGCTCTTGACGTCGGCGAAGTCCAGGTTGATCAGGCCCGGGGTGGTGATCAGGTTGGTGATCCCCTGGACACCGGAGAGCAGCACCTCGTCGGCCGAGCGGAACGCGTCCATCAGGGACACGCCCACGTCGCCGAGCTGCAGCAGCCGGTCGTTCGGGATGACGATCAGGGTGTCGCACTCGTTGCGCAGCGACTGGATGCCGTCCTCGGCCTGCCCGGCGCGGCGCTTGCCCTCGAAGGTGAACGGCCGGGTGACCACACCGATGGTGAGGGCGCCGAGCTTGCGGGCGATGCTCGCCACGACGGGCGCGCCACCGGTCCCGGTGCCGCCCCCCTCGCCGGCGGTCACGAAGACCATGTCGGCCCCCTTGAGGACCTCCTCGATCTCCTCGCGGTGGTCCTCGGCGGCCTTGCGACCGACCTCGGGATCGGCCCCGGCGCCGAGGCCTCTGGTCAGCTCGCGCCCGATGTCGAGCTTCACGTCGGCGTCGGACATCAGCAGGGCCTGCGCATCGGTGTTGACCGCGATGAACTCGACCCCCTTGAGGCCGACCTCGATCATGCGGTTGACGGCGTTCACGCCGCCGCCACCGATGCCGACGACCTTGATGACGGCCAGGTAGTTGTGCGGGGGCGTCATGCGCGGCACCTTCCAGTCCAGCGGGTCCGGTCCAGCTCCGGTTGGGCCGGGCCTTCCTCGCGAACGCTAGGTCCCGCCATCGCGACGGTCCAGCAGGCGCGCCGCGCGTGGGCAACCCTCCAACGGGGTGTTGTCCAGCGTTGAGACCGTTCCGTGATCGAAGCGACACGATCAGCGACGGACGGTGGGCAGCTCCGGGCTGGCGACATCGTAGACGGCGCCTTCCTGGGTCAGCAGCGGCACGAGCACCGCAGCCTTACGGTCCGACCGATCGGGTGAACCCCAGCGGACCTGACGGCCGTCGGTCAGTCCGAGCGTCAGCGACGGGGACCCCCCGGCCGCCGCCGGGCCCGCCACGTCGACGGTCTGCACCTGGGTCCGCACCGGCTCGGGCAGGGCCGCGAGCACACCCAGCGCGGCGGTGGTCTCCGGGTCGTCGGGGCCCACGGAGCCGACGACGAGGCGCGGCAGCGGCGGCGGGACCTCGGGCGCGGGCCGGAACGCGACTCCGGTGCCGTCGACGAGGAAGAGCCCCTGTGTCGTGCCGGCCAGCGCCATCGCGACCCGCTCGGTGACCGCGATCGTGACCGTGTGCGGCCAGTTGCGGCGGATGTCGGCGCGTGCCACCCCGGGCAGCGCGGCGACCCGATCGGCCACGGCGACCACGTCCACCCCCGCCAACGGGGAGCCCGGCTCGACCGCGGCCGCCGCCAGCACGTCCGGCACCGGGAGGGTCAGGGCGCCGGTCACCTCGACCTGCTCGACATCGGCGAGCCCGCTGTCGTAGAGCAACACGCGCACCGTCACTCCCAGCCCGGCCAGCAGGACCGCCACGACGGCGAGCAGAGCCAGCCGGCGACGGCGCAGATGGTGGGGCGCAGGCCGTGGGCGCGAAGCGGGCCTGCCCCGGGCCTGCTTCGCCGACGCGCCCCCGGCCTCGCCGCGGGCCGACCGGCGCTGGGCCGGTGCGCGGGCCGTGCGGTTCGAGGTCGAGCGCTGCGCCGACGGGCGGGTCACCCCGTGCTCCCCGCCCGCCGTTCCAGCTCGAGCAGCACCTCCGGGCCGAGCACGGTCACGTCTCCCGCCCCCATGGTGAGCACCAGGTCACCGGGCCGGGTCAGCCCGGCGACCACCCGCGGCACCTCCGACCAGCTCGGCACGTGGTGCACCCGGTCCGACGGGAGCGCGACCGCGTCGGTGATGAGCATGGCGGTCACCCCGGGCTCGGGATCCTCCCGGGCCCCGTAGATGTCGAGCACCACGACCTCGTCGGCCAGCGCGAGGGCCTGCCCGAACTCCGCGGCGAACGTGCGGGTCCGGGAGTACAGGTGTGGCTGGAAGGCTACGAGGACACGGCCGCCCGGCCCCGCGGCGGCGGCAACCTCCCGGGCCGCCCGCAGGGTCGCGGCGACCTCGGTGGGGTGGTGGGCGTAGTCGTCGTAGACCGCCACACCCGCGGCCCCGCCCTTGTACTCGAAGCGCCTGCGGACCCCGTCGAACGCGGTCAGACCGGCCAGCAGCCCGTCGACCGGGCCGCCCAGCTCGACACCGGCCAGGAACGCGCCCAGGGCATTGAGCGCCATGTGTTCGCCGGGCACCGACAACCGCACCGCGAGCTCCACGCCGCGGTGCCGGACCCGGACCCGGGCACCGGGACCCTCGGGGTGGAAGTCGAGCAGCGTCGCGTCGGCCTCGCCGGTGGCGCCGCGCCCGTACCGGCGGACGGTGAGCCCGCGCTCTTCGGCGTACCGGGCCAGGACCTGCGCGCCCGGGTCGTCGGCGCAGCTGATGAGCGTGCCGCCGGGCTCGATCCGCCCGACGAACGCCTCGAACACCGACCGGTAGGCCTGCTCGCTACCGTGGTGGTCGAGATGGTCGGGCTCGACGTTGGTGACGACCGCGACCCGCGGGGAGAACGCGGTGAACGAACCGTCGCTCTCGTCGGCCTCGACGACGAACACGTCGCCGCCCCCGTGGTGCGCCCCGGCTCCGGACGCCGCCAGGTCGCCACCGATGGCGAACGACGGGTCGGCCCCGCAGTGCTGCAGGGCGACGGTGAGCATCGAGGTCGTCGACGTCTTCCCGTGGGTGCCGGCGACCGCCGCCACCCGGCGCCCGCTGGTCAGGGCGGCGAGCGCGTCCGCCCGGTGCACCACAGCCAGCCCACGGGTCCGCGCGGCGGCCAGCTCCGGGTTGGTCTCCCGGATCGCGGTGGACACCACCACGGTCGGTGGTCCGTCCAGCAGCTCCAGGTGGCCGGCGTCGTGCCCGACCTCGATCCGGGCGCCCAGCGCGCGCAGCGCGAGCACCGCATGGGAGTCCTTGGCGTCGGAGCCGGACACCGCGATGCCGCGGGCCAGCAGGATGCGGGCGATCCCGCTCATCCCCGCACCGCCGATCCCGATCAGGTGCACCCGTTCCCCGAGCCCGCTCACTCCGGTGCCGGTCATCGGGCCAGCACCTCGAAGACCAGGTGGGCGAGCCGCTCGTCTGCGTCCGCGTGGCCCGCCGCCCGAGCGGCGGCGCCCATCGCGGCCAGCCGGTCGAGGTCGCCGAGCAGCGGGATCAGCTCGGCCAGCGTCCGCTCGCCGGTCAGCTCGGCGTCAGGCACGAGCACTCCCCCGCCGGCCGCGACCACAGGCTCGGCGTTGAGCGCCTGCTCGCCGTTGCCGTGCGGCAGCGGGACGTACACCGCCGGCAGCCCGACGGCCGTGACCTCAGCGACCGTGGTCATCCCGCAGCGGCCGAGGACGGCGTCGGCCGCGGCGTAGGCGAGGTCCATCCGGTCGATGTAGGGCAACGGCACGTAGCCGGGTGCCGGGGCCGCGGCGGTACCGGTCCGCCCGTGCGCGTGCAGCACCGCGACGCGGGCGTCGACGAACCCGGGCAGCGCCGCGGCGATCGCGGTGTTGAGCGTACGCGCCCCCTGCGAGCCACCGAAGACCAGCAGCACCGGTCCCTCGGCGGGCAGCCCGAAGTGCGCGCGGGCCTGCGCGCGCAGTGCGGCGCGGTCCAGCCCGGTGATCGCCCGCCGCAGCGGCATCCCGACGACCTGCTCGCCGGGCAGCCCGCTGCCGGGCACGGCGGTCCCGACGGCCGCGGCGAACCGGGCCCCGACCTTGTTCGCCAGCCCGGCGCGGGCATTGGCCTCGTGCACCACGATCGGGGTGCGGCCGCGGGCACCCAGGTAGGCCGGCAGCGCGACGTACCCGCCGAACCCCACGACGACGTCGGCGTGCACCTGGTCGAGCACCTGGCGGACCCGGGAGACGGCCGTGCGCACCCGCCCGGGCAGCCGCAGCAGGTCGCCGCTGGGTTTGCGGGGCAGCGGCACCGGCGGGATCAGCTCGAGTTTGTAGCCGCGGGCCGGGATCAGCTGGGTGTCGAGCCCGCGCTCGGTGCCGAGCGCGGTGACCTCGGCGTCCGGGCGCAGCCTGCGGACGGCATCGGCGAAGGCCAGCGCAGGCTCGATGTGCCCGGCGCTGCCCCCGCCGGCGACGACGACGGACAGGTTCGACGCGCTCATCTGCGCACCGCCCCGCGCTGGGCCGGCGGCCGGGCGACCGGTGCGCGGTAGGGCTCCGGCGGGGGCAGCCGGAGCAGTCGGGCCAGCTTGCCCTGGCCGTGCGAGCGCAGCGCGGCGATCGCCTCCGGCTCGTGCCGGGCGGCGTTCGCGAGGATGCCGAACGCGAACATGGTGACCACCAGTGAGGTGCCTCCGGACGAGATCAGGGGCAGCTGCAGCCCGGTCACCGGTAGCAGGCCCACGACGTACCCGATATTGATCGCCGCCTGGGCGACGAGCCAGACGGTGAGTGTCGCGCACGCGATCCGCAGCCACGGATCGGTATTACGCGTGGCGATGCGCAGCCCGGTGTAGGCCAGGGTCGCGAACAGCGCGAGCACTGCGAACGCCCCGACGAAGCCGAGTTCCTCGCCGATGATCGCGAAGATGAAGTCGTTGTGGGCGTTGGGCAGGTAGCTCCACTTGGCCCGGCCCTGGCCCAGCCCGACGCCGAGGAGCCCGCCGTCGGCGAGCGAGTAGAGGGCCTGGGTGGCCTGGTAGGCAGGGCCCAACGGGTCGGCCGTGGACGGGGACAGGAACGCGGTGATCCGGCTCTGCCGGTAGCCCGCCGTCAGGCCCAGGATCAGGGCGCCGGCCATGGCCCCCACGGTGAGGGCCACCAGCAGCTTCACCGGTGCCCCGGCGAAGAAGAGCAGAGCGATGAGCACGATGCCGAGCGAGATCGTCATCCCCAGGTCGGGCTGGAGCACGAGCAGGGTGGCCATCACCAGAGCGACGGGCACCACGGGCGACAGCGCGTGCTTCCAGCGGTGCATCACCGCCCGCCGCGCGGCCAGCACGTGCGCCCCCCACAGGGCGAGCGCGACCTTGGCCGGCTCGCCGGGCTGGAACGCGAACGAGCCGAGCGTGAACCAGGCCCGCGAACCGCCACGCACCGTCCCGATCCCCGGGATGAGCACGAGCGCGAGCAGCACCGTGCACAGCACCAGGAATGCCGGGGCGAGTGTGCGCAGGGTACGCGGTGGGATCCGCAACCCGATCCAGAACACCACGAGCCCGACCGCGCAGAACATCACCTGGCGGGTGAAGACCGAGTAGGACGACCCGCCCGCGGCGAAGGCCTCCACCGCCGACGCGGACAGCACCATCACCAGCCCGAACGACGTCAGGAGCCCGAACACGGCGAGGACGAGGTGCAGCGAGGTGAGCGGGCGGCGCAGCCACTGCGCCAGTGCCGTGGTCGTCCGGGCGACCGCGGCGCGCAGGCCGGCGAGCCGGGCGGGGGCGCCGGGGCCGGGCCTGCGGCCCGGGCGGGCACCGCCGCGCCGGGTCGGGGCCGGACTCATCCGCCGTCCTCCGCTCCGGGTACTGTCCCCGCGGCCAGCGCCGTGACCGCCGCGGTGAACGCCTCACCACGGTGCGCGTAGTCGCGGAACTGGTCCATCGACGCGGCGGCCGGGGCGAGGAGGACCACGTCACCCGGTCGGGCGAGCGCGGCAGCGCGGCGCACGGCGGTCGTCATGGGGTCATCGTCACCCGTGATCACCTCGGCGACGGGGACGTCGGGCGCGTGTCGCGCCAGTGCGGCGATGATCTCCGCCCGGTCGGTGCCGATCACCACGGCGGCGGCCAGCCGGGCGGCGTGCCGGGCGACGAGGTCGTCGACCGAGGCCCCCTTGAGCAGCCCCCCGACGATCCACACGACCCGGGCCTCCGCCCGGGCGGCGAGCGACGCGTCCGCGGCGTGCGGGTTGGTCGCCTTGGAGTCGTCGACATAGCGCACCCCGGCCACCGTGCTGACCGGCGCGGCGCGGTGCGGACCGGGCCGGAAACCGGCCAGACCGGCGCGGACGGCATCCGCGGAGACGCCGTGCGCGCGGGCCAGCGCGGCGGCGGCGAGGGCGTCGGTGAGGCCGGGCGGGCCGCCGGGGCACACCCGACCGGCGTCGATCAGCGGGACCGGTCCGTCACCGAACGCCCGGTCGACGAGCATCCCGTCGACGACGCCGAGCTGGTCGGGGCCGGGTTCGCCGAGGGTCACCCCGACGCGGTGCGCTGCCGGCGAGGTGGCCAGCAACGCCGCCGCGGCCGGGTCGTCGACGCCGGCCACCGCGAACGGCCCGGTGAGCGCCCCGGCCTTGGCCGCGGCGTAGGCGGGCATGCCGCCGTGCCAGTCGAGGTGGTCCTCGGCGATGTTGAGCACGCAGCCGGCGGCCGGCCGGACCGAGGGCGACCAGTGCAGCTGGAAGCTGGACAGCTCCACTGCGAGCACCCGATGGCCCGCGCAGACAGCACTGACCACGGGGTAGCCGATGTTGCCGCAGGCAACGGCGTCGAGCCCGGCGGCACGCAGGATGGCGGCGAGCATGCCGACGGTCGTGGTCTTGCCGTTCGTGCCGGTCACGGCGAGCCACACGGGGGGCTCGGGTCGTGCGGCCCCGAGCCGCCATGCCAGTTCGGGCTCGCCGATCAGCTCGATCCCGGCGGCCGCGGCCGTCGCGACCAGCGGGTGGTCCGGGCGGCGGCCCGGACTCGTCACGATCAGCGACGTGCCGTCGGGGATCGCGCCGTCGCCCGGCTCGGCACCGGCGGGCAGCTCGGCCAGGCTCGCGGGATCGTCGTCGGTCACAGTGACCCGGGCGCCGGCCGCGACCAGCGCCTCCGCAACAGCCAGCCCCGAGATCCCCGCGCCCGCCACCAGAACCCGCCGCCCGGCCAGCTCATCACTCACGCCAGATCCCTCAGTTCCCTCGCCCATGCCTCCACCCCATCCCCACAGGCGCGTCATGGCTCCACAACGCCCTCCGCGCCGGGCCCACGAGCGCGTTGTGGGTCCACAACGCGGTCCGCGCCGCACCCACGGGCGCGTCATGGCTCCACAATGCGGTCCACACGGCCCCGACGGGCGTGTTGTGGCTCCATGACGCGGCGGGTGGCATCACAGGCCTGCGGAGGCGGTCAGCCACTCGCTGTAGAAGATGCCCAGCCCGAGTGCGGCGCAGACGGCGGCGAGCAACCAGAAGCGGATGATCACCGTTGTCTCGGCCCACCCGGCCAGCTCGAAATGGTGGTGGAACGGCGCCATCCGGAACAGCCGCCTGCGCGTCGTGCGGAACACGACGATCTGCAGCGCGACCGACAGCGCCTCGACCACGAACACGCCGCCGATCACCACGAGCAGCAGCTCGGTGTGGGTGACCATGGACAACCCGGCGATCAGCCCGCCGAGGGCGAGCGAACCGGTGTCGCCCATGAAGATCCGGGCCGGGGCCGCGTTCCACCACAGGAATCCGATGCAGCCACCCATCGCCGCGGCCGCCACGACGGCCACGTCGAGCGGGTCACGCACCTCGTAGCAACCGGCCGCCGAGGCCAGCGCGCAGCTGTTGCGGAACTGCCAGAACCCGATGATCACGTAGGTGGCGAGCACCATCGCCGAGGTGCCGGCCGCGAGCCCGTCCAGGCCGTCGGTGAGGTTCACCGCGTTCGACCAGGCCGACACGACCAGGTAGCAGAACAGCACGAAGCCGAACGCGCCGAAGGACAGCACCGCGATCTCGCGGACGAACGACAGCTTGTCCGAGGCCGGGGTGAGGCTCCGCTCGTTGGCGAACCGCAGCGCGAGCACCGCGAACACGACCGCGGTGAGCAGCTGCCCGACGAGCTTGGAGGTCTTGTTCAACCCCAGGTTGCGCTGCCGGCGGATCTTGATGAAGTCGTCGACGAACCCGACGATGCCGAGCGCCGTGGTCAGGAACAGCACCAGCAGCGCCGAGGCCGTCATCGGCTCACCGGTGAGCAGGTGGGCCACCCCGTAGCCGAGCCAGATCGACAGCAGGATCGCGACCCCGCCCATCGTCGGGGTGCCGCGCTTGCTCTTGTGGCTGGCCGGACCGTCGGCGCGGATCTCCTGACCGAAGCCCTGCCGGGCGAAGAACCGGATCAGGTACGGGGTCAGCAGGATGGACACCGCCAGTGCGACACCGGCGGCGACGAAGACACCTCTCACCGGGACACCAGCTCCGTGCTCGAGTCGTCGGGGGAGGCCAGCAGGTCGGCGGCGACCCGGTCCAGGCCGACCGCGCGGGACGCCTTGACCAGCACCACGTCACCGGGGCGCAGCTCGGCGCGCAGCAGCTCGACCGCCGCGCCGACGTCACCCACGTGCTCGGCCGACGGGCCGTACTCGCCGTGGTCGACCGCGACGAGGCGGTCGACACCCAGCTCGGTGGCGGCGGCGGCGATCTCGGCGTGCGCGGCCGCGGTCTGCTCCCCCAGCTCGGCCATCCGGCCCAGCACCGCCCAGGTACGGCGCCCGCCCCCGCCCGGTGGCCCGGCGGCGCCGATCGCGACCAGCGCCTGCAGCGCGGCCCGCATCGACTCCGGGTTGGCGTTGTACGCGTCGTTGACCACGGTCACCCCGTCACGGCGCTCGGTGAGCTCCATCCGCCAGCGCGAGACCGGCCGGCTGGCCGACAGCGCGGCAGCCACCCCGGCCGGCGTGCCGCCCAGCTCGAGTCCGACCGCGGCGGCGGCCAGCGCGTTGCCGACGTGGTGGACGCCGACGAGCTGCAACGCGACGGTCGCGTCCCCGGCGGGGGTGACCAGCCGGAACCGTGGACGACCCGCGTCGAGGGTCACGTCCTCGGCGCGGACGGTCGCCCCGGGGGCCCGTCCGACGGTGACGACCCGGGCGGTGGTGCGGCCGGCCATCGCAGCGACGGCCGGGTCGTCGGCGTTGAGCACCGCGACCCCGCCCTGCGCCGCCGCGGGCAGCGCCTCGACGAGCTCACCCTTGGCCCGGGCGATCGCCTCCGCAGAGCCGAACTCGCCGAGGTGCGCCCGCCCGACGTTGAGCACCACACCGATCCGCGGCGGAGCGATCGCACACAGCGCGGCGACGTGCCCGGCGCCACGGGCGGACAGCTCGAGCACGAGGTGGCGGGTGGCCGCGTCGGCACGCAGCGCGGTCCAGGGGTGGCCCAGCTCGTTGTTGAACGACCCCGGCGGGGCCACGGTCGGGCCGAGGGGGCCGAGCACCGCGGCGAGCAGGTCCTTGGTCGAGGTCTTGCCCGAACTGCCGGTCACCCCGACGACGGTCAGGTCCCCGAGGGTGTCCACGACGTGCCGGGCCAGCCGGCCCAGCGCGGCGAGCACGGCGGCACCGGCGCCCGTGGGGTCGAACTCGGCCAGATAGGTCCCGGCGGCCTGCTCCGTGGGCGGGACGATCACCGCGGGGGCGTCGACCTCCCGGGCCGCGAGCACTCCCGTCGCCCCGGCCGCCACCGCGGCGGCGGCGAAGTCGTGCCCGTCGGCGCGCTCGCCGGGCAGCGCGAGGAACAGCCCACCCGCGCCCACCGCACGGGAGTCGAACTCCACCGCCGTGACCCGCTCGTCGCCGGACGCGCGGTGCAACCGGCCCCCGGTCACGGCGGCGATCTCGGCCAGCCGCATCTCGATCATTCAGTACTTCCGATCCTGCTCGGGTCGCTCGTCACGAGGCGTCCCCGCCGGCCGCGACGATCGCGGCCACCAGCTCGTCGACATCGTTGAAGGGGTACTTGACGCCGTTGATCTCCTGGCCGGTCTCATGGCCCTTGCCGGCCACGACCACGGCGTCGCCCGGCTTGGCCATCGCCACCGCCGCGGCGATCGCCGCCCGCCGGTCGCCGATCTCCAGCAGGTCGCCGCGACGCGGCTCGGCCTCGGCTCCGGCCCGCATCGCCGCGCGGATCGCGGCCGGATCTTCGGTCCGCGGGTTGTCGTCGGTGATCACCAGCAGCGCGGAGCGGGCCGCGGCGACCGCGCCCATCAGCGGCCGCTTGCCGGTGTCGCGGTCGCCGCCGCAGCCCAGCACGACGAGAACCCTGCCCTCGACCTGGCCGCGCAGCGCGTCGAGCAGGGCGGCCACCGCGGCGGGCTTGTGCGCGTAGTCGACGACCGCCACGAACGGCTGGCCCGCCTCGACGCGTTGCATCCGGCCCGGGACCGTCAGATCGGCGAACCGCTCCGCCGCCACCGCGGCGGGGATCCCCACCGCGTCCAGGCAGGCCAGCGCGACGAGCGCGTTGCTCACGTTGAACGCCCCCGGCAGCCGCAGCCGGACCGGGATCGCCACGCCGTCGGGGGTCACGGCGGTGAACCGCTGGGTGCCGTCGGGATCGGTCGCGACGTCCTGCGCCCGCCAGTCGGCCGCGCCGGTGGTCGAGACGGTCACCGCGCCGGGTGTGCGGGCGGCCAGCCGGACGCCCCACTCGTCGTCGACGCAGATGACGTGGTGGCGGGCCCGGCCGTCGAACAGGCGTGCCTTGGCCTCGAAGTAGTCGTCCAGGTCGGCATGGAAATCGAGGTGGTCCTGGGACAGGTTGGTGAACGCACCGACGGCGAACCGGGTGCCGGCCACCCGGCCGAGCGCGAGGGCGTGACTGGAGACCTCCATGGCGACGTCGGTGACCCCGGCCTCGGCCATGGTCGCGAACACCGCCTGGAGGTCCGGGGCCTCGGGGGTGGTGAAGACGCTGGGCAGGCTCTCGCCGTCCGGGCCGTGCACGCGGGTCTGCACGGTGCCCAGCAGCCCGGGGATCCGCCCACCGGCGGCCAGCCCGGCCTCGAGCAGGTGCGCGACGGTGGTCTTGCCACTGGTCCCGGTCACCCCGATCACGTCGAGGTGCGCCGTGGGGTCCCCGTAGACGTGCGCGGCGACGGTTCCGAGCACGTCGCGGGGGTGGGGGTGGACGAGGAGTGGGACGTCGGCTCCGGCGAGCGCCGGGCGGGCCGCACCGTCGGGGTCGGTGAGCACGGCGGCGGCCCCGGCCGCCAGCGCGACCGCGGCGAAGTCCGCACCGTGCGCGCGGGCGCCGGGCAACGCGGCGAACAGGTCGCCGGGGCGGACCTCGGCCGCACGCAGGGTGACCCCGGAGACGGGGCGGGACGGCGTCGGACCGGTGGCCGGTGGGCGGAGCTCGGCGCCCGTCGCGGCGGCCAGCGCGGCCGGTTCGAGCGACCGTACGTGCGCCGGCCGTGCGGGCGCGGTGGCTCCGTCCGGGACGGATGAGCAGGCGGGCGACACGTCGGGGAAGGCTACCGGCGACCCGGATCCGCCTTGCGGCGCACCGGCTTCCCGGATCCCGCCCGCCGACCGGTCCCGCCACCTGCCGCAGGCAGCCCACCGGTGACCGTCGAGCCGCACCGAACCGGGTCGCGGGACCGCCCCGACGACCGGCCGGTGACCGCGAGGCCACCGCCGGTGATCGACAGCCGGGCGGCGCGTACCGCGGTGGGCACGGTCCACGCTGCCGCGACGCCGATCTCGGCGGCCGCGCGGCCGGTCGGCGCCGAGGGCCGACCAGTGGCCGCGGCGGTCGTTGTCAGTGCCGGAAGCGGGGCCCGGAGCAGAGCGGGGCGCCGGCCAGGGCGCCGGACCGAGAGCCAGGTGGGGCACCGGACCGCGCGCACCGGCGCCGCCGCCCGGACCGGCGGCGGCGGTGCCCTGCGGCTGCATGTCGGGCCGATGCGCTCAGGGTGCGACGAGCGTCTGCACCGGGGCCGGTTGGGTGCTCACCGGGATCTGCTCGCGCTGGGCCAGGTAGCTCGCGATGTCGTGGAACAGCGGCGCCGCGCTGGTACCGCCCTGCGGCGCGTCGAGCATGATCCCGATGACGTACCGCGGGTCCTGCGCCGGCAGCATCCCGGCGAAGGTGATCCAGTAGGTCGACGACGCGTAGCACCCGCAGGACGGGTCGACCTGCTGTGCGGTCCCGGTCTTGCCGCCCACCTGGTAGCCGGGCACGGCAGCCGCCGGTCCGGTCCCCCGCTGCCCGCGGGCGTCCTGGGTCACGGCCGTCAGCATGGTGCGCAGCTTCTGTGCGGTCTCCGGCGAGACGACCCGCACCGGCTCCGGCGCGGGCGACGGCGTCCGCGCCCCGTCGGGGCCGATCGTGGCGGAGATGATCCGCGGCGGGATCCGCACGCCGTCGTTGGCCACGGCCTGGTACATCCCGGCCATCTGCAGCACGGTCATCGACAGGCCCTGGCCGATGGGCAGGTTGCCGAAGGTCGACCCGGACCAGGACTCCCGCGCCGGCACCCGCCCGGCGCTCTCCCCGGGCAGGCCGACGCCCGTCCGCTGGCCCAGCCCAAACCGGGTCAGCATGTCGGCGAATCGGTCTTCCCCGACCTTCTGCGCCATCATGATCGTCCCGACGTTGGACGACTTCGCCAGCACGCCGGTCAGCGTGTAGTTCTCGACCCCGTGCTTCCAGGCGTCGTTGACCGTCCGGTCCGCGACCTTGATGCTGCCGGGGACCGCCAGCACGTCCTCGGGGTTCGCCAGCCCGTACTCCAGCGCGGCCGCCATCGTGACGACCTTGTTGACGGAGCCCGGCTCGAACGGGTTGGACACCGCCGCGTTGCCCAGCAGCTTGTTGTCGGCGCCCGCGAGGTTGGCCGGGTCGAAGGTGGCGCCGTTGGCCAGCGCGAGGACCTCGCCGGTCGCGGCGTCCAGCACCACCGCCGAGCCGCCCTTGGCACCGGTCCTGGTCACGTAGTCGCCGAGCTGGCGCTGCACCGAGTACTGCAGGTCGGAGTCCAGCGTCAGCTGTACGTCCGAACCGGGGGTGGCCGGGCGTTCGGCGCGGGTGCTGCCGGGGATCACCGTGGAGCTGCCCTCGGCGGTGTCCACGATCCGCATGCCGTCGGCACCCGCCAGCAGGTTGTCCTGCGAGCTCTCCAGCCCGATCAGCCCGCTCAGCTTCTGGTCCGTGCTGTTCCAGGAGGCGGCGCCGATGACGTTGGCGGCAAGCGTCCCACCGGGGTACTGGCGCGACTCGCGCTTCTCCTCGGCGATCTCCGGGAACTGCTCCCGGATCGCGCGGGCCACGTCGGGGTCGGCGAGTGGCGCGAGCACGACGTAGCCGCGGTCACTGTTCAGCGACGCGAGCAGGGCGTTGCGATCCCCGCCGGTGCGCTGTGCGACGGCGGCGGCCATGTCGGCCTTGTAGGCGGCCGCCCCGTCACCCTTGATCGAGCTGATCAGACGCGGGTTGGTCACCAGGGCGCGGGCCTCGGTGCTGAAGGCGAGCGGGTTGCCCGCGCGATCGAGGATCGAACCGCGCTCGGCCGCGATCGTGATCTTGCTGGTGCGCTGCTTCGCGGAGTTCGCGGTCAGCTCGGCGGACTGCACGGTCTGCACCGCGACGAGCTTGAGCCCACTCAGCGCGAGAGCGACGACCAGCAGGATCCGGCCGATCTTCATCCGGCGCGCGAGATCACCGGTGCGTGCGGCGGGCCGGCGCGGCGGCGCAGGCCGCCGCGACGGTGAGTTGCGCGCCGCACCGGCCGGCCGGGACCGGGGCGGAGCCGCCGGCATCAGCCTGCTCCGCCCGCGTCCGGGGCGGTCTGACCTGCAGGAACGGCCGGGTCGGGCGCGGCGGCGGGAGCCGGGTTCCCGGCCTGGTCGGCGGGGGCCGGGGCAGTGTCGGGCGCACCACCTTCGGGACCGCCCGGCGCGGCGGCGTCCGCGGGCGGGGCCGCGGTGTCGGGCCGGGCCTG
>NZ_JAHDTG010000064.1 GCF_018531475.1 Pseudonocardia mahuensis
CGATCGCCTTCAGTTTGATCTTCGCGACGTGCTCGCCGTACGGCTCGAGCAGATGCGGCCCGATGCCCATCTCGGTGGCGATGTCCGTCAGCGGCTTGAGGGCGGCACCGCGGGCGATCTGCAGGTCCGACGGGAACGGCACGGCCTCTCCTCGCTCACGGCGGGCTCATTGCGGGCCGAGCCCGGCCGCGGCGCGCAGCTCGGCCGCCTTGTCGGTCCGTTCCCAGGTGAAGTCCGGATCGGTGCGGCCGAAATGACCGTACGCGGCGGTCTTGGCGTAGATCGGCCGGTGTAGTCGCAGGTGGCTGCGGAACGCGGCGGGGCGCAGGTCGAAGTGATCGTCGACGAGCTTGCGGATCGTCGCCAGCGGCACCTGCTCGGTCCTGAACGTCTCGACGAACAGCGACAGCGGCCGGGCCATCCCGATCGCGTAGGCCACCTGCACCTCGGCCCGGTCGGCGAGCCCGGCGGCCACGATGTTCTTCGCGACGTAGCGGGCGGCGTAGGCCGCGGAGCGATCCACCTTGGACGGGTCCTTGCCGGAGAACGCGCCGCCGCCGTGCCGGGCGAAGCCGCCGTAGGTGTCGACGATGATCTTGCGGCCGGTCAGCCCCGCGTCCCCGACCGGGCCGCCGATGACGAACCGGCCGGTCGGGTTGACGTAGAAGTTCTCGGCGAGCTCCTCGGGGGAGTAGAGCTCGGCCGGCAGGACCGGCGCCAGGACGTGCTCCCAGAGGTCGGCCCGGATCTGCTCCGCGGTGGCCTGTTCGGAGTGCTGGGTGGAGATCAGCACCTTCTCCACCGCTACCGGCGCCCCGTCCCGGTAGCGCACCGTGACCTGGGTCTTCCCGTCCGGACGCAGGTAGCGCAGCGTGCCGTCCTTGCGCACCTGCGAGAGCCGGCGCGACAACCGGTGCGCGAGCGCGATCGGCAGGGGCATCAGTTCGGGTGTCTCGCGGGTCGCGAAGCCGAACATCATCCCCTGGTCGCCCGCCCCGGTGCCGTCGAGTTCGTCCTCCGACAGCTTGCCGCACCGCTCGTGGGCCATGTCGACACCCTGGGCGATGTCCGGCGACTGCTTGTCCAGCGCGACCATCACTGCGCAGTGCCGGCCGTCGTAGCCGAAATCGCCGCTGTCGTAGCCGATCCGGCAGAGCGTGTCCCGGACGACGCCGGTGATGTCGATCGTGGTCGTCGTGGTGATCTCGCCGGCGACCACGACCAGCCCGGTGGTCACCAGCGTCTCGCACGCGACCCTCGAGTTCGGGTCGCCGGCCAGGGCGGCGTCGAGGATCGCGTCGGAGATCTGGTCGGCGACCTTGTCCGGGTGCCCCTCGGTCACCGACTCGGAGGTGAACAGATGCTCGTTCTCGGCCAGTGGGATCATGTGCGCTCCTTCGTCGCGACCCTTCACAGCAGATTGTCGTGGGCGGTGAACACGGCGTGCAGCTTCGCGCGGGCGATGGGGTCCGGCAGGGGGCGCAGCCCGCAGTCCGGGCTGACGAGCAGACGTAGCGCTCCTGCAGTCGCAGGCCCTGCCGGCAGGCCCGCCAGAACCCGACGGCGGCGCCGGTGGCGGCGAAGTGCGCGGGTGCGGCCTCGGCGAGCAGCGCCGGGCCCAGGCGCAGCGGTTTCTCCACGAGCAGCCCCAGCGCGTCCGGAGCCACCCCGGCCCGGCTGAGGATCTCCGGGGTCCCGCGCTCGTAGCCGAACGCCATCACGTGCACCCCGCCACGCCGGGTACCTCCCGCAACCGCCGGATCATCTCCACGCACAGCGCGATGCCCTCCGCCGCGACCCGGTCCGCAGGCACACCGCGCAGCCGCCGGACGACGTCGTCGGGTACATGCACGCCGGGTGCCCGGCTCCGGACGAACTCGAGCGCACGCAGGGAGCGAACGGTTCTCCACCGCGCCGATCAGCCGGTCCGGCTTCGGGTCCACCACGCGCCCGGACAGCGGTGTGCCCTGCTCGCGCAGCGTCCGGGCGGGCCACACGACCTGGACGCTGTCCAGGTCGAACACCGGTGGCGTCGGGACTGTCGCCGGAGCAGGGATGGTCCCCGGTCAGCAGCACATCGGGGATGCCGAGCGTCGCCGCGTCGACCCAGCCGCGCAACAGGGCCGCTTTGCCGCTGACGGCGCCGGGGTCCACGCCGCGGGGCGGCCCGATCTCGGCGGGCCCCGTCGCACCGCGGGGGGCGCGGCCAGCCCGTCGTCGCCGGTCCAGAGGTCCTCGTCGCGGCCCTGCCAGTAGTTCAGCCACGAGCTGGACCCGGTGGCGGGCAGCGCGCACTGCCCGGCATCCGGCAACCGAACAGCTGCGCCTTGCTTCGCCGTGCGGCGCCGGTGAACCAGCGCCGCGGCCGCGGTGACGCCTCGATGCGCGCGGCGAGCCACCGGCAGGCCCGGTTCGGCGGACGAGCGGGCCGAGCCGGTAGGCGGCGCGAGCGGTGATCGCGGGCCGAACGGGTCGTGGCCAGCCGGTCGGGTCGGGCGGGCCGGACATGCGCACCTCCTCCGCCCCTGCCGGGTCGCCGGACAGCGCCCCCGGCAAACGGCTGCGGCACAGCAGCATGGCAGAACGGCGGTGACACGTATCAGTGGCCGATCGCCACTATCCGATGCAGAGTGCTTGTGTTCGGCGACAGGAGGTCCGATTGTTCGCTTCTGCGCGAAGCTGCGGTCTTCTCAGTGACCAGGCGGGATCGGTCCCGTCGTTGCGAGTGGGCCCGCCCGTCGGTCGCCTCCGCGGCGGGCGGGGCAGGACGACCGGGCCGGCGCGAGCCTGGCGAGTCGTGTCGGGGGGTGGGCCGGCGGACATCGTGAGCTCAGCCGAGCTGCTCGAAGCCGAAATTGCTCATCCGCGGCACTCGGCGATCAGCGCGGTCGGGAAGCGGTCCGCACGTGGACTAGGCTGTGGGCAGATTGCGGGTGAATTTCTTGAGCGAGCCTGACATAGGCCCATTGAGTCGTCGTGGCACCGAGTTGCTCGACGACGACACCACTGATTGGCGCCCGCACCAGCGGGCGATCGAGGTCCTCGAACACGCTGTCGCGGCGGGTGAGCCCGAAGCGGCCCGGCTGTTGGCCCGCGGCTACATCGAGCGTGGCCAGCTGATCGAGGCACAGGAGCTGCTCGCCCCCCTGGTCATCGGCGGACGCACCGATCTCGCTGGTGTGCTGGCCGACGTGCTGGCCGACCTTGGCGCGACCGACGAGGCCGAGAGCGCATACCGGATGGCGATCACCGAGGACGACAGCCAGGTGATGAACAACTTCGCGTTGTTCCTGGCCGAGCAGGGCCGCCTCGAGGAGGCGGTGGCGATGTTCGAGCGGGCCGTCGAGCTCGGCGACACCCTCGCCCCGGCCAACCTGGCCCGTACCCAGCTGCATGACCTGCACGACGTCGCCGCCGCGCAGGCCGTGGCCGAGCACCACCTCGATGCCGCCAAACCGACGACCTACTGCGCGCTGGCTGAGGTCTTTACGGAGCTCGGCCGGCAGGAGGAAGCCGAGCAGCTGTTGCGCACCGCGATCGAGCTGGGCGCCCAGCAGGCACACATCAACTACGCGATGTTCCTGCACCACAGCAGATCAGACCTGGCCGCCGCCGAACGCGAGTACCGGCTGGCCAAGGAACTCGACGAGCCCTCCTGGGGCTACCACCTCGGCGCGTTCCTGCTCGACCACGGTGACGAGGACGAGGCCGCCCAGGTGCTCGAGCAGGCCGCCTACTGGGGCGACCTCGACGCCCGCCTGCTGCTGGACACCGAGTTCGAACCGGTCGCGGACCCACCCTGAGCGCACAGACCAGCGGTCCCACTCCACAGGAGTGGGACCGCTGGTCGATAGCACCCGCCCCGGGCGGACACACCGCCCGGGGAGTGCGGGGGCCGGATCAGATGACGGTGACGCGGTACTCCGCGCGGGCACGGCGCGAAGCGGCGGCGGGCCCTGGGCCGGACGGCGCCGCCGGCGGGCGGGGTCGCCGCCTACGGCCCGGCCGCCGGCGCGTGCTCGCTCACCTCGTCTAGCGCCTGGCCTTCGCGTCCTGCGTGGTGCCCCCTTCGGGAGCGCTCGCCGTGACCTGCTGTGGTTCCTGGTCGCCGGCCTGGAGCTCGATCCGCCGGGGCTTGGCCTTCTCGGAGACCGGGATGGTGAGGCACAGCTCGCCGCGCACGTAGTCCGCGGTCATCTTTTCCAGGTCCAGGCTGTCGCCGAGGAACACCTGCCGGGTGAAGACCCCGTAGGGGCGCTCGTCGACGATCACCTCGTCGCCCTCCTGGTAGGCGGGACGCCGTTCCGTGCGGATGGTGACGACGTTGCGCTCGATGGTGATGTCGACGTCCTCGGGCCTGACCCCCGGCAGGTCGAAGTAGGCGAGGACCTGATCGCCCCTGCGGAAGGCCGACATCGGAATGGGCCGGGGCCCCTGCCTCTCCCCCATCATCTGCTGCGTCAGCCGCTCGAAACCTGTGAACGGATCGAACCTCATCAATGACATCGGTGTCCTCCTCCACGCACTGCTCACTCACCGCCAGCTAGTCGCTGCTGCGGTCTGCCTGCGCACCAAGTCCTGGCGACGCCCGCAGGCCGCCGAGATCCACATCCCCGCCGCGATGCGGGTTGCCGTCCCGGCCGTTGTCGGCCCGCGCCACCACGACGATGCGCGGGTCGAGGTGGCGGCCGGCAGAGTCGGATGTCCCGTCCTGGCTGCCGATGGTTCGTCGCGCTTTCGGCGAGGGCGGCGGGCAGTCGTACTGCTCGGGCGATCGGTCGTGCTCGTCGCAGGTGACGGAGAGTCCGTCGAACGCGGCACCGACCGGCGACGGGCACACGCCGGGCGGTGTGCGAGACCGGCAACCCGCCGCTGCCGGGCGACCACCCCGACGTCGACGGGGCCCGGGACGTCGACCCGGTCGGCCTGGTCGAGCTGCTCGCCGGGCTCAACGAGGGCCTGGACTGCAACGGCCTGCGGCTGGCCGGCAAGACATCGTTCGAGATCGGCGCGCGGATCAACCCCGGCCTGCGCGACCGCCCCGCCGAGGCCCGCCGCGCCGCTCGCAAGACCGACGCCGGCGCGCAGTTCGTGATCACCCGGCCCCTCTACGAGCCGGAGGCGCTGCGCCGGCTGCTCGACGCCCTCGGTGAGCAGCGGGTCACCGTGCTGGCCTCGATCCGGCCGTTGCGCGGCTTCGCCGAGGGGTGCGCCACCTGGTCGACGGCGTCGTCCTGGCGCTGTCGGACGATCAGGGCGTGGCCGCCCGGCTGCTCGCGGCTACCCCGGTGACCACCGGCCTCGTCGATCGTTGACGTGACCTGCGTCACGCGAGTACGTTTCCGGCGCGTAACGAGATGCGCATGTCTCGTCACCCTGGTCGCCCTCGACAGCACGCGACGGTGGAGCCTGCGGTTCACCCGGCTGTGACCGGTGGCCGCCGCGATCCCCGCGCAGGAGCACGAGCCACGGCCACACCACCCGAGCTGAGGAGAACACCGCCATGAGCGGCTACGACCCGCGGACGAGCACCGGGATCCCGACCGAACCGGTGGGTTCGCTGCCGCGGCCCTCGACCCTGCAGGCGGCGTACGCGCGCTACGACGCCGGCGAGATCGGCCGTGACCAGCTCGAGGCCGAGCAGGAAGCGGCGGTGCGCGACTCGATCCAGCGCTTCGAGGAGACGGGTTCGCCGATCATCTCCGACGGCGAGCAGCGCTGGTCGAGCTTCGCGACCTATCCGATCACCGACACGCTGGCCGGAACCGGCCTGGCCGACAACCTCTCCGGCGAGAACGGCCAGTTCTTCGCGATCTTCGCCGACGGCCACCACCGGCAGCTCCCACGGCTGACCGGGGGCCCGTTCCGCTACAAGAACTGGGCGGCGGACTCGCTGTGCAGGTCGCTGCAGATCGCGAGCCGGCCGATGAAGCAGGCGGTCATCGCGCCCTCGATGCTCGCGCTGCTCTATCCGCTGCAGGAGGAGGTCCCCGGCTACTCGCGCGAGCAGTTCGAGGAGGACCTCTGCAACGAGACCGAGACGGACATCCGCAAGGCGTTCGAGGCGGGCGCGGCGCGTGTGTCGGTGGACTTCACCGAGGGCCGGCTCGCGACCCGGGCCGATCCGCGCAACCCGTGGACCGGGGCCGGGATGCTGCCGCACTTCATCGAGCTGAACAACCGGGTGCTCAACCGGTTCACCCCGGAGGAACGCGCCAACATCGGCATCCACACCTGCCCCGGCGGCGACCGGGACTCCGTGCACTCCGCGGACGTGCCCTACAACAACCTGCTGCCGTCGATGTTCCAGATCAACGCCGGCTACTTCCTGATCCAGCTCGCCAGCGAGCGCGACAAGGACCCGGTCTACTCCTCGATCGGCAAGAACCTGCGCTCGGACGCGAACGGCGTCACGCAGATGGCCTACGTCGGCGTGATCAACCCGCTGAACCCGCGCATCGAGAGCCCGCAGGAGGTCGCCGACGCGCTGATCCGGGCGGCCAACTTCATCCCGCGCGAGCAGCTCGGGGCCACCGACGACTGCGGGTTCTCGCCGTTCAGCATCGACGAGAAGCCCAGCCACGGCTCCCCGGACTACGCCCGCGACGTGGCCTTCCAGAAGATCAAGAACCGGGTCGAGGGCACCCGGATGGCAGCGGACAAACTGAACATCCCCGTCGCCTGAACCTGTTCCCGAACCTGGCACGGCGCCGCCGGCTCCCCGCGGGACCGGCGGCGCTGTGCCGTGCCGAGGAGGCGCGAACGTGGACGGAGCGCGCACGAGCCCGATCCTGCTGGACCTGACCGTCGCGGAGCTGCTCGAGTCGGTTGCGCGGCGGACCGCGGCTCCCGGCGGTGGTTCCGCCGCGGCGCTGACCACCGCCCTGGCCGCGGCGCTCACGGCGATGGCGGCTCGCTTCGCCGGTCCCGCAACGGCGGGGGCGGCCGGGATCGCCACCCGGGCCGACGAGCTGCGGGCCGTCGCGGCGGCGCTGGCCGACGCCGACGTCGCGGCCTACCGCGACTACCGGATCGCCGCACGGACCCCGCGGGAGGACGACCCCTGGATGTGGCCCTCGCGGCTGCGTGAGGCGCTCGACGACACCGTCGACGTCCCGCTCGACGTCGCCGCGGTGGCGGGGGAGATCACCGGTCTGGCCGCCGGCCTCGCCCGGGAGGGCAACCCGCGGTTGCGCGGGGACGCCGCGGCCGGCGCGTTGCTGGCCGCCGCGGCGGCGAGCTCGGCAGCCCTGCTCGTGGCCGAGAACCTGGCCGGCGATCCCGATGACGTCCGCACCGGCCGTGCCCTCGGGCTCGCCGCGGCAGCGCGACGGACGACGCAGGGCCTGCTCCCGCACGTACCGGGTGAGATCGGCCCCAGCGCATCGTGATCGACGCTGCGGGTGCGACGATCGGCTCGGCGCCCCCCGGCCGGCCCAGGGCCGTCCGCCGGCGCAGCGCCGCACCGGTCGGAGTACACGGAGGAGAACAGCATGAGCGAGCCCCAGTCCCGCGTCGCGATCGTCACCGGGGCCGCACGCGGCATCGGTGCCGCCACCGCGGAGCGGCTGGCCCGCGACGGGTTCGCCGTCGCGGTGATCGACCTGGAGGAGTCGGCCGCCAAGGGCACGGTCGAGGCGATCGAGGCGGCCGGGGGCCGGGCGCTGGCAGTCGGGGCGGACGTGGCCGACGCCGAGCAGGTCGAGGCCGCGGTGGCCCGGGTCGCCGCCGAGCTCGGGGCGCCGACCGTGCTGGTCAACAACGCCGGTGTCACCCGGGACAACCTGCTGTTCAAGATGACCGAGACCGACTGGGACACCGTGATGGGTGTGCACCTGCGCGGGTCGTTCCTGATGAGCCGGGCGGTGCAGAAGCACATGGTGGCTGCGAAGTGGGGCCGGATCGTCAACCTGTCGTCCACCTCGGCGCTGGGCAACCGTGGCCAGGCCAACTACTCCACGGCGAAGGCCGGCCTGCAGGGCTTCACCAAGACCCTGGCCATCGAGCTGGGCAAGTTCGGTGTGACGGCCAACTGCATCGCGCCCGGGTTCATCGTCTCGGACATGACCAAGGCGACCGCCGAGCGGATCGGTGAGGACTGGGAGACCTACGTGGCCGCCCGGGCGGCCCAGATCCCGGTGGCTCGCGCCGGGCAGCCGGACGACATCGCGCACACCGTGTCGTTCCTGGTCAGTGACGGGGCCGGTTTCGTGTCCGGGCAGGTCATCTACGTCGCCGGCGGCCCGAAGGCCTGATCGTCGACCGGCCCCGGTCGGGCAGCCGATCCCCGGGTGCGGTACGTGGCGTGCGGCACCACGTGCCGCATCCGGGCCCCGGACGTCCGGTATGGTCGATTTCGATGATCTTCACGGGGCGCTCGCTGCGACCGTGGCCGGTCCGGGCCGTGGTCGTGCTGTCGCTGCTCGTCGGACTGATCGGCATGCACCAGCTCCCGGTGGCCAGTGATCAGCCCGACGTCCGACACGGTGCGGTGGCGGCTGTTGCGACGACCCCCGTCGGCGCGATCGAGCCAGCCGCGCATGCCGGCCCCCACGAGCCCGCCGGGCATCCCGGTCCCGGCGCGGCGCCGGCCCCGGCCGGTTCCCACGGTGACCACGGCGACCTGCTGCACCTGTGCCTCGCGGTGCTCACCGCCGTCGGCCTGCTGGCGGTCGCGGCCGTGCTGCTCGGCTTGCTGCGCCACGTCCTGGCCGCTCCCCGCCGCCCCGCGGGAGTCCGCATCCGGCCGCGCGGTCCACCACCACCGGTGCCCCGGCGGCTCGCCCAACTCTGCGTGCTGCGGCGCTGAGGAGAACCGATCACCCGCTTCCCCTCGGTCGATCGCACGTACCCGGAGAGGTTCGATGAGCACCACAGCACGCACGACGATGACCCGCGCCCTGGGCGTGGCCCTGCTGGCGGGCCTGGCCCTGGCCGGCTGCTCCAGCCCGGCCGGCCCCGCGGCCCCGGCTCCGTCGCCGGCGCCCGCGGCCGGCGCCGACGCGCACAACCAGGCCGACCTCCGCTTCGCGGGCGGTATGGTCGTGCACCACCGCCAGGCGCTGGAGATGACCCGCCTGGTACCCGACCGGAGCACGAACCCACAGGTGGCCGATCTGTCCCGGCGGATCGAGGCCGCGCAGGGCCCGGAGATCTCGACCATGACCGGGATGCTGGAGCGGTGGGGCGCCGACGAGGCGGTCCACACCGACCACGATCCGATGGACCACAGCCGGATGGACGTCGAGTCGATGGACGACATGGACCACGGCGGCATCGACCAGGGCTCGATGGGCGGCGGCTCGATGGACGGCATGGACCACGGCGGGATGGACGGGATGATGACCGCCGAGGAGATGGCGCAGCTCGACCGCTCCGCCGGCCCCGACTTCGACCGGCTGTTCCTGCAGCTCATGATCGCCCACCACGAGGGCGCCGTACGGATGGCGCAGGCCCAGATCGACCAGGGCTCCGCCCCGGAGGCGCTCGCCCTGGCCCGCGCGATCGTCGACGCCCAGCAGGGCGAGATCGACGAGATGCGGGCCCTGCTCTCGCAGGTGTGAGCAGTGGCCCGGCCGGCGTCCCGACGGGTCGCCGGCCGGGCCCGTCCCGGTAACCTGCGCGCGTGACGCGGCCGACCGACGCGCAGGACACGCGGTCCCGGCTCCTCGCCGCGGCCGAGACCCTCTTCGCCGAGCGGGGCAGCGAGGCGGTGTCCCTGCGCGAGATCGGCCGCGCTGCCGGCGCCCGCAACGTCCTGGCCGCGCAGTACTGGTTCACCGACCGCGACGGCCTGATCCGGGCGCTGCTCGACCGGCACCGCGGGGAGATCGAGGCGCACCGGCACGCGCTGCTCGACGCCTACGAGGCCGCCGGTCCCACCGACCCGGTCGCGGGCCTGCACGAGCTCGCCGGGGCCCTGGTCCGCCCACTCGCGGTCGAGCTGGAGCAGGGTGCCGCCGGGGCCGGATACCTGCGCACGCTGGCCGACCTGCTCACCCGGCGCGAGCCGACGGTCGAACCGCTGGGCGTCGGTGAGCCGGGGGACAGCATGGCCCGCTGGCGGGCGCTGCTCGCCCCGCTGCTGGACCCGGCCGCGGTCGATCTGCACCGGCGGTTCCACACGCTGCGTTTCGTCGCCGTCGAACTCGCGCACCGGGCACAGGACACCGGCCGCAGCGACCACCGGCTGTTCGTCAGCCAGCTTGTCGACGCCGCTGCCGGGCTGCTCGCGGCCGGGGTGTCCGAGCAGACCCGCCGGCTGCAGGCGGAGCGCCGCGGCCCGGCCTCGCCGGACGTGCCACGCGATGGCGGCGACGCCGGCCACCACGGCGGCGCCCACGACGTGGGCGGCGACAGGTCCGACGCGCAGTAGCAGCCCGCCGCCCGAGGCGCCGGAGGTCCCTCCGATCGGTGGCGGCGGATCCCTGCGCGCGCAGCGGCTATCGGAGGGTGCGGCGATACACGCGGGCCTCCCACGGGCGCAGCTCGCCGTGGTCGCGCGGCGGCGGGTGGTTGCCGATCACCAGTTCGGTGGCCGCCCACGGCGCGGCATCGGGGACGCCGACCGTGTCCGCGGTGAAGTTGCCCAGCACCACCAGCTCGGTGTCGCGGTGGAGCCGGGTGAACGCGTAGACGCATCGATCGTCGGGCAGCAGCAGGGTGAAGTGGCCGTGCGTGACCGCCGGTTCCTTGTGCCGCAGGTCGATGAGCCGGCGGTAGTGCGCGAGGACGGAGCCCGGGTCGTCGCGCTGCACCGCGGCGTTGATCGTGACGTGGTTCGGGTTCACCCGGAGCCATGGGGTGCCGGTGGTGAATCCGGCCGGCGCCGTGGCGTCCCACCGGATCGGTGTGCGCGGTGTCGCGGCTGCGGGCCCGCAACACGGCGAGCACGCCGGCCTCGTCGCGGCCGGCGGCGAGGCCGGCGGTGTGGAAGTTGACCGACTCGATGTCGCGGTAGTCGGCGATCCCGGCGAACGGCGCGTTGGTCATGCCCAGTTCCTCGCCCTGATAGACGTGGGGCGTCCCGCGGTGCAGGTGCAGCACCGTGGCCAGCATCGTGGCGCACCGCGCGGTGCCGTCGCCGAAGCGCGACACGGCCCACGGCTGGTCGTGGTGCACGGGGTCCCACTTGGTGGCGCCCTGGTCGAGCTGGACGTGCTCGAAGCCGAACACCATGTCGACCTCGCGGCGCGCCGGGTCGGTGAACAGCCGGGCGTGGTCGAGGGTCACGCCCGGCTGTTCACCCACGGTGAGGAACGTGCCGGGCCGGCCGGTGAAGACCTCGCGGTGCATCTCCTGGAGGAACTCGTGGATCCGCGGCCCGTTCACGTACTCGCCCGATCCGTCACCGAAGGGGCTGCCCGGCAGCGGCTCGCCGTCGCGCAGCGGCAACCGCTTCGAGATCAGGTTGATGACGTCCATCCGGAAGCCGTCGACGCCCCGGTCCAGCCACCAGCGCATCATCGCGTGGACCGCCTCCCGGACCTGCGGGTCCTCCCAGTTCGGATCGGGTTCTTGCGGGAGAACAGGTGCAGCTGGTACTGCCCGGTGGCGTCGTCTTGCTCCCAGGTCGAGCCGGAGAAGAACGAGTGCCAGTCGGTCGGCTCGGGGACCGGGCCCGGGCGGGGGTCGCGCCACCAGTACCGGTCGCGCTTGGGGTCGTCCCGGCCGGAGCGGGACTCGACGAACCAGGGGTGCTCGTCGGACGTGTGGTTGACGAGCAGATCCATGATCAGTCTCATGCCGCGGTCGTGCAGGGCGGCGAGCAGCGCGTCGAAGTCGTCGAGCGTGCCGAACACCGGGTCGATGCCGGTGTAGTCGCTGATGCCGTAGCCGTTGTCGTCGTGCGGTGAGGGGTAGACCGGCGACAGCCACAACACGTCCACGCCGAGGTCGGCGAGATGGTCCGGGTGGGCGGTGATGCCGGGGAGGTCGCCGACGCCGTCGCCGTTCGAGTCGGCGAAGCTGAGCGGGTAAACCTGGTAGACCACGGCGCTCCACCACGGGTCGGTCTCCGGTGGCTCGGACGCCGGTCCGGTGCCGCGGCTGTTGTCGAGCACGTGACGACCTCCTTGTCGGGAGGAAGCGGACGAACAGAGCCGCCGCAGGCGGTCCCGCGCCCGTACCCGGGGCAAGCCGGTGCAGCACCTCGCCGCACGCCGCCGGCCGGGCGACGCGGTACCGGTGGTGCCCGGCGGATCAGGACGCCGGAACGCCGGGGCGGGTGCCGGCGGGCAGCCGGTGTGCCCGGCGGTACCAGCCGTCACGCGCCAGCAGTTCGGCATGCGTGCCGCGCTGCACGACCCGCCCACCCACCACGACGTGGATCGCGTCCATCCGGTCCAGCCGGGCGAGGTCGTGGGTGATGAGCAACAGGCCGCGGTCCCCGGTCGCGGCGAGCAGGTCGTCGACCACGGCGTCGCGGGTGCCCGGGTCGAGGTGCGAGGTCGGCTCGTCGAGCACGAGCAGCCGCGCGTCGGTGAGCAGCGCACGAGCCAGGGCGAGCCGCTGCCGCATGCCGCCGCTGAGCCGGGTGCCGTGGGTGCCGACGTCGGTGTCCAGCCCGTGCGGCATCGCGGTGACGTCGGCGGCCAGCCGGACCCGGGTGAGCACGTCCCACAGCTCGGCGTCGGTGGCGCCGGGCCGGGCCAGCCGCAGGTTCTCCCGCACCGTGCTCGCGAACAGGTGCGGGTGCTGGGGTACCCCGCTGATCAGCGCGCGGGCGGCGTCGGGGGGGTGCTCGGCGAGGTCCGCACCGCCGATGCGGACCGTGCCCGCGTCCGGGTCGCGGAACCGGAACAGCACTGCGGCCAGCGTGCTCTTGCCTGACCCACTCGGCCCGACCACGGCGACGCGGGCTCCCGGAGCAAGGTCGAGATCCAGGCCGTCGAGGGCCCACGGCTCGCCGGGGCCGTAGCGCACCCGCAGGTCGCGGACCTGCAGCGCACCCGGGGGGAGGGCCCCGCCCGCGTGGCCGCGCACCGCGGGCGGGGTGTCCAGGACGTCGAACAGCCGCGCGCCGCTCGCCCGGATCGCGCCCAGCCGGGCGGCGGCGGCGGGGAGCGGGGCGACGATCTCGAACGCGGCCAGTGCGGTCAGCACGAGTACCGCCAGCGGAATGGGGCCGAGCATCCCGGCCTCGACCGCGGCGACGCCGAGCAGCAGGGTGCCCCACAGCGTCAGGCCGGCGATCAGCGCCGACGCGCCCGCGCCGAAACCCAGCAACCCCGCGTCGCGGCGCGCGACCCGGGTGAGCTTGGCGTCGGCGCGCTCGACGCGGCGCACCGCCCGGTCCATGGCGCCGTACGCGACCAGGTCGGGGGCGCCGTGCAGCGCGTCCACCAGTGCGGTGGACAGCTCGCCGCGGGCGGCGGCCTGCCGGCGTCCCGGGGCGCGGCCGAGCGTCGCGGCGACGAGCGGGACAGCGAGCCCGGCGAGCAGCAGCCCGCCGGCCAGCAGCAGCCCGCCGGGCACCAGCAGCGCGGTGCTCAGCCCGACGGCCGCGGCGCCGGTCACCACCGCGGCCAGCGGCGGGGCGAGACCGCGGACGAGCAGGTCCTGGGTCGCGTCGGTGTCGCTGACCAGCCGCGACACCAGGTCGCCCGAACGGAACCGGCGGATCGGTTCGGTGCGCGCCAGCCGCGCGTAGACCCGGACCCGGGCGTCGGCCAGGGTCCGCAGCGCGGCGTCGTGGGTGACGAGCCGTTCCAGGTAGCGGGCCACGCCGCGGGTCACCCCGAGCGCCCTGGTCAGCACGACCGCGACGCTCAGCGCGGTGACCGGGGGTGAGGTGGCCGCCGTCGCGATCAGCCACGCGGCGAGGCTGAGCAGCCCGACCCCGGACGCGGTGGCGATCGCCCCGGCCAGCACACCGAGGGCGAAGCGGGCCCCGCGGGGGCGGGCCAGCCCCACCATCCGCCACAACGGCCCGTGCGCGGACGACGCTGTTCTAGCGGCTGTTCGCACGCACGACCTCCAGTGGGCTGCGAAGCCGTCCGCCGTCGATCCGGGCCATCTCGTCGACGACGCCGGCCCAGCCCGCGTCGTGCGCGACGATCACGCCGGTGCGCCCGCGCAGCAGGCGGGAGACCGCGGTCCGCACGGCGGCGGCGTTGTCCGGATCGAGGTGCGCGGTCGGCTCGTCCAGCAGCACGACCGGGGCGTCACGCAGGAACGCCCGGGCCAGCGCCACCCGCTGCCGCTGCCCGGCAGACAGCCGGGCGCCGTGCTCGCCCAGCCGGGTGTCGTAACCGTCGGGCAGGGCGGCGACGACGTCGTGCAGTTCGGCGAGCTCTGCGGCGCGCCGCACCTCGGCGAGGGTCGCGCCGGGGTCGCCGAGCCGGATGTTGCCGGCCAGCGTGTCGTCGAACAGGTAGGGGTGCTGGGGGACCCAGGCGATGCGGCGGCGCCAGCGGTCGGGATCGAGCGCGTCGAGCGGGATGCCGTCGGCGCTGACCTTGCCCGCGTCGAGTTCGACGAACCGCAACAGCACGGCCAGCAGCGTGCTCTTGCCCGACCCGCTCGGGCCGTCGACGAGCAGGCTGCGCCCGGCCGGGACGGCCAGCGACACGCCGTCGAGGGCGGGGACGTCGCGCCCCGGATAGGTCACCACGACGTCCTCCAGCCGCAGCCCCACTCCGCGTTCCGCAGTCTGCTCGCTGTGCCCCGGGGCGACCGGGCGACGACGGGGCTGCTGATCGCGGGTGCCGCCGGGGCCGTCGAGCACGGTGAACACCTGCTCGGCCGCGGCGATGCCCTCCATGCTGGCGTGGAAGCGGGCGCCGACCTCGCGCAGCGGCAGGTACGCCTCGGGGGCGAGGATCAGCACCAGCAGCGCCGTCTCCAGGTCCAGCCGGCCGTACATCAGCCGCAGCCCGACCTCGACCGCGACGAGTGCCACGGCCAGGGTCGCCACGAGTTCCAGGACGAACGCCGACAGGAACGCGATCCGCAGCGTGCCCATCGTCGCGCCGCGATGGTCGTCGGTGACCCGGCGGACCAGCGCCGCCTCGGCCTTCGCGCGGCGGAACAGCGCGAGGGTCGGCAACCCCTCGACGACGTCGAGGAATTGCCCGCCGAGCCGGTTCAGCAGCCGCCACTGCCGGCGCGTGCGGGCGTGGGTGTGCCAGCCGACGAGCGCCATGAACACCGGGATCAGCGGCAGGGTCAGACCGATGACCAGCGCGGAGATCCAGTCCGCGCGGACCACCACGACCAGCACGGCGAGCGGGACGAGCGCGGCCAGCACGAGCTGGGGGAGGTAGCGGGCGAAGTAGTCGTCGAGGGCGTCCAGACCGCGGGTGGCCAGCGTGACCAGCTCCCCGGCGTTGCGCCCGGCCGGATCCGGTGGGCCGGCGGTGACGTGGGTGACGAGCCGGCGGCGCAGCTGCGACTTGGCCCGGGCGGCGCTGCGCAACGCGGCGGTCTCCGCGCCGTGGGCGAGCACGGCCCGGGTGAGCGCGACGAGCCCGACGGCGCCGATCGCCCGGCTCAGCTCGTCGAGGCCCACCCCGTCGGTGGCGCCGCTGATCGTGTGTGCGAGCAGCCAGGCCTGGGCCAGGATCAGCCCGGTCACCGCTACCCCGCAGGCGACGGTGACGGCCAGGTGCACACGCACCGCGCGGGCGGTGCGCAGCAGCCGGGGGTCGAGGGGCTTCATCGCGGGCCCCGCCCCGACTCCCACGCGGGGATGCCGCGACTCGCGGGCGGGGATGGCGCGACTCGCGGGCGGGGACGGCGCGACCGGAGGGCGGGGATGGCGCGACTCGCCCTCCCGAAACCGCTGACTCGCAGGGGTCATGGGGTCGGTGCCGTGCTGTAGGCAGGGGTGGGGTCGATGTGGGCGCGGGTGACCCGCTTGCGGAAGACCCAGTAGGTCCAGCCCTGGTAGAGCATCACCAGCGGGAGCAGGACCACGCCGATCCAGCTCAGCACGGTCAGCGTGTACGGCGCGGAGGCGGCGTTGCGGATGTCGAGGCCGAAGGACGGGTCGGTCGAGGAGGGGAGCACCGCCGGGAACAGCGACCCGAAGATCACCACGGTCACCGCGACGACCGTCACCGCCGTCGCGGTGAACGCCCAGCCCTCGCGGCCCCGCACCACGAGCCCCGAGCCCGCGACAAGGGCCAGCACCGCCAGTACCGCCACGGGCAGGGTCCAGGACGTGCCGTGCTCGGCCTGCGTCCAGCCGAGGAACCCCACGCTGGCCGGCACCGCGACCAGGGCGAGCCGGGCCGCGGCCCGCCGGGCGAGCCGGCGCACCGGGCCGTCGGTCTTCAGCGCGAGGAACACCGCGCCGTGCAGCGCGAACAGCGCGAGCGTCAGCAGCCCCCCGAGCAGGGCGTAGGGGCTGAACAGGTCGAACAGGCCCGCGGTGACCACGTGGTCGGCGTCCATGGGCACCCCGCGCACGAGGTTGGCGAACAGCACGCCCCACAGGAACGCCGGCACCGTGCTCCCGACGACGATCGCGGCGTCCCAGCGGGCCCGCCAGCGGGCGTCGTCGACCTTGCCCCGGTACTCGAACGCGACCCCGCGGGCGATCAGCGCCAGCAGGATGGCCAGCATCGGCAGGTAGAAGCCACTGAGCATCGAGCCGTACCAGGCCGGGAACGCGGCGAACGTCGCGCCGACGGCGGTGATCAGCCACACCTCGTTGCCGTCCCAGACCGGGCCGATCGAGTTGATCATCACGCGGCGGTCGGTGTCGTCGCGGCCGAGCACCGGCAGCAGGGTGCCGACGCCGAAGTCGAAGCCCTCGAGCACGAAGTAGCCGGTCCACAGCACGGCGATCGCGACGAACCAGATGACGGGGAGATCCACGGCGCGCTCCTGGAATCAGTAGACGAACGCAGGGACGCGGTCGTCGCGGTCGTCGGCGGGACGGTCGGCGGTGCCGGGTTCGGGCTCGTCGGGGTCGGCGTCGGACGGGTAGGGCATGACGTGACCCGGCCCGGCGTTGACGTAGCGCCACAGCAGTCCGCCCTCGACCACCGCGAGCACCGCGTAGATCAGCGTGAACGCGGTCAGCGAGATCGCGACCTCGGTGAGGCTCACGCCGGGGGAGACGCTGTTCGCGGTGAGCAGCTCGCCGACCACGGTCCAGGGCTGGCGGCCCATCTCGGTGAGCACCCAGCCGAAGATGTTGGCCGCGAGCGCCGCGGGCAGCGCGGCGATGGCGACCCGGTACATCCAGCGCCGGCCGGGCAGCCGGCCGCGGCGGGTGAGCCAGAGCCCGGCCACCGAGATCGCGACGCCGGCCAGCCCGAGCCCCATCATCAGCCGGAACGCCCAGTACAGGACCGCGACGTTGGGCCGGTAGTCACCGGGCCCGAACACGGTCTCGTAGCGGGCCTGCACGTCGTTGATGCCCTGGACGTTGCCGCCGAGGTCGCCGGTGGCGAGGAAGCTGAGCACGTTCGGGATCTGTAGGTTGATGTGGTTGCGGCCGTTCTCGATGTCGCCGACGGCGAAGAGTGAGAAACCGGCCCCCTCCTCGTCATCCCACAGCGCCTCGGCGCCGGCGAGCTTCATCGGCTCGTACTGCGCCATCAGTTTGGCCTGGTTGTCGCCGGAGATCGCGACGAGCACGCCGGCCAGCGCGGTGACGGCGAACCCGACGCGCAGGGTCTTGCGGAACAGCTCGTGCTCGCTCGGGTGCGGGGGCTCTGCGCCGCGCCGCGGCCAGCGCTCCCGCATCAGCTTGAACGCGCTCACCGCCACGACGAACAGCCCGGCGGCGATGAACGCACCCGCCACGACGTGGAGGTAGGTCGACCAGGCCTGGTCGTTGCTCAGCACGGCCCAGATGTCGGTGAGCCGGGCCCGCCCGGTCTCGGAATCGACGGCGAAGCCGACCGGATGCCGCATCCAGGCGTTGGCCGCGATGATGAAGTAGGCCGAGAAGTTGGTGGCGATCGCGGCGATCCAGATGCAGGCCAGGTGCACCCGGCGGGGCAGCTTGTCCCAGCCGAAGATCCACAGCCCGATGAACGTCGACTCCAGGAAGAACGCGAGCAGCGCCTCCATGGCCAGCGGCGCCCCGAACACGTCGCCGACGAAGGTCGAGTAGTCGCTCCAGTTCATCCCGAACTGGAACTCCTGGACGATCCCGGTGACCACGCCCATCGCGAAGTTGATCAGGAACAGTTTCCCGAAGAACTTGGTGGCGCGCAGGTACTCCTGCTTGCCGGTGCGGTACCACGCGGTCTGCAGGCTCGCGACGATCACCGACAGTCCGATGGTCAGCGGAACGAACAGGAAGTGGTAGATCGTCGTGATCCCGAACTGCCACCGCGCGAGATCGAGTGCCTCCATGCCGCCCTCCGCTGATCGGGCCGGATCTTCTACGGCCTGTAGTAGTTCTATCGCACGTAGAAGATCGGGCACACGGTGGTGTGCCGGGGAACACCGACGCAGACCCGGACGACGCGCCCCCGGCCCGCAAAGGCCCGCCGGCGTCCTGGCGCCCGGCCGCCCTCACGCAGCGCCGCCGCAGCGGCCAACTGGGCCGAGGAGAGTCCGTCGCGATGGGCGAGCGCCGTGAGAGCCGTGTACTGCGTGGTCGTGAGGCCGTGCGGGCGCAGGGCGTCGTCGAGCACGGCCCGGATCCCGAGCTCGAGCCGTTCGACCAGGTAGAGCGTCGACGGCGGCGAGCCAGAGGCCTCGAAGTCCATCCGGGGGAGCGGAGGCCCGCGAAGGGCCCGGTGATCGATGTCGCTAGCGTGCGGGCGGTGGGTGGCGGAGCACGTCACCCGGCCGGGCGACGACGGGGAATCGGATGCGGATCGGTGCTTTCCTGCTGGCCCCGGGCTTCCCCGGCCAGGACCACACGACGGTGCTGGACACCACCGTCGCCGCCGCGGTCGCGGCCGAGCGGGCCGGCTTCGACGACGTCTGGATCGCCGAGCACCACTTCATGTCCTACGGGTTGTGCCCCTCGGCCGTGACCCTGGCCGGCTACCTGCTCGGCGCAACCCGCGGGATCGCCGTCGGCACTGCGGTCAGCGTGCTGCCCACCCAGCACCCGGTGGCGCTGGCCGAGCAGGCCCTGCTGCTCGACCAGGTCTCCGGGGGCCGGTTTCGTCTCGGCGTCGGCCGTGGCGGGCCGTGGGTCGATCTGGAGGTGTTCGGCACCGGCCTCGACCGCCAGCGCGACGGTTTCGCCGAGTCGCTCGACCTGCTGCTGGCCGCGCTGACCGGGCCGACCGTCGCCGCCGGCTCCGAGCGCTTCCGGTTCCGCGAGGTCACGATGACGCCGTCACCGTGGACCCGGCCGCACCCGCCGGTGGTGCTCGCGGTGACGTCGGCGGCCGGGCGGGAACTGGCGGCGGCCCGGGGGTTGCCGATGCTGCTCGGCATGCACGCCGACGGCGCCGAGAAGGCCCGATTCTGTTCGGAGTACCGGGCGGCGGGCGGGCCCGCACCCGACGCGGCGCACCTCAGCGCCCACCTCGCCTACGTCGCCGACACCCGCGCCGAGGCGCAGGCGACGATCCGCGCCGCGCTGCCCCGGTGGCTGCGGCCCGGATTGGCCGGCTACGTCCGCGTCGACGGCGCTCCGGGCACCCCGCGGGATGCCGAGGATTACACCGACCTGCTCTGCCGGCTGCACCCTGTCGGCTCGCCCGACGACGCTGTCGACGTGCTCGCGGCGACGGTCGAGTGCACGGGGGCCCACGAGCTGCTGCTGATGGTCGAGGGGGCCGGGGATCGGGCTCGCACCTGCGAGAACATCGAGCGGCTGGGCGCCGAGGTGCTTCCTCGGTTGCGCGCCCGCGCCGCCGCGGAGCGGGTCGATCCCCGTCACCGGGGAAGATGATCGCCGGGCGTGAGGCGCCCTACACACGGCGTGCCCGGCTCGCGTTGGGACACCTAGACTCGGCAGGATCTCGACCGGCGTTCTGCGGACGCCCTCGGGTCGCCGCCCGCCTCCTGCGCGCGGCGACCAGCTCGTGCTCGGCAGTGCGGCCGCCAGGGCCGGTGAGGAGTCTGGATGAGTACCCCCCAGGTGGACACCGATGCGCTCGACCGGGGCGCCCCGGAGGAGCCCGACGAGCTGGTGCTCGCCGGTGAGTTCCCGGTCGTGACGGCCGAGGAGTGGTCGACACTGGTCGACGGCGTGGCCCGCAAGGCGGGACGCATCGCGCAGGACGCGGCCGCCGGCGCCGGCGTCGAGAAGCTGACCTGGTCCACGCCGGACGCCATCCGGGTTCGGCCGCTCTACACCGCGGAGGACACGCAGGCCGAGCCCGGCGTGCCGGGTCGCGCGCCGTTCGTCCGCGGGTCGCGCGCCGCCGGGTACGTGCCGGAGGGCTGGGACGTCCGGCAGCGGCACGCCGACCCCGACCCGGAGACCGCCAAGACGGCGATCATGGCCGACCTCGAGAACGGCGTGACGTCGGTGTGGCTCGGCGCCGGTCCGAACGGGACCGCGATCGCGGACCTGCCCGCCGTCCTCGCCGACGTCTACCTGGACCTGGCCCCGTTGGTGCTCGACGCCGGCCCGGCCGCCGAGGAGGCCGCGGAGGCGTTCCTCGCGCTCGCCGCCGAGCGGAAGATCCCCGCCGCCGACCTCGTCGGCAACCTCGGTCTCGACCCGATCGGGCTGCGTGCCCGCACCGGCGAGAGCCCCGGGGTCGACTCCGTGGTCGCGCTCGCCCAGCGCGTCGCCGCCGGGTTCACGAAGCTGCGCGCGATCGTCGCCGACGCGCTGCCGGTGCACGAGGCCGGTGGCTCCGACGCCCAGGAGCTGGGGTGGTCGATGGCGGCAGGGCTCGCCTACCTGCGCGTGCTGACCACCGCCGGGCTGCGGGTCGACGAGGCCGCACGGCTGCTGGAGTTCCGCTACGCGGCGACCGGTGAGCAGTTCGCCACGATCGCGAAGCTGCGCGCTGCCCGCCGGCTGTGGTCCCGGGTCACCGAGGTCTGCGGTGCGGCGGCGCCGCAGCAGCAGCACGCCGTCAGCTCCTCGGTCATGCAGAGCCGTCGCGACCCGTGGGTCAACCTGCTGCGCGGCACGGTGGCCGGGTTCGCCGCCGGGGCCGGGGGCGCCGACGCCGTGACCGTGGCGCCGTTCGACGCCGCGATCGGGCTGTCCGAGCCGTTCTCCCGGCGGATCGCCCGCAACACCCAGGCCCTGCTCATCTCCGAGTCGCACCTGGCGCGGGTGATCGACCCGGCCGGCGGCTCCTGGTACGTCGAGCACCTCACCGACGACCTGGCGCAGGCCGCGTGGGCCTTCTTCCAGGAGATCGAGGCCGCCGGTGGCGCGGTCGCCGCGCTCGACGCCGGCCTGATCGCCGAGCGGACCGCCGAGGTGCGGGCGGCGCGGGAGAAGGCCGTCGCGAACCGCCGCGTCCCGCTGACCGGGGTGAGCGAGTTCCCGAACCTCGACGAGAAGCTCGTCGAGCGCCGTCCGCGCCCCGAGCGCGTGCAGAACGGGGGCCTGCCGGTGTTCCGGCTCGCCGAGCCGTTCGAGGTCTACCGCGACCGGTCCGACGCGCAGCTCGAGTCGGCGGGCGCCCGCCCGACGGCGTTCCTGGCCACGCTCGGGTCGCTGGCCGCCTACACCGCGCGGGCCGGGTTCGCCCGCAACCTGCTGCAGGCCGGCGGGATCGAGGCTCCCGAGGCCGGGCCGACCGAGTCTCCCGAGGACGTGGCGACCGCGTTCGCCGAGGCCGGGACCCCGGTCGCGGTGCTGTGCTCGACCGACGCGGTCTACGCGGAGCGGGCCGAGGCGACCGTCGCCGCGCTGCGCGAGGCCGGGGCGCGGACGGTGCTGCTCGCCGGCAAGCCGAGCGACCCACCGATCCCGGGGGTCGACGGATACCTGTACGCCGGCTGCGACGCGCTGGCCGTGATCGAGGACGTCTACGAGGCTCTGGAGGTGGCGAAGTGAGCGCACTGCCCGACTTCACGAAGGTCGAGCTGACCGCCGACGCCGCCGCGCCCGCGGGCGACGCGCAGGCATGGGCCGAGGCGCTCGACGGCGCGGACGCGCCGGCGACCTGGGAGTCCCCGGAGGGCATCGGCGTCAAGCCGCTCTACACCGCCTCCGACCTCGAGGGCCTGGACTTCCTGCAGACGTACCCGGGCATCACCCCGTACCTGCGCGGGCCGTACCCGACGATGTACGTGACCCAGCCCTGGACGGTCCGGCAGTACGCCGGGTTCTCCACCGCGCAGGAGTCGAACGCGTTCTACCGGCGCAACCTGGCGGCGGGGCAGAAGGGCCTGTCGATCGCGTTCGACCTGGCCACCCACCGCGGCTACGACTCCGACCACCCGCGGGTGGCCGGCGACGTCGGCATGGCGGGCGTGGCGATCGACTCGATCTACGACATGCGCCAGCTGTTCGACGGCATCCCGCTGGACCGGATGTCGGTGTCGATGACGATGAACGGCGCCGTGCTGCCGGTGCTCGCGCTCTACATCGTGGCGGCCGAGGAGCAGGGGGTTTCTCCGACCCAGCTGGCCGGGACCATCCAGAACGACATCCTCAAGGAGTTCATGGTCCGCAACACCTACATCTACCCGCCGCAGCCGTCGATGCAGATCATCTCCGACATCTTCAGCTACACGTCGGAGAAGATGCCCAAGTTCAACTCGATCTCCATCTCCGGCTACCACATCCAGGAGGCGGGGGCGACCAACGACCTCGAGCTCGCCTACACGCTCGCCGACGGCGTGGAGTACCTGCGGGCCGGGATCGACGCCGGGCTGGACATCGACCGGTTCGCCCCGCGGCTGTCGTTCTTCTGGGCGATCGGGATGAACTTCTTCATGGAGGTCGCCAAGATGCGGGCGGCCCGGCTGCTGTGGTCGAAGCTGGTCAACCAGTTCGAGCCCCGCAACGCCAAGTCGCTGTCGCTGCGGACGCACTCGCAGACCTCGGGCTGGTCACTGACCGCGCAGGACGTCTACAACAACGTCATCCGCACCTGCATCGAGGCGATGGCCGCGACCCAGGGGCACACCCAGAGCCTGCACACCAACGCCCTCGACGAGGCGCTCGCGCTGCCGACGGACTTCTCCGCGCGGATCGCGCGCAACACCCAGCTGCTGCTGCAGCAGGAGTCGGGCACCACCAAGGTCATCGACCCGTGGGGCGGCAGCTACTACGTCGAGAAGCTGACGAGCGACCTGGCCCGCCGCGCCTGGGCGCACATCCAGGAGGTCGAGAAGGCCGGTGGCATGGCGCAGGCCATCGACGCCGGTATCCCGAAGCTGCGTGTCGAGGAGGCCGCGGCCCGTACCCAGGCCCGCATCGACTCCGGTCGTCAGCCGGTCATCGGCGTGAACAAGTACGTGGTGAGCGACGACGAGCAGATCGACGTGCTCAAGGTCGACAACGCCGACGTGCGCGCACAGCAGCTGGAGAAGCTGCGCCGGCTGCGTGAGGAGCGCGACGACCGCGCCGTCGACGCCACGCTCACCGCGCTGACCAACGCCGCGGCGGCCATCGCCGAGGGCAGCAAGCGCGGGTTCGACCAGAACCTGCTGGCCCTGGCCGTCGACGCCGCCCGGGCCAAGGCCACCGTCGGGGAGATCTCCGACGCGCTGGAGAAGGTCTTCGGGCGCCACTCCGGACAGATCAGGATCATCTCAGGCGTGTACTCCGAGGAGGCCGGTAAGAGCCCGGCCATCGCCCGTGCCCGTGAGCTGGTCGACGAGTTCGCGGCCGAGGAGGGGCGCCAGCCCCGCATTCTCGTCGCGAAGATGGGCCAGGACGGTCACGACCGCGGGCAGAAAGTCATCGCGACCGCGTTCGCCGATCTCGGTTTCGACGTCGACGTCGGCCCGCTGTTCCAGACCCCGGGCGAGGTCGCGCGGCAGGCCGTCGAGGCCGACGTGCACGTCGTCGGGGTGAACTCGCTGGCCGCCGGGCACCTCACCCTGGTGCCCGAGCTGCGCGAGGAGCTCGCGAAGCTGGACCGCCCCGACATCATGATCGTCGTCGGTGGCGTGATCCCGCCCGCAGACCACCCGGCGCTGCGCGAGGCCGGCGCCGCGGCGGTCTTCGGCCCCGGCACGGTCATCGCGGAAGCGGCGGTCGACCTCCTGGGCAAGCTCTCCGCCGCTCTGCACAGCGAGCACGACTCCGCGCAGTAGCCCCACGCCGCGCGCCGAGTTCGACACCGGACTGGTCGCGACCATGATCGAACCAGCCTGGTGTCGAACTCGGCGGTGACTCCGCCCCGGAAGGAGGGCTGTGGCCCGCAAGATCGACGTTCCCGCGCTCGCCAAGGGGGTGCTCGAGGGGTCGCGCGCGGTGCTCGCGCGGGCCATCACGCTCGTCGAGTCGAACCGGCCGGACCACCGGCAGGCGGCGCAGCAGCTGCTCATGGAGCTGCTCCCGCACGCCGGTGGGGCCCGGCGGGTCGGCATCAGCGGCGTCCCGGGCGTCGGGAAGTCGACGTTCATCGAGACCCTCGGCACGCGGCTGACCGGCGCCGGGCACAAGGTCGCGGTGCTCGCCGTCGACCCGTCGTCGACACGCAGCAAGGGCTCGATCCTGGGCGACAAGACCCGGATGGCGAAGCTGGCGGCCGACGAGAACGCGTTCGTCCGGCCCTCGCCGAGCGCCGGGACGCTGGGCGGGGTGGCCCGGGCCACCCGGGAGACGATCGTGCTGATGGAGGCCGCGGGCTACGACGTGGTGCTCGTCGAGACGGTCGGCGTCGGGCAGTCCGAGGTCACGGTGGCCGGGATGGTCGACACCTTCCTGCTGCTGACGATCGCCCGCACCGGCGACTCGCTGCAGGGGATCAAGAAGGGCATCCTCGAGCTCGCCGACGTCGTCGCCGTCAACAAGGCCGACGGCCCGCACGAGCGCGACGCGAAGGCGGCGGCTCGCGAACTCGCCGGGGCGCTGCGGCTGATGGCGCCCACGAGCGAGTCGTGGCGCCCCCCGGTGCTGGCCTGTAGCGCGCAGGCCGACACGGGCATGGCGGAGGTCTGGGAGCAGGTCGCGAAGCACCGGGCGACGCTGGAGTCCAGCGGCGAGCTGGCCGGTCGGCGGGCCGACCAGCAAGTCGACTGGATGTGGGCGATGGTCCGCGACCAGCTCATGGACCGGCTGCAGAACGACCCCGGCATCGGCAAGGCGCTGCCCGGGCTCGAGCGGGACGTCCGCAGCGGCGACCTCACCCCGACGCTCGCCGCGCAGACGATCCTCGACGCCCTCGGCTGACGGGTCGCGGCGATCCCGCGACCGCGCCGTGGTCGCGGGCCAGGTCTGACGGCCCGCGACCCGCACGGTGCCTGCCGCCGGCCTCCTTCCAGGAGGACAACGGACCCGGGTACGGCGCATGCTGGGGCCTGTGGCCGATGCGACGACAGGCGCGCCGGCCCAGCGCGCCGAGGAGGTCACGGCACCGGCCCGGGTGCCGCGACGTGGTGTCCGCGAGCTCGGCGTGCGCACCGTCACGGGCGCCTGGAACGACAACATCTTCAGCGAGGCCGCCGCCGCGGCGTTCTGGCAGACGCTCTCGCTCCCGCCGCTGCTGCTGGGGCTGCTGGGCAGCCTGGGCTACATCGGAGGCTGGTTCGGTCCGGACACAGCCGCCGCGGTGGAGCGCCGGATCATCGCACTGACAGGCGGGGTGTTCAGCCGCAACGCCGTGGACGAGATCATCGCGCCGACCGTCTCGGACATCCTGTCCACCGGGCGCAGCGAGCTCGTCTCCATCGGCTTCGTGATCTCGCTGTGGTCGGGTTCCTCGGCCATCTCGGCGTTCGTGGACGCGATCACCCGGGCACACGGCCAGTACGAGATCCGTCATCCGGTGTGGCAGCGGGCCCTGTCCCTGCTGCTGTACCTCGGGGCCCTGGCCGGGCTCATCGTCGGGCTGCCGGTGCTGGCCCTGGGCCCCGACCGGCTGCCCGGGCTGCTGCCACAGATCTGGCAGCCGACCGCGGTCACCCTGATCGGCTACCTGTACTACCCGGTCGTCGGTCTGCTGCTGGTACTCGGGCTGACCATGCTGTACTGGCTCGCGCTGCCGGCCAGGCCGCCCTGGTACCGCGGGCTGCCGGGGGCGCTGCTGGCGGCGATCGTGTTCCTGCTCGGGGCCACAGGGCTGCGCGTCTACATCGACTGGCTGACCACCACGGGCTACACCTACGGGGCCCTGGCCGCCCCGATCGCCTTCCTGCTGGCGGCGTTCTTCATCGGCTTGGCCGTCGTGCTCGGCGCGCACTTCAACGCCACGATCCAGGCGCTGTGGCCGGCCCGGCGTAGCGGTGCTCAGACCGCCGGCTGGAGCAGGCCGCGTGAGGTGCCGGTCTCGGGTCCGGCCTCAGCAGCGGCCTCGCGGCGGCGGCGCAACCGGAGCAGCGCGGCCGCGGCGGCGAGCGTCGCGGCGACCGTGATGACGCCGGCCACGTTGAGCGCCCGGGCCGGGCCGAGCACCTCGGCGAGCCAGCCGACCAGCGGCCCGCCGAGCGCCCCGGCACCGGCGGCGACCATGCCGTGGGCGGCGAGCACCCGGCCGCGCATGTCCTCGGCGGTGTCGAGCTGCACCCGGGTGCCCAGGGCGGTATCGATCAGTACGGCACCGGCGGCGATCGGCAGCAGGACCGCGGCGAAGGCGAGCAGCCCGGGGGAGAACCCGCTGAGCAGTTGCAGCACGCTGGTCACCGCTGCCGTGACGAGCAGCAGCGTGATCGTCAGCTCGCGGCGATGCGCGGCGTACAGCCCGCCCAGCACGGTGCCGACGGCGAAGACCGTCGAGAGCAGCCCGAAACCCTCCGGGCCCGCGTCGAGGGGCCCGGTGCTCATCGCGGCCATGCTGACCTGGTAGTTGCGGCCCACGCTGGACAGCACGAAGCCGAGCCCGAACAGCACGAGCAAGCGGTGGTCGGCCAGCAGGTAGCGCAGGCCGGCCCGCACGCCGGCCCGTTCGGGTGGACTCGCCGGCAGCGGGAACAGCGCCCCGCTCCGCATGGCCAGCACGGCCACGATCACGGCCAGGAAGCTGGCGGCGTTCAACGCGAACAGCGTGACGTTCCCGGCCAGGCCGGCCAGTACCCCACCCAGGCTCATCCCGAGGATGCGGCCGGTGGAGTTGAGCACCGACCCCAGGGCCAGCGCGTTCCCGAGGTCGTCGCGGGGCACGACCTGGGCGCCGAGCTTGCCCATCACCGGGCCGTCGAACACCGCGACGACCCCGCTGAGGGCGGCGATCAGGTAGATCGCGCCCACCGAGGCACCGTGCAGCGCGATGAGCGTGAGGGCCACGGCCAGCAGCAGGTGCAGGGACTGGGTCACCAGCGCCATCGGGCGGGTGGGTAGTCGGTCCGTGAGCGCGCCGGCCCAGGAGCCGAGCGCCAGCATCGGCACGGCCTGGAACAGGATGGTCAACCCGACGGCTGTCGCGGAACCGGTGCTGGTGAGCACCAGCCAGTTCAGCCCCAGCACCTGCATCCAGGTGCCGGTGGACGAGACCAGGTCGGCGGCGGCCCACAACCGGTAGTTGGGATGGACCAGGGCACGGAGCGAAGGCGGCAGACGCCGCAATGGACGAGACCTTTCGAGCGTGGCTCCACGGGCGGGCGGAGCCACGCCGACGCGGCCGGGATCAACGACGGACAGGGAGCGACGCAGGCGGGGTGTCGTCACCCACCGCGCACGCCCATGTCCAACGCCCGAACGGCCCGAGGTAGTTCGTGATCGGCCCCACGCCCGGTGGCCGTCCGGATGCACCATCCGTACGGCCACCGGGCCCGGGCGAGGGGCCGGGACGACCTAGGCGTTCAGGGTCTTGCCCCGCGTCTCCGCGAGCACCTTGGTGCACACGAAGCTGAACACCGCGATCACGGCGAGCATCACGCCGATCGCGATGCTGCCGAACGACGTCGCCAGCGGCCCGGCCACCAGCGGCGGCACCGCACCACCGAGGACCCCCGCGACGTTGTAGGCCAGCCCCGCGCCGGTGTAGCGGTAGCGGGTTTGGAACAGCTCCGGCAGGAACGCCCCGAGGGGGCCGTAGGAGATCCCGAAGATGACCAGCGTGACGGTCAGCCCGATGCCGAAGGCCGCGGCCGTGCCGATGTCGAGCACCGGGAACATCACCAAGGCCCACGGCACCGCGATCCCGGTGGACAGCATGATCACCTTGCGGCGGCCGAACCGGTCGGAGTAGATCGACGCCGCGACGATCGCCGCCGCGAAGAACACCGAGGACACCATGCCCAGGCCCAGCACCAGCGGGCGGGAGAGGTTGGCGCCGGTGGGGCTGGTGCCGTAGCTGGTGAGGTAGGCGGTGCCCATGTAGAAGAACGCGAAGAACAGCGTGGACGCTCCGGCGCCGAGCAGGATCTCCCGGTACTGCACCCGGATCGCCTCGACGAACGGCGCCTGCGTGGCCACGGCGGGGGCCTTGCTCTGCTGGGCCTGCTTGAAGACGGGGGTCTCCTCGATCGCCAGCCGGACGTACAGGCCGACGGCGACCAGCAGGATGCTGACGATGAACGGGATCCGCCAGCCGTAGTCGAGGAAGGTCTCGTTGTCGTAACCCAGGATCAGGCCGCTGGCCAGGAACGTGCCGCTGGACAGGAAGAACGCGATCGCCGGGCCGAGCTGCGGGAACAGCGCGTACTTCCCGCGCTGGCCCGGTGGTGCGTACTCGGCGGTGAGCAGGGTCGCTCCGGCCCACTCGCCGCCGACCGCGAAGCCCTGCGCGAAGCGCAGCGCGACGAGCAGGATCGGCGCGGCGACGCCGATGGTCGCCGCTCCGGGCAGCAGACCGATGAGTACCGTCGCGATACCCATCAGCAGCAGCGTCGAGATCAGCGTCCGCTTGCGGCCGATCCGGTCACCGAAGTGACCGAAGATGATCGCGCCGAGCGGGCGCGCGACGAACGCGACGGCGAAGGTGGCGAACGACGCGACGGTTCCGGCCGCCGCGCCCAGCGCGGGGAAGAAGACGGTCGGGAAGACCAGGGCGGCCGCCGTGCCGTAGATGAAGAAGTCGTAGAACTCGATCGTGGTGCCCACGCAGCTCGCCACGGCGACGCGCTTCATGGGGACCTGGGCGGTCTCCGCGCCGCCGGGCGGCGAAGCTTCGGGGGAGCGGACCGCGGGCGCAGCCGTTTCGTCCTGCGACATCAGACCTCCGGGGGAATCTCCGTTGATAATCCGGGTCCGGTCGGGCAGGACCGCACCACCGGATTACGGACGGGGCCCGCCGACGCGGATGCGGACAGAATGGAAAGAACGCTCGTTAGTCAGTACCCCCGAATGGGGGGGTTTGGGTAAAGATCAGGACACGGGTGTGTGCGTTCAGTAACCGGACCAGCGGGCCGGCGCGGGGGTCACCTGCGCCGTCCGGCTGGCCGTCAGATGCGCGGCGGCCGCCGCCCGCAGCATCGACGCATCGGACAGGAGCGCGAAGAAGGAGAAGCCGAGCCCGCGGAAACGATGCACGTGGTCGGCCGACGCGCTGTAGATGCCGACGGGCACGCCCCGCTCCCGGCAGGGGTCGAGGATCGCGCGGAGCAGCGCGTCGTAGCCGGGGTCGCCGCCCTGGGCGCCGGTGGGCAGCCCGGCGCTCAGGGCGAGATCGGAGGGGCCGACGAAGACGGCGTCGACGCCGTCCACGTCGAGGATCGCGGGCACGGCCTCGACCGCGGCCAGGGTCTCGACCATCACGATGCAGACCGGCGGCTCCACACCGTCGGCGGTGGCGGCGCCACCGCCGCGCCAGCTGACCCTGGTGGGACCGAAGCTGAGGGTGCCGAGCGGGGGGTAGTGGCAGGCGGCCGCCGCGCGCCCGGCCTCGTCGGCTGAGTTCACCAGCGGGACGATCACGCCGGCCGCGCCGCGGTCGAGCGCCCGGGAGATCGGGACGGAGTCGTTGCCGGCCACCCGCACGATCGCGGGGGTGCCGGTGGCGTCGAGCGCCTGCAGCATCGGCAGCAGCGCGTCGTCGCCGATCAGGCCGTGCTGGGTGTCGACGCAGACGAAGTCGAAGCCGACCGCGCCCATCAGTTCCGCGGTCGCGGAGCCGGGTAGCTGGCACCAGCCGCCGATCAGGTCCGTGCCGAGTCGTGCCGCGAGTCCGGGCCGCGCCGCCGTGTCCACGCCCCGCACCCTGCCCGATCCCGCCGGGGTCATCCAGCGCTGGGCCGTTCGGGGAGCCGGTCCGCGCGCCTGCCCGGGGGCCGGGCGCGGCTTCACTAGCGTCACCTGCCGGCAAGTCGGCGGTAGAGAACGGCGGAAGAACGTTGCTGGGGATCAGTCATGCCCTCTCCGGGGCGGTACTCGGGTTGGCGGTGGCGGGCTTCGGCTCCCGCCTGGTGGAGGTGCCGGCGACCGCCGGCACCGTGCTCACCTTCGCGGCGGTGTGCGCCGGGGCCGCGCTGCTGCCCGATCTCGACCACCCCAGCTCGATGGCCACACGGCGGTTCTCCTGGGCGTCCATGCTGGCAAGCCGGATGGTACGGCCGTTCTCGGCCCTGCTCTACCGGCTGACCCGGGCCTCCCGCGACACCGGCCGCGGCACCCACCGCGGGATCACCCATACCGCGGTGTTCGCGGTCGGAATCGGCATCGCGCTGAACCTGGCGTCGGCGCGGTGGGGCGAGCCGGTGCTGCTCGCAACGCTGTTCGTGTGTCTGGCGCTCGCGATCAAGGGCTTGGACGCTATCGTCCCCGGGCCGCCGTCGCTGGTCATCGCCGTGGGGCTGACCTTCGCGGTCGATCAGTGGGTGCCCGGCGGCACGGCGGGCACGGCGGGCTGGCTGGGTGCCGCCGTCACGCTCGGGATGCTCGTGCACGCCGTGGGGGACGCGGTCACGGAGTCGGGCGCGCCGCTGCTGTGGCCGGTGCCGATCCGGCGCCGTCGCTGGTATCCGGTGGGCAGCCCACGCCCCTTGCGGTTCCGCACCGGCGGGCGGGTCGAGTCGCTGGTCGTGGCACCGGCGCTCACGGTCGCGGCGCTGGTGCTGGCAGTGCTGGTCGTCCCCGGGGTGTGGCCGTTCGCGCTGGAGATGCGTGACGAGGTCGAACGGCTCCTGACCCGTACCTGAGGCGAGCCGGCGAACCGGCCCGGGAGGACCGATCGGTGGCCTCCGATTGGCGCTCCGGGGCGGATGCCCGCGCCCGGCGCAGGACGGCACCGTGGCGCCCGGGTCGGGGCACCGACCGGCGCCCCGTGTCCGGTGCCCCGGCCCGCCGATCCGCCGGGGTCGGCGTGCGGCGGTGGCACGCCGACTCCGGCGATGGACCATGATGCGGGCGTGAGTGACAGCGGTGACAGCGGTGACAGCGGTCGCAGGGCCGTCCGCCCTCGACCGGTGATCGGGATCCTGCATCCCGGCGCGATGGGGGTCGCGATCGGATCGGCGCTGAAGCCGGTCGCGGGCGCGGTCATCTGGGCGGCGGCCGGGCGCAGCCAGACCACCTCCAAGCGTGCGGAGCTCGCCGACCTCGTCGGCGTACCCGACCTGGCCGAGCTCGCCCGGCGCGCCGACGTGATCATCTCGATCTGCCCGCCGCACGCGGCCCGCGAGGTCGCCGACCAGGTGGCGGACGCACTCGCCGGGCGCGCCGACCGCCCGATCTTCGTCGACGCCAACGCGGTCGCCCCGGGCACGGTGCAGGGCATCGGCGCGCTGCTCGGCGAGCAGCAGGTGGTCGACGGCGCAGTGATCGGGCCCCCCGCCTGGGAGCCCGGACGCACGGTGCTCTGGCTGTCGGGACGGGCCGCGGGCGCGGTCGCGGAGCTGTTCAGCGGCTCCCCGTTCGAGGCCCGGACGCTGGGCCCGGAGCTCGGCACGGCGAGCGGGCTGAAGGCGTGCTTCGCCCTGCAGAGCAAGGCGCTGCCGGCGATCTGGCTGGAGATCGACGCCGCCGCGCGGGTCTTCGGGGTGGCCGGCGAGCTGCGCGGCGAGCTCGCCCGCGCGGGGGTCGACCTCGCCGTGGAACTCGACGCGGTGCGGGAGCGCGCCGGGGAGAACGCGTGGCGGTGGGTGGGGGAGATGGACGAGGCGGCCGACGCCGTGGCGGCGCTGGGTCTGCCCGACGGCTTCTCCCGGGCCGCCGCGGAGATCTACCGACGGGCCGCCGAGGGCACCCTGCCGTGAGGGCCGGCCGCGTGGTCAGGGTGTGAGTGCACCCAGCGCGGTGGGGGTGCCGCCGTTGTCCCAGCCCCGGTTGGCCGCGGCGTCGGATGCGGTCACGCGTTGCGCCCCGCCCGCCGGTGCCGCGGCGACGGCCGCCGCCGCGAGCACCGCCGTGAGCAGGGCGGCGGCCGACACCAGACGAGTGCGATTCATGACGGACTCCTCGCGTCTCATGACCGATCGTGACGAACCCCAGGTTGCTTAGCGTGGCGGTACGGCGGCGAATCGTCGCTGGTCCAGTCGGGATGTCACCCGAAGGTGTAGGACGCGGGTGCGCTAACAGGTGATCACCCGCCCACTGTGTGCGATGCCGTGCTCCCCGGTCACATCACCCAGCGGCGGAACCCGCCTCGGCGTCGATGACCCGGCCGGTGATGGTCGCCGCGTCCGGGCCGGGCGGCAGTGCGACCACCCCGGCGGCCTCGGCGTCAGCCCGAGGGCCCGAATCGCTCCACCCGGATCCGGTCGACCGGTACGCCGAGCCCCAGGAGCAGGTCGGTCACCGTGTCGCAGAAGGCGGGGGAGCCGCACACGTACGCGGTCTCCCCGTCACGGACCAGCGGCGCCAGGTCTGTGGCGGTGAGCCGGCCCGGCGGGCGGGCCGCACCGGGCGGGGAGTGGCGCGTGTAGACGACGGTGCTCTGCGGGCCGGGCAGTTCGCCGGCGTAGTACAGGTCGGCCGGCGAGCGCGCCGAGACGACCAGCCGGACGAGGTCGCTACGGCCGGACCGGCGGGCCTGACGCAGCATCGCCATCAGCGGGACGACGCCGGAACCGCCGCCGACACCCAGCACCGGTGTGTCGCCGGGCCAGACGAACCAGCCGCCGATCGGCCCCCGGACCTCCAGCTCGTCGCCGGGCTCCACGACGTCGTGCACGAACTCCGAGACCTCGCCGCCGGGCAGCCGTTCGACCGTCAGCTCGATCTCGGCGGTGCCGTCCGGCGCCGACGCGACGGAGTAGGACCGCTGCGCGGTGTAGCTGTCGGGTGCCGTCAACCGCAGCACGTAGTGCTGTCCGGCGAGGTGCGGCGACGGCGCGTCGAGCCTCAGGCGCAGCGTCTTCGCGTTCGGGGTCTCGTCGCGCACGTCGAGGACGCGCGCGGTCTGCCATCGGGCGGCCATGGTCAGTCGCCCTGGTAGCGCTGTTCCAGCCACGGGTCACCGCGGTCGTGATAGCCGTTGCGCTCCCAGAATCCCTGCTCGTCGTGGTCGAGCACGCGCAGGCCGGACACCCACTTGGCGCTCTTCCAGAAGTACAGGTGCGGCACGAGCAGCCGGGCCGGGCCGCCGTGCTCGGTGGTCAGCGGCTTCCCGTCGGCGTTCCAGACGACCCAAGCCTTGTCTCCGGTGACGTCGGCGAGCGGCAGGTTCGTGGTGTAGCCGGTGTGGGAGACGGCGAGGACGTGGGTCGCGCTCGGCAGGGGTCGCGCGGCGTCGAGCAGCGTGTCGACGGAGACCCCGTCGAAGGTCATTCCGAGCTTCGACCAGGTCGTCACGCAGTGGATGTCGCCGCTGTAGCGCGACGGCGGCAGCGCCCGGATCTCGTCCCAGGTCCAGCGCACCTCCCGCTCGACCAGGCCCTCGACGGCGAACGACCAGGTCGGCAGGTGCAGCCGCGGGGTGGGTTCGGCGTTGAGCACCGGCCAGTCGTCGCGGACGTCGTACTGGCCGGGTGGCAGCCGTGGGTCGCGTGCGGCCCTGCCCCGTCCGGTGAAACCTCGGGTGATCCCCGTCATCGCGCCTCGCTCGGAGTTCGGGTGTCCGTGCCGGTGGGAGCGCTGCGCGGGCCCGGTTCATTCCGGGCGGCGGTTGCGGCGCAGCCGCTCCAGGTCGTCCTCGGCGAGCGCGGTCCAGAACCGCAGCGCCGCGTACTCCATCTCCAGGCCCAGTTCCAGGGTGATCATGCGCGGCCGCGCGCCCGGGGCGTCGCCGAAGCGCTCCTGCATGCCCTCGTAGACCGCGATCCGCTCCTCGTGCTGTTTGATCTGCTCGCTCGCGAGCGCCAGCACGTTGCCCGGGTCGCCGACCTCGTTGAAGAACAGTTTGAGCTCGGCGATGTCGCGCATCTGGAAGTGCTCGGCGGTCGGCGCGGCCAGCCACTCGCGCAGGGCCTCGCGCCCCGTCTCGGTGAGTGAGTAGGTCTTGCGTCGCCGCCCGGAGTCCTCCACCGAGAGCTCGAGCAGGCCGAGCTCGGCCAGCCGGTCGGGCTCGGAGTACAGCTGCGCGTGCGGGAAGTGCCAGAAGTAACCGACCGAGTGCCCGACGGCGCGCTTGAGGTCGTACGGCGTCGACGGTCCGCGTAGCGCGATCATGCCCAGCACGACGTAGGACGTCGTCGACAGCCTGGGTGCACTCACGCTGGTCATGGTACCGGGCCGGACCGTCTTTCTCGGACGGTCCGGCCCGGTGGTTCGTCACGGATCAGGCGGCGACCATGCCGTGCGGGTCGATGACGAACTTCCTCGCGGCTCCCCGGTCGAAGTCCTGGTAGCCCTGCGGTGCCTCGTCCAGCGAGATCTTCGTGGCGTTCACCGCGTTCGCGATCTGTGCCTGTCCGCCCAGGATCGCGTTCATCAGCTGACGGTTGTAGCGCTTCACCGGGCACTGGCCGGTCGTGAAGCTGTGCGACTTGGCCCAGCCCAGGCCGATCCGGATGCCGAGCTGGCCGACCTTGGCGTTCTCGTCGACCCCGCCCGGGTCCCCGGTGACGTACAGACCGGGGATGCCCAGCGACGCGCCGACCCGGGTCACGGACATGATGTCGTTGAGCACCGTCGCCGGCTGTTCCTGCGCGTCCTGCCCGTGGCCGCGGGCTTCGAACCCGACGGCGTCCACGGCGGCGTCCACGACGGGCTCGCCGAGGACCTGGTCGATCAGCTCGCCGAGCTCGGCGTCCTGGCGCAGGTCGACGGGCTCACAGCCGAAGCTGCGGGCCTGCTCGAGCCGCTCCGGGATCATGTCGCCGACCAGTACCGCCGACGCGCCGAGCAGCTGCGCGGAGTGCGCGGCGGCGAGCCCCACCGGGCCGGCCCCGGCGACGTACACCGTCGAACCGGTCCGTACTCCGGCGGTGTAGGCGCCGTGGTAGCCGGTCGGGAAGATGTCGGAGAGCATCGTCAGGTCGAGGATCTTCTCCATCGCCTGGTCGCGGTCGGGGAACCTCAGCAGGTTGAAGTCGGCGAACGGGACCATGACGAACTCGGCCTGGCCGCCGACCCAGCCGCCCATGTCGACGTAGCCGTAGGCCGCGCCGGGGCGCGCCGGATTGACGTTCAGGCAGACACCGGTCTTGCCCTCGTTGCACATCCGACACCTACCGCAGGCGATGTTGAACGGCACCGAACAGATGTCGCCGCGCTTGACGAAGAGCACGTCGTCGCCGACCTCGACGACCTCGCCGGTGATCTCGTGGCCCAGCGACTGGCCCACCGGGGCGGTGGTGCGCCCGCGCACCATGTGCTGGTCGCTGCCGCAGATGTTGGTGGTGACGATCCGCAGGATCGCCGCGTGCGGGGCCTCCTGCTTGATGTTGAGCCCCTTGACCACGTCGGGTGGCAGTTCCAGCCGGGGATACTCGATCTCCTCCACCGCGACCTGCCCCGACCCCTTGTAGACGACGACCCGGTTGTCGGACATGTGGTCTCCCTTCGTCAGAACCGCCGACGAACGGGCAGGTGACCAGGTGGTGGCCCGGTGCCCCGCCGGCGCCTCGCTGCGCGGTTCGCTCGGCGACAAGGGCGCGACGCTAGGCCCACAGACCCGCGGTGACCAGGGTCGATCGCCCGTCATGCGAGGTCGAAGGACTCTTCCCGAGCCGGCCGTCACCTGGTCGTCGCCGGCTCGGGCCGTGCCACCACCTGGTAGACGACCGCCGCCAGCGCCCCGCCGAGCAGCGGTCCGACGCAGTACAGGGGGAACTCGGCCCACGGCACCGGGCCGCCGAACAACGTGGCTGTCAGGTAGGGCCCGAACGTGCGGGCGGGGTTCAGCGAGGCGCCGGTCAGCGGGGCGATCACGACGATCCCGCAGAAGACCGCCAGGCCGATCATCAGTCCGGCCCAGCCGGCGGGCGCGCGAGCGTCCACGGCGAGAGCCATGATCGTGAGCACCAGCAGGAACGTCGCGAGAGCCTCCGCGGCCAGCCCCGACGCGACGCTCACCCCGCCGGCGAGGGTCGTCGCCCCGACGAGGCCCAGGCGCACCGCTGTGGTCCCGTACATCGCCACGATCAGCAGCGCCCCGATCGTGGCCCCGGCGAACTGCGCGAGCAGGTAGGGCGCGACCTCGGCCCAGCGGAACCGGCGCACGAGCGCGAGCGCGACGGTGACGGCCGGGTTGATGTGGGCGCCGGACACCGCGCCGACCGCGTAGACGACCACCGCGATGACGACGGCGAACGAGAGACTCACGACCCCGAGCCCGGCATAGTCGATCGTGCCGCCGACGGTCGTCGCGGCGATGGCGGCGCCGGGCCCGAACAGGACGAGCAATGCGGTCCCGAGCAGTTCGGCGGCCAGTCGGCGGACCAGTTACCCCACGACGTCTTCCCTCCGTGATCCGTCCGGGCACGCCGGTGGCCGCGCGGAGCGGTGGTCCCGGGCGGAACGACGCGGCGTGCGGCGGACCGAGGGTCCCCGGGGTCCGCGCGCCTAACCGGAGACGATGATCTGGATCTCGTGCGCCGGCCCGTCTTGCAGGTCTCACCATTCTGGCTGTACCGTCCGATCCGGATTATCACCGTCCGCCGCGATGTTGCTGGGGGTCCCATGGATCTGGCCACCGCCCTGAGTTGGGCCGCCGAGCGCTACCCCGACCGGACCGCGGTCCGCGGGACCGGGCGCCACCTCAGCTACCGCGAGTGGGACGCACGCACGAACCAGCTGGCCCGTGCCCTGGCCGGCGCGGGTGTCCGCCCCGGCGACCGGGTCGCCCTGTCGCTGGCCGGCGGTGAGCCGCTCGCGAGCCTGCACCTGGCCGCGCAGAAGCTCGGCGCGGTGTCGGTTCCGCTGTCGACCCGGTTCGGGCCCGACGAGCTGCGGTACTGCCTCGACGACGCGGCCGCCACGCTGGTGATCGCCGACGACACCACCGCCGAGCGCGCCGCCGCGGCGACCGACGGGTCCGCGCACCTCGTGCGCACCGCCACCGATCTCGACACCGCCGCCGAGCGCGAGTCCGACACCGCGCCGGCCGGCGGGCCGGCCGAGGCCGACATCAGCGTCATGCTCTACACCTCGGGCACCACCGGCCGCCCCAAGGGCGTGCCGCGCACCCACCGCGCCGAGCACTCCGCAGCCGTCGCGCACGCCGTGCAGACCCAGCAGCGCAACGGCGAGGTCACCCTCGGTGTGATGCCGATGTTCCACACGATGGGCCTGCGCACGCTGCTGGCCAGCATCGTCGTCGGCGGTACCTGGGTCGCCCAGCCCGCCTTCGACGCCGACGAGTCGCTCGGCCTGATCCTCGACCAGGGCGTGTCGTCGCTGTACCTGGTGCCGACGATCTACTGGTCGCTGCTGCGCACCGGGCGTCTGGGCGAGGCCCGCGCGCTCCGGCTCGCCTACGCCGGCGCCGCGATGACCCCGTCGCTGGCCGAGCAGCTCGTCGAGGCGGTGTCCCCGCGGGCATTCGTCAACCACTTCGGCAGCACCGAGATCTACACCTTCACCATCGGCCCGGACGTGGCCGCCAAGCCCGGCTCGGCGGGCCGGGCCGGGATCTTCTCCCGGGTGCGGCTGGTCGCCCCGGAGATCGGCGCGCCGCCGGACGCGATCGTCGCGCCGGGGGAGCAGGGCCAGGTCATCGTGTCGATGGACAGCCCTGAGGCGTTCGCCGGGTACTGGCAGCGCCCGGACGCGAACGAGAAGTCGATCCGCGACGGCTGGTACTACACCGGCGACCTCGCCACGGCCGACGAGGACGGGGACCTGTGGGTCGCCGGCCGGGTCGACGACATGATCAACTCGGGCGGGGAGAACATCTACCCCGACGAGATCGAGGCCGCGCTGATCCGCTGCCCCGCGATCGACGACGTGTGCGTGGTCGGGCTGCCCGACGAGCGCTGGGGGCACGCGGTCACCGCGTTCGTGGTCCCCGCGACGGGCACCGACCCGCTCACCGCCGCCGAGCAGACCGTCGCGTTCGCCCGCGACGGCTCCGGGCTCCCCTCGCTCAAGCGCCCCAAGAGGGTGATCGCCGTGGACGCCATCCCGCGCTCCGGGGTGGGCAAGACGCTGCGCCGCACGCTGGTGGCCGGCGAGTTCGACGCGCTGGCCGACAGCGCGAAGGCAGGTGACGCATGACCGGGAAATGGACCCCCAGCCGCATCGAGGACGGGCCGCTGGTCACCGGTCGCGGCCGGTTCCTCGACGACATGGACCCGTTGCCGGGCACGCTCGTCGCGACCGTCGTGCGCTCGACGCAGCCGCACGCCCGGATCAAGGGCGTGGACCTGTCCCGCGCCCGTGCCCATCCCGGGGTGGCCGCGGTGATCGGCCCGGACGAGGTGCTGGCGGCGCTCAAGCCGTTCCCGTTGTCCACCGGCACGCCGATGTACTACTACCCGACGGGCACCGACAAGGTGCGGTTCGTCGGTGAGCCGATCGCGGTCGTCGTGGCAGGAGACCGGTACACCGCCGAGGACGCCGCCGAGCTCGTCGCGATCGACTACGAGCCCCTCGACGCCGTCGTCGGCGCCCGTGCGGCGCTGGCCCCCGACGCGCCGCGGCTGCACGACAAGGCCGACTCGAACGTCGCGACCGACCGGACGTTCTCCTTCGGCGAGGTCGACGAGGCCTTCGCCGAGGCGGCCCATGTCGTCGAGGGGGAGTACGACTTCCCGCGCTACTCCTCGGTGCCGATGGAGTGCTACAGCGTCATCGCCGACTGGCGCGAGGGTGCCGACGGCCCGTCCGTCGAGACCTGGGCGAACTTCCACGGCCCGTTCACGATGGTCCCGGTCATGGCCGGCGCGCTCGGCATCCCCACCTCGAAGGTGCGGCTGCACGTGCCCGCCGACATCGGCGGCAGCTTCGGCATCAAGGCCGGCATCTACCCCTACGTGGTGCTGATGGCGCTGGCCAGCAAGCACTCCGGGACGCCCGTCCGCTGGACCGAGGACCGCATCGAACACCTGCTCGCCAGCTCATCGGGTGCCGACCGGTTCATGAGGTTCGCCGCCGCCGTCGACGCCGAGGGGCGTGTGACGGCGCTGAAGGCCGATCTGGTCGACAACGTCGGAGCCTATCTGCGCCCGCCGGAGCCGAGCACGCTCTACCGCTGCTTCGGCAACATCACCGGGCCGTACACGATCGGCGCAGTGCAGATCCGGGCCCGCGCCGTCGTCACCAACTCGATGCCGACCGGGCTCAACCGCGGGTTCGGCGGCCAGCAGCTCTACTTCGGCCTCGAGCGGCTGATGGACGCCGTCGCCACCGCCACCGGTCTCGACGTCGTCGACGTCCGGAAGCGGAACCTGATCAGCGGGTTCCCCTACGAGACCCCGACCGGCGGGGTCTACGACTCCGGCGACTACCACGCCGCGGTCGAGCTGGCGGTCAAGAACGCCGACCTCGGCGAGCTGCGCGCGCGCCAGGACGCGGCGCGGGCCGAGGGCGCCTACTACGGCATCGGTGTCGGGCTGGTCGTCGACCCGTCCGGCACGAACATCGGCTACGTCGGGCTCGCCACCCCGTCCGAGCAGCGCAAGCCCGGCCGGGACAAGTCCGGATCGACCGAGCACGTCCGCATCTCCGTGGACATGCAGGGCCTGGTCACGGTGATGCTGGGCAGCGTCCCGCAGGGCCAGGGGCACGCCACCGTCGCCCGCCAGATCGCCGCCGACCGGCTCGGGTTGCCGGTCGAGGCGGTGCGCGTCGTCATCGACATGGACACCGCGACCACCCCGTGGACGGTCACCTCCGGCAGCTACTCCTCGCGGTTCGCGCCCCTGGTGACCAGCGCGGTCGTGCAGGCCGCCGACCGGATCGCGCACACCGTGCGCGCCGCCGCGTCGGTGATGCTGGACCTGCCGCCCGAGGAGCTCGAGCTCGCCGAGGGCACCGTGCGGCACCGCGACGACCCGGCGCGCGCCGTGCAGTTCCGGCACGCGGCCGGCGTCGTGCACTGGGACCCGGGCGCGCTGCCCGAGGGCACCTCGGCCCGGCTGTACGAGGAGGCCGCGTTCACCCCGCGCGAGGTCAGGGCGGCCACCCAGGACGACCGGATCAACTCCTCGCTCTGCTACGGCTTCGTCGCCGAGCTCGTCGCCGTCAAGATCGACCCAGACACCCTCGAGATCTCGGTCGACCGGGTCTCGTCGGTGCACGACGCGGGCACGGTGCTCAACCAGCAGCTGCTCGACGGGCAGGTGTACGGCGCGCTCGCGCACGCGATGGGCGGCGCGATGTACGAGGAGTTCACCTACGCCGAGTCGGGCCAGCCGACCTCGGGCACGTTCCTGGACTACCTGTGCCCGACCAGCGCCGAGACCGGTTACGACCTGCGCACCGACCACGTCGTGTCACCGTCGCCGCTCACCCCGCTCGGCGCGAAGGGCTCCGGCGAGGGCTCGTCGATGAGTTTTCCCGTCGCGCTGGCCAACGCCGTCGCCGACGCGCTGCGCCCGTCCGGGGTGGAGATCATGAGGCTCCCCCTGCACGGCGAGGTCCTGCACCAATTGCTTTCCTCCGAGAAGAACACTGAGAAGGAGTTGTCCTGACATGGCGCTGACCGGCGGCGACGTCATCCTGGAGCGCGGGCACGACGGGAAGGTCGCGTACCTGACCCTGTCCCACGGCAAGTTCACGGTCGTCACCTGGGAGATGCGGCAGCTCGTCGCGGACCGCTTCGCGGAGATCGACAAGGACCCGGACATCCGGGTCGTCGTCGTCCGCAGCGACGGCGAGCACTTCACCTCCGGCGGCGACATCGCCGGCTTCATGGAGGTCGACCCGATCGACTTCACCGACCTCGGCCACAACGTCACCGCGCCGGCGCGCAGCGCCAAGCCGGTGATCGCCGCGATCGACGGCTACTGCTTCGGAGTGGGGTGCGAGATGGTGCTGTCCTGCGACATCCGCCTCGCCACCCCGCGCAGCCAGTTCGCGCTGCCGGAGATGAACCTGGGCATGATCCCCGGGTCCGGTGGCACCCAGCGCCTCTCCCGGCTGATCGGGCTGTCCCGGGCGAAGTTCCACATCATGACCGCCACCCGCATCCAGGCCCAGCAGGCGCTGGACTGGGGCCTGGTCGCGCAGCTGCACGACGACCGCGACGCGCTCTACGCGGCGGTCGAGGAGCTGGCCGTGAAGATGAGCAACTTCTCCCCGGCGGCGCAGCGCACCGCCAAGGAGGTGCTGGACAAGGGCATCGACGGCCCGCTCTACACCGGCATCGACCTGGAGCGGAAGGCCTACGCCATGCTGCGTTCGACGCACGACTTCGCCGAGGGTGTCAAGGCGTTCGGCGAGAAGCGCAAGCCCGAGTTCACGGGACGGTGACCCCGAGGATGAAGGCTCGACCATGAAACCAGCACCATTCGCCTACGTCCGCCCCGCGCGGCTCGGCGACGTGCTCGCCGAGCTCGCCGGCGGCGACGGCAAGGTACTGGCCGGCGGGCAGTCGCTGGTTCCGGTCCTGGCCATGCGGCTGGGCCGGCCCGCGACGCTCGTCGACATCAACTCCGTCGAGGGCCTGGACGGGCTGGCCCGCGACGGATCCGGTGACAACGAGGTGATCAGGGTCGGCGCCGCCGTCCGGCAGCGCACCCTGGAACACAGCCCGCTCGCCGCTGCGGTGCCGCTGCTGCCGCTCGCACTGCCCTTCGTCGGGCACCGCGAGCTGCGCAGCCGCGGCACCGTGTGCGGCAGCCTGGCCCACGCCGACCCCGCGGCGGAGCTCCCCGCGGTAGCGTGCTGTCTCGGCGCGACCCTCGAGGTCGCCGGGCCGGGTGGGCGGCGGAAGGTCGGTGCCGAGGAGTTTTTCGTCGGTGCCATGACCACCGGCGCCGGACCCGAGGACGTCCTGGTCGGCGTCGAGTTCCCGGTCGCCCGGCCCGGGGAGGGTCACGGTTTCGCCGAGATCGCCCGCCGGCACGGCGACTTCGCCCTCGCCGGGGTCGCGACCAGGGTCCGCGTCGGCGGCGACGGCGCCGTGGCGCAGGCCCGGCTGACCGGGTTCGGGATCTCCGACCGCCCGGTGACCCGCGACGTCACCGACCTGCTGCGCACCGCCGGGGGCCGGCCGTCCGAACAGGACCTGCGGGCGGCGACCACCGAGCTCGCCGCCGAGATCGTCGACACCGGCGGCGACGCGCACGGCTCCACCGGCTACCGCAGGCGGCTGTTCGCGGTCCTGGCCGCCCGCGAACTGGCCAAGGCCCACCGCCGCGGCCTCCCCACCGCAACGGAGGACCCCTCATGACCGAGCTCTCCGACCGCGTCGTGGAGGCACAACGCGCCGATCCGGCATCCCCCGAGCACGCTGTGGCTCCACAACGCGCGGTGCGCCGGCCGGCGGCGCGAGGGAAGGTGGCGGCGGGGGAGCTCGTCGACATCGCGATGACGGTGAACGGGACCGACGTCACCGTCTCGGTTCCTGCGCGGATGCATCTGGCCGATGTGCTCCGCGAGCACCTCGGGCTGACCGGCACGCACCTGGGCTGTGAGCACGGCGTGTGCGGCATGTGCACCGTGCTCGTCGACGGGGACGCGGCCCGCGCCTGCCTGCTGTTCGCGGTGCAGTGCGAGGGTTCGGAGATCGTCACCGTCGAGGGGCTCGGCGCGCCCGACGACCAGCACCCGCTGCAGCAGGCGTTCTCCGCGCACCACGGCCTGCAGTGCGGGTTCTGCACGCCCGGCATGCTGATGAGCTCCTACGACCTGCTGGCCAACGGGCCCGAGGGCACCCGGGTCGACCCGGCGGGCCTGCCCGAGGAGATGTCGGGCGTGATCTGCCGGTGCACCGGCTACCGGGGGATCCTCGACGCCGTCGCCGACGTCGCCGCGGAGCACCCCGAGGGCCTGCCGGGCCCGCGCAACTGCGCGGCCCGCACGCTGGTCGGCCGCGGTGGCGGGCACTTCACGGCGACGCCGGGGGAGGCGGTCGAGACCTCCGGCCTCGCGCTGCCGCGGGAGGTGCGGATGCCGGGCGGCGCACCGTCGGCCACCGTCGAGGTGACCAGCACGCTGTCCGCGCCGATCGAGAAGGTGTGGGAGGTGCTGGACGACTTCGACCAGCTCGCCCGCTGCCTGCCCGGCGCGGAGCTGGTCGAGGTGCTCGACGGCGACCGCTACCGCGGGCGGGCGAAGGTCGCGCTCGGGCCGGTCAAACTCTCCTTCGAAGGGCTGGCCCAGGTCATCGAGCGGGCATCGGCCGAGAACCGGCTGCGCGTCCTCGCCCAGGGTGCGGACGCCGGCGGCAGCGCGACCCAGGCCGACATTCGGCTGGCCGCCGCGGCCGGTCCGGACGGCGGCACGGTGCTGCGGGCCGACGCCGCGCTGTTCCTGTCCGGGCGCATCGCCCAGTTCGGGCGGGCGCTGGCCGGTGACGTGAGCCGCCGGCTGTTCGAGCAGTTCGCCGAGGCGGTCGACGAGACCGCGCGGACCGGTTGCGCGCCCGACGTGACCGCCGGGCCGAGCCCGGTGAAGATCGCGGTGGGGGCGGCCGTGGACGCGGTCAAGCGTGTGGCTGCCCGGGGCCGCCGGCGCGTGCAGGCGGCGATCGGCCGGCGCCGCGCGCGCTGACCCGTCGCTCGGCCAAACGCGACGGGGATCTCGGCCGGGCCGCCGCGCGGCCACGTCAGCGACGCGGCCCGTCGTGCCGGAGTTGGTGCCGTCAGCCGGGCAGGCGCCGCGCTCCGCGCCATCCGAGCAGCCCGGCGACCCCGTCCTCGAAGGTGGCTCCGGGCAGGTCGGAGCCGAAGCGCCGCGCCGCCGCGGCCCGCACCCGCACTCCGAGCGCCGCAGCGCCCACCGATCCGGCCGCGCCGACGAGTGCGGGCAGCCCGGCGCTGAACCCGTCGCGGCGGGCGGCGGCGGCCGCCGAGGTCCCGCCGAGCGTGATCCGTGGGACCAGGCCTGGTGCCCCGAGGCGGGAGGGGGTCGCCGGGAGCTTGTCGACGATCATCTCTGCGGCGGCGAGCACGGTGGTGAGCACCCGGGCGGCCGGATGGGCGAGCCGAGCGGCGAGGCCCTGGTCCGTGGGCCGCGAGGTCCACGCGACGGCGGTGACGCCGGCGGTGCTGCGCGCGCCGCTCGCGGTGCCGAGCGCCACGGCGCGGAGCAGGATCGGTGGGAGGAGCCGTGGTGCCTGCGTGCCCGGTCGCGCGCGTCCGGGTTGCTCGTCCGCTCGGGTCCCGGCGACGAGCGTGGCGTGCGTGGCGAGTCCGTAGACCAGGTGCGGAACGGCGTCGCTCAGCCAGTCCGCCGCGGTCCAGCGGCGCGGGTCGCTCACCCCGAGCAGGGCCATCGGCAGGTCGGCGGCGAGCATGGCCGCCGCGCCGAGCAGTGGGCCGCCGGTGGCGGCGGGCAGTCGTAGCCCGGCCGCCCGCAGCGCCCCGGCCAGCCCGCCCACGGCGACGCCGGTGGCGATGCCGCTCAACGCGCCGAGCGCGGCCAGCCGGTTCTCCCGCTCCCGGTCCTGCCCGGGCACTGTCACACCCAGCTTCTCGGTGAGGGCGCGCGCGACCTGGGCCGGGGTGTCGCTGGCCGGGCGGCCCCGCACGGCCATGTCGAGGTAGGTGATCGCGTTGAGCGCGGTGGTTCCGGCCGCCCCGGCGGCGGCGCCGCGCAGCAGGCCTTCGAACACGGAGGTCACGCGGGTTGTTACCCGGGTCCCGGTGCGGTCAACCGCCGGTGCCGCCGGCCGGCCCTGCTCAGTCCGCTCCGGAGCCGGTGGGCCCGACCGCCGGATCGGCCGGCGTGGTCCGCCGCAGCAGCAGCCGGTCGACTGCGAGCGCGCCGACCGCCAGCACCAGGAACAGGACCGCCACGACGACGCCGTTCAGCGCGACCCTGGCGTAGCCCAGGTCCGTCACGTCGACGAACGAGTAAGGGTACCAGCCGATGACGGCACCGCGGGCCAGGGTGAACCCCAGCCACAGCACCGGGAAGAGCACCGACCACGCCGCTACCGCGCGCCCGACGAGACCGCGTGGGCCGAAGAGCAGCCAGCCCAGCACACCGAGCAGGGGAGCCGCGGTGTGCAGGAGCTGGTCGGCGAACCACGCTACCCCGGTCAGGTCGCTCAGCGGGGCGAGCACCAGGTGGTACACGATCCCGGTCACAGTGATGCCCAGTACCGCGTCCAGTCGCAGGACCCGGAACACCGTCGAGGACCGGCCCGGGGCGATCGCGAGCAGCAGGGTCGTCACACCGAGGAGCAGGTTGCTCAGGATCGTGAAGAAGACCAGCAGGTTGGCGATCCGCGCAGGCGCGGTGTCGAACCGGCCGCCGGTGGCCCCGGCGGTCACGACCATCTGGACGACCATCCCGAGCGCGACGACCGCGGCGGTCAGGCCGAACCAGGCGCGGCCGATGGCCACGACCGCGGGGCGGATCATGCGCGGGACGGTACTGGGGGAACGGGCGACGGAACAGCCGCAATGCGGCTGCGGGCCTGCCGCCGGACAGCTGCGGCTGGGCTGTCAGGTGTGGGCCGGGACGTCGTCGTCGGGGGTGAAGACGTCCTCGATGCGGCACCCGAAGACGGCCGCGATCCGGAAGGCCAGCGGGAGGCTGGGGTCGAAGCGCCCCTTCTCCAGCGAGATGACGGTCTGCCGGGAGACATCCAGCTCGTCGGCCAGCCGGCCCTGTGACCAGCCGAGCTCGGCGCGACGTCGCGCGAGGTCGTTGCGCACCTAGGCCTCCGTCAAGCCTGCTTCACAGCCGAAGTGTACGGACGCCACGGGCCCGGTACGACGCGGACACGGACGCGTAACAGGGCGTCGCCAGGGTGGGCGCGCGGAACCGGTCGCCGGGACCGGAGGCCGCGATCGGGGGTGCGGCGCCAGGTGAGCAGCTCGTGAGTCCGGCCGACGACGCGCCCGAGATCTGCCGATCGCCAACGGGCTCGACCTTCGCCGGGGTGAGGGCCCGCGCCGAACGCGACGGCGACGACTATGTGCTCACCGGGCGCAAGCGCTGGACGGGTAACGCCAAGGCCGCCGACTTCATCCAGGTGCTGGTGCGCACCGCCGATCTCGGCCCCGACGAGTCCCGCTCGCCCGGGCCGCGGTCGAGGGCTCGTCGTCTACCTGCAGCAGCACGTGCAGTTCGACCACCCCATCGGCGACTTCCAGGCCGTCCGGTTCAAGCCCGCCACGATGGCCGCCCGGCTGCTGCCGCGCAGCCCGCTGGGGTAGCCGAACATCCCGCTGATCAAGGGCAGAGGGGCCACGTCGATCTCCGACGCAATGCCGCGGAGTTAAGGGATCTACGGTCTCGTCAAGCGAGTGGCGCTACGTAGTGTTTGCGCAGTTCGGAGGGGTGTGGCGTTCTCCGGTCGCTGTCAGCGTGGACGACGCTCGTCACGGCGCA
>NZ_JAHDTG010000005.1 GCF_018531475.1 Pseudonocardia mahuensis
GACACGACAGGTCAGGCACCCCACAGGCGCCGACAAACGAGGCGACCTTCCCCACCGACCATCGTCACGCGCTCAGCGAGCAGCAGCAAGACCCAATCTTGACAAGCGATCTCCCATAGGGAATCAGCCGAGGAGGGTGGTGACCAGGCGGTAGCAGGTGGCGAGGATCGCGATCAGCCCGATGGCGGAGATCGCGTTCTGCCACCAGCGGTTGCTCCATCGACGCCGGCGAGACTGCCGGCCGGGACCTGCTGAGCAGGCCCTTGGCCTGCGCATCCCCGACGATCTGTCCCTCGGCTACAACGACATCCCCGTCGTCAGCCGCCTGCCCGTCCCCCTCACCACCGTCCGCGTCCCGTTCGGCCAGATCGCCGCCGGGGCCCTCGACCTGCTCCTCGACCGACACGATCACGGGCCACCACGCACCCTCGTCGCCACACCGACACTCATCCCGCGCCAGTCCACCGCGCCCCCGCGCCGGTAGCACCGACGGCCTGGCGGCACGGCTGCGCCGAATCGCGGGCTGGGCTGGACCTCGCGGGCGGCGTGCCGACGGGCGCGGTCGATCGTGGAGTCCACCGACACCTCCCAGGTGATCAACCCGGCGGCGTGGGCCCAGACCTGCAAGCGCACCCAGATCCGCGGCCACACCCCGTCGCGCTGCCGGCTCCGGAACAACCCGTAGACCGGCTGCCAGTGCCCATAGCGTTCCGCGACCGAGATGAGGATGAACGTCTACGGGCACGTGAACCTGAAGGCCCAGCGGAGAACGCTCGACGGCCTCGACGATTAGCTCCCGGCCTGGACGTTGCTGTCACAGGAAGCTGTCATCAGAGGATCGAACGAACGTGATGCCAGCGGAACCGCCGATGAGTAAGGGTGGAGCTGAGGGGATTCGAACCCCTGACCCCTTGACTGCCAGGAAAGCCCAAGATCCCCCACAGGCCTCGTACCAGCGGCAACACCACCACGGATACCCTCTACAGCCTCCGCAACTCGCACCACGCGACGGCATTTCGCACCACGAGTGACCCCACGCAGCCTCGCGGCACTTAGACGACGCGCTATCCCGCGTCCGCGGGTGACCGGGAGGGATCAACCGCGCGCACCAGATCCTCCCGGTGCAGGGCCATCAGCTTGGTGAGCGTCTCGCGGTCCCGCTCGCGGATGGCGGCGACGATCTCGGCGTGCACCTCGACGTTGCGGTCGTACATCTCCTCGTGCCCCGGCAGCAGCTCGGCCTTGGTCAGGGTGTTCTGCAGTATCGCGGCGATCGCCTCGTACATGCCGGCGAGCACCGGAATCCGCGCGCCCCGCGCGATGGCCATGTGGAGCCGGAGGTTGGCGTCGAGGTAGGCCCGTGCGTCGGGTGCTCCTCGCATCTCCTCGAGCGCCCACTCCATGTCACGCACGTCGGACGGCCCCGCCCGGTCCGCCGCGACCGGCGTGAGCAGGTCCTCGAGGTACGTCCGCGCCTCGAAGAGGTCGAGCGGGTCCGTACCCACACCCGAGAACCACAGGTCGAGCGCGCCGAGCCGGATCTGTGGCGGCTGGCTGGCGACGAAGACCCCACCACCCGGCCCCGGCTTGACGACGACGAGCCCACGATCACGCAGGATGCGCAGGACCTCGTTCATGACGGTGGGGCTGACCTTGTACTGCTCGATGAGGTCCGTGCGTCGACCGAGGGACGTACCGACCGGCGTCCGCTCGGCCAGCAACCGGTTCTCGATCTTGGAGGCGACCTGTTGGGCGCGCGAAAGTGAAGCTCCACCGCTGTTCGACATGAGCCCCCTAGCGCTCATCGGACAATCCTGTAGTCATCTTAGAGCCACGGGTAACGCTCCAGCCAGCGTCAGCACGCCCCAACGGTCGATCAACGGCGGAATCCTCCGATACAAGTCCATCCAATTGCGCAGGTCGAGCCCACAACCTCGGGTCCGCGCTCGGCGGAGCGATTCCCCCGATCCCGCGCCAGGCGGACGGCGGGAACCGCCGTCGGGCAGCGGGCGGCGCGGCGTAGGAGCCGCTCGGCGTGCCCATCCCTGTGGGTCGTAGCTCGCGTTCCAAGTACGCCTGCCCAGAACAGCAACGTCTCGCTACGGGACGTGCAGGTCCAGGTGCTATCCGAGATCACGTAGACCTCGGCCACGGAACCGCTTCGTTCGATGACGAATGCGCCGGTGTTCAGACGAACCCCTCCACCTCACGGCTGGTCATCCTGCCGCAGGTCCGTTCGAGCGATCGATCACGAACACGCGATATCCGAGTTTCGCGAGACTCGCCCCGCCGACATCCCGCCTGCGCCCGCACCGATGACGAGTGCGTACCGCGCATCCGGCTGGATTGAACGTTGACTGACAGCGGCGGGTTCAACCGATCTCGCGGCGTCGTGCTACATCGGCCCAGTCGGCTCGCGTGCGGCGCGAGTCGAGACCTCGCCAGGGTCGACCGCGTCATGCCGTCCGAGGCGCTGCGCTCTCCTAGGGCGTGTCCTGTAAGGGTTCTGAGCTGGGTTAAGTGATCATGCTCGGGTGGTCGGTCGTGGTGAGCTGACAGACAGGGCGTGGGCTCAGATCGAGCCGCTGCTGCCCGAGGTAGTCGGGAACGGCCGCCGATGGCGGGATCACCGCCAGGTGATCAACGCGATCCTGTGGAAGCTGCGCACCGGAGCACCGTGGCGGGACCTGCCCGAGCGGTATGGGCCGTGGAAGACCGCGCATGAGCGGCTGCGCCGCTGGACCGCGGACGGCACCTGGGACCGCATCCTCGACTCCGCGGTGGTCAAGGACGACTCCGTCGGCGCCGTGGAGTGGACCATCGGCGTCGACTCCACCCATGTCCGGGCCCACCAGCACGCCGCCGGTGCCCGGAAAAAGGGGGCTGCACCAGCACCTGGATCGAGGAGCTCGCCGTCGAGGGCGAAGCCCTCGGCCGATCCCGAGGCGGGCTGACCAGCAAGATCCATCTCGCCGTCGACGGGCGCGGTCTACCGATGTCGATCCTTCTTACCCCTGGTCAGGCCGGGGACAACCCGCAACTGCTGCCGCTGCTCGACCAGATCGGCGTCCATCGGGCCGGACCCGGCCGACCGCGCAAGCGCCCGGACCGGGTCGTGGCGGACAAGGCCTACTCCCATCCCTCGACACGAGGGGCGATGCGCCGCCGTGGGGTCGGGTTCACCAGTCCCGAGCGAGAGGATCAGATCGCCCGCCGCCAGGCCAAGGGCTCGCGCGGCGGACGCCCACCGGCGTTCGACCCAACCGTCTACGCAGGCCGCAACGTCGTCGAGCGCTGCTTCAACCGGCTCAAGCAGTTCCGCGACCTGGCCACCCGCTACGTCAAGCGCGCCGCCTACTTCCGCGCCGAGATCACCATCGCCGCCGCAGTGTTGTGGCTGCGCCAGGACTTACAGGACACGCCCTAGTCGGCCGAGGCCGAGGCGAGATCGAGGGCGATGTCGACGATCATGTCCTCCTGCCCGCCGACGAGGCCTCGGCGGCCCACCTCGACGAGGATGTCCCGGGTATCGAGTCCGTGGTCGCGTGCAGCCTTCTCGGCGTGCCGCAGGAAGCTCGAGTAGACGCCTGCGTAGCCCAGCGTCAAGGTCTCCCGGTCCACACGCACCGCCCGGTCCTGGAGGGGCCGGACGATCTCGTCGGCCGCATCCTGCAGCGCGAACAGATCACAGCCGTGCTTCCACCCGTAGATGTCCGCGACCGCGACGAACGCCTCGATCGGGCAGTTGCCCGCGCCGGCACCGTGGCCGGCGAGCGATGCGTCGACCCGCGTGACGCCTTCCTCGACCGCGACGACCGAATTGGCCACCGACAGCGACAGGTTCTCATGCGCGTGGATGCCGATCTGCGTGGTCGGCTCCAGCACGTCGCGGTAGGCCCGGACGCGGTCGCGTACATCGCGCATGGTGAGCCGGCCACCGGAGTCGGTGACGTAGACGCACTGCGCCCCTGCGGCCTCCATCTGCTTGGCCTGCGCCGCCAGCTCGGCGGCGGGGGCCATGTGGGACATCATGAGGAACCCGGCCACGTCCATGCCGAGCTCGCGCGCCTTGCCGATGTGCTGGATGGCAATATCGGCCTCGGTGGCGTGGGTGGCCACCCGGACCGACCGCACCCCCAGGTCGTAGGCCTTCTCCAGCTCGGCGATGGTGCCGATGCCAGGGAGCAGCAACGTGGTGAGCACCGCGTTCTCGATCACTTCCGCCGCGGCGGTGATCCATTCCCAGTCGGTGTTGCTGCCGGGACCGTAGGTGAGGCTGGCGCCCGCGAGTCCGTCCCCGTGCGCCACCTCGATTGCGTCGACCCCGGCGCGGTCGACCGCGGAGGCGATCGCGCGCACCTGGTCGGGGCTGAGGCGGTGCCGGACGGCGTGCATACCGTCGCGCAGCGTGACGTCTTGGATGTAGAGCTTCGGCTGGTCGGAAACACTCACGGTGCCACCACCTCGACGGGCTCGGGTTGGGCCGCGGCCGCGGCGAGTTGCTCGGCGGTGCGCAGGGCGGCCGAGGTCATGATGTCCAGATTGCCGGCGTAGGAAGGCAGGTAGTGGGCGGCACCTTCGACCTCGAGAAACACCGACACCCGCCACCGCGGGCGCGGTGAGTCACCAATGAGGGTGGTCAGCGGCTCGTCCTCGGCAATCGGGTCGACCTGCACCTTCTGCTTGAGCCGGTAGCCCGGCACGTACCGGGAGACATCGGCGTGCATGGACTCCACGCTCGCCCGGATCTCCGCAGGGTCCCCGTCCTCGGCGAGGCAGAGCACCGTGTCACGCATGATCATCGGTGGCTCGGCGGGATTGAGGACGATGATGGCTTTGCCGCGCGCGGCGCCACCCACTACTTCGATCGCCTTCGCGGTGGTCTCGGTGAACTCGTCGATGTTCGCCCGGGTGCCCGGCCCCGCCGACGCGGACGCGATGGAGGCGACGATCTCCGCGTACGGCACGCGGGTCACTCGGGCGACCGCGGCCACGATCGGGATCGTCGCCTGCCCGCCGCAGGCCACCATGTTGACGTTACGCGCGTCCCGGTGATCGGCGAGGTTGACCGCCGGCACCACGAACGGTCCGATCGCGGCCGGGGTCAGGTCCACCAGGATCTTGCCGTGCGGCTCGAGCAACCGGGCGTTGGCGACATGCGCCTTCGCCGACGTCGCGTCGAACACGATCCCGATCTCGTCGAACACTGGCAGTTCGAGGAGCCCGTCGACGCCCTCGGCCGTGGTGGCGACTCCAAGCCGGCGGGCCCGCGCCAAGCCGTCCGACTCCGGGTCGATCCCGACCATCGCGCCCATCTCGAGGGTCTCCGACAGCCGGATCACCTTCATCATCAGGTCCGAGCCGATGTTGCCCGATCCGATGATCGCGACCTTCGTCTTCACATCCGATCCCTTCAGCCCGCGGCGCCGACCGGGCGCGCGTGTGTCACGTGACGGCGCGCGCCCGAGAAGCCTGCGGAAACCGTCCCGAGCTCGCCCACCGTCGCGGTGTACATCGCGTCCTCGGCCACGGTGACCATCGGGCCGAGCGCGCCGGACAGGACGATCTCGCCTGCCCGCAGGGGCGAGCCCAGGTCCCTGCAGGTCCGGGCAAGCCACAGCACCGCCTCTACCGGATCCCCCAGGCAGGCCGCGCCGGTGCCGCTGCTTAACGTCGCCCCGGAATCGTCGACCAGCGTCATCTTCACCGAGCGCAGATCGAGGTCGCCGAGCTCGGTCGCGGTGGCGCCGAGCACGAACAGGCCACTGGACGCGTTGTCCGCGACCGTGTCGGCGAACGTGATGTCCCAGCCCGCGATCCGGCTGTCCACGATCTCCAACGCAGGCACCACGTAGTCGACCGCGGCCCGCACGGCGTCGGCGTCGAGCCCGTCGCTGTCGAGGTCCGCGCACAGGACGAACGCGATCTCCGCCTCGATCTTCGGCTGCAGCAGGGCGGCCGAGTCGACCACAGCGCCCGCGGTGACGTGCATGTCGTCGAACAGCACGCCGAAGTCGGGCTGGCCGACCCCGAGCTGCCGCTGCACGGCCGCCGACGTCAGCCCGATCTTCCGACCGACGATGCGTTTGCCACTGCGCAGGGCGTGCCGGGTCAACAGAGTCTGCACCGCGCAGGCGGTTTCGGCGCTGCCGTCGGGCAGGACGTCGCGCACAGGCGAGCAGGGCGTCCTGCTCCGAGCGGCGGCGAGCAGGCGTTCGGCTGCGGACTCGACACCGGCGGAGGGGGCACCGGGCATGTCGTTCCTTTCGTGTGATGTGCGAAGCGGCCGGGGCAGGCCCGGTGTCGGCTGCGGGTGACGGGCCTCAGCCCATGCTGCTGCCGCCGTTGACGCTGATCACCTGCCCGGTGACGAAGCCCGCGTCCGGCCGGACGAGGAAGGCGACCGTGGCGGCGACCTCTTCGGGTTCCGCCGGGCGCCCCATGGGGATCAGCGCGACGGCGTCCTCGACGACCGGAGCGAGCTGAGCCGGCAACCGTCCGTCGTCGATCAGCGCCTTCAGCTCGGGCGTCAGTGTGTAGGACGGCGCGACCGCATTGACCGTGATCCCGGCGTGTGCGAACTCGCGGGCGAGCCCGGTGGCCAGCGCGTGCACTCCGCCCTTGGCCGCGTTGTAGACCGCGTGCGAGGTCAGGCCGTTGCGCACCGACTCAGCACCGACGTTGACGATCCGGCCACCACCGCGCGCCACCAGGTGGGGCAGCACCGCGAGCGTGGACCGCAACGTCGTCCACAGGTTGTTGTCGATCGTCGCGCGCAGCGTCTCCTCGGTGTGCTCCAGGGTCGGAAGGATGACCCCGCCCCCGGCGTTGTTGACCAGAATGTCGACGCCGCCGAAGGCCTCGACGGCCGCGGCGAGCATGTCGTCCGCCACGCCCGCGACGACGAGGTCACCGACGAACCCGCGCGGATCGGCACCCGATTCGCGCAACGTGTCGAGTGCCGGCTCGAGCTCTTCCTCGGTGCGAGCAGCGAGCAGCACGGACGCGCCGTCGGCGAGCAGCCGCCGCGAGATCGCCAGCCCGATCCCCGTCGCCCCGCCCGTGACGATCGCGGACCGGCCGGCGAGCGGGGCACTCACAGGATGATCGCCACGTCGGAGACCTGCCGCAGTGTGCTCATCGCCAGGACCGCGCGCTTGGCGCAGACCCTGAACCTGCCGTCGGCGATCCGCAGCCGGTAATAGTAGCGGCCGACGTAGGCGGTAGAGCGCTCGCCACGGAACCGCCATACGACGAACTCCGCGACGACCGGGAGCTCGTCGCCTTCGACCGGTCGCAGCCGGACGTTGGACACCTGGTGGCTGGTGGTGGAGTGCGGGTACTCCCGGTGCGCCCTGCGGCTGTTGAGCCGCTCCACCCGGCACCGCAGCCGCAGCGCGTTGTCGTCGATGAGGACGAGGTCGCGGGTCGGATCGCCGTCGGGGTCGTCGTTGCAGGGGATGACGTAGCGGCAGTCGTCGGTGTAGAGTGTGATCCAGGTGTCCAGGTCCCAGTCGTCGAGCAGCTCGGCCTCGGCGTACAGGAAGTCCTCGACCTGGGCCCGGGTCACGGCGCGCAGGTCGGACACCTCCGGCCCGATCGGCCGAGCCTCCGGCGCGGCGACGGGCTCGGTGGTCGCGGCGGTCATCGCATCGCTCCGATCATCTGCTCGTTCCAGCGCCGCCAGAAGGCACGCATCTGCTCCTCGTCGTTGGCCAGGGGATCACGGGCCATGCCGCGGGAGATGTCGTTCCACTCGACGCCGCCGCTGTGGAAGCCCTGCTGGCACGACTCGAGCGCCTCGATGTCGTCCGGCGTGGCGAACCCGCCCGGGCCGAGGAAGGTGAGGAAGCTGTCGAGCCGGCGCTGCCGCAGCTGGGGCAGCTCGTCGCGCGGCGCCATCTCCCAGGCCGTGACCTCCATCCGGTCCGCCGAGACCGGCATGAACGTCCGCACCGTGATCGCCATGATGTCGTTGATCACCAGGTTCGGGTAGATCAACAGGTTGCGGTTGGTGTCGGCCATCCGCCCGGCGCGCTCCGCTCCGTGCCGGGCGACCAGGTCCTCGCGCAGCCGCGCGATCTCCTCGCGCGCGCCCTCGCCGAACAGCGGCTCCCACTTCGCCACCGGCCGGCCCCACGGCGCGGCGTACTCCAGCACCGCGTGGCCGTTTCCCAGCGACTTCGCGGTGCCCGCGACGCCGCCAGCCAGGTCGGTGCCCAGCGCCACGAGGTACTTGAAGTAGGTGTCGTGGGTCGACACGGCGTGGTAGCCGTCGATGCTGTTCTCCGCCAGCAGCTTCCAGTTCGCGTTGATGGCGTACTGGTTGGTCCCCTTGATGATCTCGGGCTCGTCCATCGAGTCGACAACGAGGTCGAGGTACTCGCGGGCGTCGGCGAGGTACTCGACGAGATCGACGATCTCGGGATCGAAGCTCGCGAACACGAAGCCGCGGTAGCTCTCCACACGCGCCACCGGACGCAGGCCGAGCTTGGAGAAGTCGAGGCCGTGGCCGTAGGCGTCCCGGTCCGGGACGCCTACCAGCTCGCCGTCGGTGTTGAACGACCAGGCATGGTAGAAGCAGGAGAAGACCTTGGCGTTGCCCTTGTCCTGGCGGCACACCATCGCGCCGCGATGGGTGCAGCTGTTGTGGAAGACGTTCACCTGGCCGGTCTTCTTGCTGCGGATCATGAAGACCTGGCGGTTGCCGACCGGCCGCCGGACGAAGTCGCCCGGCTCCCTGATCTCCGACTCATGGCCCACGTAGAGCCAGCTGTGCCCGAAGACGCGCTCGATCTCGAGCGCGAAAATATCCGGCGAGGTCATCGTCGAGCGGTGCACCCGGAATCGGTGGTGCTCGCGGTCCTCCTCGACGAGCGGGCCACTTGGCACCGCCTGCCGGGTGGGGTCGTTGGTCACGGTCATGAGTTCGCTCCGAAGGAATCGGCGACGAGGGAGAGGGAGTGGTTGGCTTCCAGCAAGGACAGGGCGTTCTCCCGACCGACGGCGGCCCGCAACCGCTCGTTGAGGCCGGACAGGACCGCACCGGGTGGCGACTCGCGAGCGGCGAACGGGTAATCCGTGCCGAGCAGCACGTGGTCGGCGCCGAACCGCGTCACGGCCAGCTCGAGGCTCGCCGCGTCGTAGGTCAAGGAGTCGCACCACAGGTCGCGGGCCCGCATGCTCGGCAGCGCCTCGTGGCCCCGGCCGGTGAGCTGGGCTCCTCGGTCGAGCCGCGGGAGGATCGAGGGCAGCGCTCCCCCGCCGTGCGCCAGGCACAGGCGGACCTCCGACCGACGTAGACGGCCGGTGAGCAGGCCCGCGGCGGCGGTCGCCGTCTCGACGGGCATGCCGAGTCCGAAGCCGATGCCCAGCTCGGCGAGGCGCGGGTCGAGGGTCAGGTCAACCGGGTGGATCAGGACGAGTGCGCCGCGATCTGCCGCGGCGTCGAAGAACGGGTCGAACGCGGGGGCGGCGAGCTCCAGGTCCCCGACCCGGGTACCGATCTCGACGCCGAGGAAGCCCAGCTGATCGACGCACCGCAGGAGCTCGGCGACTGCGCGCTGAGGGTCCTGCAGCGGCACAGCGCCGAGCGCGAAGAACCGGCCGGGGGCCTGCGCCACGAGCTCGGCCAGGAAATCGTTCTGTGCGGCCGCGAGCACCGCGGCACCTGACGCGGGCTGATCGTGACAAAGGGTCACCGGAATCGGTGAGACGACCTGGGCGGCCACTCCCTCTGCATCCATATCGCGTAGGCGGCGGGCCGCCGACCAGCACCGGTCGTCGATCTCCCGGTAGGCCGCGCCGTCCAGCAGGATGCGCGCGCGGTCCTCGGCCAGCCGCTCGACCGAGGGCCATCGCCCTGGATAGCCGGCCAGGTCCGGCAACCGATCGGCGATGGCGTGCGTGTGAATGTCGATGCAGCCCTCGGGGACCTGCTGTCTCACGCTGTTGGCCCTCCGGGACGTCGGCGTCAGGATTTCGACTTGGCGGGCGTCACGCTAGCAATCATGCACACAAGTTTCAAGAGAATCGGTGCGAGGGCCTCAGGCCGGTGCCGTGCTGCCAGGAGGATCCCCATGCCGAAGAGCGGTGCGGCCGACGTCACCCTAAAGTTCGGGCGCGGGCACCACAAGGCGCATGCAGGTCAGGGTATCTGCAGGCGCCACCGCTGAACACGCGAATGCGTGCACCCATCCCGACGGGTCGCCCATCATGAAGACGCGTCGGCAGCGACCACACGTCCAGTAGCCCCACCGGGTAGTTCTCAGGGCCCCGAACTCGGGGCACGCGCCGCCGGCTTGCAGATCCGCTTGAAACATGAACACACAATTCCGTACGGTGGTCCCGACCCGGCGTCGCGGCCGGTAACGAGGAGGTAGCAGTGGCAGAGTTCCTTGGTCTCGGACTCACCCACTACCCGCTGCTGGCGGGCACGGACGAGCACATGGCCGGTCTACTGCGCTGGACGCTGACCGATCCGGACATCCCCGAGGAGGTCAAGGACCCGGCGACGTGGCCGCCGCTGATGCGCGAGGAGTGGGGCAATGACGGCGGGGTGGCCGCCGCCGCCCGCCACCGCGCCGAGCTGCGCGACGGTCTCGCCCGCTGCCGCAAGGCGCTCGACGAGTTCCGACCGGACGTCGTGGTGGTGTGGGGCGATGACCAGTACGAGAACTTCCGCGAGGAGGTGGTCCCACCGTTCTGCGTGCTCGCCTACGACGACACCGAGGTCGAGCCGTTCGAGCTGATGAACAAGCGCGGCAGTCCGAACGCCTGGGGCCGTCCGGACCACATGACCTTCACCCTGCGCGGCGACAAGAAGACCTCCCGCGCGCTGGCCGACGGTCTGATCAACGCCGGTTTCGACATTGCGTACTCCTACCAACAGCGGGCCGACACACCGTTCCCGCACGCGATCGCCAACACGCAGCTGTTCCTCGATTACGACAACGCCGGCACCGAGTTCCCCTATCCGATCGTCCCGATCACCGTGAACTGCTACGGCCAGCACGCGATCGCCCGACGGGGAGGCCTCGCACGATTCGCCGAGATCCGCGACGAGCAACTCGACCCCGTCGGACCGACCCCCGCCCGGTGCTTCGAGCTCGGCGCCGCCGTGGCACGCACGTTCGTCCCCACCGACAAGCGCATTGCGCTGGTCGCCTCGTCGAGCTGGTCGCACGCCTTCCTCGTCGACAAGGACTGGCACCTGCGCCCGGACACCGCCGCCGACGAGCGACTCTACGACGCGTTCGTACGCGGCGACACCGAGACCTGGAAGTCGGTGACCGGGGCGGAGATCGTCGATTCCGGCCAGCACGAGATGCTCAACTGGTTCTGCCTGTTCGGGGCGATGACGGAGCTGGGCATGACGCTGGACTGGTCGACATTCGTGAAGACCGACGTCTTCAACTCCAACAAGTGTTTTGCCGTCTTCGAACAGGAGCGCCCGTGACCGCGACCGCCGATCTCGCCACCGGCAACAGAATCAACGTCGGGAACATCGACACCCTCTACCACGAGGCCGGCACCGGCGATCCGATCCTGCTGTTGCACGGCTCCGGACCCGGCGTGTCCGCATGGGCCAACTGGCAGCACACGATTCCCGGGCTGTCCCGCGAGTTCCGGGTACTGGCCCCCGACATCGTCGGCTACGGAGCCACCTCCCGGCCCGACGACGTCCGCTACTCCCTGCAGACCTGGACCGACCACGTCGTCGGGTTCATGGACGCGCTCGGGGTCGAGCGCGCATCACTGGTCGGCAACTCCCTCGGCGGGCGCATCTCGCTGGCCTTGGCCGAACAGCACCCGGACCGGGTGGCGCGCATGGTGCTGATGGGCGCCCCCGGCGTCGGCATGACGATCACCGAGGGTCTCCGGGCACTGCGCGCCTACGAGCCGTCGCCGCAGAACATGCGCCACCTGCTCACCGAGTACTTCGCGGTCGACACCTCGATCATCACCGATGACCTGGTCCGGATTCGCTACGAGGCGAGCGCCGAGACCTACGACGCCTACCGGGCGATGTTCTTCGACCCCCGCCACGCCGGCAACGACCTCGGGATCACCGAGGAACAGGTCCGGGCCATCACCGCGCCGAGCCTGCTGGTCCACGGGCGCGAGGACAAGGTCGTCCCGCTCGAGGTCGCCTGGAACATGGTGCGGTTGCTGCCCGACGCCGACCTGCACGTGTTCGCCCGCTGCGGACACTGGACCCAGATCGAGCGGGCGGCCGAGTTCAACGAGCTCGTCGCGGCGTTCCTGCGCGGCCCATCCGTCTGATCGGTCGAGCGGCCGCTCGGAGGAGGGAGGCTCGTGACCCACCGACTCGAAGCGGAGCTCGATCTCATCTACGGAGGAGGTTCCCGCCGGCGGCGCCGCACTCCTCGATCTGCGCGCGACGGACGGCGGGAGCCTCCCGTCCTGGGAGCCCGGCGCACCCACGTCGATCTCGTCCCCGAGGCGACATGGTGCGGCAGCACTCGATGCTGCGGCGATTCCGAGGACCGGCGGTCCTGGCCCGTCGACGGGCTGCTCGAGCCCGAGGGGCGCAGGGGCCCCGGTGGTGGGTGCACCGGTCCGCGACGGGGCAATCAACCACCACCATTCGGTCCTCACACGAGGAGCAGGCGGAGGGCGGGCAGATGATGGTGGACGTGCGCGGCGGCTTGGCGCAGCTGTCGTGGCGGGCGCCCGTTGATACGGCGCGCGTCCCCGGGGTCTCGCGCGCCGCCTGCCCCGGCTGGTGCTCGATCTGTGAATGCGGTGTGCCGCCCGAGTCCCCGCCTCGTCACCTTTCGCCGCCCGGCTCGTTGTTCCAACAGAGCGTGACCGTTACGGACGGTCCGTTACCACTAGCGTCACCGCCTGCTTGCTGCAGGTCTAGCGAGGGATACCCGAGGTAGCTCGCATCGCGCCCTGGTGACGCGCCTTGCTGCCAGGTCGAGCTCTGTCGCGGCCGGCCGGACACTGCTCTCATCGAGGAGGCGGTACATGGAACGGAGCACATCCCTCCAGGAAGGCACAAGGGGCGACGACAGGCTGTCGCCGGCACTGCGCGCCGTCGGCGGCCTGCGCGAAGAGATGGATCAAGCGCGGGCCGTGCTGGCCCTCGCCGGTGACCTGACGGGCCGGCATCTCGGCGCCGAGCCGCTCACCCCCGTCACCATCGACGAGTTCGACGCGGCGCTGGACGCCGCGCAGGACATGGTCGCCAGGCGGTTCCAGGCCGCCCCGCACGACGAGGACACTCCCCGGCTGCTCGCCCTGTCCCACCAGATCAGCCACGCACGGGTGAACCTGCGGCAGGCCCAGCTGGTGCGGCGGTCCGAGGCGATGGCGGGGGTGCACCGCACGCTCGACGCCTTGCGCACCGTCGAGTCGATCTCTGACCTGGTCCGGCTCGCGCCCACACACGTCGGCAAGCTCGGGTTCCACCGCTGCATGGTCTCCCGCGTTCATGACGCCAGCTGGATGGCCAGGACGTGCTACGTGAGGGATGATCCCCAGCTGGCCGACGCGATCGTCGCGGTCGGCAGGGACGGGCTCCGACTCGACCACCAGCTCATCGAGAGCGAGATGGTGCGTCGTCGCTCCGCGCTGCTGGTGCGCAAGGCGCAGTCGAACGAGCGGGTCGACCCCGGCTTCAAGCGCGTCACCTGCACCACCTCTTACGTCGCCGCGCCGATCCTTGCCGGTGGTGGCGTGCTCGGCTTCGTGCACGCCGACACCCCGGTGGACGGTCGGGAGGTCGAGGAGTTCGACCGGATGGTGATCAGCATCTTCTCCGAGTGCATCGGCTACGCCGTCGAGCGCCTGCACTTCCAGGACCGGCTCCGCCGGATCCGGCGTCAGGTCCAGGCGTTCAGCAACAGTGTGCCGGACATGCTCGACGAGATGATCGCGGCGAACGAGGACCCCCGCCCGCTCCCGCCACCGACCGCGTACCTCCGGACCGGACCCCATCCGGCGCCCTCGGGAAGGCGCCGCGACGGCATCGACACACTGACCCGACGCGAGATCGAGGTCCTGTCGCACATGGCCGAGGGCGACACCAACGCCCGCATCGCGAACCGGCTGGTGGTCTCGGAGGCGACCGTCAAGGCCCACGTGAAGCACATCCTGCGGAAGCTGGGAGCCGCCAACCGCGCCGAGGCCGTGTCCCGCTACCTCCGAGCGGTCTGACTGCCTGCGGTCGCGATGCCGGAGACGTCGCGATCGCAGGCGCCGCGCGCTACGAGCGCAGCTCGGGAAACTGGTCGTCGCGCCACTCCACGCCCGACCCGTCCGGCCCTCGCGTCGCCGCGTTCTCCTCCCGCTCGCGCAGGTCGACCCGGCGGATCTTGCCGGAGATGGTCTTGGGCAGCTCGAAGAACTCCAGCCGGCGGACCCTCTGGAACGGGGCGAGGTTCTCCCGCGCGTGCCTGAGGATGGACAGCACCGTTTCCCGGTCCGCCGCGTGGCCCGCTGCCAGCGCCACGTAGGCCTTCGGGACCGCGAGCCGCACGGGATCCGGAGCCGGCACCACCGCGGCCTCCGCCACGGCCGGGTGCTCGATCAGTACGCTCTCCAGCTCGAAGGGCGAGATCTTGTAGTCACTGGCCTTGAACACGTCGTCCGTGCGACCGACGTAGAAGATGTAGCCGTCCTCGTCACGGGCCGCGACGTCACCCGTGTGGTAGTAGCCGTCCGCCATGGCCTCGGCGTTGCGCTCCGGGTCGCCCCGATAGCCCGTCATCAGGCTCATCGGCCGCTGCGAGAGGTCCACGCAGATCTCGCCCTCGTCGGCCGGCTTGCCGGTGACCGGATCGACCAGCACTATCGGGACCCCGGGCAGCGGCAGGCCCATCGAACCCGGTTTCACCGGCATCCCCGGCACGTTGCCGATGGCGAGCGGGAGTTCGGTCTGGCCGAACCCGTCCCGGATCGTCAGCCCCCAGTGGCGGTGGACCTGGGCCATCACCTCCGGGTTGAGCGGCTCGCCCGCCGACATCAGCTCACGCAGCGCACCCGGCCCGCCCGAGAGGTCGGCCTTGATCAGCATCCGCCACACGGTGGGCGGGGCGCAGAAGGTGTTCACGCCGGCCCGGCGGATCTGGTGGAGCAGCGCGCCGGCATCGAACCGGGAGTAGTTGTAGACGAAGATCGTCGCTTGCGCGATCCACGGGGCGAAGAAGCAGCTCCAGACGTGCTTCGCCCAACCCGGCGAGCTGATGTTCAGGTGCACCTCCCCCGGCTTGGCCGCCACCCAGAACGAGGTGGCGAGATGCCCGACGGGGTAGGACACCTGGTTGTGCTCGACGAGCTTGGGCCGGCTCGTCGTGCCCGAGGTGAAGTACAACAGCTGCGGGTCCGACGGCGCCGTTCCCGGGTGCTTCGCCGGGGGGACCTCATGGTCGTGGGCCTCCGAGAGGGCCACCCAGCCGTCGGGCGCCTCGCCGACCACGAACCGCCCGTACGATCCCGGGACGTCGGTGAACTTCGGCGCGTCCACGGAGTTGACGACGACGTGCCTCACCTCGGCCCGATCGACGCGGTCCGCCAGGTCCGACGGGCCGAGCGCCGTCGTCGTGGGCAGCACGACGGCACCGAGCTTCATCACCGCGAGCATGGTGTCCCACAGCTCGACCTGGTTGTTCAGCATCACCACGACGGCATCGCCGCGCCGCACTCCGTGCCCAGCGAGGAACGCGGCGACGCGGTCGGACCGGCGCGCCATCTCGTCAAAGGTGAAGCGGGCCTCCGACCCGTCCTCCTCGACGATCCACAGCGCCGTGCCGTTGTTGCCGCGAGCGTTCGCGTCGAACCAGTCGATCGCCCAGTTGAACCGGTCGCCGAGGTCGGGCCAGGCGAACTCCCGCACGGCTCGCTCGTAGTCGCGGCCGAGGTCCTGAAGCAGGTCGCGGGCGGATCGGTAGATCTCGGTGGCAGTTGTCGCCACGGTGGTGCCTCTCTGTCGCGCTGATCGGGGGCGGCCGGTATACCCCGGCCGCCCCCGGGAAACGTCAGAACCGGATGACGCCGCGGATGTTCGTGCCCGCATGCATGTCGTCGTAGCCGCGGCCGATGTCGTCCAGGCTGTACTCGGTGGTGATGAGTTCGTCGAGCTTGAGCATCCCGGCTCGGTAGAGGTCGAGCAGCTTCGGGATGTCGGCACGTGGGCTCGACGAGCCGAACAGCGATCCCTTGATCTTCTTCTCGAAGAGGATCAGTTCCAGGATCGGGACCGGCAGGCCCACCTCGGTGACGTTGCCCAGCGCGGTGACCACGACGTTGCCCTGCTTGCGGACCGAGGCGAAGGCCTCCGCCACGTGCTGGCCCGTGATCACGCCGACGGTGACGATAGCGACGTCCGCGCCCTGGCCGTTGGTGAAGCTCTTCGCGAGCTCCGTGGCCTCGTCCATGTCCTTCACCGCGTGGGTCGCACCCAGTGATTCGGCCGTCTCCCGTTTGAAGGCCACCGGGTCCACCGCGATCACCTGGGCGGCGCCGGCGTGCACCGCACCCTGCACCGCCATCGCGCCGATCCCGCCGATGCCCATGACGATCACGGTGTCGCCGGGGCGGACCTCGCCGGTGTTCACCGCGGAGCCCCAGCCGGTCCCCGCGGCGCAGCCGAGCAGGCACGCCTTCTCCAGCGGGGTGTCCGCGGGCACCTTGATCGCCGAGTCCACGGACACGGTCGTGTATTCGGAGAACGTGGAGATGCCCAGCGCCTGCGCGACCGGGGTGCCGTCGTCGAGCTTCATGCGGAAGCTCGTCTGGTCCTCCCAGCGCGAGCCCACGAGGACGAGGGCGCCGAGGTCGCACAGGTTCTGGTGCCCGGTCGAGCACCAGCGGCACTTCCCGCAGGCCGGCAGGAAGGAGAAGATGACCTTGTCACCGGGCTCGAAGCCCTTGGTGTTGGGGCCGACGGCCTCGACGATGCCGCCGCCCTCGTGGCCACCGCACACCGGGTACACCGCGACCGGGAGGTCGCCGGAAGCCATGTGGTCGTCGGAGTGGCACAGTCCCGACGCGACCATCTTGACGCGGATCTCGTTCTGGCGCGGGTCGTCGACCTCGAGGTCGACGATCTCGAACTTGCCTGGGGACTGCCGGAGGACGGCACCGCGGCTCTTCATTCGGAACTCCTCTGCGTTGAGGTCGGCACCCGTCAGGCCTGCGCGGACGGGTCGAGGTAGACGGTCTTGAGCACCTGGTAGCTGTGCAGGGCCTCCGGCCCCAGCTCTCGGCCCATGCCGCTCGCCCGGACGCCACCGAACGGCGCGACCGGGTCGTTGACGTAGGCGTTGATGCCGATGCTGCCGGTACGAACCCGCCGGGCGACCGCCTCGCCGCGCTCGGGGTCGGCGGTCCAGACGCTGCCGCCCAGGCCGTAGTCACTGGCGTTGGCGATGCGGATCGCCTCGTCCTCGTCGGAGTAGGGGATCAGCGACAGCACCGGCCCGAAGATCTCCTCCTGGGCGATCGTGTGGCCGTTGTCGACGTCGGCGAACACCGTGGGCTGTAGGTACCACCCCTGGTCGAGGCCTTCGGGCCGGTTGCCGCCGGTGGTCAGCCGCGCGCCCTCGTCGCGGCCCTTCGCGATGTAGGACTCCACTCGGTCGCGCTGGCGCGCGGAGACGAGGGGACCGACCTGGGTGGTCGGCTGCAGCGGGTCGCCGATTATCAGCGAGCTCGCCAGGCCGGTCACGATGTCGACAACCTGGTCGTAGCGCGAGCGGGGCGCCAGCACGCGGGTGCCCAGCCAGCAGATCTGCCCGTTGTTGAGCAGGGTGGCCGCGAAGAAGCTCTCGATCGTCGAGGCCAGGTCGGCGTCATCGAGCACGATGGCCGCCGACTTGCCACCGAGTTCGAGGGTGACCGGGCGCAGCAGGCGGCCGCAGGTCTCCGCGATCGCCCGCCCCGCGGCCGTCGACCCGGTGAACGAGACCTTGTCGATGTCCGGGTGCGCGACCAGGTATGCCCCGATCTCGCGGCCGCCGGGAACGACATTGAGCACGCCCGGCGGCAGGTCGGCCTCGATCGCCGCCTCGGCCATCAGCATTGCGTCGAGCACCGTCTCCGGTGCCGGCTTGAGCACGACAGTGTTGCCGGCCGCCAGCGCGGGGGCCAGCTTGAGGAACGTGATGCCCTGCGGCACGTTCCACGGCACGATCGCGCCCACCACCCCGATGGGCTCGCGAATGACGCGGGCGCTGCCGCCGAGCATGCCCTGACGGGTCTCCTCCTGCGGAGAGTCGGCGACGAGCCCGGCGTAGTAACGCAGCAGCAGGGCCGGGAAGCCGCCTTCGAACTGCTGGGCCACCGCGATGGGCATGCCGTTCTGGAGGCTGACCCGACGGGCGGTCTCTTCCGCGCGCTTCTCGAGGGCGACCGCGAAGCGCTCCAGCGCCTCCCGTCGGCGGGCGGGCTCCCACCGGGACCAGCCGTCGGGATCGTCGAACTGGTGCCGGGCGGCGGCAACCGCGTCGTCGATGTCCCGCTCAGCCGCCTCGGGCACGCTGCCCAGGCGCTCCTCGGTGGCCGCGGCGTGCACCGCGATCGTGGCCGAGGTGGACGCGTCGGCCCACCGACCATCGATGTAGAGCTGGGTGTAGTCGATCGTCATTCCGGTCTCTTCCTCGGTTCCTCGGCGTTGGGTCAGCCGTTGCTGTCCGGGATGGTCACCCGGACGCCGTCGCACGCTGGGGTGACGATCAGCTGGCAGGACAGTCGCGACCGCTCGGTGACGTCGTCGGCGTACTCGAGGAGCTCGCGCTCCTCGTCGGTGGCCTCGTCGAACAGGGCCGCGTGCTCCTCGTCCACGTGGACGTGGCAGGTGGCGCACGAGCAGCTGCCACCGCACTCAGCGACGATGCCCGGCAGGTTGTTGCGGACCGAGCCGTCCATGACGCTCTGCCCCACCGGGACGTCGACGACGTGGGGCGAACCGTCGGGGACGACGTAAGTGATCTTGGGCATGGGTTGTGCTCCGGGGGGTTCGGGACGACGTGTCGGTCAGTCGGGTCGGGAATGGGGTCAGATCACTGCGTCGCGGAGGGCGACGGTCGGGTCCATGAGCCGCCCCTGGTCCACGCGGGTACCAGAGGCGATCCACTTCTTGCCGGCCATGAACTCCGGCGAGGCGTTCGAGGACTCGACCGCCACCGGGACGCCGTCGTGATGGTGGAACAGCGCGAAGCGCCCGGAGCTCGGGTCGCCGCGAAGCGTCACCTGTGGTCCCGGCCGCACGACCCCGGCGATCTTGAGCTTGAGATCGAACTGGTCGGACCAGAACCACGGGGTCTCGGGCTCGGGCGGCGGGGTGCGCAGGATCGCCGCGACCGCCTGCCGCGCCTGCTCGGTAGCGCTCGGGATGCTCTCCAGCCGGCGCGTCCCGTCGAACCCGGGGACCGGACGGCAGGTGACGTCGCCGATCGCGAGGATCGCCGGGTCGCTGGTGCGGGCGAGCTCGTCGACCACGACGCCGCCGCCGAGGCCGCGCTCCAGCCCCGCCGCGGCGGCCAGCTCATCGTTGGGCACCGCGCCCACCCCGACGAGTACGGCGTCACAGTCGATGCCGGTGCCGTCGGCCAGCACGGCGCGGCGGACACCGCCCTCGCCCTCGAAGCCGACGACCTGGACGCCTGTGCGGATCGACGTGCCCGAGGCGGTGTGCCGCTCGGTCATGATCGCGGACAGCTCCGCGCTGGCCACCCGGGCGAGCACTCGCTCCTCCCGCTCCAGCACGATGGCCTCGACACCCCGCGAGCGCACGACCGCGGCGACCTCGAGTCCGATGTAGCCGCCCCCGACGATCACGAGCCGCCTGCCCTCGGCGAGCCACTTGCGCAGCACCCGGGCGTCTCCCAGGGTCCGCAGACCGGCGATCCCCGACAGGTCCGCACCGGGTACGGGCAGCGGGCGGGGTCGCGCCCCGGTTGCGAGCACCAGCACGTCGTACGCGTGCTCCGCACCCGAGGACGTTCCGACTAGCCGCGCCGCGGGATCGATCGACGTCACCTGCTCGCCGAGCCCGATCGTGACCAGCTGCTCCTGGTAGAACTCCGGCGGACGCAGCCACTGCTCCAGCTCGCCGTCGGCGAACTTCTTCGACAGCGGCGGCCGCTGGTACGGGTGGTCCAGCTCGTCGCCGAGCAGGACGATCTCGCCTGTGTGGCCGGCCTGCCGGAGCAGGCCGACCAGCGTGGCGGCGGCGTGCCCGGCACCGACAACGACCACCCGACTCCTCGTGGCGTCAACCGCCGGTGCCGTGCTCATCGCGGATCTCCTCAGGCCAGATCGATACGGACGGGCAGGTTCTTCAGCCCGCCGACGAAGTTGGTCTGCACGACCTTGCGCTCGCCGGTGATCTCGATCGAGCGCAGCCGCGGCAGCAGCTCCTCGAGCATGATCCGCAGCTCCTGCTTGGCCAGGTGCTGGCCGATGCACATGTGCGGCCCGTAGCCGAACGCCATGTGCTTGTTCGGCTTGCGGGTGCTGTGGAACTCGGTCGGAGCCTCGAAGACCTCCTCGTCCCGGTTGCCCGACTGGTACAGCAGCATCAGCCGGTCGCCCCTCTTGATGTCACGCCCGCGCAGCACGTAGTCCTGGGTCGCCTGACGCATGAAGTGCTTGACCGGCGAGACGTAGCGCAGGCCCTCGTTCACCAGGTCCGGGATGCGCGCCGGGTCCTCGCGGATCTCGGCGAGCTGGTCCGGGTGCAGGGCCAGCAGCTCGAGGATGCCCGCCAGCGTGGACGAGGTGGTGTCGTGCCCGGCGGTCGCCATCTGGATGAACCAGCCGTAGGCGAAACGCTTCTCGTAGTACTCACCGTCGGGCCTGCGGGCGTTCGAGACGATCGTGGCGAGGTCGTCTCGGGGCTCGGCCCGCCGGGCCTCGACGAAGGTGTCGAAGTAGGCGCAGAAGTCCGCGGTGGCCGCGGCCCACTGCTTGGCGGCGGCCTCCGCCGACAGGGGCTCGACGTCGGCGCGCGTGGCGTCGGGGTCGGCGGTGCCGAAGAACTCCTGGGTCAGCGCCATCATCCGCGGCTCGTCGCTCTCCGGGATGCCGAACAGGCTCATCACCACGTGCAGCGGGTAGAAGACCGCGAAGTCCTTGACCAGGTCGATCTCGTTGACCCCCGGCTTGAGACGCTTGCCGATCTCCTCGCGGGCCAGCTTCCGGACCGTGTCCTCCCACTTCTTGAGGTTCGCGGGACGGAACCAGTCGTTGGCGATGTCCTTCAGCACGGAGTGCTCCGGCGGGTCGATGTAGGGCAGTGCCTCCATCACCCGCAGGCTGCCGCCGGTCAGGCTCTTGGTGAACTCGTCACCGGCCTGGTTGGTCAGGATCGGGTTGTGCGTACCCGGGCCGTCCAGGCCGCCGTTGCAGAAGATCTGCGGCTGGCGCTCGATCTCGAGGATGTCGGCGTGCTTGGTGACCAGCCACAGCGGGTCGTAGCCCTCGACGTGGACCTGGGGGAGCGGGTTGTTCGCACGGAGCCACGCGTAGGCGGCGAACAGCGCCTCCTCGTCCCGGTGTCCCTCCGGCAGGACGATCTGCCGAGCGATGTCGTCGGGAACCCCTTCTGTGCGAGCGGCGGATGCTTCGATGGTGGTCACAGACTTCCTCCGGGGACGTCATGGCCAGGCGCTTCGGCCGGCGGTCGTACTTGAGTGGGCCCATGATCGAGCCGGGCGGTGTGGCCCACATCGCTCCTGGGGAGAACGTTCCTTATCCACCCGGCTAGTTGTCCCTTCGAGTCCCGCCTGATGCTTGACGTTGCGGTCCTACCTGATGCTTGATGTGCGGCCTGATCCGCTTTGCTGGCGCCGTCCGGGTTGGACGGTGTGGATGCCGGGACTGGCCCCGGTGCAGTTGTCCGTTGTCGAGCAGCGGTACCGCGCCGGCCTCGCCGTCGAGCGCGGCGAACCGAGAAGCCAGGGCTCGGCCCGGTTCGGGTCTGCGCCAGACCCTCGCATCTGGATCACCGCTACGGCGACGGCCGGCCTGAACGACCGGTCGTACCGGCGCACGTCGTGTCCGCATCAGCCTCGGCCCAGGTCGAATTGTGGGGAGTGCGAGCTGCGTCGGAAGCACCCGCGATGGGGGCCACGGCGGACGCGGAGGAGCTCGCCCCCGCTCGTTCCGCCGGGCACGGCGATGCCGGCCCGCACGACGGTGGCCCGGATCCTGCGCCGCAACGGCCAGGCCGAGCCCCGTTCCCGCCGCCGCAAGCGCTTGGATCATGTCCGGTGGGGCGGGCGGAGCCGTGTCGTTGTGGCAGCTCGACATCGTCGGCAGGGTGTTCCTGGTCGACGGGACCGAGGCCACGGTCGTAACCGGGGTCGATGACCACCCGGGGTTCGCGTTGATCGCCATGGTCGTGGTCCGGGCGTTCGGTCTGCCTGACCTTCGCCGAGCCCCGCGCCGCTACGGCATCGCCGAGGAGGTTCTCACCGACAACGGTAAGCAGTTCACCGGCCGCTTCGGCGAGGGAGGCGAAGCACCTGCGCCGGGAGCTGCTCGACCCTTGCCGCACAGTGCGGCCGCCCCGCCGGGTTCACGCCGCTGCCCCGGTCGAGCCCGACGGCACCGCCATGGAGGTCGACCGCACCGTCTCCCGACCGGATCGGCCGGCATCGGTGAGCGGGTCATCCTGGCCGCAGAGATCCTCGGCGGCCGCCGCGTCACCAACTGCATCGAGGAGTCCACACTGTTGCGCCCGGGTCGTCGCCGATCAGCCGAGGCCGAGGAGCGCCGTCACAGCGAGGACGGCCCCGGCGACGACGCAGGCGAGCCCGCCGCGCCGCAGCACGCGCGCACGGCGACGAACCTCCTCGGGCGGGAGTACGGCGGGCGGGAGGCGGGCGGCGTTGGCCCGACCCCACACGCCCACGAGGACCAGGCCGCCGCCGAGTGCCAACTGTGTGAGGATTGCTGCGAGCATGGCAGACCGCCTGCTCAGCGCGCCGGGCCCACCGGCGCGGGCGCCGGCGGTAGGGCGTCAGGGTCCGCCGGCCGGTAGTTCTCGGCGAAGCGGACGCCGGCGTTGGCGAGAGCGTCGGACAGGAACGCCCGCCAGGCGTCGTTGCGGCGCTCTGCCAGCAGCTGGGCGCGCAGTGGCTCCCTGAGGGCCGCCGGGTCTGCCGGTGCCGCGGGGACGACCGCGCCGACGAGCCCGACGTTCCAGCCGTGGCTGGTCCGGACCGGGCCGAACACCGATCCCTCCGCGGCGGCGAACGCGGCCGCGGCGTACTCCTGCTCCAGGTTGGCGGCGGCGAGCGTGCCGATGGCGCCGCCCTGGTCACGGCTCGATGCGTCCGCGCTTCTGGCGCGCGCCACGTCCGCGAACACAGCACCGGAATCGAGCTGCTCGCGCACCTGCAGTGCGGTCGCCTCATCGGCGACCACGATGTTGGACAGAGTCCTGCGCTCTGGTGTCGCGAGCGCGTCCCTGCGCTCGGCGAACGCCGTGTCCACCTCCGTGTCCGTCACGGTGGAGACCGGCGCGGTGACCTGCTCGAAGAGCCTGCTTGCGGCCATCTGCCGGGTCAGCTCCTGCATTACCGCCCGCTCGGAGGTCCCCGAGTTGCCGAGCGCGGTGACGAAGTCCCGCCGTGCCGCGTCGCCGGTGCCGGTGCCGAAATACTGCTCCACGTAGCGACCGAGGACGTCCTGCACGGCCCGGTCGGCGATCACGATCCCGTGCTCGGCGGTGGCCGCATCGACGACCCGCCCGATCGCCGAGGCCTTCGCCATGTCCCGACGGAAGGTGTCGAACGCCGCAGGATCGGTCTGGGAGTCGGGTGGCCGTATCCCGTAGAGGGCACCGAGAGCCTCGATCTCCCGGTCGAGCTCGGCGACCGTGACGTCGTGTCCGGCGACCCGGTAGGCCACGCCGTCCGGGAGCCGCTCGGTCCACCACCACGCCGCACCACCCGCCCCGGCAAGCAGCAGCACGGTGAGCGCGGCCGCGAGGCAGATCCGGCCCCGCAGCGACGCGGGTGGGCGCAGCGCGCGGATCCGGGCGATCAGCACGGCGGCCCGGCCACGTGGCGGAGGCGGGCCGGTGTGGGGTTCGGCGCCGCCCTCCGCCGGCTCGTCCGGTGGGCCGTGGTCGTGGTCGACTCGGCTCCCGCCCTCGGCAAAGGGGGGCCCGACGGTATCGGGCTCGGCGGTCGGGCCGTCCCCGCTCGGCCCGGCAGCCGCCAAGCTCTGTCCGGCGGCCTCTGCGGCGTCTGGCGGCGCTGCCTCGAGCTCGTGCTGGTCCGAAGTCTTGGTCGAGGTCATCTTCAGCTCCCTACGGGGTCGCTGCGGTTCGGCTCGGCTCGGCGCCCGCCCGGGCAGGGATGGGGACGGGCCCGGGCGGTGCCACGCGGCGTGGCCGAACCACGCGCAGCACCAGCTGCGCGCTGAGCATGGACAGGACGACCGCGCCGGCCAGCTGGACCCCGAACTCGCGAACGACCTGGAGGTCCGACACGAGCAGTACGGCGTAGCCGATGCCCGACGCCGCGGTCAGCAGCGGCACCGCCACCCTCAGGTTCGACGGACCGGTCGGCCGGCGAGCGGACGCGGCGAGCACGACCGCGAACTCGCAGCCCACCGCGGCGGTGAGGGAGCCGAGTGCCACCGTGATCGGGGTCAGGTCGGTGCCGGTGAGCCACATCAGGAACAGCCCGGCCCCCGTGGCGAGCGCCGCCGAGGCGATCGCCACGACCGCGTCGGCTCGCCTGCGCAACCCCACCGCGAGCACGGCGCCCGCGGCGACGATCCCGAGCACGTTCGCCGCGAGCCGATCGGCCGACACCAACTCCGCACCGCGCAGCGCGGTGACCGGCAGGCCCACGAGCTCCACCTCGTAGCTCACGGGGGCCGGCGGGAGGCCGGCGAGCAGCTCGTCGCGGATGGCGGCGAGCCGGTCGAGCTCGTCGAGCCGCATCCCGAAGCTGAGGACAGCGGTCGATCGGTCGGGGCTCAGGACGGCGCCGCTCAGGTACGGCGGCACGAGCCGCAGGGCCGCCGCGATCTGCTCGGTGGTCGGCTCGTCGCCGAGGAACGGCATAAGAGCGGGAGGAGACAGGACCGGGCGCAGGAGGACCCCATGGTGGCGGACGACGGCCTCGGTCGCCTGCTGCTGCCAGGCGAACGCGGCAGGGCTCGTCGTGTCGATGCCGCGCAGGACGATCGCCACCTCGCCGCTGGATCCGATGACGTCCTCGACGTGCCGGGCCTGGTCGGCCGCCGGAAGTCCGTCGGCGAACTGGGCGACGTCGGTCCGGAGCCCGATCGTCGGCAGCATCGCCCACCCGATCCCGGCGACGACGGCCAGCGCTGCCAGCGCCGTGACCGCGGGTGCGGCCGGCCGGGCCGACGCCGGATCGGCCTCCGGCCCGACCTCGGGAGGGGGGCCGCGGCGGGCGAGCAGACCGGCACCCGCGGCGAGCAGGACCCCGGCGGCGAGCGTGGTACCGAGATCGCGCACGAGCGGCAGCGGCGAGAGCAGCAGGGTGCCGAAGCTCAAGGCGCTGGCCGCGGCGACGGTGAGGACCGTGCGCCGCGACGCGCCCAGCAGCAGGTAGGTCGGGTAGTAGCAACCGACTCCGAGCACGACCGGCAGGAACGCGACGACCCCGAGCGACACCGGGCGGCCGAGCCATCCGTAGGCGGACAGGACGACCGCGATGGCAGCCACCGTGGTGAGCACCGGCACGGCCCGGTCCCGCCTGCGCGCCCACGGGCTGAGCAGGAAGCACGCGGCCACCGCGACGACGGCGAGCGCGCCGAGCAGGGGTGCGCTGCGCTCGGTGCGTTCGGACAGGGCCGCGACGACGGCGGGAACCCCGGAGATGGTGATCTCGGCACCGAGATCGGCGCCCTCCGCGACCTGGCGGACACCAGCCACCAGGGAGGCCGCGCCCGCGGCGTCGAGCCCCTCCCGGGGCCGAACGAGTACCGCGACCGCCTTCTCCGAGGGGACGACGAAGCGCCACTGCGGCCGGGGGGCGCCGCCGGCCGCGGCCCCGCCGTCCTGACCGAAGACCACCGTTGACACGAACGACGCGTTCCGCAGGGTCGGCAGCCCCGCGGGCAGCCCCTGGGCAAGCAGGGTAGCGTAGCGCTCGTCGAACGCCGCGGCGGCGGCGTCAGCGGCCGCAGTCGCCTCGGCCGGGCCGGCACCGGAGTCGAGCGCGCGCTGCTCGGCCCGCACCCGTTCGCCGTCTCTGCGGCCGGACAGCTCGGCGAGCAGGTCCTGGGTACGCCCGGCGATCTGGTTGAGAACGGTGCCCGGCCCGTGGACGACGGCCACGTCCGGCAGACGCGACAGCTCCCCCTCGAGCCGGACGAGCGCCTCGAGTCGTTCGGGGGCGAGCAGCGCCCGTGGCTGCGCCGACTCCAGCAGGACCACCACCGGGTCGCCGCCGAACTCCCGGGCGTACTCGTCGAACTGACGGGCCGCAGGATCGTCTGCGGGTAGGAACGAGTCCATCCCGGTCTGCGTCCGGAGTTGGGCGAGACCGCCCGCGACCAGTCCGAGCATCGCCGCCAGGACCAGCCCCCCAAGGACCCGGCGGGGGTGGCGGCGGGCGGATGCGGCGGCCCGCGCCGTGGCACGCACCGCCGGGGCTAGCCCGCGGACCGGGCGCCGGAGCTGCGCGGACCAGCCGCCGCGGCTCCGTCGCAGCCGCGCCAACGGCCCGCGGGACGCCCTCATCGCGGCGGTTCCGCCCGCTCGACCCGCGGGTACGGCTCCGTGTTGATCGTCCCCGGGTCGGCCGCGGCGCCTGGCGCCGGGATCGGATTCTGCCGGGTGCGCAGCGGCACGGCGTCGGTGGCGACGGGGTGGCCCTTGAACGTCTGCTCGCTGACCAACGGCAGGATCCGGAAGATGTGGCCGCGGGCGTCGCCTCCGGACATGGCCGACCCGAAGTTCTGGAAGATGGCCACCACATCCGGGGCGTAAGGCCGCAGGTAGGCCAGGGCCGGATTCACGTCACGCAGCAGTTCCGACGTCGGCGGAGCGAAGACGTCGACATCGTCGGTGAGCGTCGGCACCCGGTCCAGCGTCACGGGCGCGCGGTCGAGCGTCCCGTCGAGCGCAGGCAGAGTGGCCCGGAGATCCGCGGCGGTGCCGGGCAGCTCGACCAGCGCGGCGGAGAGGTCGGCGGCGGCGGCGTCGAGGTCGGCCGCCACCGGGGCCAGGGACCCGGCCAGCGTGCGCAGGTCGTCGGAGGCACCGCGGGCGCTGGTGAGCACCGGTGGCAGCTCGCGCATCACGGTGCCGATCTGCTCGGCCCGGTCCGCCGTCGCCGCGGTCATGTCGTCGGCGGCGGTCACGAGCTCGGCGAGCCTGCCCTGCTGGGTGTTGAGCGCGGCGAGCACACCCGCCGTCGTACCGGTCAGCCGCTTGAGGTCCTCGGACTGGGCGGCCAGGGCGTCGAGGGCGTCCTGGCCCTCGCGCCCCAGCAGCCCGAGTCCGGACACCGCCTCGGCGACCGCCTGCCGGCCGTCCGCCGTGCTGAGCCCCGCAGCCCGCACGGCGCTGCCGAGCGACTCACGCGTCGGCTCGTCGAGCGAGGTCAGCACGTCATTTACCTGGGTAGGGGTGCGGGCGGAACCCCCCGGCAGGGTCGCGCCGTCGGCGATCGCCGGGCCGGACCCGTCGGTGATCTCCAGGAAGGTCTCCTCGATGAGGCTCTTCGCCCGCACGCGGACCACCACGCCCTCGTGCAACGGCGCGGCGGCCGGATCGAGCTCCATGGTGACGTGGGCGTGGTCGCCGGCTTCGGTGATCTCGGCGATCTTGCCGACCCGGACGCCGGCGATCATCACGTCGCCGAAGTACACGAGGTTGGCCACCCGCGGGATGTCTACGGCGACCCGGTAGGCGGCCGGGGAGTAGCCCGGGACCTTACCTCCGGAGTTCACCCAGAGGAACGCGAAGATGGCCGCACATAGCGCGGTGAACGCGGCGATGACGAGCAAGCGCGCGGTCTTGGGGCGCAGGAGTGAGGACACGTCGATCACCTGTCTCCGGCCGGGGGCTCGGGGCCGAGCAGCGGGTTGGGGAGCTGGTCGAGGGCGTCGCCGACGCCCGGGACGGGCGCGGGGGTGTCCGCCGGGCCGTACGGGCCGGTGATCGGCTCGCTGGCGAGCCCGTCGGGATTCGCCGGCGGAACCAGCGCGTTCTCCGCGTTCACCGAGATGATCCCGCGCAGGATGCCGCCGTTGGCGTCGCGGAGGCTGACCATGTCGCGAGTGTTGACGAAGAACGCGCCGATGTCCGGCAGATAGTCCAGGACCGTTCCGGTGAACGGCTCGAGCCGGGAGGTCGACGCCTGCAGCGGGGGCAGCGCCGCGCCGAGGTCCCCGGCATAGGGCCGCAGGTCGGCCACGACCGGGCCCGCGGCCTGCACGACGGGGTGCGCGAGGTCGATCGTCGAGTCGAGCCGGTGCGCGGTGTGCTCGAGCCGCTCCAGGGCGACGGGTAGGTCGGCGGAGGCGGCTTGGACGTCGCGCAGGGTCGGGTCGAGCTGGTCGGCCAGGCCATGGACCTCGGACGTGGCGGCCCGCAGCTGCTCGGACAGGTCCGGCAGCTGCGTGAGCGCCCGGTCGAGCGGCTCGTGGTTCTCGGCCAGCGCGGCCAGTGTGGTCCGCAGCGAGCCCGCAAGCTCGGCCAGCCGGGTGTCGTTGCCGCCGACGGCGGCCGACACCTGACCCAGCGCGGTGACCAGGCGGCGCAGCGTCTCGCGCCGCTGGTCGAGCTGCTCCACGACCGGCTGCAGCCGGGTGGCGAGGTCCGCGGTGGCGTCGAGACCACCGGGTAGCGCGGCGGGGGCGTTCGCCAGGGCGACGTCGGACTCGGCCAGCAGTTGGGTGAGGCCCCGGCGAGCCTCCCCGTCGAGGTGGGCGAGCACCTCGTCGACCTGCACCGCCCGCTCGGTGTTGGTCACCGGCAGCGCAGCGCCCGAGGTCAGCCGCCGGCCGGGTGGACCGCCCGGAGCGATCTCGACATACATCTCGTTGAGCGGACTCTTGGGCCGCAGGACGAGCCGCGCGTTGTCGTAGAGCTCCGTGCCCGGCTCCAGCTCCATCGCGACCCGCGCCAGGCCATCCGGGCCGACCTCGGCGCCGGTGATCTGGCCGACGATGACGCCGGCCACGCGGACCTCCTGCCCGTTGCCGGGCGAGACGCCGGGTGCTCCCTCGAAGTTCGCGGTGAGCGCGAAGCGGTCGGCCCACGGCGGCGTGAAGCGCTGGTTGCCCAGGATGATCCCGCCGCTGACAAGTGCTAGGACGAGCAGGGCCAACACCACGACGACGTTGCGGCCCAGCCCGGGCTCGTTGCGGATCCGCTGCAGCATCGTGCGCCAGCGCAGCCTGCGGGACGTGTGCACCCCGGCTGCGGTCGTGTCAGTCATGTCAGTTGTCTCCCAGCTGGCCGAGGAGGCCGGTTCCCGGAGGTTGCCGGTCGGCCGGAGGCAGGGTGTCGATCGGATCCTCGGCGTAGGTGCCGCCGAGCAGGATCTGGAGTGTCTGGTCCGGGCTGATCGGCAGCCCTGAAACGGAGCCCGCGCTGAAACCGGGCTGGAACGCCAGCACGCCGCCGTTCTGGTCCTCGTAGGCGGAGGAACGGCCCAGGTTGACCATCGCGTAGACGACGTCCCAGTACAGCGGCCGTTCCGAACGGGTCGCGTCGTAGGGGCCGGATCCGACGTACGGCGTGTGCAACAGGTCCGACACCGGGCCGTTCACCCGGTCGAGGACGGGCCCGCGCAGGTCGGTCAGGACGTCGGTGGCCCCGGATGCGACGGGCACGAGCTGCTCGACCAGCGGTCGGGCATCGCCCAGCAGGGCGCGGGTGTCGCGGACGAGCGGGAGTGCCTCGGCGAGCACGGGGTCGAGGGTGCCGAGGGTGTCGTCGAGCTGCGTCGCGACTGGCCGGATGTCCGAGGCGGTGTCACGCAGGGTGTCCAGCGTGCCGTCGAGCCGGGTCAGCCCGGCCTGGGCGGTGCGCAGCGTGTCGGGCAGCCCGTCGAGCGTGGTACCGATGTCAGAGGACCGATCGCCGAGCACCGTCGAGGTCGACGCCAGGTCGGTGACGATGTCGTCGAGCAGGCCATCGTTGGCGGTCAGCACCCGGGCCGCGTTCTCCAGCCCGTCGACAGTCGCGGTCAGATCGGCGGGGTTGTGCCCCTGCGCGGCGTCGAGCACCGAGGCCGCGGGTCCGAGGGCGGCGGGCGCGGCGGCGGTGAGCCGGCGCAGCGCGGCGGTACCGGGCTCGTCGAGCGTGGCGTCGAGGTGCCCGATGGTGCCCTGCAGGCCAGCGAGCGCGTCGGGCTGCAGGGCCTGGACGACCTGGTCGAGCTCGATCGGTCCGCGAGAGCGCTCGAGCGGGATCTCCCCCGCGGTGAACCGTCCGGGGTCGCCGCCGGGCTGCAGGTCGACGAAGTAGACGCCGCCGAGCAGCGTCGTCGTCCGTACGGTCGCGGTCGGGGCGGAGCCCAGGGTGTCGACGACGTCGTCGTCGACCTTCAGCGTGACGAGCGCGGCGCCGTCGTCCTCGCGGTCCACCCCGCTGACCTTCCCCACCGGTACGTACGCGGTCTTCACCTCGCTGATGAACTCCCGCAGCTTGTAGTCCCCGGCGAACCGCACGGTGATCGTCTCGCCGCCGCGCAGGTACGTGCCGATGCGGTCCTTGGAGAACAGGACCACGAACAGCACCAGCACGACGACCACGAAGATCAGCCCGAGGGCGGGCGCGGAGGGCCGGTGCCATCCCGTCCGGGCGCTCATCGGCGCTCTCCGATCACCGAGTCGGCGTGATGGTCGAAGGTGCCGCCGGGCGGCGGGTAGGCCTCGCGGTGCACGGTCGGGTCCTCCACCGGGGCGTTGTTGAGCACCGCCTCGGGCTTGACCATCGGGTAGATCCGAATGCCATGGCCGAGCGCGTCGGTGTCGGACAGCGTGTCCGCGAAGTAGGTGAAGAACAGCGAGATGTCGTTGGCGTAGCGGCCGATGTACTGCACGCTGGGCGCTCCCTGCTCCATCGTGGTGCCGAGCTGGCGGACGAGCGGTCGCAGGTCGGCGACCGTCCCGGTCAGGTCCTCCACCGCGGGTTCAGCGCTCTGCGCGACGCCGGGGACCTTGTCGAGGGGGACAACCCCCTCGCGCAGCACCCCGCGCACGTCCGGGGTGGCCTCGCCGAGAGCGGCGGCCCCCGGCCGGACGGTCGTGACCGCCTGACGCGTGGAGACGAGCGGGCCGTGCAGCGCGTCGAGCGCGGAACGGGCCTCTCGCAACGTCTCCGGTGCCGTGTCCAGGACCTCCGCCGCGCGGGCCCCGGCGTCGGCGTTCACCGCGGCGAGCGTCGGGTCGAGCTGGCGGACGACGGCCCCGATGCTCTCCTGGCGCTCGGCGAAGGAGCGGGCGAGTTCGTCGGCGGCGGTGAGCAGGTCGGACAGGCTCGCGCCGCCGTCGGCCGAGAGCGCCTCGGACACCGTGCCGAGGTCGGGCAGGATCGCCGGCAGTGCCCGCATCCCGTCGCCGAGCTCGGTACCGCGGCCGGCCAGCCCGCCGCCGACCTCGCGCACGGTCGACGCGGCGGCCTCGCGCGTGGGTTCGTCGAGGACGTCGAGCAGGGTGTCGAGTTCCTGGGACGGCGTTGTGTCGGTGATGGTGGCGCCGCCGAGTTCCCCGGCGGCGAGCGTGCCCGGGTCGAGCAGGACGTACTTCTGCCCCAGTGCCGAGCGGGCGCCGACCGACGCGGTCGCGTCGCGGTAGACCGGGCGGTCCCCGTCGAGCTGCAACGTGGCGACGGGAGCCCCGTCGACCAGCTCGAGGTCGGAGACATAGCCGGCACGCACGTCGGCGATGCGTACGTCGTCGCCGACGCGCAGGGCTCCGGCGTCGGAGAACGCGGCCTTCACCTGCGCGCGCTGGACACCGGGCAGGTAGCCCGGCAGCCCGTTCTGCGCTGTGACGGCGAACGCGACGATCCCGATCATGGTCACGACGACGGCGAGCCCGACCAGGATCGACCGGCGTCGGCGGCGGGACTGGGTGCGTTGTGCGGTCACTGGTCGCCTCCGAGGATGAAGCCGAGGGCGCCGCGCTCCTGCTCGGCGGTAAGGCCGGTGACCCCGGCGTCCGGCCCGGGCGCCGTCTCGGTGGATGGAGTGAGCAGTCCGTCCGGGTGGCCGGTCTCGGCGGGGACGGGCTGTCCGCCGGGATCGGTGGTCTTCGGGGGCAGGGTCCCGCCAATGCCGGCGTTGCCGCCCTCGCCCGGGATGTTGCTCGTGGCGATGGCCGGCGTGACGGTGGCGTACGCGCGGAAGTAGTGCGACAGGCCGTCGCGGGAGTTCGATGTGAGCGCCCACCGCTTGAGGAACTCCATGACGTTGCCGCGGTTGTCGGTCAGGTCCCGGACGAGCGGCTCGAGCCCCTCGGCCACGGCGACGGTCGCCGAACCCTGGGCCCGCAGGTCGGCTGCGACCGGGCGGGCGGCGGCGAGCAGGTCACGGCCGTGCTCCAGAACTGGATCCAGCGAGGCGAGCGCGGGATCGGCGGATTCGGCGAAGGCGATCAGTTCGCTGCTGACCTCGCGCAGGTTGGCGGTCGTCGGCCGTAGCGCGTCGAGCGTGGGTCCCGCTTCGCGCGCGGTCCCGGCGAGCTCGGCGAGCGTGGCCCTGGCGCTGCCGAGCGTCCCGGGCAGCTCCTGCACGGTGGCCCGCAGGCCCTGCTCCTTCCCGGCCGCGGTCGACAGCAGCGCCTGGGCGGAGCCGACGAGCCGGTCGAGGGCCTTGCCCTCGTCCGCCCCCAGCGACGAGGCGACCGGTTCGAGCGAGTCCACGAGGCTGTTCAGCGTGTGGTTCTGCTCAGCGAGGACCTCCGCCAGCTCGCCCGTGCGGGTCATCGCGGGCTCCAGGGCACGGATGGCTTCGTCGACGTTGCGCCCGTTGCCGTCGAGACCGTTACCCAGCACACCCAGCAGTGCGCCGAGCGCCTCCCCTGTCGGGTCGTCGACCACATCGAGCACCTCGTCGAGGTCGGTCGCCTTGCCGGTCTGCTCCAGCGGGATCTCCGCACCCTCCGCCAGCAGCGGGGCGCCTGCAGTTCCGCGCTCGAGGTCGACGAACCGCTCGCCGAGCAGCGACACCGGGCGAATGGTCAGCTGCGAGTCGGTGTGCAGCGGTAGGACGCTGCGGTCGAGGTCGAGGGCGAGCTGGGCTGCGCCGTCGACCACCCGCATGCCGGCGATCTCGCCGACCTTGATGCCCGCGATCCGAACGTCGTTCCCCACCAGCAGCGGACTGGCGTCGGCGAAGCGAGCCAGGATCCGCACCGTGTCGTCGCCCGCGTTGGGGCTCGAGGCGCCCAACCCCGCGAGCGCCGCGACGGCGAGAGCGACGGCCAACGTTCGTCCCCGGCGCACGCGAACCGGACCCGATCGAGTCGTGAGCCCGCTCATCGAACACCGTCACCGAACGCATCGCCCCAGGGCTCGCCGGAGAAGGCGCCGGGCAGCGGGTACGGGTCATAGGTGATGCCGGGTGGCAGGACGCTGGGCATCTGGTCCACGCTGGTCGAGCCCTCCTGGAAGTAGACGCGGCTGTAGTTGCCGTGGCCGTCGTAGTTGGCGTGCGCGGATCCCCAGTGCGACGTCCACGCCACCACCTCCGGCATCAGCGGACGCAGCACGGCCGCGGGGTCCTGCAGGTTGCCCACCGCCGTGGTGAGGCCAGGCAGGGTGTCGTGGGCGACGTCGAGCAGCCCGGGCGTGTGATCGAGCAGGTTCTGGGCCGCGGCGAGGGTCGGACGCAGGTCCGCCGTGAGCGGGCGCAGGTCGGCGAGCAGCGGGCGGAGGTTGCGCGAGACGGGGCCGAGCTTCTGGGTGGCCGGGCGCAGGTCGTCGAGCAGCGGGACCACCTCCTCGACCACGCCGGGGACCCGGTCGAGGGTGGTCCGGGCCGCCTGCAGCGTGGGCGGGAGCTCGGCCAGGGCGTCGCGGATCTGTCCATCTCGCGCCGAGGTCTCCTCGGTGAACCGCGCGAGCTGCTCGACCACAGTCCGCACCTGGACGTCGCGGTCGGACAGGGTGGTCATCATGTCGTTCAGCCGGACGACCAGGTTGCGGATGGCCGGCCCGTCGGTGCCGATTGCTTGCAGGACCCGGCCCAGGGCGGCCACGGCGGGGCCCGAGGTGCGCAGCGTGGCATTGAGGTTCTGCTCGTTGCCGGTCAGTGCCCCGTCGAGGTCACCGACCAGCGCCCGGAGCCGGTCGCGCGTCGGTGCGTCGAGGGCGGCGAGCACGTCGTCGACCTCGGTGGCCGTCGGCATGGTCCCGACCAGGAAGCCGCCGTCGGGGATCTCGACATTGCCGGACGGACCGTCGGTGATCTGCACCGACCGTTCGCTGAGCACGGCTTTCCAGCCGATGGTGACCGTCGCGCCGTCGTGCAGCGGGGCGACGTCGCGGTCGAGGTCGAGCGTCAGGTAGGCCTGCCCGTCGCGGACCTCGATCGCGGAGACGGTCCCGGACTCGAACCCGTTCACGAGCAGCGCGCCGCCCTCGACGATGTTGACCGCTGACGGGAGCACAGCATGGATGCGATACGAACTCGCCCATCCGGCGCCAACCAATGCTCCCGTCAATAGCGTGGCGGCGATGCCGACGGCGAGTGTCCGACGGATTAATCTCACGGTGGTGACAACGATTACGTCCGGTACACGGATACGCAGGACGCGCTATTTCACCTGTTCGTGGAGGGGGTTTTCGAGGTGGCAACTGAAGCATTTTTGCGCAGCACGAAGCCCCGCTTCAGAATTGAATCAAAAGCGGGGCCCTGCCCTGTTCTAGAGAACCTCCCAGGAAATTTTCCCGTCAGTCCATACCGAGTGGTCCGGCCGAGTCGCCGGCGAGGAACTGGCGGACGAACGGGTCGGGTGAGGCGAAGGCCTCCTCCGCCTCTCCGTAGTGCACGACCTTGCCCTTCCAGATCAGGCCGACGTAGTCGCTGACCTTTCTCGCCGTCCTGATATCATGCGTGACCAGCAGATATGTTCCGCCGTGCTCGGCGTGCATCTGCAAGATGAGATCGTTGAGCAGGCTGGTGCGGACGGGGTCCAGACCGGAGTCGGGCTCGTCGAAGAATACGATGTCGGGATTGAGGACCATCGCCCTCGCGAATCCGGCACGCTTGCGCATCCCGCCGGACACCTCATTGGGGAACTTGTGCAACGACCGCTCCAGCCCGACTTCAATACAGCGAGCCATGACGATCTCATGGATCTCGTCCTCGGACTTGTCGGTGTGCTTGCGCAGCGGGAACGCCGTGTTGTCGTAGATGTTGAGAGAGCCGAACAGAGCTCCGTCCTGGAACAGAACCCCCATCCTCTTGCGAACGTCGTAGCGCTCGTTCTCCGACATCGCCCAGAGGTCCTGGCCGAACACGCGGACCTCGCCGGCGTCGGGCTCGAGCAGGCCGACCAGATGCTTGATCAGCACGCTCTTGCCCGTACCCGACGGACCGAGGACGGTGGTGATGGCGTCGTCAGCGAACTGCAGGTCGAGCCCCTGCAGGACTTTGAACGAGCCGAAGGTCTTGTGCAGCCCGCGCACCTCCATCGTGTGCGGTTTGCCCGCGCCGGCGCCGTACTGGACGCCGTTGCGCGGGATCACGGTCGTGGGGGCGTCGTCGTACAGGGCGGCCGGGGCGGTAGGCCGGTGCAGGGAAGACACGGTGGCTCCTCGTACGTGCTTCGATCGGGCGGGGAGGGTTGCCGAAGGTCCGGCAACCTGGCTCAGTTGGCGATCGGGGCGTTCGGGTTGAGGCCCCAGAACAACTGGGTGCCGAGGACCCCGAGCACGTGGATCAGCACCATGTTGATCATCATGGAGCGGGCGGTGTTCCGTCCTACGCCCACGGGGCCGCCGCTGGCGTTGAAGCCGAAGTAGCAGCCGACGAAGACGATCGTCGTGCCGAACGACATCACCTTGATCAGGGAGTACAGGAAGTCCAGCGGGTTCTGGTACAGCCAGAAGATGTAGAGGTACCCGCCGGGTGAGACGCCACCGAGCTGCACGACGGTGACCAGGTACATCGACACGTACATGATCCCGAGCCCGACGGTGTACAGGAACGGGATGGCAATCCAGGCGGCGATCACGCGGGTGCCGACGAGGAAGCTGCGAGACTTGATGCCCATGACCTCCATCGCGTCGATCTCGTCGGAGATGCGCATCGAGCCGAGCTCCGCGACGAGCCCGCACCCCACCTTCGCGGCGAAGATGTAACCCCACATGTAGGGCGCCATCTCGCGGATGGAGCAGTAGGCGTTGAAGATGCCCGAGTACAGCGGGGCGCCGATCTGCTTGAGCGTGTAGCTCCCCTCCAGACCGCAGACCGTGCCCATGACCCCCTGCATGACCCAGATGATCAGGCCGCTGGTGAGGATCAAGATGCCGGCCTGGTGCAGCACCTCGCTGCTGTAGTGCCGCACGTCCCGGAACCCCCGCACGACCTGGGCGGAGAAGCGGAAGATCTCGCCGGTGGTCGCGAGCCCGTCCCGCAACTGATCGCGGACCGAGGACCGGGGCGGCGCCGCCGGGCGACCTGACGCCGGCGTGGCGTCCCGGTAGGGCCCGGGCTTCTCGGTAGTCGTCATCGACTGGTCCCCCCTACCTGTAGACCTGGATCTCGGGGTTGAGCCCGAGCAGGATGGTGGTGAAGACGAAGTTGAGGCTCCAGATTGCGGCGAACGAGATCACGACGGCCTGGTTGACTGCGCGCCCGACACCGATCGGGCCCCCTTGCGCGCGGAAGCCCTTGTAACAGCAAACCGTCCCGATGATCAGGCCGAACAGCGTGGTCTTCAGCACGCTGCCGACGAGATCGATGGTGGTGGCGTTGGAGAAGAAGTTCTGCGCGAACGCAGCCGAGCCTGCGTCGAGCTGCATCGCGGCGAGGTAGCCGCCGAGCACGCCGAAGGACAGTGCGACGAGGTCCAGCAGTCCGGTCATGATCGTGACGGCGATGATGCGGGGAAGGATCAGCACGCGGACCGGGTCGATGCCCAGTACCTCCATCGCGTCGATCTCCTCGCGGATACGCCTGGCACCGAGGTCTGCAGTCATCGACGTGCCGACGACGCCGGCAACGACCATGGCGTTGATCCACGGGGCGAACTCGCGGACGCTCGCCATGACGAAGAAGGAGCCGAGCCGCTCGGGGATCCCGAACAGGATGAACAGGTTGCCCGCCTGCAGGCCGGGTGCGCCGAAGCCGAAAGCCACGCAGGCCACGGCCATCGGCAGCCAGCACAGCTTCAACACCTCGAACAGCTGATCGCGGACGTCGCCCCAGTAACCGCGGGGATGCCGGACCGCGCTCCCGACGACGGTGCCGAGCAGTTGGGTCATCTCGCCGGTCTGTTGGAGCGCCGACTGGACGCTCGCCCCCGTCGAGCGTAGGGCGCGACGTACCGAGCGGCGGGGTGCGGGGAGCGCCCGCGGGGCAGCGGTGTCGGACAAGGTGGTCATCGAGCTTCTCCCCTCTGAGGCTTCCCTGCGGACACGCCGTCACGGGGCGCGCCGAAATGTGTACGGATGTGGGCGGTGAGTCCTCCGACGAGCACGGCCGTGACCACCGTGCCTCCGAGCTGGGCAGGTTCGACGCCCCTGTTGACGAGGACCACCACGGGCAGGATGAACAGGTAACCGAGCACCGCCGCGGTGGCGCCCTGCAGCACCGGTGCGCTGCTCGCGGCAACGTGGCGCCCGGCCGCGGCGAACGCCGCGACAGCGACGACGATCAGCCAGACCACTCCCAGCGGCGGGACCAGGGCGGCGACCAGCGGCTGCACCAGCCCGCCGATGACGAGGACCGACAGCGCGGACGAAGCGCCTCGCGCCACCTCGCTCCAGTCCAACCGGGCGCGCCGGTCAAGGGTGGAAGTCGCGCTCATGCCGCGAAATACCGATGCGCGCGGGGAGCGAGCGGCAGCACTGCCCCGACGATCAGCAACAGCATCGCCGGCAGCGTCTCCCAACGCCCGGCCAGGGCGAGGATCAGCACGATCCCGCCGCCGAGGCTCGCGAGCACGGTGCGGGTCCACCCCTGGCCCAGGGCCAGCAACGCAGCAAGGATGAGGACGGCGACGCCGATGAGCACCGAGAGCGACCCGCCGCCGCGGTGGACCGTGCTCGCGACGATGTCCGGACCGAGCGAGCCGGTGATCAGCTCCCGCTGGGTGTCGTCGACCGGTGAGCGGCCCAGACCGAGCCCGTGCGCGAGCACGATTGCCCCGAGCCCGACCCAGGACAGCGCGGCGAGCCCAGCCTGCCATGGCAGGCCGACCCGAACCTCGGCGCGGCGGTGCGCCTGCCCCTGGTGACGGTACCCCTCGAGAGCCGGGCGAGCCGCCAGCTCCGGCCACGCTGTGGCACGCCTGGTGGCGTCGTCGTCGTGCATGGATGCAACGTCCTCAGTTCGCAGGTCCACTGACTGGTCTGAGAATCTGCCCGAGAGGTGGTGGAGGACACGTCCTCCCAGAGGAGAAGGTTGTTACTCCGTTCGGCGAAGCGAAGGACGGCAAGCGCCAACTCGGGCCGTCACGTGCTCCGTCCGGGATCTGCGAGGCGACGCAGGACATTGTGGACCTGCCGTGCGTTCGGCACGGTCGGTGCTCGTCGTGCCCCCGGTAACGCCAGCAGTCACATGTACTCGTTCGAAACTTCGAGGTACAGCCCGCCGGGCCACGAGTAGCTCTGCAGCTTTCGGCATCGGCAAGCGTTGGCGGAACTCGAAGTAGAACGCGCCCGGGGGGCTGGTATCCGACCCGGTCGATGGCTTCGACCTCGCACACGAACACACGAAACTCAGGCTTGGCGATCGTATACGCCCTGGTCGTGATGGCCTCGGCTCGCGCGCTGCACGGAGACGACGCGGGTCTGAGGACATCAGGCTTGTACCGAACCCGAGGCCAGTTAGTTTACGAGTCGACCGCTCGGCCGACCGTTCGGGAGCAAATGCGCACGGCAGTTCCGGATGATGAGTCGGCCCCGGCGAGGCCGACCAGCACGGGGCGACCGAGCAGCACAGGGGAGCCGGCGTCGCCGCTGAACAGGGCCAGCAGCGATGGGAACAGGAGCCCGACATAGGCGAAGGCGCAATACGCGCCGGTCATTGTGGCCACCTCGCGGGCCGCGCCAGTCGCAGGAGTTCGAGCAGCCCCGAGACCACTGCGATCCTGTACGAACCGCCGAGCGCGATCGCCGAGTCGTGCCGCGGAAGCCGCCCAAGTCGCAGAAGGGGTCAGGACCGGGGTTGTGCGGCTTCTGCGGCGCGCGGATGCACCTCCCAGCGCGCAGACGCGGGGCGCCCGCCCGTCGGTGCCGGCGCGGGGCCGGGACGGACGTACCCGTGGTCCTCGAGGACCCGCAGGGCCGCGTCGAAGTCGGCGACCTTGCGGAGCCGGGCCCGCGACAGCCCGGAGAACGCGTCGCGGCGGGTGAAGCCCGTCCGGTGGGTGCGGGTGATCCAGTCCAGCCCTGCGCGGGCGTCGTCGAGGGTGGGGCCGGCCCCCATGCGGTCGAACACCGCCAGGGCGTGCCCGAGGAAGTACTGCCCCACCCGGGCCGCCGCATCAACATGGCGGGGTGGCACGGGCATCTCCCAGCCCGGCCGCAGCGTCCCGGCCAGGTGCAGCAACCCGGCCATCCGCGCGGTCGCGCCGGTGAGCTTTGGCGGTCCAGTGGGCGATCGGGGCGAGATCCGCCTCCGGCGCCAACCGCAGCTCCAGACGCCGCTCCAGCTCGAGCACCCGCTCGTTCGGCTCCGCCGACAGCCGCAGCCGCACCCGCTCCTCCCGACCGGCCAGCTCTGGGACGACCCGCGCCAGGCCGGCGGTGTAGGCCTGCGCAACCGAGGCCGGGACGGCGGGGGCGCCGATGCGGCGGCGGCCGACGGTGTTCTCCGGCAACGCGTACAGGATCCGGGCCAGCAGCCCGCGGCCGCGGAACCCGCGCATCCGGGCGATGTCGGCGAGCACCTCCGGCTGCACCGCCAACCCCAGGGTCAGCGCCGGCGCGGGGATGTGTTCGGCGGGGCGACCTTTGCGGTCGACGCGCAGCAGGTCCCCGGCGTGGCCTTTGAGGAACACCTCCAGCGACGGCACACCCCCGGAGTAGTGCCCGGCCAGGGTGGTGAAGATCCCGCCCTCCGCCGACAGCACGGCCAGCCGGCCACCCTGCTTGGCCAGCAGCGAGGCCGCCGCCTCCGGCGTCACGTCATCCGCGATCAACCGCGGCAACGGTGGGACCACGGTCTGCTCGGCGGCGAGGGCGGCGTGGTTGCGTCGGCGGTGGAGGCCAGCGCCTCGGCCCGCGCCTGCGGGTCGCGGGCATTGGCGGCGTCGTTGGCGCGGCGCTCCGCGTCCCGCTGGGCGATCTTGCGGGCGAGCTCGGCCTCGACGATCACCGGCCGGACCCGCTCGACGAGGGTCTGCTCGGCGGCGAGCAGCGGGGCGGTCATGGCGGCGAAGACCGCGCTTTTGCGCGAACCGGGTGGCATCGCGATCACGGTGTAGAGGTTCAGCGGTTCCCGCCAGCCCGGCCGGACTTCGAGCTCGGCGCGGCCGCCGGCGGCGGTGAACAGGGCGGCGAGGGCGATGCAGCCGGGCAGGTCGAGCGGGGTCTGGGTGAACTCCGCGACCGCCATTACCTGCTCCGCCATCCACGACGGCAACGCATCCACCGGAAACGGCGGCACCAGCCGCCGCGGGGTCAACGGGGTCGGATCGGCATACCAGCCGGCCGGGACGGGTTGATCCTCGCCGTGCAGGACGGCGAGGCGACGGTCGGCGTCGAGCCCGGCCACGTCGGTCTGTTTCACGAGCAGTGCCGGCCCGACCGGGACCGGTTCATCCGGGTCAACGTCGCGAACATCCAGCCGGACAAGCGCGACCAGTTCGCGATCCAGCCGTCGGAGATGCCGCTCGGCGACTACGACTGCGGGTCGATCATGCATTACGGGCCGAACGCCTTCCAGATCCCGACGATGGCCGGCAACTCGATCGACATCCTGCCCGGGGCTGCGTGTGCCGGCATCGGACAGCGCGCGGCGTTTAGTGCCGGAGACATCGAATCCGTGCGCTACCTGTACGGGCACGCCTACCCGGCAGGCGCAGAGGCGACGCTGGCCCACCAGACCGACGAGCGCCTCGTCTCGGTCGCCATCGGGCGAGACGGCAGGCTGACCATCGACTGGAAGGAGGCGGACAACCCCTGGAACGGCCCGGTTCCGGTGGGCGCCGAGGAGTTCCCGGCCGGGGCGCCCGTCGCCGTGGCGCACCAGGAGGGCAGCCAGCTGGTGGCAGTCGCCGTCGACGCGGGCGGCCGGTTGCAGGTCGCGCGGACCGCGTCGAACGAGCCGTGGAGCGGACCCGTCCCGGTCGCGGGTCTGGATCCCGGGTTCCCGGCGGGGGCGTGGGTGTCGCTGTGCATCCAGACCGAGGACGTCCTCACCGCGCTGGCGGTCTCCTTCGGCCGGCTGTATGCCGCCTCTGTCGTCGGCACCGGGGCCTGGAGCGAGCCCACGCCGATCAGCGAGCCGAACCTCCTCTACGCCGGCAAGCTCGCGGTCGGGATGCGCGCCGACGGTGAGCTGCTCGTCATGGGTGTCGACGCCGACCAGCAACTCAACGTCGCCTCGGTCCGCGGCACCGGCCCGTGGAGCGCGCTGAGTCAGGTGCTCACGACGCGCTACCCGGCCGGGGTCCACCTCGCCGTGGTCCGCCAGGGCGAGGAGCAGCTCACGCTGCTCGGCGTGGACGTCGAGCGGCGGGTCAGCGTGGTCTGGCTGGGCGGCGACGGGGTATGGCGTGGCCCGGTGGCCTTTGGTGGCCCCGATTACCGGCCGGGGTCATCGGTCGCGGCCGCGCGGCACACACCCGAGATCATCCGCGCCGTGCTCGCGGGGCACGACGAGCTCCTCAGCGCGGCGTGGGTCGAGGGGAACGGACCTTGGCAGGGACCGGTCCGGATCCCGTAGCGCCAGCGGGACACGGCTGCTTCATAGAGCGTCCCCAGCTGCGCAGCGCATGTCACCCGGCACGCTTGGCTCAGCCGAAGCCGTACAGGACGGCGGCGACCAACGTGCCCGCCGCGCCGAGCGCAATCCCGGCGATGGCCAAGCCCTTCCCGCTGCGCCCCTGGCCGGCGAGGTGCACGCCGACGACCCCGCTGATCAGGACGAGCGGCCCGAAGACGATCGCTAGGACGAGTAGCCCGATCAGCCCGGACACGAGCGAGATGATCGCGGGGATGTTCGCTGTGGACGCGGGCGAGGGCTGCTGCCACTGCTGCGGGAGGCCGGGCAGGCCCGCTGGTGGCTGTTGCCACTGCGTCGGCTGCTGCTGATAGCTCTGCCAGCCTTGTGCATACTGGTGGCCGTTCGGCGGCCACTGCTGCTGCGGCGCCCACCCTTTCTGCTGGTAGGGGTTTTGGCCGGGGTGGATGTTCATGAACCACCCATTGAAGCGGGCGCACCTCGCATTACAGACCGCGACAAACGCCTGTCACCCATGCGCTGCCGTCTGCATTCGCGGCTCCAGTCCGGGGTCACCGCCCGCACCTCTGGACGGGGGCGTCCAGGTCGAGCCCGACCCAGGCGGTGTCCGCAGTGACCGCGGACCGGTGTCCATGCAGCGCTGACGGTGCGCCGTCAACAGCGTCACCGTCTCCGGGTCGAGGGCGATCCGGCGCTGCTGATGGGTCTTGGTGGCCTTCTCCCAGGTATCGCCGCCCAGCTGCGCCACGGAGCGCTCCACTCGCAGCGAAGCGCGAACGAGGTCGACGTCATGCCAGCGAAGTCGGCACAGCTCGCCACGGCGGAAGCCAGTCACCATCGTCAGCCAGACCAGCACGGCCCAGTCCGGGTCCTCCCAGGCTGCGTTCAGGATCCGCGCCGCCTCGGCGGGTGAAGGAGGCTGCGGCTTCGGGGTCGGCTTCGGAGGCTCCGCGTGCTCGATCGAATTCGTCGCCAACCAGCGCCAGCGGACGGCCCGCTTCAGCGCACCACTAAGGATCACATGGATCTGCCGGATGGTCGACTTCGACAACGGCCTGCACACGTGACGGCGACACCGGTGGTCGCAGGCGTCCGGTTGCTGGCCTTCAGGCTCACGAATCGGGAGATCGGCACGCGGCTCCACATCAGTGAGACGACGGCCAAGTTCCACGTCAGCGGCGTGATGCGGAAGTTCGGGGTGCGCAAGCGGACGGAGATCGTCCATCAGGCCACGCTCCTCGGACTGGCCTGAGGCCGCACGGAGATCGGCGACAGCCGTACCCGGCCGGGCCGGCGGCGCACGGCGTGGCCGGGTACGACGGCTAGCGCATCCGCCAGACCGGGTCGCGCTTCTCGCGGAACGCGGCCACGCCCTCCTTGATGTCCTCGGTGGTGAAGGCGAGGGCGAGCCGGGAGCGCAGAGCATCGAGCGCCTCGGGTAGCGCCATGTCCCGGGTGGCGGCGATGGCGACCTTGCCCAGCCGCATCAGCAGGGGCGACTTCGCCGCGATCCGGCGGGCCCAGTCCCGCACCGTGGCCTCGAACTCGTCGGCCTCGACGACGACGTTGACGAACCCGAGCCGCGCCGCCTCGTCCGCGTCCACGGGATCACCGAGCATCATCAGCTCGTTGGCCTTCATGCGGTCGATCGACCGGTAGATGAGCGCGGAGATCATGAACGGGAAGACCCCGACGTTGATCTCCGGACAGCCGAACCGCACCCCTCGCCGGGCGATCACGAGGTCGCAGGCCAGCGCCAGGCCGAAGGCGCCCGCGAGGACGTCTCCACCGGCCGCACAGATCACCGGCTTGCCCAGCTCCCCCAGAGCCGTGTATAGCCGCGGGAACCGGTCCAGGCCCGCGTACTTCTCGATCGTCGGCACGTCCGAGGCGAAGGCCTTGAGGTCCCCGCCTGCGGAGAACACCCGGTCATGGGAGGACGCGAGGACGACGACGCGGATCCCGTCGTCCGCGCGGGCGCGGTCGAGCGCGTCGAGCAGCGCGTCGAGCATCTCGTCGCCGAGGGCGTTGCGGGACTCCGGGCGGTCGAGCGTGAGCGTCGCGACGCCGTGGTCGTCGACGTCGTACCGGACGGGCGCGCTCACGGCTCGAGCTTCAATCGCGGGCAGGCCGCGCGCGACACGCAGACCATCATGCAGGTGTTCTCCGCCTGCTCCTCGGGAGTCAGCACACTGTCCCGGTGGTCGGCCTCGCCCTCCACGATCGCGACCTCGCACGTGCCGCACGTGCCCTCCCGGCAGGAGGAGAGGATGTCGAAGCCCGCGTCCTCCAGCACCTCCAGCGCCGAGCGGTCGGCCGGCACCTGCAGCACCTGGCCGTCCGGCAGCTCGATCTCGAACGGGGTGTCGCCGGTGGTGTCGATCTCCTTGGCCGTGAAGCGCTCGAGGTGCAGGCTCCCCGACGGCCAGTGCCGCCCGCAGTGCTCCTCGACCGCGCGCAGGAGGGGCTCGGGACCGCAGGTGTACACGGCGGCACCGGGCGCCGGATCGGCGAGCGCCGAGGGCAGGTCGATCAAGCCGTGCTCGTCCTGGGGCCACAACCGCACGTGCGACCCGAGGGTGGAGAGCCGGTCGGCGTAGGCCATCGAGGACCGCGTGCGCCCGCCGTAGACCAGCGTCCACGGGCGGCCCGCCTTGTCGACCTCGCCGATCATCGCGAGGATCGGGGTGATCCCGATGCCGCCCGCGACGAAGACGTAGCGGTCCGCCTCCTCCAACCGGAAGCGGTTGCGCGGCCCCCGCACCTCGACGACGACGCCGGGGTGGAGCTTCTCGTGCACGAAGCGGGACCCGCCGCGCCCCTCGGCCTCGAGCAGCACGCCGACCCGGTACGTCGCCCGGTCGCCGGGGTCCCCGCAGAGCGAGTACTGCCGGACGAGACCGTCGCCGAGCACCAGGTCGATGTGCGCTCCCGGCCGCCATGCCGGCAGCGGCCCGCCGTCCTCGGCGGTGAGCGTCAGGCCCACCACGCCGACCGCGAGCTCCTCCCGCTCGGTCACCCGCACGCGGAAGTACGCCTCTTCCAGGGTCAGGTCCGTGTTCGTTCCCGACCGCGCCGTCGTGTTCGTCATCTCGCCCGCCGGACGTCGTGTGACCCGGTTCCCGACCTCGGCCGCTCCCGGTTGGTTCGGGCCGATGATATAAAGGTCTGGCCAAAACTCAACCACCGGGTGCGAACCGGCATTACCGGCCAGGCGTCCGGAGGTGGACTGCTCGCCGACGGGCCTTGATAACGATCGTTCACGCCCGTTAGCGTCCGGTCCAGGTCTCACTAACCGCCGAGGAAGGGGCATCATGAAGCCCGAGGAGTTCACCGACATCACCTACGAGGTCGACAACGGCCTCGCGTGGATCACCATCAACCGGCCCGACCGCTACAACGCGTTCCGCGCGCGGACGGTCGACGAGCTGGTGCACGCGTTCAAGCTCGCCTGGGCGGACGACGAGGTCGGTGTCCTCGCTCTCACCGGCGCCGGCGAGAAGGCGTTCTGCTCCGGTGGCGACCAGAAGCAGCGGATGGAGACCGGGGACTACGGCCCCTCGGAGACCGGTCTGTTCGAGGTCGAGGCCCTGCACCGGGTGATCCGCGACGTGCCCAAGCCGGTCGTCGCCGCGGTGAACGGTATCGCCATCGGTGGCGGCCACGTGCTGCACGTGCTCGCCGACATGACCATCGCCGCCGACACCGCCACGTTCGGCCAGAATGGGCCGCGGGTGGGTTCCTTCGACGCCGGCCTCGGCTCGGGCTACCTCGCCCGGGTGATCGGCGAGAAGCGTGCCCGCGAGATCTGGTTCATGCTCCGCCGGCTCAGCGCGGAGGAGGCCCTCGACTGGGGCCTGGTGAACCGGGTGGTCCCCGCCGCCGAGCTCAAGAACGAGGTCCGCATGTGGGCGGACACGATGCTCGCCTACTCGCCCACGGCGCTGAAGGTGCTCAAGCAGTCCTTCAACACCGACACCGAGCACCTGATCAGCATCGGCAACATGGCCTACTCGACGCTGAAGCTGTTCGGCGAGACCGAGGAGGCTCGGGAGGGCATCACCGCGTTCAACGAGAAGCGCCAGCCCGACTTCGGCAAGTACCGCTCGCACTGAGAGTCACGTACTGACATGCGGTTCACTGCGGAGCAGCGCAGCTTCGCCGACGCGGTCCGTGCCTTCTGCGCGAAGGAGTGCGGGACGGCCGAGCAGCGCGCGGCCCTCACCGAGGGCGGCACGCTGGCGGACAGCCCCGCACTGCTGCGCCGGTTCGCCGAGCTCGGCTGGCTGGGGATCTCCCTGCCCGCCGAGCACGGCGGGCAGGGCGGCACCTTCGTCGACGAGTGCCTCTTCCTCGAGGAGACCGCCCGCGGTCTCGCGCCCGCCACGGCGTACGGGACGGGGCTGACCGCCGCGCAGACCTACCTGCACTGGGGCACCGACGACCAGAAACGCACGATCGTCGAGTCGATCTGCGCCGGGAACTTCGAGGCCATCGCGCTGAGCGAGCCCGGAGCCGGATCCGATCTGGCATCGGCCCGGATGCCTGCGGTGCTCGACGGCGACCACTTCGTGCTCGACGGGCAGAAGACCTGGACCACGGCCGCGCACCTCGCGCGGCACATCCTGGTGCTCACGCGCACCGACCCGTCCGGCGGCAAGCACGACGGGCTGACCTTGCTGATGGTCCCGGCCGACACTCCCGGCCTGGAGATCCGCGCGATCGACACGATGTACGGGCACACCGTCAACGACGTGTACTTCACGGGGGTCCGCGTGCCGGCCGACGCCGTCGTGGGCACCGTGGGGGGCGCCTGGCGGCAGCTCAACCGGGGTCTCGGGGTGGAGCGGCTGATCATCGCCGCGTCGAGCCTCGGGGCCGCGGAGCGCTCCTTCGACGACCTTCTCGGGTACGTCACGCAGCGCGAGCAGTTCGGCCGCACGATCGGCAGCTTCCAGGCCGTCCGGCACCGGATCGCCGACCTCGCGACCGAGATCGCGCTGTGCCGGGCGTTCCTGTACGACGTCGCCGACCGGCTCGACGCCGGCGACGAGGCCGGTCTCGCCCGGGACAGCTCCACGGCCAAGATCCGCTGCACCGAGGCGGCGAAGACCACCGCCCTCGAGGCCGTGCAGCTCATGGGCGGCTACGGATACGCCCGCGAGTACGGGATGGAGGCGCAGGTGCGCAAGGCCCTCGCCCCACCCATCTACGGCGGCACCAACGAGATCCAGCGCGAGATCATCAGCAGGAGCCTGGGGCTCTGAGAAGGGACCGACCATGACCACGCCGAAGAAGAGCCCGTTCGCACCGGACCTGTTGGCGGGCAAACGCATCCTGATCACGGGCGGCGGGACCGGGCTCGGCCGCGGGGTCGCCCGGCACCTCGTCGACCACGGCGCGTCCGTCCATCTCTGGGGCCGCCGGCAGGGGGTGCTCGAGGAGGCCGCCGCGGAGGCCTCGGTGTCCCGCCCCGGCTCGGTCCACGTCCAGACCGTCGACGTGCGGGACGGCGACGCCGTGGACGCCGAGATGGAGACCCTGTTCCAGGAGCACGGCCCGCTGACCAGCGTGGTCAACAACGCCGCCGCGAATTTCATCGCACCGACCGAGTCGCTCAGCCCCCGCGCGTTCGAGGCGGTGAGCGGCACGGTCATGAAGGGCTCGTTCCACACCACGCATGCCGCCGGCAAGCGGTGGATCGCCGCCGGGCTGCCCGGCAGCGTCCTCTCCACCCTCACGACGTGGGTGTGGACCGGCTCCGCGTTCGTCACGCCGTCGGCCATGGCCAAGGCGGCGGTGCACTCCATGACGATGTCGCTGGCCGTGGAGTGGGCGCGGTACGGGATCCGGCTCAACGCCGTGGCCCCCGGCCCGATCCCCACCGACTACGCCTGGGAGATGCTCAACCCCACCGAGAAGAGCTCGGTCGGGGCTACCCAGGCCGACCAGATCCCCATGGGCCGTACCGGGACCGTGGAGGAGCTGGCGAACCTGACGATCTTCCTGCTCTCCGACGCCTGCGAGTACCTCACCGGCCAGACCATCGCCATGGACGGGGGGCAGATGCTGGCGGGGCCGGGGACCTTCGCGGGTCTCACCTCGATGACCGCCGAGGACTGGGCGGCCGCCAAGGAGAGGAGCAAGGCCGCCAGCGCCGCGGCCAAGGCTCAGCGGGGATGAGGCCGGTGGCCGGGCCGGTGGGTCGGCCCGGCCCGGCTACACCACGCCGTCCCGGCGCAGCTGCTCGATCTCGGCCCGGCCGAGCTCCAGCAGCTCCTCGAGCACGGCGTCGGAGTGTTCGCCGAGACGAGGCGGAAAGGACGGCATGACGGGCGCCGAGCCGCCCAGGCGCAGCGGGCTGCCGAAGATCGTGCAGCGCCGATCCCCGTCGGTCAGCTCGCGGAGCATCCCACGGTGGCGGACGTGCTCGTCATCGACCACCTCGGCCAGGGTGCGGACCGGGGCGGCGGGCACGTCGACCTGCTGGAGCAGGGCGAACAGCTCGTCCTTCCGGCGCATGCGGGTCCAGTCCGCGACCGCAGCGTCCACCTCGTCCATCCTCCGGACCCGGCCGACAGGAGTCGTCAGCTCCGGATCGTCGGCGAGGTCCGCACGCTCCATGAGGGAGCACAGCGCCTGCCAGTGGCGTGGCCGGATGCAGAGGACCGCGATCCAGCCGTCGGCGGCCGGGTAGACGTTGTACGGCACCACGTTCAGCCCGCCGTGCCGGTTGCCGGTGCGGTCGGGGAACGCGTCGCCGTGCTCCAGGTACCCGCCGATGTTCGACGCGAGGGTCGGCAGGATCGCGTCCTGCATCGCGACCTCGACGTGCTGACCGGTCCCGGTGCGCTCCCGCTGGAACAGCGCAGCGAGCACCGCGGCCGCCAGGTGCACGCCGGAGGAGAAGTCGACCACTGCGGCACCGGCCTTGACCGGCGCCTGGTCGGGGAAGCCGGTCGTCGCGACGATCGCGGTATCGCCTGGACGGTGACGTCCATGCCCCGCAGATCACGATGCGGGCCGGAGAGGCCGTAGCCCTTGCCGGAGGCGAGCACGATCCGCTCGTTCGCAGCTCGGAGCGCGTCGTAGGACAGGCCGAGCCGGTCCAGGACGCCAGGGGCGAAGTTCTCCACGACGACGTCGGCAAGGGCGACGAGCTGTAGGAAGAGCGCCCGTCCCGCGTCGGTCTTGAGGTTCAGCCGCAGGCTCCGCTTTCCCGCGTTGAGCAGCTGGAAGGCGGCGTTGCCGTCCGCGCCGTCGGCCCGCCAGCGGATGGGCTCGCCCTCGAAGGGCTCGATCTTGACGACCTCGGCACCGAGCTCCTGCAGCAGCATCGTGCAGTACGGGCCGCTGTAGACCTGCCCGAGATCGAGGACGAGGATCCCGTCCAGAGCCCGCTCCGTGATCATCGTCTGCTCCTCCCGCCTCAGAGCCCGGCGGTCCTCTCGGCTGCGTCCAGGAAGGAGCGGACCAGACCGGGGTCGGCGTAGTACGGGTCGCCGTGTCCGGCGACCGTCCGGCGGTGGCTGTACTCGAACAGCACCGCGAGCTTCCACAGCGCGAGCGTGGTGTACCAGCGCAGGCCGGACAGGTCGCGACCGGTCGCGGTGGCGTAGCGCTCGGCCAACTCCGTCCGGCTCGGGTAGCCGGGTTCGAGGGCCGCCGTGCCCAGCTCCGCGGTCGGCGTCAGCGGCTCGCCCGGGCGGGGCCAGGAGGCGAGGAAGTAGCCGACGTCGAAGAGCGGGTCGCCGATCGTCGCCAGCTCCCAGTCCAGGACCGCGGCGACGTCGCCCTCCGGCCCCAGGATCACGTTGCCGAGCCGGTAGTCGTTGTGCACCAGGGTCGCACCGGACTCGGCGGGCACGTGCGCCTCCAGCCAGGCGTCGACCTCGGCGAACGCGGGGGGCGCATCACCGTTCTCGTCGGCGACGAGCCTGCGCATGCGCCGGAGGTGACGCGCGTTGAACCCCTCCGGCTTGCCCATCTCGGCCAGGCCGGCCGCCCGCCAGTCCACGGCGTGCACCTGGGCGAGGGTGTCCACCAGGGATTCCCCGATCGCGCGGCCGCGCCCCGCCAGCTCCGGGGGCGTGCACGTGGTGACGACCGCGCCGGGTACGTGGCTCATCACGTAGAACGGGCTGTCGATCACCTCCCCCGCCTCGGCGGTGGCCAGCACCTCGGGGACCGGCACACCGGTGCCGGCCAGCCCGCGCAGCAACCGTGCCTCCCGCAGGACGTCGTGGGCGCCGGGTGGCAGCGGTGGGGGCGGCGGCCGTCGGACGACGACGTCGCGGCTCCCGCTGACCAGGAAGGTCAGGTTGGAGTGGCCGTCGCCGATCCGCCGCGTGGCCAGCGGTCCCTCGACCAGACCCGAGAGGTGTCGCTCGAGGGAGGCCAGGTCGGCGGGCGACCAGTCCCACACCGCGGTGTCGGCGGTCGCACGCTGCGTCGACGACTCGCTCGCGAGCTCGCTCACCGGCGGCGGCTCTCGACGAGGTGCTTCAGGTAGTCCCGGGGCCAGTGCGTCTCCCACTGCCCCGCGGCGGGCTCACCGTCGATCGTGGCGTCGCAGGCGGACTCCCAGATCTCCGTGGCCATCTTGTCGTTGGTGGGCAGCTTGATCAGCCCGAAGCGCTCGAAGGTCAGCTCGGTCCGGCCACCCGCGGTGTCGACGAGGGTGGCCTCGAGGCGCTTCTGCGACATGTCGTCGTGGTAGGTGGCGTGGTGCTCGATGTGCGACACCGGGACGGTCACGCCGTCCCGGATGACCGAGCCCGCGAAACCCCACTCGCCACCGGCGATCCAGATCCAGCCGTTCACGGCCCGTCCGGAGTCGGTGTAGGCCACGAACCACTTCCAGTGGTGCGGCACGCCCCAGTCGCGGTTGCCCCAGGAGTGGTCGCGGTGACCCATCCGGCGGTCCCACTCGATGCGCCGGCCCGCCACCTCCAGGAAGCCGGACACCCGCCCGGTCTGCTCGAGGCGGTTGGCCGCGAACCACTCCGGCAGCCCGTCCGGGTTGGAGCGGTAGCTGAACGCGTCCTGGAGCGCCTCGAAGCGATACTCCAGTCGGACGTTCTCGCTCTCGTAGGTGACCTCGGCGGTGCGCCGTAGCTCCGGCTGCCGGACCGTGAGGCCCTTCAGCCGAAAGTCGTCGAAGTCCATGCCCTCGGGCACCGTCCCGCCGCCGAGATCCAGCGCGAGCGGCTCGGTGTCGGGCCCCCAGACCGAGACGTTGAAGCCGGACTTCCCGTGCGCGGTCAGGTACAGGTAGACCTGCAGCCCGAGCCGCTCGTCGGGCATGATCATCTCCCAGAAGAGGGAGTCCCGCATGCGCCCGCCCGGCTCGGCGGGCCAGTGGCGCAGGTCGTCCTTCGGGCCGAAGCCCGGGTCGGGGATGTGGACGTCGGTGAGTGTCACGCGATCTATCTCCCGGTGAAGTGGGGCGGGCGGCCCTCCTGGAAGGCGGCAAGGGCCTCGGGCATGTCCTCGGCGCAGGTCAGCAGCGACTGCCCGCGGTTCTCCAGCTCGAGCGCCGCCGCGTAGGAGGAGATCTCCCGGTTCCGCAGCAGGGCCCGCTTGGACATGCGGATCCCACCCGGCGAGTTCGACGAGATCGCCGCGGCGAGCGCGTCGGCCTCGGTGAAGAGGTCCTCGGCCGGCACGACGCGGTTGACCAGGCCGATCCGCTCGGCCTCCGCCGCCGCCACGATGCGGCCGGTGAACCCGAGCTCGGCGGCCCGCCCGTAGCCGAGCAGCCGGGTCAGGACGTAGGAGGTCCCGAGCTCGCCGCAGGACAGCCCGACACGGACGAAGGCGCACGAGAGCTTGGCCGACGGCGCCGCCAGCCGGATGTCCGCGGCCAGTGCGAGCGCGAGCCCGCCGCCGACGGCCGGTCCGTGGATCGCGGCGATCACCGGGAACGGGAGCTGGGCGATCGCGGCCAGGCCACCCGTCGCGGCCTCCTGGAAGCGCAGGAACTCCTGCACGCCCGTGTCCTGGATGCCGCCGACCTCGGCGAGGTCGAACCCGGAGCAGAAGGCCTTCTCCCCCGCGCCGCGCAGGATCAGCGCCCGTGCCCCGCTGTCCCGCAACGCGAGGGCGGCGTCGTTGAACTCGTGGAACATGGTGACGGTCTGGGAGTTGGCGCGGTCCGGACGGTTCACCGTCAGCACGGCGACACCGTCCGGGCGGAGCTCGACGAGCAGGGTCTCGAGCTCGATCAGCGGGGCCGGGAGCGTGGCGGTCATCAGCGCCCCTGGAAGATCGGCGCGCGCCCGGCCTTGAACGCCTCGAGCGCCTCGGTCATGTCCTGCGTGCGGGTGAGCAGCGCCTGCCCACGGTTCTCCAGCTCCAGCGCGGCGGCGAAGGAGGTGACCTCCATGTTGGCGTGCAGCGCGCGCTTGGACATCTGGACGCCCCCGGGCGAGTTGCTGCTGATCCGCTCCGCCATCTCGAGCGCGGCGGGCAGGAGCTCCTCCTCCGGCACCACTCGGTTGACCAGCCCGGTGCGCTCGGCCTCGGCGGCGTCCATCATCCCGGCGGTGTAGGCGAACTCGGCGGCGGCGGCAGGGCCGATCAGCCGGGGCAGCAGCCACGAGGTCCCGAGGTCGCCCGCCGACAGGCCGATCTTGACGAACGCCGCGTTGAACTTCGCCCGCGGCGAGGCCAGCCGGATGTCGGCGGCCAGCGCCAGCGCGAGCCCGCCGCCCGCGGCCGCGCCGTTGACCGCGGCGATCACCGGGACGCGGATGCCGCGGATCCCGGACAGCGCCCGGGCGGCGCTCTCCTGCAGGTCCAGCATCCCGAGGGCACCCAGCCCGGCGAGCTTCTCGGCGTCGGCCAGGTCGTAGCCTGCGCAGAACGCCTTGCCCGCCCCGGTGACGACCACGACCCGCAGCCCGTCCTCGCGGTCCAGCTGGCGTGCGGTGACCTCGAGCTCCGCGAACATCGTCGCGGTCATGGCGTTGTACTTCTCCGGCCGGTCGAGGGTCAGCACGACCACGCCGTCGCGCGGTCGCTCCAGCCGGAAGGTCGTGGGGGTCGCGGCCGTCGGTGCAGACATGGGGTTCCTTTCGGTCGGGCTCAGGCGGGGGTCGTGTCGCTCATCAGGAGCGCACCCCCGCGGCGGGGACCGGCTCGGCCAGCAGCGCGACGATCCGGCGCGTGGCGCCCTCGATCTCCTCCGGCTCCAGGCCCCACGGTGGTGCGGTGAGGTTGAGGTGGTCGAACGGCTCCGCGTGCCGGGCGGCCAGTCGGGCGAGGTCCTCGGGCCGGCAGGCGATGGCCATCGCGTCGATCATCTCGTCGGTCACGGCGGCGGTCATGGCCGCGCTGTCCCGGGCCTTGGCCGCGGCCCTGATCGTCTCCTGCGCGCTCGACCAGCCGTGCAGGGCGAACAGTCGGTCGTACACCCGCGCGGCGGCGTACTGCGCGATCGCGAACGCCGCCCGCGAGCGGGCGGCCTCCTCGTCCTCGTCCACCGAGCAGATCCGGGTACCGGACACCCCGATCTCGACGTCCCGGCCCGCCTCGGCCGCGCCCGAGGCGAGCTCCGGCCGCAGGACGTCCGCGACGTACTCCGCCGTCATCATCGGGTGTCCGACGAGTCCGTCCGCCACCCGCCCGGCCGCTCGGACCATGCGGGGGTTGACCCCGGCGGTCCAGATCGGGAGCGGGTCCTGGACCGGCGGCGCCGTCGGGATGGTGGGCTTGATCGCCAGCGAGTAGAAGCGTCCCTCGTGCGCGACCGGCCCCTCGTGCAGCCTCCACAACTTCCGGAGGACCTCGACCAGCTCCTCCATCCGCACGGCGGGAGCCGACCCGTCGACCCCCATCCAGTTCTGCATCATCCCGGGCGTGCCGTTGCCCAGCCCCAGCACGATCCGACCGCCGCTGAGCTCGTCGAGGTCACGCGCCTCGGCGGCGAGGATCATCGGCGAGCGGGCCGCGCCGTAGGCGATGTTCGAGCCGATCAGGATCCGCTCGGTCGCCCCGGCGAGGGCTGCCATCGGCACGGTCGCGGAGCGGTTGTACAGCTCGCTGACCCACACGGCGGAGAAGCTCGCCCGCTCCGCCGACCTCGCGATCTCCGCCGCGCGCCGGAACCGTTCTGGTCCGTGCCCCGCGGTGAAGACCGTCAACCCGTAGCCCGCGCCCAGCGCGCTCGTCACGTCCATCGCCCGTTCCTCAGCCGAACTTCGGAGCACGCTTCTCCAGGAACGCGGTGATGCCCTCCCGGGCCTCGCCGTGCTCGAAGAGGCCCTGGATCTGCTCGACCTCGTACCGCTTGCCCTCGGCGAGGGGCAGGTCGAACGCGGCGTCGACGGTCCGGATCACCGCGGCCAGCGCGGGCCGGGACAGGCTCGCCAGCTGCGTCGCGAGCTCGACGGCCGCCGCGCGCGCATCGCCCGCGTCGACGAGCCGGTCCACCAGCCCGATGGCCTTCGCCTCGTCCGCGGGGACCTGGCGTGCCGTCGCCATGATGTCGATCGCGCGGCCGCGCCCCACCAGTCGGGGCAGCCGCTGGGTGCCCGCGGCGCCGGGGATGAGACCGAGCCGCACCTCGGGCAGGCCGTACTTCGCGTCGGCCCCGGAGACCCGCATCGTGCAGGCCATGGCGAGCTCCAGCCCGCCCCCGAGCGCGACGCCCTCGACCGCCGCGATGCTCACGGCGTCCGCGGACGCGAGCCGCTCCACGGCTCCACGCAGCCGGTCGCCGTAGGCGGTGAACGACTCGGCGTCGACGGTGCCCATGTGCTTGATGTCGGCCCCCGCGGCGAAGAAGCCGGGGATGGCCGAGGTCAGCACGACGACACGGGTGTCGCGCCGCTCCACCTCGTCGAGCAGGGCGTTCAGCCCGTCGATGATCGGCGGCCCGAGCGCGTTCGCCGGACGGCGGTCGATCGTCGCGACGAGGACGCCGGCGTCGCCGGGGCCCGCGTCCTCCCAGGTCACCACATCGCTCACAGGGTCATCCTCTCGCTCAGGCGCGGCGCGGGAAGCGGTCGAAGTCGGGGACCCGCTTCGCCTTGTACGCCTCGCGGCCCTCCTGCGCCTCCTCGCTGGCGTAGAAGAGCAGGTTGGTGTCGTGGGCCAGCTGCTGGAGGCCGGAGAGGCCGTCCTCGGCGGCGTGAAAGCTCGCCTTGCACAGCCGCAGCGCCATCGGGGAGAGCTGCAGCATCCGTCGGCACCAGGCGACGGTCTCGATCTCGAGCTCGGCCAGCGGTACCACGGTGTTGACCAGGCCCATCTGCAGCGCCTCGGCCGCGTCGTACTGCTCGCACAGCAGCCAGAACTCCTTGGCGCGCTTCTGCCCGACCTGCTGGGCGAGCAGGCCGGCGCCGAAGCCACCGTCGAAGGAGCCGACCTTGGGCCCGACCTGGCCGAAGCGCGCGTTGTCCGCGGCGATGGTCAGGTCGCAGACCAGGTGCAGCACGTGCCCGCCGCCGATGGCGTACCCGGCCACCATCGCGACGACCGGCTTCGGCAGCCGCCTGATCTGCACCTGCAGGTCCGTGACGTGGAAGCGGCCGACGGCGTCCTCGCGGCCCGGCTCGGTCAGGTACCCGGTGTCGCCGCGGACGCGCTGGTCACCGCCGGAGCAGAACGCGTCCGGTCCCTCCCCGGTCAGCACGATCACCCCGATCGAGCCGTCCTCCCGCGAGCGGGTCAGCGCGTCGGAGATCTCGATCAGCGTCTGCGGGCGGAAGGCGTTGCGCACCTCCGGCCGGCAAATGGTGATCTTGGCGATGCCGTCGCCGGAGTGGTCGAGGCGAATGTCGTCGTACTTACCGACGGACGTCCACTCGACCGGCAGACGTGGCCCGGAGACCCTCATGATGGTCGGCTCCGCAAGCTCCGCCTCCGCATCAGGCCATCGTCAGGCCGCCGCTGACGGACAGCGTCTGGCCCGTGACGTACCCGGCGGCGTCGGAGGCGAAGAAGGCGACGGCGGCGGCGACGTCCTCGGGCAGGGCGAGGCGCTTCATCGGCACCGCGCGGGTCATCCCGCCGATCACCTTGTCGGCATCCTGGCCGGAGCTGTCCGCGAACTTGCGCAGCGCCGGCGTGTCCGTCGGGCCCGGGCACACGGTGTTGACGGTGACGCCCTTGGTGGCGACCTCGCGGGCCAGGGTCTTGGTGAACGCGATGATCCCGCCCTTGGCGCCGGAGTACACCGCCTCCAACGACGACCCGACCCGGCCGGCGTCGGAGCCGATGTTGATCACCCGGCCGAAGCCCCGCTCGACCATCCCGGGCACGACCGCGTGAGCGACCCGGAGCGCACCCTTGAAGTTGATCTCCAGGATGCGGTCCCAGAAGTCCTCGCTGGTCTTGAGGAACGGCATGAAGTCGTCCCAGCCGGCGTTGTTCACCGCGACCTCGACCGGGCCGAGCTCCTCGGTCACGGTCTTGACGGCGGCCTGGACCGAGGCGGTGTCGGTCACGTCGGCCTGCACGGCGACGGCGGTGCCGCCGGCGTCGGTGATGGACCTCGCGGTGGCCTGTGCGGCCTCCAGGTTCAGGTCGACCACGGCCACCTTGAAGCCGTGCCCGCCCAGGGTGGTGGCGATGCCCTGGCCGATGCCCTGGGCGCCGCCGGTGACGAATGCGGTGCGGTTGCTCATCAGTGAGTCCTCTTCTCGGGGTCAGGCGCTCTGCAGGTGCCAGTCGATCGGGCCGGCGACGAGCGAGTGGCTGGTGAGGGTCCGGCCGAGCACCCGCTGGGCCTCGCGGGCGGCGTCGATCACAGCCGGGAGGTCGAGGCCGGTGTCGACGCCCATCTCGTGGAACATGCTCACCAGGTCCTCGGTCGCGATGTTCCCGGTGGAGCCCTTCGGCACCGGGCATCCGCCGAGCTCACCGAAGCTCGACTCGAAGCTCGTGCACCCGGCCTCCAGGGCCGCGTAGGCGTTGGCCAGGCCCTGCCCGCGGGTGTTGTGGAAGTGCGCGGTGACCTCGACGCCGGGGAGCCGCGCGAGGGCAGCCGCGAAGAACTCGCTGGCGTAGGCCGGGTTGCACATGCCGGTGGTGTCGCCGAACCCGATCTCCGTGGCGCCGGCCTCGGCGAAGCGCTCGGCGAGGCCGAGCACCCGGTCCATCTCGACCTTGCCCTCGTAGGGGCAGCCGAACGACGTGGCGACGACCGCGGCGCAGCCGAGCCCTTCGGCCCGGATGCGCTTGGCCATGACGTCGTTGTCCGCCATCGTCTCGTCGACGGTGCGGTTGACGTTCTTCTTGTTGTGCGTCTCCGACGCCGAGACGAAGATCGCGGCCTCGTGGAAGCGGCCCCGGACCTTCAGCGCGTTGTCCAGGCCGCGGCTGTTCGGGATCAGGACCATGAGCTTCACGTCGTCCGGCACGTCGATGCGGTTCAGCACCTCCACGCCGTCGGACAGCTGCGGGATCACGTCGGGCCGCACGAAGCTGGCGACCTCGATGCGGGTGAACCCGGCCCGGCCCAGGGCCTCGATCAGCCGGATCTTGTCGTCCGTGGCGATGTGCTCGGGCTCGTTCTGGAACCCGTCGCGCGGCCCGACCTCGCGGATGTGGACCCTGTCCGGCCTGCTCACGTGTCCTCCCGGAGTGCTCGGTACAAGCTGTCTCGGTGTTCGGGGGCGGCGATCGCGACCAGACGCTCCGCCAGCCCGGCGAGGGGAACGCCCCGCAACCGGGCCACCCCGTGCTCGGTGACCACGGCGTCGACGTCCGCCCGCGCGGTCGTGACCGGCCCACCCAGCGCGGGCACGATCGTCGACGCCCCGCCCGCGGTGGAGCGCAGCGCGATGATCGACCGCGCCCCGGTGCGGGCCGCTGCGCCGGAGAAGTCCGCCTGGCCCCCGATGCCGCCCAGGTAGCGGCCGCCGGCGACCTCGCCGCCCACCTGGCCGCTCAGGTCCACCTCGATGGCGGAGTTGATCGCGACGAGCCTGCGCAGCCGGGAGAGCACGCCGGGATCGTGGGTGTAGCTCGCGGGCCGGAACAGCACGGGCAGCTCGCCGAGCCGGGCGTACAGCTCGGCGCTGCCGATGGCGGTGCCGGTGACCAGCACGCCCTCGTCGATCTCCTTGCGCCGCCCCGTGATCACGCCCTTCTCGACGAGCCGCAGGACGCCGTCGGTGAGCATGCCGGAGTGGAAGCCGAGGTCGCGGTGCCCGGACAGGCCGTCCATGATCGCGGTCGGCAGCGCGCCGACGCCCATCTGGACCGTGTCGCCGTCCTCGACCAGCTCGGCGACGCGGGCTGCGATCGCCTCGTCGACCTCGTCCGGCCCGCGGTCGGGGGCCTCCGGCAGCGACCGGTCCGTCTCCACCGTCGCCGCGAAGCTCGCGAGCGGGATCCCCGGCGTGCCCGTCGTGCGCGGCATCCGGTGGTTGATCTCGGCGATGAGCACCCGGCTGTGCCGGACCGCGTCGGCCGCGTAGTCGGCGCCGATGCCGAGCGAGCAGCGCCCCTCCGCATCGGGCGGCGAGACCTGCACCAGCCCGACGTCGCCGGGGAGCAGGCGTTCGGCGAACAGCCGTGGCAGCACGGAGTAGTGCGCGGGGACCACCTCGAGCCGCCCGGCCTTGCTCACCGCCCGCAGCTCCCCCATCGCCCCGTACGAGCTGAGGGCGAGGTTCTCGGGCAGCTCGCGGAGGCGGCGGTTGAAGGTCAGCCCGCAGAACGCACGCACCGGGCCGATGTCGCCGGCCTGGTCGAGCAGCGCGTCGACCAGCGGGGTCGCCTCGGCTCCGGCCTGGCTCCACCAGACGCCGTCGCCGGCCCGGATGTGCGGCCTGAGATCGATGCCGAGGTCGACCATGTCAGACCCGCTGGACCAGCGTGCCGGTGCCGAGGCCGCCGCCGCAGCACATGGTGACCAGGCCCAGCTCGACGTCCCGGCGCTCCATCTCGGCGACGATCGTGGCCAGCAGCCGCCCGCCGGTAGCCCCGACGGGGTGGCCGAGGGCGATGGCGCCGCCGTTGACGTTGACGCGGTCCATGTCCGGCTTCAGCTCACGCTGCCAGGCCAGGACGACAGAGCTGAAGGCTTCGTTGACCTCGAACAGGTCGATGTCGGAGATGCTGAGCCCGTTGCGCTCGAGGAGCTTGTGCGTGGCCGGGATGGGGCCGGTCAGCATGATCACCGGGTCGACGCCGACGGTGGTCTGGTCGAGGATCTTCGCTCGCGGGGTGAGGCCGTGCTCGTCGACGGCGCGCTGCGAGGCCAGCAGGAGGCCCGCCGCCCCGTCGCAGATCGGCGACGACGTGCCGGCGGTGATCCGGCCGTTCTCCTTGCGGAACACCGTCTTCAGCCCGGCCAGGGTCTCGGTCGTTGTTCCGGGCCGGACGGTCTGGTCGCTGCGGCGCACCTCGCCGTCGAGCTCCCAGCCGATCATCTCGGCGTCGAGGCGGCCGGCCTCGATCGCGTCGGCGGCGAGCCGGTGCGAGCGCGCGGCGAACTCGTCCATCTCCTCGCGCGACAGGTCCCAGCGCTCGGCGATCAGCTCGGCGCTCTCGCCCTGCGGCACGAAGTCGTACTGCTCCCACATCCGCGCGGTCCAGGGCTCGCCGTAGAGCTCGGAGATCTTGGCGGGCGAGTTCATCGGGACGTGCCCCATGTGCTCCACACCCGCGGCGATGACGACGTCGTGCACACCCGAGGCGACCAGCGAGGCCGCCATCTCGCTCGCGGTCTGCGCCGACCCGCAGCGGCGGTCCAGCACGACGGCGGGGACCTCGGGCGGGTAGCCCTCCTGCAGCCAGGCGTTGCGGCCGATGTTGCGGGACTGCTCGCCGAACGGGGCCGTGCAGCCCACCACCAGGTCCTCGACGACACCGGGTGCGATCCCGGCGCGGCCCAGCAGGTCGCGGTAGACCGCGCCGAGAAGATCGTTGGGGTGGGTGTCGCGGAACCAGCCCTTCTCGGGATGCGACTTCCCGAAGGGGGTGCGTGCGCCCTCCACGAGGAACACGTCCCGACCCTGGAGCGGCATCTCAGATCACCGTCCCGCCGTCGACCGGAAGTACCTGGCCGGTGATGTAGCCCGCTGCGGGCGAGGCGAGGAAGACGAAGCTCGCCGCGATCTCGTCCGGATCGGCCCAGCGCTGCAGCGGGATCCGCTCGAGCGTCTTCTGCGCGAGCTTCTCGTTGTCGCGGATGTTCTGCGTCATCGCGGTGGCCGCCAGCGGCGCCAGCGCGTTGACGGTGACCTGCTTGCGGGCCAACTCCTTGGCCAGCGACTTGGTCAGGCCGATGATCCCGGCCTTGGCCGCGCCGTAGTTCGCCTGGCCGATCGTGCCGACCAGGCCGGCGGCCGACGTGACGTTGAGGATCCGGCCCGAGCCGTCGTCCGCCAGGAACGGCAGGGCCGCCTGCGACACGGTGAACGACCCCATCAGGTGGATCTCGACGATCCGCCGGAAGGCGTCCTCGGTCAGCTTCGGGAACATCGCCGGCGCGATCGCCCCCGCGTTGTTCACCACGATGTGCAGGGAGCCGCCACCGAGATCGGCGGCCTTCGCCGCCGCGGCGTCGGCGGCCACGCGGTCCCGGACGTCGAGGACCTGGCTGTCGGCGGCGCCCCCGGCCTCGACGATCTGCTTGGCGACGACGCGGGCGGCGTCCTCGTCGACATCGGTGACGAGGACCGCGGCGCCGGCACGGGCGAAGGCGCGGGCGACCGCGGCGCCGATGCCGCCGCCGGCCCCGGTGACCAGGGCCGACCGGCCGTCGAGGGAGAAGACCTCCAGTGCGGGCATCATGAGCTCCTAGTAGCTGCGGGGCAGGCCCAGCACGTGGGAGCCCAGGTAGTTGAGCACCATCTCCTGCGACAGCGGCGCGATCTTCAGCAGCCGGGCCTCGCGGAAGTAGCGCGCGACGTTGTACTCCTCGGAGTAGCCCATCCCGCCGTGGGTCTGCAGGGCGCGGTCCGCGGCCTGGAAGCCGGCGTCGGCGCACAGGTACTTCGCCGTGTTCGCCTCGCGACCGCACGGAAGGCCGCGGTCGTACGCCCAGGTCGCCTTGCGCAGCACCAGCTCCGCGGCGTCGAGCCGGGCCAGCGAGTCCGCCAGCGGGAACTGCAGGCCCTGGTTCATCCCGATCGGACGGCCGAACACCTCACGCTGGTTGCCGTAGGTGACCGCACGGTCCAGCGCCACCCGTCCCAGGCCCAGCGCCTCGGCCGCGACGAGCATCCGCTCCGGGTTGAGCCCGTCCAGGATGTACTTGAAGCCCTGGCCCTCCTCGCCGACCCGGTCCTCGACCGGCACCATCAGGTCGTCGATGAACAGTTCGTTCGAGGTGACGGCGTTGCGGCCCATCTTGGGGATCGGCCTGATGTCGATCTTGCTGCGGTCCAGGTCGGTGAGGAACAGCGTCATGCCGTCCGTCTTCTTCGCGACCTCGTCGACCTTCTGCGTGCGGGTCAGCAGCAGGACCTTCTCCGACTCCACGGCCTTGGAGATCCACACCTTGCGGCCGTTGACCCGGTAGTGGTCGCCCTCGCGCTTGGCGAAGGTGGTGATGCGCGTCGTGTCCAGGCCGGCGCCGGGCTCGGTGACCCCGAAGCACACGTGCAGCGAGCCGTCGACGATCCGCGGCAGGGTGCGCTTCTTCAGCTCCTCCGAGCCGTGCTTGATCACCGGGTGCATCCCGAAGATCGACAGGTGGATCGCGGACGCGGCGTTCATTCCGCCGCCGGACTTCGCGACCTCCTCGATCAGGATCGACGCCTCGGTGATCCCGAACCCGTGCCCGCCGTACTCCTCGGGCGTGGTGATCCCCAGCCAGCCGCCCGACGCCAGCGCCTCGTAGAACTCGGTCGGGAACTGCTTGTCCCGGTCGTGCTCCATCCAGTACTGGTCGTCGAACTTGCCGGCGAGATCCCGGACCGCGTCCCGGATCGTCGCCTGGTCGTCGGTGAGCTCGAAGTCCACCACACACCTCCTGGGACCACTCTGTCTCGTACCGGTCCGATCGTAACAAAGGACTGACCAAAAGTGGACGGCCGCCCGGGTTGCCCCGGTCACGCCGGATCAGGTCCCGGTGAACCTCGGATCACGCCGCTCGCGGAACGCCGCACGACCCTCGCACCAGTCCGCCGTACCGGTGAGCGTCTGCTGCAGCTCCGCCTCCAGCTCCAACTGCTCGGCGACGGCCCGCCGTGACCACGCGCGCACCGCCCGCTTGGTCGTCGCGTACGCCCGCGTCGGGCCCTCCGCCAGCCGAGCGGCGAGTCCGAGGCACTCCTTCTCGACCGCCCCGGCGTCGACCACCCTGCTCACCAGGCCCAGCGCTGCACACTCGTCGGCCGCGATCGGGTCGGCGAGGAGCAGGAGTTCCGTGGCGCGGGCCGGGCCGACGGCCGTGGCGAGCAGCGCGGTCGCGCCGACGTCGGGCATGAGCCCGATCCGGGCGAACCGGAACTGCAGGTACGCGCCCCGGGACAGCACCGCGAGGTCCGCGGCCAGCGCCAGGCAGGCTCCTGCGCCGATCGCGGGCCCGTGCACCGCGGCGATCACCGGCTGGGGCACGTCGAGCAGCGCGAGGAAGGCGGGATGGAAGCGGGTGCGCAGGACGGACCGCAGGTCGTCCCGGCCGGACTCGAGCGTCGGGAACCCGGCGACGAGGTCGGCCCCGGCACAGAAGACCGAGCCTTCTCCCTCGAGCACGACCACCCGGACGTCGTCCCGCGACGCCACCTCGGACAACGCTCGGGAGAGCCCCTCTCCGAGGGTGTCGTCCCAGGCGTTTCTCGCAGCGGGCCGGTTCATCCGCACCCGCGCGACGCCGTCGGCGACGGACAGGATCACCGCATCGGAAGCCATGCGAAAGGTCATACCATAAACAGAAGCCGGCGCCTACGGGTGCGTGAGCTGATCCCGGAGGACGAACTTCTGGATCTTGCCGGAGGGTGTCTGCGGGAACTGGTCGAGCACGTGCCACTCCACCGGGACCTTGTACCGGGCCAACTGGGCGCGACAGTGCTCCGTCAGCGCGGGACCGATTCCGTCGGTGTCCGTCCCCGGTCGCAGGCGGACCGCGGCCACTACCCGTTCGCCCCAACGTTCGTCGGGCACGCCCAGCACCGCCACGTCGAGCACGGCGGGATGGGTGTGCAGGACCTCCTCGATCTCACGCGGGTACACCTTCTCCCCGCCGCGCACGATCATGTCCTTGATGCGCCCGGTGATGCGCAGGTAGCCGCGCTCGTCCATCGTCCCGAGGTCGCCGGTGTGCAGCCAGCCGTCGTCGTCGACCGTCGACGCGGTCTCGGCGGCCTGCCCGTGGTAGCCGAGCATGGTCTGGTAGCCACGGGTGCAGATCTCGCCCTGCCGTCCCACCGGCAGCACCACACCCTCTGTCGGGTCGATCACCTTCACCTCGGCGAACGGCAGCGGGCGGCCGATCGTCTCGGCCTGGTCCCCTTCGTCGTCGGCGGGCGCGGTCTGCGTGATCACCCCGCACAGCTCGGTCTGCCCGTAGCTGATCGTGAAGTCCGTCCCGAGCGTGCACTTGGTCCGGCGCACGAGCTCGGCGGGCGCGGAGGCACCGCCGGTCATCACGACGCGCAGGCTGCCAAGGTCCCGCTTCTCGAGGTCCGGGTGCTCCAGCAGCGCGATCAGCATCGTCGGGACGGCCAGGGTGACCTCGCCGCGATGCGCCTCGATCAGCTCGAGGACGTGACCGGGATCGAACCCGGGGGCGAGCACGTAGGTCCCGGCCTTCGCCATCGTGCCGAGCTCCATCACCCCGCACCCGCCGATGTGGAACAGCGGCATGGAGTTCACCGACACCGCGCCGTCGGTCAGGCCGACGCGCTCGGCGACGAAGCGCGCGGCGTTGACGATGCCGCGGTGGTGGAGGACCGCGCCCTTCGGCGCGCCGGTCGTACCGGAGGTGAACTGGATCTGGCAGGCGCCGCCGGGGTCGACGACCGGCAGCACCCGGTCGAGGTCCGCGCCGGTGACGAAGTCGGCCCAGGCCGCGAAGGACACCGTTCGGCGCACCGCCGGCAGGTCCGCAATCGCGCGGGCGACCACCTCGCCCAGGTCGAGGCCGCGGAACTGCGGGGCGTAGAAGACGCCTACCGCTTCGGACCGGGCGAGCACGTGGCGCAACTCGCGCTCCAGGTAGGCCGGGTTGACCGTCACGAGCACGATCCCGGCCCGTGCCGCCCCGTGCTGGAGCAGCACCCATTCGGCGCAGTTCGGCGACCAGACCGCGACCCGCTCGCCGGGGGTGAACTCGGCGAGCAACGCACGTGCGACTCGGTCGGCTTCGTCCGCCAGCTCGCGGTAGGTCCACGTCCGGGGCGCCGCAGGCGGCTCCGCGTACACCAGGGCGAGTCGGTCCGGGTGGACCGCGGCGACCTCGTCGACGACCTGTCCGACCGTCACGTCCCGGACCTCGCCGGTCCGGTCGGCAGGGAAGTACGACTCGCTCAGCGGTTCGCTCACGTGGTCCTCCGCGGTCCGGGCATCGGGGTCTCAGGGGGCGTACGGACGGCCGAGCAGGTGCCGAGCGACCACGAGCTTGGCGATTTGCGCGGTTCCGTCGGCGATCTCGAAGCCCATCGCGTCGCGCAGGCGCTGGCTCTGCGGGTTGTCGTCCGACCAGGCGCCGTGGCCGAAGGTGAGCAGCGCCTGGTGGATCGCCTCGACCGCGATCTTCGGGGCCCACCACTTGACCATGTTCGCGGCCTCGGTGTGGTCGAGGCCGCGGTCCTTGCGCCACAGCGCCTCGTAGCAGAGATGCCGGGCCCCGGCGACGTAGGTCGCGTACTCGACCAGCGGGAAGGCCACCCCCTGCCGGGTGCCGATCGGAGCGCCGAACGTCTCACGGGTACGGGCGTACTCCATCGCGTCGTCCAGGGCGGCCGCTGCGGTCCCGAGCGTCATCAGCCCGATGATCGCCCGGGAGTACTCGAAGCCCTGCATGACCGAGACGAACCCGGCTCCCTCGGTGCCGACCAGCTCGTCCCGGCGCACGGGGACGCCGTCGAAGAACAGCGAGCACCGCCCCGCGGCGCGGTTGCCGACGTCGCGCAGTCGCACGATCGAGAGCCCGGGCGCGTCGAGCCCGACGTAGAAGGCACTCACGCCGCGGGCGCCCGGTCCTCCGGTGCGCGCGAACACCACGGCCCGGTCGGCCAGGTGCGCAAGCGAGATCGAGGTCTTCTCACCGTGCAGGGTCCATCCGTCCTCGGTGGGGCGGGCGGCCAACTCGATGTTCGCGGCGTCGGAGCCGTGGCCCGGCTCGGTCAGGGCGAGCGTGGGGTACACCGACCCATCGGCGATCCCGGGCAACCAGCGCTCGCGCTGCTCCACCGTGCACCCGGCGAGCAGGATGTCGGTGACGAGGGCGGTGGACAGGACGAGGTAGGCGGCGTTGATGTTCGCCCGCGCCATCTCCTCGGCGGCGATCCCGACGGCGACGGCGTCGGCGTCCTGCCCGCCGTACTCGTCGGGAATGCGCAGCCCCAGCAGGCCCATGGCAGCGCACTCGCGGCGGATCGATGGCGACATCTCGCCCGTCCGGTCGTCCTCCTGGTAGTGCGGGGCCAGGCTCTGCTCCGCGAACTTGCGCATCTCGTCGCGGAAGAGCTGCTGCTCCTCGCTCAGGCCGTAGTCCATTCGTCCCCGTTCGTCAGGTGCGGAACCGCAGCATCCTGTTCGGCCAGCTGCGCCCGCAGCGCGTGCTTGCGGACCTTGCCACCCACGGTCTCGGGGAGGGCATCGACGACGACGACCCGCTTGGGCGTCTCGTACCCGGCGAGCCGCGCGCGGCAGTGGGCGATCACCTCGGTCTCGTCGACGACCGCGCCCGGACGGGCCACGACGACCCCGGTGACCGCCTCACCCCAGCGCTCGTCCGGCACACCGATCACCGCGGCCCGTTCCACGGTGGGATGGCCGAGCAGCACCGACTCGACCCGCTGGCTCGACACGTTCTCGCCGCCGGACTTCACGATGTCCTTGAACCGGTCGACCATGACGAACAGACCGTCCTCGCGGACTGTGCACGAATCGCCGGAGTGGAACCAGCCGTCACGGAAGGCCTCGCGGGTCGCCTCGGGATCCCGGTAGTAGCCCGCGGCCAGGGCGGGTGACCGGTACACGACCTCGCCCGGCACACCGGGCCGGTCGCGTACCGACCGCCCTACGGCGTCGACGACGTCGGCGGCCACCAGCGGGTCCGGCAGGCCGACGACGTTCTGCTCCGGAGCGGTGGCGAGGTAGGTGTCCTCCCACTGGCGCAGCGCGAAGCGCACGCCGACCAGTGCCTCGGTCTGCGCGAGGATCTCGACGAGCTCGACCGCGCCGCCGGCGACGGTCTCGAGCCGGGTCCGGAGCGCCGGGTCCATCGAGCGCCAGGCGAAGATGCCGACGCGCAACGAGGGCAGGGTGACGCCTGCCCGCTCGGCGTGCGCCACCACCGACTCGACCAGCTGGGGCGAGCCTGCCCACAGCGCGGTCACGCCCTCCGTGACGACCGCGTCGACGGTCCCGGCGGGATCGTGCCGGCGCCCGACGACGAGCGTGCCGCCACACAGGAAGGTCGGGACCACGGAGGCCATGTGCCCACCATGGAAGACCACGGGCAGGAACGTGCCGACGCGCAGCTCGTCGGCGTGCGCGAGCCCGCGGGTGAGCGGCAGCGCGAACGAGTAGCCGCACATGTACGCGTAGGTGTGCGACACCATCACGGCCTTCGGCAGCGCCGTGGTGCCGGAGGAGAACAGCAGCTCGCAGATGTCGTCGCCGTGCACGCGGACGTCGACCTCGGTGGCGGGCCGCCCCGCGATCCAGTCACTGAACCCGACCGTGTCCGCCACGGCGGATCCGCCGAGCTCGATCGTCACGGCGGGCCGGGCGCCGGCCGCCTCGAACGCCGCGGCGGAACGCCCCCACAGGTCGGCGTCCACGACCGCGAACGCGGGCTCGACACGCCCCAACAGCGCGGTGAGGACGTCCGGGGCCATCAGCGGGTTGAGCGGCGCGGCGACGACCCCGGCCTTCGCGGCACCGATCTTCAGCAGCAGCGCCTCGACGGAGTTGTCGCAGAGCATCGCCATCCGGTCGCCCTGCCGGACACCGGAGTCGAGCAGCGCATGAGCGATCCGGTTGGCTGCCTCGTCCGCCTGCCGATAGGTGAGCCGGTCGCAGCCGGGGACCGCGGACGCTCCGGGGTGCCCGACGAGCGCGGTCCGCTCCGGCCGGCTCCAGACGACCCGTTCGAGCAGGTCGCCGAGGCTCAGCCGCTCGTGTCGCCCGTCCGCGCGCCGGCCGACCAACGTGGTCGTGTCCAGGTCGGTGTCGAGGTCCATCCCGCGGCCTCCCGCCGTGGACGCCGACGGTGGCGTCCGATTCGGTCCGATTGTTCGATGATTCAGCCGTTCCGTCAACGTCCCCGGCTACGCGTCCAGCGAGCGCGCGACCCGCTCGGCCAGAGCGGCCAGCTCGGCGGGGAGCCCCAGCGCGACCCGGTCGTCGTCGACGACCGGCTCGGGCAGGACCCACGGCGCCGTCCGGGACGCCGCCCGCCGCAGCACCTCCGTCGGGGTCGCGTCGTCCGCAATCTCCAGACAGGTGCACAGCTGCGGCGGGAGCAGGGGGTGCGCGCCGAGCAGCGCCTCGCGCACGGAGGTCCAGGCCACCGCCTCGGATTCCGAGGAGACGTCCCGGGTCTCCTGCCCGCCCGGCAGTTCGGCGACGAAGAAGAAGGTGCGGTAGCGGCGCGGCTCGAAGACCGGGGTGACCCACACGCTCCAGGGCGCGACCAGGTCGGTGCGGAGCACCAGGTCCCGGGACTCGATCAGCTCGGTCAGCGAGATCTCGCGGCTCTCCACCCGGTGCCGGTCCCGCTCCCAGTCCTCCCCGGCCGTCGACGCGACGAGCGAACCCGCCGTGTCACCGGCCAGGAGCACACCGGTCTCCTCGAAGGTCTCCCGGATCGCGGCGCAGACCGCACCGCGGGCGGCCTCGGGCTCCACCCCGAGGCGTTCCGCCCAGGCCTCGGGCGGCGGTCCGGCCCAGCGCTCGCCGAGCCGGGCGGCGTCGGCGTCGCGGGCGTCGACGCCGCCGCCGGGGAACACCGCGACGCTCGCCGCGAACTCCATCGCGGCGTGCCGGTGCAGGAAGAAGACCTCGATACCGCCGGTGATCTCCACGGGTCCGCGGCGCAACAGAACGATCGCGGCTGCGTCGCGCGGGGTCGCGGGCGTCCCGCCACCGTCCAGCCAGGCGCGCACGTGCGCCTGACTCTTCTCGGGCAGCCGGGTCGGATCGAGCACGGGCGCCACGGTCAGCGGTAGAGCTTCGTGAAGTGGTACAGGTCGAGAAAGTCCGTGCTCGTGCCGTAGCCGACCTGGTCGCCCATCTCCCAGCGGGGCATCACCATGAAGGCCATCGAGCCCGGCCAGTACTGGATCGGGGCCCGCGTCCGGGCGCGGCCGTGCACCACGTACTCGCGGTCGTGCGCGTCGACCAGGCTCAGCTCCAGGGTGTCGGAGTACATGCCCTGCCGCGTCATCCGCGCCGTGCCGTCCTTCAGTCCGACCGCTGTGCCCTTGTCGAGCACGTAACCGTGGGTGAGGTGGCAGTCGAAGGGCAGGTCCGGCCCGATCGTCGGGTCGAAGTCGAACATGGCGTGCAGAGCGAAGTCACGCGAGAAGTGACACTGCAGCCAGGTCATGACGCCGAGCTGACGTTCCTCGCGCACCCCCCAGCTGTGGTCCATGGTGCTCAGGGCGTCGACCTCGTGCCGGGTGCCGTTCAGCACGACGTGGCCGGTGACCGCCCCGGTCATGTCGAAGTGCCCTGCGTAGGCGGCGCCGGCGGACAGGTCGCCGCGGCCCGCGGCCTTCGCCCGGGGGTCCATGTCCGGGTCGTGGATGTCGAAGGGCTCCATTAGAGCCTCGAACCGCACGTCGACCTGCAGGGACTCGCCGTTGTCGTAGCGCAGCTCCCACACCTTGTTGGGCTCGAGGCAGCGGACGGCCAGGCCGTTGTCGAGCCGGTAGTCCAGCAGGCTCTTCGACGACGGCATCGGCAGGTAGGCGCGGCTATCCCAGAAATCGGCCTCCCAGCTCGCGTCGACCTTCCGGGAGTTCACGAAGATCGCCGAGTTGACCGTGCCGAGGTTCGGCCGGAAAAGGGCGTAGAGCCCGACGTGCATCGGCACCGCCGGGATGTCGAAACCGAAGTAGTTGGTCTCGGTCCACATCCGCTCGGTGCCGCTGGGGTGGAACTCCGCGTCCTCGGGCCTGATCATGCGTTCAGTATCGGCACGGCCTTCTCCCTCCGGCGATCCCTCGAACGCGCCCACGCCTCCCCCTTCCGGGAGCACTTGCTGCGCAGACGTGTCCCAGGTCACCGCGCAGCTCCTACCGTGCCTCCCACCTGATCCCCGAGGAGAGTGCGCGTGACAGCCACCTGGCCCTGCGACGACCTGCCCAGCGAGCGGTTCCCGATCTTCACCAGGGCGAACACCGGGGAGGTGTTCAGCGACGCCGCCACCCCGCTCACCTGGAGCGTCTTCGGCACCGGGGTGTACGACGCCGCCTATCGCGACGGCCTGTACCGGATCGGCGTCTTCACGCCTGACGACTTCCGCCCCGAAGGCGAGTGCGAGGTCGTCGGCTGCTTCGGCGGCTACGTCTACATCAACGTCTCGATCTCGCGGGTGCTCGCGGTCCGGACGCCCGGCATGACCGCGGACGCGATCGACCGGTCGCTCTTCGGCGAGCACCCGGACGTCCGCCCCTACAAGCCCCACCCGCTCGACGACAACCCCGAGTGCACCGAGCGGATGGTCGCCTGGATGGGTTCGTTGTTCTCCGCGACGGACGTGCCCGAGGTCGCGGAGCACACCCGGCGGATCGACGAGGTGATCGCCGCCCGGCCCGACCTGATCGCGCTGACCGACGCAGAGCTCGTCGACCACTACCGTTCCCTGGTCCCCGAGATGCGTCCGGTCTTCGCGACGCACATCGTGCACCTCTACGCGAGCAACATCATCACCGGACTGATCGCGCAGGTCGGCGCGGCCGTGGGTGCGGGCGAGCTGGTCGCGAAGGTGACCGCCGGTCTCGGCGAGGTCGACTCAGCCCAGCAGTCCTACGACCTCTGGAACCTCTCGCGAGTCGTCCGGGACCACGCGACCGTCACCGCGGAGCTCGACAAGGGGATCGACGGCCTGCTGAGCCGGCTGCGGGACGCGGGACACGACGCCGACGAGGGCGTGAAGGCGTTCCTCACCGGCTGGGACCGCTTCATCGCAGACTGGGGCTTCCTCGGGCCGAGCGTGTGGGAGTTCCGCTCTCCCACTTACGGCGCCAACCCCGAGATCCCGCTGCGGATGCTCGACCACGCCCGCAAGGTGGCCGACGAGCAGTCGCCGGAGATCCGCACCGCGCACCTCGCGGCGGACCGCGAGGCCGCCGTGGCCGAGATCGCGTGCCGGCTCGAGGGGAACGAGCTACAGGCCCAGTTCCTGGGCGCCGCCCACGCGGCCATGCTCTTCCTCCCGGCCCGGGAGGCGACGAAGGTTCAGTGCACCCGGCTCTGCGAAGAGGCGCGGATGACGATGCGCGAGCTCGGCGGCCGGTTCGTGGAGCGCGGTGTGCTCGCTCGCTGGCAGGATGTCCTGCTGCTCATGGGCGACGAGATCGACGCCTTCGTGGCGGACCCGGCACCGTTCGCGGACACGGTCGACGAGCGCAAGGCGACGTTGACCCTGCTGGAGTCGAAGTGGCCGCCGTTCATCCTCGAGGGCGCACCGCCGGCCATCGAGGAGTTCGAGGACCGCGACCAGTCGATCTCCTCCCCGGTCTCCTCGGGTGAGGTGCTGCAGGGTCTCGGCGTCGCCCCCGGCTCGCACACCGGGCCGGCGCGGGTCGTCCGCTCCCTCGTCGACGACGTCGAACTGGAGCCCGGCGATGTGCTCATCGCGATGACCACGGACTCGTCGTGGGGCCCGCTGTTCCTCACCGCGGGCGCGGTCGTCTGCCAGACCGGTGCGGCGATCTCCCACGCGGCCATCGTGTCGCGGGAGCTCGGCATCCCGGCCGCGGTGTCGGTACAGGACTGCACCACCCGCATAGTCGACGGCACCGTGGTCACGGTAAACGGCGACACCGGCACGGTCACGGTCCACTGACGCGCACGAGCGGTCGGTACCGCCCACGGACGGGCCCGACCGAGAGGACGGTGCCTGGGGCGGCCGGCCCGGCGCGGGAGCAGGCGCTCGTTGGCGCCCAGCAGTTCGCGGTAACCGTCGGGCTCGGCCAGGACCCGGGTGACCGAGCAGTAGTCCGGCGAGAAGAACACGGTCTGCGGTGTGTCCAGCACGTGCGCCAGGTATGCGCTGATCACCCCGCCGTGGCACACCACCACCACCGAGCCGTCGGGATGGCGGTCCACGACCGCCTCCATCCCCTCGCGGACGCGCTCCCGAAAGGCCAGCGGATCGAACGTGTTCGTGCCCCAGCTGCCGCTGTTCATCGCGCGGTAGGCGTCGCGGCGGGTCGGGTAGGCGTCGATACCCACGCCGTAGCTCGTCCAGCCGTGGTCGAGCTCGACGAGCCGGACATCCGTCTCGGCGATCACACCGAGCGCCTCGGTGAGTGGCTCCGCGGTCTCGACGGCTCGCCGCATCGTGCTGCTGACGACCGCGGTCACCGCGCCGTACTGGCCGGCCGCGACGGCCTTCGCCATCAGCTGGGCCTGCGCTCGGCCCTCCTCGGTGAGCGGCGGGTCCGCGACGTCCGTGCCGCTGACGACCTCAGGGCGGGCGTGTCGCACGAGGAGCAGTTCCATCAGAGCCTTTCGACGACGGGAGCACGCTCGACCGGCCGGATCCAGGCAGCGACCGCCTCGGCCCGGTTCGCGGCGTGCAACTTTCGCATGATCCGTTTGACGTGGGACTTCACGGTGCCCTCGGTGATGACCAGGCGACGGGCGATCTGTCCGTTCGTCTGCCCTGCTGCCATGAGCTCCAGGACCTCGCGCTCCCGAGCGGTCATCGACGCAGCGGCCTCGGGGAGCCGGGCGGCCGGACCGCCGTCGGTCCCACCGAACCCGCCCGCGACCTCGGTCATCCGTGTTACGAGATCCCGCAGCGCGTCGACCGCGCGGGCCGCGGCCAAGCAGGAGACGAGCGCCTCGGCGAAGGTCCAGAGAATCTCCGTGTCCAGTGCTGCGGGAGTGCGCGCCGGATCGAGGTTGCCGGCGTGGAGGAGCCCGACCACCACTCCCCGGTCGACGATCGGTGTGACGATGTAGCTCGGGCACCAGGAGAGGGGCAGCAGCCGGTCGGCGCGGGTCGCGTCGACCACAACCGGCGACAGCTGCTCGAGCACGAGGTGCTCGGCCGGACATCGCTCGGCCGTGAGGGCCTCGACACCCGGAGCCTCCTCCGGAGGACGACCGAAGACCGCGGCCGGTTCCCACCGGGTTCGGGACAGGCGGGCGTAGACCACCCGGTCGAATCCCAGTGTTGCGACCGCGGCCGGGATTCGCCGCACGAGGTCCGTGGTCGAGCCGGGATCGCGCAGCATCACCAGGGCTCGCCGAACCCGGCCGACGACGTCCGACGTGCCGGTGGGCAGCTCCCGGACGATCTCACGCCCGCAGGGCCGCGGCGGTCCGGCGTCACCGCCGGCCAGCCGTGCGGGGAAATCGACATCGAGCAGTCGTGCCATCACCACTTCGCCTCCGCGTCGATGCGTGGTTCATCGTAATAATGGTCAGTCCGATAAATCGGCATCGTCGACGGCTCCGCCCGCCGCTGTCAACCGGCGGATCGGCTAATCCGAGGTCGGCACCAGGGCCAGCCGGTCGGCCAGCCGCTCGTTCCACGCCGCGGGCGTGCCGAACAGCTCGGCGTCGAGCTTCGCCCGCTTGTAGAAGATCTGCAGGTCGTGCTCCCAGGTGTAGCCGATCGCCCCGTGCAGGGTCAGGGCCGTGTCCGCGGCGGCAGCCGCCGCGCCGCAGACCTGCGCCTTCGCGGCAGCGGCATGCAGCGGTGCGTCGGCGTGGCCGGCCTCGACCGAGGCCGCGGCGAGGTACACGATCGACCGGGCGGACTCGACCTTCACCAGCATCTCCGCCGCCGCGTGCTTCACGGCCTGGAACGAGCCGATCGGGACGCCGAACTGCTTGCGCTGCAGGGTGTACTCGACCGTGGCGTCGAGCATCTGCTCCATCACGCCGAGCGCGTCGGCCGCGACGAGCACCGCGGCCCGGAGCGCCGCGGCGTCCAGTGCCTCGTGGACGTCGAGCGGGATCGCCGTCCCCCGGGCACCGTCGAGCTCGACGTCGGCCACGGAGCGGCTGCGGTCGGTGAGGGCCTGCGTACGGATCCGCACACCGGGCTGGTCGATCTCGACGAGCTGCAGGGAGGGACGCGACCCGCCCACCGGCACGACGAGCCGCCGGGCGCGAGCCGCGGCGAGCACCGTTCCGACGGACCCGGCGAGCGTCGACCCGTCGCCGGTCACCCCCGCGCCAGCGCCGGGCACGACGCCCGCCGGCGAAGCCAGCACCGTGGTCACGCCGTCGGCCAGCAGCGCCTTCGCCGCCTCGGGCATCGCGGCCAGCGCCGGCAGCGCGAGCATCGAGCCGAGCCAGGCCGAGGACGGCGCCGCCCGGCGGCCGAGCTCCTCGGCGGCCAGGGCGAGTTCGACCAGCCCGCCGCCCTCGCCGCCGAGGTCCTCGTCGGACCCGACCCCGAACCATCCGTCGCCGACGAACCGTTCCTCGAACGGCGCGTGGTCGCCGGCGTCGAGCCAGCCGCGCAGTGTCTCCGGCGGGCAGGTCTCGCCCAGCCAGTCCGCGAGCACCGACCGGAAGTCGGCCTGCTCGGCAGAGAGTTCCCAACGCATGAGTTGCTCCTACTCGGCTCGCGGGGCGCGTGATCTGCGTGGCAATGCCCGCGTCCGCCGTCCCGATGCTAGATTGGGTCAGACCTTTAGACCACGGAAGGAGGGCCTCATGGCAGCGAGTGACGCCCGATCGGCGATCCGACTCACCCCGATGGAGGTCCCCAAGGCGTCCGACGTCCTCGCCAATGAGCTGCGCGAACGCATCCTCTCGGACGAGTACCCCGAGGGCACCCCGCTCCCCCCGGAGCGGGAGCTCGTTACGCAGACCCGCATGAGTCGCACGACGGTGCGGGAGGCCCTGCGGATCCTCGAGGTGCAGGGCCTCATCCGCATCAAGGCCGGCCGCGCCGGCGGTGCCTTCGTCCAGCGCCCGGGCGAGGAGTCCGTCGCCAGCTCGCTCGAGCTCCTCATCCGCGGCCGGCAGATCCGGCTCGCCTCGGTGCACGAGACCCGCGAAGCCATCGAGCCCTCCTGCGCCCGCCTCGCCGCCGTCCATCGCACCGCCGGTGACCTGCGGCGCCTCGAGACGGCCAACGAGGAGATCGCCGCCAGTGGCGACCTCGACGAGTTCCTGCGCGCCAACGTGGACTGGCACATCGCCGTCGCCACCGCCAGCCACAACGAGATCCTGACCGGCATCATGATGGCACTCTCGCGGGCCATCTACACCACGACGAACAACGAGGGCTTCATCAACGACGAGGTCCGCGACATCACCGTCCGCGCCCACCGCTCGGTGACCCGGGCGATCAAGGAACGGGACGCCGACGCGGCCGTCCGCCGGATGACCCGGCACGTGCACTCCTACGCCGCCGCCGCGCTCGAGGTCGACGAGCGCACGACCGTCGCGGTGCCCGAGGAGGACTGACACCCGGGCGACGGCGGCCCGCGCCGCCGCGCCCGGGGTCCCGACCGGCTCAGTCATCACGCCCTCCCGCGTGCTCGGCCACCGCCGCCCGGACCACGTCCAGTGCCTCGGGGTTCTCCGCTCCGGAGAGGTCACCGGGGTCCTGCCCCAGCGCGGCGGCCCGTACCGCGCGGCGCATGATCTTCGCCGAGCGGGTCTTCGGCAGCTGGTCGACGCGGCGGATCAGGCTCGGGGCGAAGGGCTTGCCCAGCTCCTCCCCCACCCGGCGGCGCAGCGTCTCGGCGAGCTCCTCCTCGCCCGAGGTCGCGCCGATGCGGGGCACCCAGAAGGCCCAGACGGCCTCGCCCTTCTTCGCGTCGGGTACCCCGACCACCGCGGCCTCCGCCACGTCCGGGTGCGCGATCAGCACCGCCTCGACCTCGGCCGGCGCCAGCCGTTTGCCGGCCACGTTCATCACGTCGTCCGACCGGCCGCGCAGGAACCACTGCCCGTCGGTGTCGACGACGGCGTGGTCGCCGTGTCGCCACAGCCCGGGGAAGGTGGACCAGTAGGCCTCGAGGTACCGCTCGCGGTCCCGCCAGACCCCGCGGGTCATAGCCGGCCACGGCTGGCGGCACACGAGCTCCCCCACCTCACCGCGCACCGGCTCGCCCGCGGCGTCGACGACGTCGACGTCCATGCCGAGCGACGGCCCGCCGAGCGAGCAGCTGCGGATCGGCTCGACCGGGTACGGCGCCAGGAAGGACCCACCCACCTCGGTGCCGCCGGAGAAGTTGATGATCGGCACACGATCGCCGAAGACCGTGCGCGCGAGCCACTCGTACGACTCGGCGTCCCACGGCTCGCCCGTCGAGCCCAGCGTGTGCACCGAGGACAGGTCGAAGGTCCCGACCGACTCGGTGTCGAGGGTGCGGACGGTCCGGATCAGCGTGGGCGACACCCCGAGCATGGTGACCCGGTGCCGCTCCGCGAGCCGCCACAGCCGGCTGAGGTCCGGCACGTCGGGCGAGCCCTCGTAGAGCACCAGGGTGCCGCCGTTGGCGTGGGTGCCGACGATCGACAGGGGGCCCATGATCCAGCCCATGTCGGTGATCCAGCAGAACACCCCGCCGGGTCCGAGGTCGAACGAGTAGGCGACCTCGCTGGCGGTCTTCACCAGGAAGCCCGCGTGGGTGTGCACAGCGCCCTTCGGACGCCCCGTCGTCCCCGAGGTGTAGGCGAGCAGGAGCGTGTCCGACGCGGCCATCGGCTCGGCCGGGCCCTCGTCCGGCTCGTGGGCGAGCAGGTCCGGCCAGGAGGTCTCGCCCTCGCCGGGGGTACCGACCACGATCACGTGCCGGACCGACGGGCTGTGGGCCACGGCCTCGCGCACGGGCGGGAGCATCGACACGGTCCTGCCGCGCCTGACGGTCGACTCCGCGACGACGACAGCCCGCACCTCACCGTCCTGCAGCCGGGAGGCGATCGCACCCGACGCGAAGCCGGAGAACAGCGGGACCAGAACCGCACCGAGCCGGGCCGCGGCGTAGAACGCGACGACCGCCTCGGCGACCATCGGCAGGTAGAGCGCGACCGCGTCGCCGCGGCCGATGCCGAGCTCCCGCAGGCCGGCCGCGACCCGGCGTGACCGCTCGTCGAGCTCGGCGAACGTCAGCCGGTCGACGGTGCCGTCCTCGGACTCGTGCACCACCGCCGTGCGCTCGCGCGCCGCGGGGTCCGCCGCCCAGCGCGCCAGGCACGCATCAGCCACGTTCAGCTCGCCGCCGACGAACCACTCCGGGTCGGTCACGCCCCGGGTGAGGTCGAGGACCTGCGTGTACGGCCGCGAGAACGGCAGGCCGAGGTCCGTGACCACGGCGTCCCAGTACCAGGCGACGTCGGCGACGGACCGGGCGCGCAGCGCGTCGATCCCGTCGACACCGTGGCGACGCGCGAAGCGGGCGACCCGGGCGTTCTGCACGTACTCCGCGGTGGGCGTCCAGACGTAGCCCGCGCCCGTCGCGCTGTCCGTCGCGCTGTCCGGCGGGGAGACGGGGGTCATGCTCAGCTCCTCGGCATGCCGAGCATCCGCTCGGCGACGATGTTGCGCTGGATGAACGTGGAGCCGCCGGCGATCGCCGTGCCCCGGGCCTGGTAGGCGAGCCGCTGCCAGCGGCTCTCGGCCTCGGGCTGCTCCTCCGGCGCCAGCTGGCCGCCGAGCGGGGAGAGCGACTGCCGGAAGTCCGCGAGGTCCTCCACCAGCGGACAGAAGTACAGCTTGCCGATCGAGGTCACGGGCCCGGGCGGGCCGCCGTCCGCGGCGATCGTGAGCACGCGCTGACCGATGGCGTGGTGCACCAGGGCGCGGCCGTAGAGGTCGGCCACCCTGCGCCGGACCGTCGGGTCCGCGCCGAGCGGGCGACCCGCGTCGTCGGTCATGCCGCGGATCTCCGTGACGATGTCGTCGACGGCCCGCTTCGTGTTGACCCGGCCGGTGGCGATCCCGACCCGCTCGAACCCGAGGGTGGCCATGGCGACCTTCCAGCCGCCGTTCACCTCTCCCAGGACCAGCTCGTCCGGCACGAACACGTCGTCGAGGAATACCTCGTTGAACTCCGCCTCGCCGAGCATGTGCGCCAGCGGCCGGACGGTCACGCCCTCGCTCGCCAACGGCAGCAGGAAGTAGCTGATGCCCTTGTGCCGCGGCAGGTCCGCGCCGCCGGTGCGGGCGAGCAGGATGGCGTTGGTCGCCAGGTGCGCGCGGCTGGTCCAGATCTTCTGGCCGGAGATCCGCCACCCGCCGTCGACCTTCGTGGCCTTCGTGCGCAGCGACGCGAGGTCCGAGCCGGACTCCGGCTCGGAGAACAGCTGGCACCAGAGCTCGTCGCCGGTGAGGATCGGGCGGAGGAAGCGTTCCTTCTGCTCCGCGGTGCCGAAGGCGATGATCGTCGGGCCCGCGAAGTCCTCGCCCACCGTGTTCAGCCGCTCGGGCGCGCCGGCCCTGTCGGCCTCCTCGTTGAAGACCGCGCGGATCTTCGCGTCGGCCCCCTGGCCGCCGTACTCGCGCGGCCAGGACATGCCGGCGTACCCGCCCTCGAACAACAGGTGCTGCCACTGTCGCCAGAAGGGCAGCTTGTCGGCGAGCTCGACCGGCTCGGGCCACGGGAGGGTCGGCAGCGACTCCGCCAGCCAGGCCCGCACCCGCTCCCGGAACTCCGCCTCCTCCGGGGAGTCTGCGAGATCCATGGATGCTCCTTCGTCGTGAGACCCGATAATATGCTAACGGTCAGACCAAAGCTAGGATGCGCCGATCACAACCGGCGGAACGGGACGGGCCCACGATCGGGGATCGCGGGCCCGTCCGGTGCGTCGCCGCCCGGTCTCAGTGACCGTCGGCGGCGTCGCGCTCCCGGCCGAGCGTCAGCATCAGGTCCTCGTGCAGTTCCATCCACACGTCGTGGTAGGAGTTGCTCATCGGGCGGGCGAACGCGGCGACGTCGCCGCCGCGCACCCGCTCCAGTGCCGCCTCGAAACGCACGGGGTACCAGCCGAAGCGGGCGGAGACGTCGGCCGCCGGGGCGAGCGCCTCGACGACCTCCTTGTGCGCCTTCGCCAGCTCGTCGACCACGCGCGCGTCGTAGTCCGCGTCGGAGTGGTCGTTCGGCTCCGACCCGCCGTCGCGCATCTGCCAGCGGGTGCAGATCTGCTTAAACCGGCCGTTGACCGGGAGGAAGGCCTCGTAGGTCTTCGCCACCCCGGCCCGCTCCTCGTCCGTGACCGCGGCCGCGAGCAGCGCGGGGTGCGCCTCCCGGCCGGTCTTGGTCAGGGCGTAGCCGCCGATGCGGCCGGTGCGCAGCTTCACCAGCTCCTCGCCGGTGAGCTCCTCGAGGACCGGCGCCAGGTCCGTGCGCCCGGTGACCTCGGCCAGGTCCTCGGCGGAGGCCAGCCCCTTCACCTTGAGTGCGTGCACGGCGAGGAACCGCTCGGTGTCGCCCATCGTCGGGGTCTCCTTTCAGGTCTGCGAGGCCGGCTCGACCCGCCGGTCGACCGTCAGCTCGGCGGCGTCGGCCTCCTGGGTCTCGCTGTGGTGGGCGAGGTAGGCGGGTGGCCAGGCCATCTCGATGTATGCCGCGCCGGGCACTCCCTCGATCTCGGAGTGCATCGACGCCTCGTGGAGCGTCAGGTGCGGACTGACCGGCCAGTGCAGGTCGGCACCGCGCCAGGTTCGGATCCGGGTCGTCCGGCCCTCCTCGTCGGTGATCGTGCCGGTGAGCTCCTGCTGCATGACCTGGCCGTCGAACTCGACGTCGATGTCGTAGTCGGTGATCACCGACGTCACGCCGTCGCGGTGGACGTAACCGTGCAGGGTCGTCCGTCCGAAGTACTGCAGCTCCATGAGGTGGATCGACGCGTCCGGTGCCATCAGGTTCCACCACTTCCAGTGGGTGGGGCCGCCCCAGTCCCGCCGCCCCCACGAATGGTCGCGGTGGCCGAACGTGTCGAACTCGTGGCGCACGCCGTCGAGGACGAGCGATCCGACGACCCGCCCGCCCTGCTCGGTGCGGTCGTCGGCCAGCCAGGACGGGCAACCGCCCGGGTGCCGCAGGAACGCGAAGGGCGGGTTGATGCCCTGGAACTCGTACTCCAGGGAGATCCGCTCACCGGCGAACCGGAGGCGTGTCGTCATCATGTCCTTCGCGGCCTCGAGGGTGATGGCGCCGACGCGCCAGTCGTCGAAGCCCATTGAGTCCGGGACGCCGATGCCGTCGCTCGCCTCGGAGACCGTGCTGGCCACGCCCGGGCCGTAGACGACCGCCATCGACCCCGCGCGGCCCTGGCCGTCCGTGCCCGCGGCGTGCACCCAGGTGTAGACGATGATGCCGAGTCCCAGGTGGGGCAGCGGGAGCAGGTAAGCGAGGGACTCCCGAATCTGGTCGTCCGCGCGCGCGTCGTAGAAGATGTGCCGGTCCTCGTCGCCGGCCTGCAGTGGCATGAAGGGCATCCGGCTACTCCCCGATCGCGGTCTGCTCAAGCTTGCGCGCCGCTGCGGACTTCAGCCGGTGCTCGACGAAGTCCGGGACCCAGCCCTCCTCGACGTGCACGATCCCGGGCAGGCCGGCGACCGTGCAGGTACTGGCCGCGTCCCTGGAGACCAGGCCGCCTGCAGACCAGACGATCAGCGAGGTGCGGTTGCCGGTCTCGATCTCGGTGACGCGTCCCTTCTCGTCCGTCACCACGAAGCGTGCGGACGTGTACGCGTAGTACTCGTCGTCGCGCTCGACGTGCGCCTCGATCGAGACGACCGGCGACTGCTCCCCGTCGCGGTGGACGTAGCCGAGCTCGTACTGGCGGTCCATCGCCAGCCCGTGCATGAAGTTGACCGCGACGTCCGAGCCTGCCTGGACGTTGACCCACTTGTAGTGGTGGAACGCGGTCCAGTCGCGCGTGCCCCAGGAGTGGTCGCGGTGGCCGGTGGTGTCGAACTCGATCCGACGGTCGCCGATGGTCAGGGTCCCGGTGACCAGCCCGCACTGTTCCAGGCGGTCGTCGGCCAGGAAACCGGGGCAGCCGTCGCGGTTGTCGTGGTAGCTGAACGCCTCGTTGATGGCCTCGAACCGGTAGTCGAGCGAGACGCCCTCGTGCTCGAACGTGACGTGTGCGTGCTTGTGCGGCTCGCCGTGCCGCACCCGCAGCGGGCCGACCTGCCAGTCGGTGAAGTCGGCGGCACGGTCCATCTCCACGCCCTGGACGACGTGGTGGACCAGCCGCTCGTCGTCCTGCCCGAAGACCGTGACCATCGATCCCGCGACGCTCTCGCCGTCCACCCACGTGTAGGCGATCATGCCGAGGTTCTCTTCGGGCAGGAAGAGCAGGAAGATCAGGCTCTCCCGGGCGAGCGGGCCCGGGTTCAGGCGGTGTCGTCGGTCGTCGGCATCGGTCAACATCTCGCGTCGCCTCCATCGGGCGCGCTGCCCTGGCACAGGGCAGCGCCGCCCGTCGTGCGGTGTGGGTCGGTGGATCAGATGGCCGCGGGGTTACGCAGCGGGGGGAAGCCCTTGCCCATCAAGAAGACCGGCGCGAGGATCTCCGCGGCCCGGCCGCCGGTCAGGATCGGCCAGGCGCGCTCGGTCGCCTCGCTGAGGTCGTCGAAGCCGTTCGCCAGGATCTCGTCCCAGGCGCCGGCCCGGTACGCCAGCGGCCGCATGAACTCGTGCGAGTACATCCGCACACCGTTGCGGATCTTCTCGTCCCGACTCAGGTTCGCCAGGATCTTGTACATCTTCAGGACACCCGCCTGGCAGGTGTCGACAATGCGCCGCATCTCGTCGTGCCCGACGGGCCGGATCCCCGACATCGGCGTGTCGATGGTGTCGCGGGCGAACACCGCCACCCGGTCCAGGCTCTTCAGGTAGTCCTGCGGCTTGGTGAAGGTGGTCCCGATGTCGTTGATCGTGATCTCGATCGGGTCCGGCTTGAAGCAGAGCACCTCGGTGACGGCATAGGGCAGGCCCTCGCCGATCGACGACCACTCGAAGCCCGTCTCGTACAGGAAGTGGTCCCGGATCAGGGCGAAGCCGCCACCCGGCAGCGGGTAGGGACCGGTGTCCCCCATGCCGAGGCGGGTGTCGTAGTGCATGAGGAAGCCGAACAGCTCCGTCGTGCCGTTGAAGCGGCGGAAGAACTTCCGCTCCTCGTCGTCCTCGAACGGCTTCGCGGCGGCCAGCAGCGGCGCGAGGACGTCGTCCTCGAGCAGCGGCAACCGGAACCCGTGTCCCGAGGCGAGCCCCGGCCCGTCGCCCCACGTGCCGTGCCAGGTGCGCCTGGCGAACTGGATGCAGTCCTGGATGTCGTCGCGGCGGACGCTCGGGTCGAGCTGCTCCAGCGACACGCACACGCCCCGACCGAGCATCGCCATCAGCGCGCTGGCGTAGTTGCGGATGTGGTTGACCTTCGTGCCGATCTCCCGGCGCGGGACCCGGCCGAGCTCGACCAGGCCGTCGACGCCGACCTTGTCCGTGATCAGCCGCATCGCGTCCGGGTTCACGCTCCACTGCTGGACGAACGAGAGCGTCTCGTACTCCTGGCGGGGGATCAGCCCGGACTCGCCCTCCGTGGACCGCGTGGCGATGAGCTCCCAGAGGTTCCACGACATGTAGTCGAACCAGCTCTGGATCTGCTCGTCGGTCAGCTTGTCCGGACGGATGTCCGCCGCGGTCGTATCGACGAACGGGGACGGATCACGGCGGCGCATCTCCTGATCCCCGGCGGGACCACCGGGCACCTCTGCCATGTACTTCTCGACGAACTTCATGAAGTCGTCGGCTTCGGACATCGCTGCTCCTTCGACGGTGAAAGATCGCTCGTGGTGCTCGGGGTGATCAGGACGTGGCCGACAGCGCCCGCACAGGGCACGCGGAAACGGCGCGCAGCACGCTCTCCTCGGCACTGTCCGGCGGGTTCTCGTCCAGCTCGAGGACGCCGTCGTCGTTGATCGTGAAGTGCTCGGGGTCGTTGTACTCGCACTGGCCGTGCGCGACGCACACGTCCCGGTCCACGCTCACCTTCATGCCCGCTCCACCCGGACCCGCAGCCGCTTGAAGGCGTGGAACTGGTTGGTGTGCAGGCGGTCGGGCTCGGCGAGCGGCGTGATCCGCAGGTCCCGCTCCAGCAGGTGCCGGAGGAAGGTCGAGACCTCCGCCCGCGCCAGGTGCGAGCCGAGGCAGGTGTGGATACCCCAGCCGAACCCGAGGTGCTGGTTGGGGGTCCGGTCGATCCGCAGGGTGTCCGGGTCGTCGAAGACCGCCGGGTCGCGGTTGGCGGCCTGGAACCACAGCACCAGCTTGTCGCCGGTTCGGATGGTGCGGTCGTACCAGTCGACGTCCTTCGTGGCGGTGCGGCGCATCGCGCGGATGGGCGTGATGAAGCGCAGCAGCTCCTCGATCGCCGGCCGGAGCAGCGCCCGGTCGGCGCGCAGCCGCTCCCACTCCCCCGGGAACTCGGCGAAGGCGAGGACCGAACCGGTGAGCAGGTTGCGGGTGGTCTCGTTGCCCGCCCCCACCAGCACGAAGTAGTAGGCGGCGAGGTCCTCCCACGACAGCGGCTCGCCGTCGATCCGGGCAGCCACGAGCTTGGACACGATGTCGTTGCGCGGCTCGGCCCGGCGGGCCTCGGTGAGGCCGCGGAAGTAGTCGAACAGCTCCTCGCGCGCCCGTTCCTTCTCGTCGGGGCTGCGCATGAACTCGGGGTCGTCGGAGATGACCCGGTCCGTCCAGTTGGCGAGCAGCGGGCAGTCCTCCGCCGGCACGCCGAGGACCTGGCCGAGCACTTGGATCGGCAGCAGGGCCGAGGCCGAGCTCACCAGCTCGACCTCGCCCCGCTGCTCGATGTCGTCCAGGATCGTCGAGACGGACGTCTCGATGAGGTCCTGCCACTCCTTGACCTTGACCGCCCGCAGGTGCGGCGTGGCCACCTTGCGCAGCTCGGTGTGCCGGGGCGGGTCGGTGTTGTGCACCGTGGGCGTGTGGCCCTCGACCCGTCGGCTGGGGATCTGCGTGCCCTGTCCGTTGACGAAGGTCGCCGGGTCCTCGATCGCCGTGATCAGGTCCGCGTACCGCGTCAGCGACCAGTACCCGGGCCCGTTGGGCTCGGCGTTCCAGTGCAGCGGGTCGTGCTCGCGGATCTCCCGGAAGAGCTCGTGCTCCCGCCCGGCGATGAAGGGGGCGAGATCGCTGAGGTCGACCTGCGCGGCGCCGTGGGTCGCGGTGCTGCTGGTCATGCCGTCTGGTTCTCCTTGTGGACAGTCGGGAAGCCCTTGCCGAACAGCAGGACCGGGGTGAGCACCTCGGCGGCCTTGCCGCTGGTCAGGACCGGCCATGCCCGCTCGGCGTCGGCGTGCATGGTGTCGAAGCCCTCCGAGACGAACTTGTCCCAGAGGCCCACCCGCAGCGCGTGGCTCTGCAGGAACTCGCGGGTGTAGACCATGATCCCGTCGCGGATCTTCTCGTCCCGCGACTTCTTGGCCAGGGTCTTGTACATCTCCATCGTGCCCTTCTGGCACTTCTGGGCGATGGACTCCATCTCGGCGTCGTCCAGGACGCGCAGCTGCGACATCGGGGTGTCGATCGTGTCGCGCGCGAACGCGACGCCCTCGACGAGGAAGTCGAGGTAGTTGGTGGGCTTGGTGAAGGTCGTCATGATCTCGTTGACGGTGGCCGTCACCTTGTCCGCCGGGAAGACCAGCACCTCGGTCACGCAGTAGGGCAGGCCCTCCGCGACACCGGACCACGGGTAGGCGGTCTCGTTGAGGAAGTGGTCGCGGACGATCGCGAAGCGACCGTCGGGCAGCGGGTACGGCCCGGTGTCGCCCATCCCGGCGCGGCAGTCGTAGTGGAGCATGAAGCCGAACAGCTCGGTCTTGGCGTTGAACTTGCGGAACGCCTCCCGGTCCGGGCCCTCCAGCGGCTTCACCTGGTCCACCAGCGTGGTCAGCACGTCCTCGTCGAGGACCGGGACCTGGAAGCCGCGCGCGGACACGAAGCCCGGGCCGCCGCCCCAGGTGCCGTGCTGCAGGCGCCGGCCGAACTGGATGAGCTCCTCGAGGTCCTCGCGGCGCTCCTCGGCGCGGTGGAAGCCGAGGTCGACGGCGATGCCGCGGCCCAGGATCGGGCAGACCGAGGCCGCCCAGTTCCGCGTCACGTTGATCTTCGTACCGACCTCGCGGCGCGAGGTCCTGGCCAGCTCGAGCAGGCCGTCGACACCGATCTCGTCGGTCAGCATGCGGATGAACCGCGGGTAGTTGGCCCACTGCTGCACGAAGGAGACCGTCTCGTACTCCTGGCGCGGGATCAGTCCCGACTCGCCCTCCGACGCACGGCCCAGGATGAAGTCCCACAGGTTCCAACCGGCGTAGTCCAGCCAGCTGTTGACCTGGTCGTCGGACAGCCCGCTGGCACGCACGTCTTCGTCGGTCGTCTCGATGAAGGGCACCGGCAGGTCCTGGCGGATCTGCCGGTCCCCCTCGATGCCCTGGGGGTAGCGGCCCTTGTACTTCTGCAGGAACGACTGGACGTCGATCTCGTCACTCATTGCGTCTTCTCCGGCTCGGGGTCTCGGCGGTCGGGAGGCGTCACTCGCTGATCAGGAAGACCTGACCCTTGTCCCCGGTGATGTCGAGGCGGACCGTGCTGCCGTCGGCCGGGATCGTCTCGCCGCGCGACGTCTGGATGCCGTCGGTGAACGCGGTCGACATCACGCACGGGATCGAGAACTCACGCGACAGGATCCCGAGGTGACTCTCGGGCGCCCCCTGCAGCGTGATCAGGCCGGCCACGCCCGCCATGAGGGCCGGCGACATGAAGGTGGTCGTACCACCCCGGGAGATGACGACTGTCTCGGCCACGTCGGGGCCGTCGATGAAGTCGAGGACCTCCTCCGGCGAGTCCAGGAAGCGGATCTTGCCGACCGCCCGCACGTCCGACGTGAAGACGTTGATGCCGGTGCCGATGAGCGTCTCCGTTGACAACTTCTCCTCCAAAGAGCTTGGCTGCGGTTGACCGTATTAATGGTCAGTCCGATCGTGGGTATGATGTGGGCCCACTCACCCCCTGTCAAGGATGCAGCGATGCCCGTTGACCAGATCGGTGACGTCTACGTCGCCGGACGCTGGCGGACCTCCCGCTCAAACGAACACACCGTAGTCACGAACCCGACCACGGAGGAGCCCGTCGCCCGCGTCGTCAGCGGCGACGCCGCCGACGTCGACGCCGCCGTGCGCGCCGCCGCCGATATGGCCGCGACGTGGGCCCGCACGCCCGTGCCGGAGCGGTGCGAGCTCGTCCGGCGGCTCGCCGACGAGATCGAGGCCAGGTCCGACGCGCTCACCCGAATCATCACGACGGAGAACGGGACGCCGGTCGCCGAGTCCGCCCACGCCCCGGCCCAGGCTGCGGCGCACCTCCGCCACTGCGCCGAGGTCGGGCCCGCCGTGCTCGCCGCCGACATCCGGCCCAACCCGATGGCGCCCGGGGACACGCTGGTCCAGCGCCGGCCCCTCGGCGTCGCCGGGCTGATCACCCCGTGGAACTACCCGCTGAGCCTGATCGTCGTGAAGCTCGGTCCGGCCCTCGTAGCGGGATGCCCGGTCGTGATCAAGCCCGCGGCGGAGACGCCGCTGGCGGCCCGGATGCTGATGGACGCCGTCGACGCGGCCGGGTTCCCGGCGGGTGTGGTCAACCTGGTCACCGGCGGCGGCCGCACCGGCCAGGCGCTCGTCGAGCACGACCTCGTCCGGAAGATCTCCTTCACCGGGTCCACGGGGGTCGGCCGCAGCATCGGCGAGGAGTGCGGGCGGCTGCTGCGGCCCGTCGTGCTCGAGCTCGGCGGGAAGTCGCCCGCGCTCGTCCTCGACGACGCCGATCCCGCGGTGATCGCCGCGACGATCCTCAAGGTCTCGATGCGCAACACCGGCCAGACCTGCAAGGCCTGCACGCGGTTGATCGTGCCGAACACGCGGAGGCGGGAGATCGTCGACCTGGTGTGCGACGTCGTCGCGTCCGCGCCCGTCGGGGACCCGTTCGACCCCGCCACCTTTTTCGGCCCCCTGGTCTCCGAGCGGCAGCGCGACCGCGTCCTCGGCTACCAGGAGATCGGCCGGCACGAAGGGGCAAAGGCGGTGCTCGGCGGGGGCCGCGCGTCCGGCTTCGACCGCGGGTGGTTCGTGGAGCCGACCGTGTTCGACGAGGTCACTCCGGACATGCGGATCGCGCAGGAGGAGATCTTCGGCCCGGTCCTGTCCGTGCTGGGCTACGACGAGCTCGACGAGGGCGTCGCGATCGCCAACGGCACGCCGTACGGCCTCGCCGCCACGGTCTTCTCGCGCGACGAGGAGCGGGCCGCGGCCGTCGCCGACCGGCTCGAGGCCGGGACCATCGGCCTCAACCACTACGGCTCCAACGCCGCCGCGCCCTTCGCCGGCCACAAGGCCAGTGGGCTCGGTGTGGAGTTCGGCGTCGAGGGCATCGAGGAGTACCTCGCCCTCACCTCGGTCCACCGCCTCCCGCGCGGCTGAGCCGCCCGACCACCGACCACTCGACCGGAGCCACGCCTCCGGGGAGGAGCAGAAGCATGCGAGCAGCAGTCCAGTGGACCTCCGGCGGCCCGTTCGAGGTCGGCGAGGTCGACCTCACCGGCCCCGGCCCGGGTGAGGTCGCCGTCCGCCTGCGCGCGGCCGGCGTGTGCGCCTCGGACCTGTCGCTGACCACCGTGTTCGGTCAGCCGACCCCGGTCGTGCTCGGCCACGAGGGCGCGGGCACCGTCGAGGAGATCGGGCCCGGCGTGACCGACCTGCAGGTGGGCGACCACGTCCTCGTGCTGTGGGTGCCCTCCTGCGGACAGTGCGGGCCGTGCCTGCGGGGCGACGAGTACCTCTGCGCCCGCCGCACCTCGACGGCCGACGCCCGGGCGGGACGTTCCCACACCGCGACGCACCGGCTCTCGATCGACGGCCGGCAGGTCCACCAGGGCATGAACACCGCGACCTTCGCCGAGCGGACGGTCCTCCCGCGCCGCGCGATCCTGCCGATCCCCGCCGACGTCCCGTTCCCGGTGGCCGCCATGCTGGGGTGCGCGGTCCCCACGGGTGTGGGAGCGGCACTGCGCAGCGCCCGGGTCGCCCCCGGCGACTCGGTCGCGGTGATCGGCTGCGGCGCCGTGGGGCTCAACTCGATCCTCGGGGCCGTCGTCGCCGGTGCGGCCCGGCTGATCGCGGTGGACCCGACCGAACGGCGGCGCGAGACCGCGCTGTCCCTCGGCGCGACCGAGGCGATGACCCCGGAGGAGTTCGCCGAGCAGGCGCGTGACCTCGACGTCGTCATCGACGCCGTCGGACAGCCGCCGACCGTCCTCGACGCCTGGCGGGCGGCCCGGCGTGGCGGCACGGTGACCGTCGTGGGGGCGGGCCGGCCGGGCGACACCGTGCCGATCTCGGCCTACGAGCTGTTCCACGACGACAAGAAGCTGACGGGCAGCTTCCACGGCGGGATCAGCATGCGGCGCGACATCGACCTGCTCGTCGGTCTGTGGCGCACCGGCCGGCTGCCGATCGAGAAGCTGATCAGTGGGACGGCCGATCTCAAGGAGATCAACGAGGTCGTGGGAGCCCAGCGCGAGGGCACGGTCGTGCGGACCGTGCTCACGATGGACTGACCGACTCCTCCACCAGCAGGTTCACCCGGAGCGAGGCGACCTCGTCCCGGGTGAGCCCGCACTCCTTCGCCAGGTACCCCGGCACCGAGCCGTACTCGTCGTCCAGGCCCGCGAGCGCCGCCTCCATCGCGGCGGCCGGGGAGTCGAACAGCGTCGCGATGTCCGCGAGGTCCACCCCCGATCCCTCGAAGACGTGCGCGTAGGCCTGCACGCGGTTCGGCCGGAGGATCCCGGTCAGCGCGTAGTCGGCCACCACAACCGGTCGCGGGGCCCCCAGCGCCTCCAGGAGGAGGGCGACGAGGAGCCCCGTGCGGTCCTTGCCCGCCGCGCAGTGGACCAGGACGGGCAGCCGCGCGTCGTCGGCCAGGATCCGCAGAGCCGTGCCGAACTCGGCGGACCGGCGGCGGAGGGTCAGGGCGTAGTAGTCCGCCATGTCCTCCGCGGTGAACCGGGTCCGGAGCCCGCTGCGGATCTCGGCGACGTAGTCCGTGTCGCCCTCCCCGCCCTCCTCGACGGGCAGGGCGACGTACTCGGCGCCGGTCGCCTCCGGCCAGGCGGAGGCGACCCGCTCGGCCTCGGCGCCGGACCGCAGGTCGAGGACGGTGCGGACGCCCAGCCCGGCGTAGGCCTCGGTGTGGACCGCGTCCCAGACCGCGCAGAGATCGGTCGTCCCGGGACGGACCAGCGCCTCGGCCCGGTAGACGCGGCCGGGCGCCACGACGCGGCCCTCGCCGGCCGGCGTCCCGCCCAGGTCCCGGAGGTTGCTCGTCGCCCCGACCGTCCGGTGGGTCCTCCGCGCGTCCCACCCGGCCGATCCCGACACGTCCCCAGTTGCGCGCACCACGATCTCCTCACTGGCTGTGTCCACCCCGCCGCAAGCTCCGCCGGCCGCCGTCACCTACCGCCCCGGAGCGCTCGGCGCGACCTTCGCGGCGTTGAACTTTCGGCCAGACCATTGTAACTTCGGACCGAAGTTGGACGGACCGGCCGGAGCCACGCGCCCGGCGATCCCCCTCCCGGCCGCGGCCGGGCCGACCAGATGCAGGACGGAAATCGATGGAGATTCCCACCGTCAGCGACCGCTACTCCGCGGCCGAGGTGCAGGAGTACTACGACTCCGGCTGCTGGAGCACGGAGACGTTCGCAGAGTTGCTCACCCGCCAGGCGGAGGCTTGGGGGGACAAGACGTTCATCACGGACGGCGCGGCGTCCGCCACCTACGCCGAGCTGCGCGACCGGTCGGCCCGGCTCGCCGTGGGCCTGCGCGAGCGCGGCCTGCGCGCGGGCGACCGGGTCGCCGTGCAGCTGCCGAACTGGTCCGAGTTCGCGCTCGTGGCCGCGGCCGTCGCCCGGCTGGGCGCCGTCATGGTGCCGATCATGCCGATCTACCGGCGGGACGAGGTCGGCCACGTCCTCGACGACGCCCAGGTGTCCGTGGTGGTGACCGCCTCGACCTTCAAGGGCTTCGACTACCTCGGGATGTACCGGGACCTCGCCGGGACCCGGCCCGCGGTCCACACCATCGTCGTCGTGCGCGGCGACGAGGTGCCGGCCGGCGGCACGGTCACCACGCTGGACGCGGTCACGCCGGACGTGGACCCGGCCGCGGCCGCGTCGGAGATCGGCGCCCCGGTGACCGCGGACGACCCGTACGTCATCGTGTACACCTCGGGCACGACCGCACGCCCGAAGGGCTGCGTCCACACCTTCAACACCTACGCCTCCGGTGCCCGCGCGCTGACCGCCGCCTTCGGCTTCACCTCCGACGACGTCGGGTTCAGCCCCTCCCCGATCACCCACACGACCGGACTCGTCACGGGCATCCTGCTCCCGCTGATCAACGGCGGCTCCACCCACGTGATGGCCGAGTGGGAGCCCCGTCGGGGCCTCGCCGAGATCGCGCGGTACCGCTGCTCGGTCAGCGTGACCGCCACGACCTTCATCCAGATGGTCGTCGACGTCTTCGATCCGGCCGAGCATGACGCGTCGAGCATCCGGGTCTGGGTCTCCGCAGGTGCACCCATCCCCCGCTCCGTGGTCGAGCGGGCCCGCACGATCCTCCCGTCCGCCAAGATCCTCAGCCTCTACGGCCGCAGCGAGAACCTGACAACCACCACCTGCACCGTGGACGACGACCCGGAGAAGTCGTTGGTCTCCGACGGTGCGGCCCTGCCGTTCGCCGAGGTGCAGGTCGTCAACGACGCCGGCGCCCCGGTCCCGACCGGCGAGGAGGGCGACATCGCCTACAAGGGACCGAGCCACATGCTCGGCTACCTCGGCCGCCCGGCGGAGACCGCGGAGCTGTACACCCCGACCGGCTTCTCCCGGTCGGGCGACCTCGGGCGGATGGACGCCGACGGCTACGTCCGGGTCACCGGGCGGACGAAGGACATTGTGATCCGAGGCGGTATGAACATCAGCGTCCGCGAGATCGAGGACCTGCTGGCCGAGCACCGGGGCATCCGGGCCGCCGCCGTCGTCGGGATGCCGGACGTCCGGCTCGGCGAGCGGGTCTGCTGCTACGTGGTCCCGGCCGACCCGGCCGACCCGCCGTCGCTGGACACGCTCAAGGCCTACCTGCACGACCGCGGGGTCGCGGTCCAGAAGACCCCCGAGCGGCTGGAGCTGGTCACCGAGATGCCGATGACCGCGACCGGCAAGATCCAGAAGCACCTGCTCCGGCAGGACATCGCGCGCAAGGTCGAGCAGCCGGTCGAGCAGCCGGCCGGGGCCTGATCGCCCCTCGCCCGCCCCGACGACCCCGACAGCAGAAGGACCGACGATGCCGTCTCCCGCACCGTCCCCCACCGCGACCGACGCCGCCACCGCGACGCCCGCCCCCGGCCCGGTCGCGATCTTCCCCTTCGACCACGACCACGGCGTTCCCGCCCGCACCCTCGCCGAGCTGCTCGGCGGCAAGGGTGCGGGCCTGGCCGAGATGACCACCGCGCTCGCCCTCCCGGTCCCGCCGGGCTTCACCATCACCGTGGAGACGTGCTGCCGGTACCTCGCCGAGGGTTGGCCGACGGGGCTCGACGAGTTGATCGCCGAACAGGTCGACGCGCTAGGCCACGCACTCGGCCGCCGCTTCGGCGACCCGGCGGACCCGCTGCTGCTCGCGGTCCGCAGCGGCGCGCCGCGCTCGATGCCCGGAATGCTCGACACGGTGCTCAATCTCGGCCTCAACGACGAGACGGTCGAAGGCCTCGCGACCGCGTCCGGGGACCCACTCTTCGCCTGGGACTGCTACCGGCGCTTCGTCCGCATGTACGCCACGACGGTGCTCGGCTGCGCCCCGGAGGTCCTCGGCGCGGAGGCCGCGCCCGACGACATCGACGCCCTGCGGGCGGAGATCGCCCGGGTGCGCGAGGCCGTGCGCGGTTCCTGCGGTCAGGACGTCCCGCAGGAACCGAGCGCCCAGCTGCGGGCCGCGGTCGAGGCCGTCTTCCGCTCGTGCGGCAGCGAGCGGGCACGGGCCTACGCGCAGCGCGAGAAGCTGTCGGGTGCGCTCGCCACCGCCGTCAACGTCCAGGCGATGGTCTTCGGCAACCGCGGCGGTGAGTCCGGGACCGGCGTGGTCTTCACCCGCGACCCCGCGACGGGCGAGGCCCGTCGCTACGGCGACTACCTCCCGCGTGCCCAGGGCGAGGACGTCGTCTCCGGCACCGCCCGCACACAGACCATCGACACGCTAGCGGCCGAGCAGCCCGAGGTGTGGGCGCAGCTCGACGCCGTGCTGGACCGGCTCGAGCGGCACTACTCCGACATCTGCGACGTCGAGTTCACCGTCGAGCAGGGCCGGCTGTGGGTGCTGCAGACCCGGGTCGGTAAGCGCAGCGCCGTCGCGGCCGTGCGGGCGGCCGTGCAGATGGCCGAGGACCCGGCCATCGCACTGACCACGGAGCAGGCGGTCGACCGGGTCGGCGAGGACGTGCGGGCCGCGGCCCGGCAGGCGGTCCTCGCCGCGGCGGCGACCCAGCAGCGCGGGGACGCGATCGCCCGCGGTCTGGGCGCCTCGCCGGGCCGGGTCACCGGCAAGGCCGTGTTCACCTCGGACGAGGCCGCCGACGCGGGCGAGGACGACGAGGTCGTCCTGATCCGGCCCGAGACGAGCCCCGAGGACGTCCCGGGCATGGCGGTGTCGGTCGGCGTGATCACGGGAACCGGCGGGCTGGTCAGCCACGCGGCCGTCGTCGCGCGCGGGTGGGGCCTCCCGGCCGTGGTCGGCGTCGAGACGCTCGTCATCGACGAGGGCGGTGCGCGCACCGCGGACGGCCTGCACACGATCGCCCCCGGCGATCTGGTCACCCTCGACGGGACCACCGGCGAGGTCTGGCTCGGCGAGGACCCGGCCGGCTCGGCGGACGGCGGCCCGGTCGACGAGGAGACCGTGGTGCGCACCCACCTCCCGGAGCTGCTGGTCCTGGAGTCGTGGGCGGCGCAGCGATGACCGCGGCACAGGTGGCGGAGAGCCTCGCGGTCGGCGACGTGGTCGACGAGGTCGCCTTCACCGTCGAGGCCGGCAAGGTCGGGGAGTTCGCGCGCGCGACCCGCACGACCGACGCCGTGCACACCGACCCGGCAGCCGCAGCCGCGGCCGGGTTCGTGGCGCCGCCGGCGACCGCCACCCACGTCGTGGTGAGCGGGCACCACCGGGACCAGCGGCGGATGGTCGAACGGCTCGGGCTGTCGCTCGAACGCGTGGTGGTCGGCTCGGTCCGCTGGCGATACCGGCGCCCGCTGGTGGTGGGCGACCGGCTGCGCGGTGTCCGTCGGCTCGTGGCCGACGAACGGGTCGGCGGGGACGACAAGCCGGCGATGCGGCGGCTCACCCTCGCCACCACGTTCGTCGACGACGCGGGTGAGGCCGCCGTCGAGTGGCGGGAGATCGTGCTGGAGCGGGGCCGGTGACCCGCACACCGTCCACCGTCCGGCCGCCGGTGTCCGTCAACGTCGGCGACGAGATCCCGTCGCGGGAGATCGGCCCCGTGTCCCGGACCGACATCGTCCGCTTCGCGGGAGCGGGCGGCGACTTCAACCCGTTGCACCACGATCCGAAGTTCGCCGCGAAGGCCGGCTTCCCCGACGTCATCGCGATGGGGCAGCTGCAGGCGGGCCTGTTGGCCGGCTGGCTGACGGACTGGTGCGGCGTGGAGCACCTGCGCGAGCTCGAGGTCCGCTTCCGCACCCCCGTGCACCTGGGCGCCGTGCTGCGGTTCACGGGCGAGGTGGTCGAGCTGACCGAGGAGGACGACGAGCCGGTCGCCGTGCTCGATCTGCGCGCGTCCGCCGGCGACACCGCCGTCGTGCGGGCCGGGGCCGTCGTCCGGCGACGGTAGCGAACGTGCGTTACTCCACGCTCCCGACCCCCAGCAGCAGCTCCCCGCCGATGCGGAACGATCGTTCATGACCTCTGCTAGCGTCGCGAGAGTGGACCGGGAGCGCCGCATTCTCCAGGCCGCGGCCGAGCTCTTCCGGGAGAAGGGCTTCCACGGGACCGGGATGGACGAGCTCGGGACCCGCGCCGGGCTCAGCGGTCCGGCCCTGTACCGGCACTTCGGCGGGAAGAACGAGATTCTCGCCGCGCTGTTCAACGAGGCGATGGACGAGCTCGTGGGCGCGACCGCTCCCGTGCACGCGGACCCTGCGGCGGACCTGCGGCGCCTCGTCCACCACCACGTGCGGTTCACAGTGGACCACCGGGCGCTCGTCAGCGTGTACCAGCGGGAGGACCGGTCGCTGGGCGATCCGTGGCGCAAGGAGTTCGACCGGCGGCGGCGACGCTACGTCGAGCGTTGGGAGCAGGCCGTCGCCCGCGCCGCACCGACCGCCGCCGCCGCCGACGTCGCCGCGGCCGCCCAGAGCTGCCTCGGCGCCGTCTTCTCGCTGGCCTACTGGCCGAGCCGGACGTTGCGCGCGCCGGGCGCCACCGAGCTGGCTGAGCGCTACGTCCTGCGCGGTTTCGGGGCGATCGGGGTGGAGCTGGTCGATCAGGTCCGGTAGGCCCGCCGCAGTTCGGCCATGAGGATCTTGCCCGCGTCGCTGCGGGGAATCCGGTCGACGAGGTCCACCGCCCGGGGGCACTTGTAGTGCGCGAGCCGGGCCCGGCAATAGGCCACCAGCTCCTCCCCCAGCTCCGGCCGCGGCTCGCCGAGGGGTTGGACGACCGCGCGGACCTGCTCCCCGAACTCCTCGTCCGGCACCCCGAGGACCGCGACGTCCGCCACCGCCGGGTGCAGGGCGAGCAGGTCCTCGATCTCACGCGGGTAGACGTTCACCCCGCCCGTGATGATCGTCTGACCACGGCGGCCGGTCAGGTAGATGTAGCCGTCCGCGTCGACCCGGCCGAGGTCCCCGGCCCAACCCCACCCGGGGGTCGCCGCCAGGTCGGCGCCGCCGTCCGGGTCGCGGTCCGGCTCCGGGGCGTCGGGCCGGACCAACCACACCTGCCCGGTCTCGCCGACGGGCAGGTCCCGGCCCTGGTCGTCGGCGATCCGTACCGACCCGCCCTTCGGCCGGCCGACCGAGCCAGGGTGGGCCAGCCACTCCTCCGGCCCGATCGAGGTGCGGCCGTAGCCCTCCGAGGAGCCGTAGTACTCGTGGACGATCGGGCCCCACCAGTCGAGCATCGCCTGCTTGACCGACGGCGGGCAGGGCGCGGCTCCGTGGACCGCCACGCGGTGCGTGCTCAGGTCGTACTTCTCCCTGACCTCGGCGGGCAGGCGGAGGAGGCGGACGAACATCGTCGGCACCCAGAGGCTGTGGGTCACGCCGTGGCGCTCGATCGCGGCGAGGGCGCCCTCGGCGTCGAACCGCCGGGTGGTGACGACCGTGCCGCCAAGCTGGTGCACGGCATGGAAGAAGCCCATCGGCGCGGTGTGGTACGCCGGTCCGGGGCTGAACAGGATCGGCGGCGGCTCCCCCGGTCCCGGGACCATGCCCAGGTCCGTCATCATCGCCGCGTACCGCAGGGGCACGTCGGCCGGCGGCGTCCCGGGCGGGTCCTCGCGGAAGGGCTTGGGACGGCCGGTGGTCCCCGAGCTGAACAACAACCGGCCGCCCATGGCCTCCGGCAGGTGCGGATCCGGGGTCGTCGCGGCGACCGCGGCGTCGTAGTCGTGGTCGTGGTCCTGGTCGTGGCGCTCCCCCACGACGAGCCAGGCGGGCTCGGGCACGCCGGCTGCGGCCACCGCGCTCCGGACGGCACCCACCAGCCCCGTGCCGACCACGACGGCGGCCGGGCCGGCGTCCTCGATCAGCGGCTGCAGCTCCTCGGGCCCGAGGTGGACGTTGACCGGTGCGAGCACGAGCCCGCTCCGCCAGCAGGCCCAGGCGATCTCGGCCCAGCGCACGTCGTTGGGCAGGGCCAGGAGGACGACCGCACCGGGCCGGAGGCCGCGTGCCCGGAACCACGTGGCGAGCGCGGCGCTGCGCACCTCGACCTCGGACCAGGTCACCCGCTCGCCGGTGTCGGCCAGGACGACGGCGGGTCGGTGCTGCGCCGTCGCCGCATGGATCCGGGGATACACGGCACCAGCGTACAAGTTTGGACTGACCATTGATAAGGGCGATGTTCCCCGGCTACTCTCGTGCCCCCGGTCACAGCTGGTCGTTTCGCGAAGAAGCGGAGATTTCGATGGTCACTGCCGAGACCCCTGCCCTGACGGTCCACGACCGCTACGACGAGGAGTCGATCCGTCTCTTCCGCGAGAAGGGATGGTGGCAGGACGGCTCGGCCGCGGCGCTGCTCGATCGCTGGGCCGAGGCGACGCCGACCCGCCGCTTCGTGTCCGACGGCACGGTCGAGCTCGACTACGCGACCGTGCGCGAGCGCGCGCACGGCCTCGGGGCGGCGCTGCTGCGCCGAGGCGTACGGCCCGGCGACCGGGTCGCGATGCAGCTGCCGAACTGGGCCGAGTTCGTGGTCGGGTACCTGGCGATCGCCCGGATCGGAGCGGTCCTGGTGCCGATCATGACGGTGTACCGGCAGACCGAGGTCGGGCACGTCCTGCGCAACTCGGGGGCGGTCGCCGCGATCACCACCGGCGAGTTCCGCGGCTTCGACCACGCGGGGATGTTCCGGACCCTGCAGAAGGAGAACCCGGCGCTGGGCACGCTGGTGATCGCCCGCGGTGCGGCGCAGGAGGGCGAGCTGTCGTTCGACGACACCTGCGCCACGCCCACCGACCAGGCCGAGCTCGGGCCGCACCCCGACCCCGACCTCCCGCACGTAATCGTCTACACCTCCGGGACCGAGTCCACCGCCAAGGGGTGCGTCCACACCTGGAACACCCTGGACTACTCCGCCCGGGGCCTTGCCCACGACGTCTTCCAGACCCGTCCCGGGGACGTCATGTTCATGCCGTCCCCGGTGGCGCACGCGACCGGGCTGGTGGTGGGCGTGCTCGGCCCACTGGCCGTGGGCGCCGAGACGCACCTGCTCGACATCTGGGAGCCGAACGAGGGGCTGCGTCGGATCGAGCAGTACCGCTGCACCGCGAGCGCCACCGCCACCCCGTTCGTCCGCATGGCCCTCGACGCGGCACGTACCGCGGGCCGCGATCTCTCGTCCATGCGGTTCTGGCTCTGCGCTGGCGCCCCGATCCCGGAGGCCCTGGCCCTCGAGTTCGACAAGGCCTTCGACGGCGGCGTCCTCATGCCGCTCTACGGCTGCTCCGAGATCATGGCGGGCACCTGCTGCCACCCCGGCGACCCGCTCGAACGCCGCGCCGACTCCGACGGGTCCTCCGCCCTCGACGGGGTCCGGATCAAGCTGGTCGGCCCGGACGGCGAGGAGGTCGCCACGGGCGAGGAGGGCGAGATCTGCTACTCGGGTCCCGGCGCCATCCTCGGCTACTGGAGGGACCCCGAGCGGACCGCGGCCACGATCGACGGCGCGGGCTGGCACCACACCGGCGACCTCGGCCGGTTCGACGACCAGGGCTACCTCCGGGTGTCCGGGCGGCTGAAGGACATCATCATCCGCGGCGGCACGAACCTGAGCGCCGCCGAGATCGAGGGCTACGTCGCCGCGCACCCCGCGGTGGGCCAGGTCGCCGTGGTGGCCTACCCCGACGAGCGGCTCGGCGAGAAGGCCTGCGCCGTCGTGGTCCCGAAGCCCGGCGAGCAGCCGACGCTCGATGACATCACGTCGTTCCTCAAGGGACGCGACATCTCAATGCAGAAGCTGCCCGAGAAGCTCCTGCTCGTCGACGAGCTCCCGATGACCGCGACCGGCAAGGTCCAGAAGTTCCTGCTCCGCGACCTGGCGCGGAGGGCCTGAAGCGGATGGAGTTCGCGCTCACCGAGCAGCAGCAGGACCTGGTCTCCGCGGCCCGCGAGTACTCCGCCGACCGCCTCGCGCCGCACTACCGGCAGCGGGACCGGGAGGGCGTCCTCGACCGGGCGACCCTGGCGGAAATGGGCAAGCTGGGTTTCCTCGGCGTCGAGTTCCCCGAGCATCTCGGGGGGCTCGGGCTCGACTGCCTGACCGCCGGGCTCGTGGTCGAGGCGCTGTGCGCCGAGGATATGAACATCGGCTACGTCACGATCAACACCTCGCTCGTCGGGCAGATCCTGCGGTCGCACGGGCGGCCCGAGGTCGTCGAGCCGTGGCTCGGGCGGCTGCTGCGCGGCGAGATCCTCCCGTCGATCGCGCTGACCGAGCCCGGTGGCGGGTCCGACGCCGCCGCGTTGTCCCTGCGCGCCCGCCGGGACGGAGAGGCCTACGTGCTGAGCGGGGAGAAGACCTCGATCAGCTTCGCGACCCAGGCCGCCTTCTCGGTCGTCTTCGCACGCACCGGCACACCGGAGTCCCGGGCCCGCGGGATCAGCGCCTTCCTGGTGCCCGCCGACGCTCCGGGTCTGAGCCGCACCGCGTTCGACGACCTCGGCGGGCGCAGCGTCGGACGCGGCTCCCTGCACTTCGACGACGTGCGGATTCCCGCCTCGCACCTCCTGGGCGCGGAGAACGAGGGGTTCGCGCAGGTCATGCAAGGCTTCGACTACAGCCGCGCGCTCCTCGGGCTGCTCTGCCTCGCCGTCGCGCGGAAGTCCCTCGACGAGACGTGGGCGTACACGACCGAGCGGCAGAGCATGGGTGCGCCGCTGTGGCAGCACCAGGGCGTGTCCTTCCCGCTCGCCGAGGCCGAGACCCAGCTCGCCGCTACCCGATTGCTGTGCCTTCAGACCCTCTGGCTCAAGGACCGCGGACTGCCGCACACCGCCGAGGCCGCGATGTGCAAGTGGTGGGGACCCAAGCTGGCCTACGACATCGTCGGCTCGTGCCTGCTGACCCACGGCCACGGCGCCTACTCGCGGACCGACCTGCCGTTCGAACAACGGCTGCGCGACCTGCTCGGCCTGCAGATCGGCGACGGCACCGCACAGATCATGAAGTTGATCATCGCCCGGCAGAAGGTGGCAGAACATGGGTGAGCCGGTTGCCCTGGACATCACGAACGGGATCGCGCACGTCACGTTGGATCAGCCGGAGCGGGGGAACCCCTTCGACCTCGACTTCTGCACGACACTCAGTCGCGTCGCGACCGAGTGCGACGAGAACCGGGACGTCCGGGCGGTGCTCATCGACGCCCGCGGCCCCTATTTCACCGTCGGTGCCGACCTCAAGACCATGACCCGGGACCGCGAGGCCCTCCCCCGGTTCATCAAGGACGCGACGGTCGGGCTGCACTCGGCGATCTCCCGGTTCGCCCGCATGCGTGCCCCGGTCGTCCTCGCCGCGCACGCCCTCGTCGTCGGCGGCGGGGTGGCGCTGTCCGCCGCCGCGGACTTCTGCCTCGCGGCGCGGTCGGCGAAGTTCTACGCCGCCTACACCGGGATCGGGCTGCTGTGCGACGGGGGCGGGTCGACCTTCCTGCCACGCCGGATCGGCGTCCGACGCACGGCGGAGTTCCTGATGCGGAACCAGACCTGGACCGCCGAGGAGGCGCACGTGTCCGGGTTGGTCAGCGAGGTCGTCGACGACGACGCTCTGGCCGCCGCCGCGCAGAAGCTCGCGGCCGAGCTGGCCGCCGGCCCCACCGCCTCGTTCGGAGAGATCAAGAACCTGCTGCTCTCGACCTGGGAGCAGCCGATCGAGGCCCAGATGGAACTCGAGGCACGCGCCATGGCCCGGGTGTGCCGCACGGACGACGCCTGGACCGGCGTCACCGAGGTCGCCGCGCGGCGCAAGCCCGAGTTCCGCGGCCACTGATCCGCCGGGAGACGTCATGCAGGCCACCCAGATGCTCCGCCACGCCGCCCGGATCAACCCGGCCGGCGACGCAACGGTGTGCGGCGACCGCCGCCACACCTGGCGGGAGACCGAGGACCGCGTCGCCCGCTTCGCGGGGGCGCTCCGCTCCCTCGGGGTCAGGACCGGAGACCGCGTCGCCGCGCTGGCGATGAACTCGGACCGGTTCTTCGAGCTCTACTACGCGATCCCGTGGGCCGGGGCGGTCTTCGCGCCGCTCAACATCCGCTGGGCCACGGAGGAGAACGCGTTCGCGCTGCGTGCGGCGAAGGTCACCGTGCTGCTCGTGGACGACGAGTTCCTCGAACAGGCCCGGGCCCTGCAGAAGCTCGTCCCCGAGATCAGCACGCTGATCCACCTGGGCGACGGTCCCACCCCACTGGGCACGGTCTCGTACGAGGAGCTCGTCGCCATGCACGAGCCCGTGCCCGACGCGGACCGGCGGGGCGACGACACCTACGTCGTCTTCTACACCTCGGGCACCACGGCGCAGTCGAAGGGCGTCGCGCTCTCGCACCGCAACGCGGTCTCGGTGTCGGTGTGCTTCCACGCCACCCTGCCCACGACCCGCGACCTGCGGTTCCTCCACGTCGGCGGGATGTTCCACCTCGCGGGCGCCGGGCCGACCTGGTACATCACGCTTGCGGCCGGGACACACGTGATCCTGCCGAAGTTCGAGCCCTTGGCGTTCCTCGTCGGGATCGCCGAACACCGCATTACCAACAGCGTGCTGGTCCCGACTATGATCAACATGCTGCTGCACCAGCCCGAGCTGGGAGAGCACGACCTGTCGAGCTGGCACACCTGCGTCTACGGCGGGTCGCCGATGCCCGAGGCGGTGCTACGCCGCGCCCTGGAGCTCATCCCCGGCTGTCGGTTCCACCAGATCTACGGGATGACCGAGACGGCGGGCTACGCCACGGCCCTGACCTGGCAGGACCATCTCGACGGGCTGACCCGCGAGGACGGCACCCTGCGTTCGGCAGGCCGCGCCATCCCCGGCATGGACATCCGCACCCTCCGTCCCGACGGGACCGAGGCGGGCGTCGGCGAGGTGGGCGAGATCGTGCTCCGCGGCGACAACGTCATGACCGGCTACTTCGACAACCCCGACGCGGACGCGGAGGTCCTGCGCGACGGCTGGCTCCGCAGCGGCGACGCCGGCTTCTTCGACGAGCGCGGCTACCTGCACGTCGCGGACCGAGTCAAGGACATGATCATCAGCGGCGCGGAGAACGTGTACTCGGCGGACGTCGAGCGCGCCCTCTACGACCATCCCGCCGTCCGCGAGTGCGCGGTCATCGGCATCCCCAGCGAGCGGTGGGGCGAGGCGGTGCACGCCGTCGTCGTCCTCAAGGACGGCGCCGAGGCCACCGAGGAGGAGCTCATCGTCCACTGCCGCGGCCTGATCGGCGGGTACAAGTGTCCCCGCAGCGTGGAGTTCCGGACGGAGCCGCTGCCGACCACGCCGGTCGGCAAGATCCGCAAGAACGTCCTGCGCGAGCCGCACTGGCGAGGCCGGGAGACCCGCATCTGACGCCGTCCTGTCGCCTCCTCGTTGCCGGGAGGTCGCAGCGCCGCCACCCGCCAAAGGTCCAATCATTCGTAAACGGATGAGGTGGCGATGATGGCGAGATGGACCCCGCAGGCACTGTGGCGGCTGGCTTGGCGCTGACGGCGACGCTGACCGGGTGCGGCGAAGCGACGCCGCCCGCGGCAGGCGGAGACTTGGCCGCGGCCCGGCCCCAGAATCAGACGCAGGCCGCGCCGCGCCGCATTCTCGTCACCAACGACGACGGCTGGTCGGCCCCCGGGATCGTGGCCCTGCGTGAGGCGTTGCGGCGCGCGGGCCACACCGTGGTGGAGGTCGCCCCCGCCGACGACCAGAGCGGCACGGGCGCGGCGCTGACGCTGAAGGGCACGCTGCCGGTGGTGCGCCCGTCCGCCGACCAGGACGTCTGGTTGGTCGGCGGCAGGCCCGCCGACGCGGCCGCCGTCGGGCTCCGGTCGGTGATGGCCGCGGCACCGCCCGACCTGGTGGTGTCCGGGATCAACAGCGGCACAACGTCAGCGAGTCGGCCATCCACTCCGGGACCGTGGGCGCCGCGATGACGGCCGTCGAGTTCGGCTTCCCCGCGATCGCGGTCAGCGGCCCGTCCGCAGGGGGGAACACCGATCCCGCCCAGTTCGCGGCGGCCGCGGACTACATCGCACGGCTGGTGACGCAATTGGCGCAGGACCGCGGGCAGGGGCCTGTGCTGCCTACCGGCATGGTGCTGAACGTCAACTACCCGAAGGTGGCACCGGGCGCCGTTGCCGACGGGGTTCGAGCCGTGCCGACCTCGGACATCCCGCTGATCGACCTGCGGTACACCCCCGGGGGCGACAGGGCCGTGTCTCCCACGCTGGTCCAGGGCACGTCCTCGAACCCGGAGGACGACGCGGGCGTCGTCGCCGCCGGCTCGGTTGCCCTCACCGACCTCTCCGCCGACCCGGAGGCGTCCGGGCACACCTTCGGTGTCGCCAACCGGCTCGCGGGCCAGGTCCGGCCCTGACCCGCGGCCGGGCTCACACCCCGGCGACCCGGACCGCGTCCGGCGAGGTCCAGAAGCGCTCCTCGAGCTGTCGGCGGAGCGCCTTGCCCGCCCCGGACTTCGGCAGCTCGTCGACGAAGTCCACCGAGATCTTCCTGATCGGGCCCCGCGGTCCCGCGTCAGCTCGATGACCTTCGCGAGCCTGCTGCTCGTCGACGACGCGATACAGATCGAGCTCGGTCCGGAGAAGATCCGGGTCAACACCGTGAACCCGGGTACCGTCGACACCCCGATGATCCAGAACGAGTTCACCTACACCCTGTTCTACGGCGCGCCGACGGACGCCACCAAGGAGGACGCCGCCCGGCCGGACTGGCCGTTCGGGGTGGCCAACCTGCTGCCGACCCCGTGAGTGGAGCCCGCCGACATCTCCCAACGCCGTGCTGTTCCTCACCTCCGACGAGGGCCGGTTCATCGCCGGCGTCTCGCTGCCGGTCGACGCCGGCTACATCAACGGGCGCTGAGGCCGACGGCCCGGTACCTCCCGCGCAACTCCGCCATGAGGATCTTGCCGGCGTCGCTGCGCGGGACCCGCTCGACGAAGTCGATGGAGCGGGGGCACTTGAAGTGCGCGAGGTTCGCGCGGCAGTAGGAGATCAGCTCGGCGGCCAGCTCCGGACCCGCGACATGCCCCTCCGCGAACTGCACGACGCCCTTGACCTGCTCACCGAACTCCTCCTCGGGCACCCCGACCACGGCCACGTCGGCCACCGCGGGGTGCAGGACGAGGAGGTCCTCGATCTCGCGCGGGTAGATGTTCACGCCCCCGCTGATGATCGTCTGGCCCTTACGGCCGGTGAGGTGGAGGTAGCCGTCCTCGTCGAGCCTGCCGAGGTCGCCGACCGCTCCCCAACCGCGGGTCGCGGCGAGGTCAGCGGCACCGTCGGGGGCCCGCACGGGCTCGTCCGCGTCGGCCTTGACGAACCAGACCGTCCCGACCTCGCCAGCGGGAAGGTCGCGGCCCTGCTCATCGGTGACGTGCAGCGTCCCGCCAACCGATCGGCCGACGGACCCGGGGTGGGCCAGCCACTCCTCGGCGGTGATGGCGGTGCGGCCGTAGCCCTCCGAGGCCCCGTAGTACTCGTGGACGATCGGTCCCCACCAGTCGATGAGCGCCTTCTTGACCTCCGGCGCGCACGGCGCGGCGCCGTGCACCGCGACCCGGTGGGAGGACAGGTCGTAGCGCTCGCGCACTTCGGCGGGCAGCCGGAGCAGCCGCACGAACATCGTCGGCACCCACTGGCTGTGGGTGACCCGGTGCCGCTCGATCGCGGCCAGAGCGCCCTCGGCGTCGAACCGCTCCATGAGTACAACCGTCCCGCCGAGCTGGTGCACCGACTGCAGGAACCCGAGCGGCGCGGCGTGGTAGGCCGGGCCGGTCGACAGGTACACGCACGCGCCGGGCTCGAAACCGAGGCTGCGCATCATCTCCCCCGAGCGCACCGGTACCTCGGTCGGGTGCTTGTCGGGCGGGGGCACGGTGAAAGGCTTGGGACGGCCCGTGGTGCCGGAGCTGAAGAGCAGCCGCCCGCCCATCGTCTCGGGCAGGTCCGGGTCGGGCTCGGTGCCCTCGACGACGGCGTCGTAGTCCTCTCCCACCATCAGGTACCGCGGCCCGTCGCCCGCCGCCTCGCGCAGCGTCGGGGCCAGCTCCGCGGAGGTGACGACGACCCGCGGCGCGGCGTCCTCCATCAGCGGCGTGAGCTCGCGGGCGGACAGGTGCCAGTTGACCGCACAGAGGACGAGCCCGGTCCGCCAGCAGGCCCAGGCGACCTCGCCCCAGCGCAGGTCGTTGGGCAGGGCGATCACGACCCGGTCGCCCTCGACCAGGCCCGCGCGGTGCAGCCAGGTGGCGAGCCGGGCGCTGCGGTCGGCCAGCTCGGCGTAGGTCTGGGTCGCGCCGCTCGCGGCCAGGACCATCGCGGGTCGATCGGGCGCCTCGGCGGCGTGGACAGGGGGGTACATCAGGTCCTCTCGAGTAGGCGGTCCCGCAGCCGTCCGACGACATCGGGGCCGACGCCGTGCGCGGCCAGCATTCCGGTCACCCCGCCGTACCGGTCGTCCAGCACCGCCAGGAACCGGCGCATGGACTCGGGATCGGTCTCGTAGGCCGCGGGTGGGAACGCCGCGACTGCCTCGCCGTACGTGGCCATCGTCCGCAGCCGCTCCATGCCCGCCCGCGCTCCCGCGGGATCGGCGGCGTACTCGGCCACGACCTCTTCGCGGGGGACACCGAGCGCCTCGAGCACCACGGCGACGGCGACGCCGGTGCGGTCGCGCCCGACGCTGCAGTGCACGAGCGTCGGTCCGTCGGCCGCGGCCCGCTCGGCGACCACGCCCGTGACTGCCTCGGGTGAGGCGTCGACGTAGTTCAGGTAGGTGCTGACCATGGGATCGTCCGGGTCCATGACCCCGACGGAGCTGTCCCCCACGAGCTCCCCCACCTGGAACGGCAGGTGGCGGTGCCGGTGCGGCAGCGTGCCGATCGGCCCGCGGCCCTCCCGCTCCAGCTCATGCGGCAACCGCAGGTCGAGGACCGTGCGGATGCCCAGCTCGTCGATCAGGTGCCGGGCACCCGCGGGGCTCAGGAACTGTGGGGTGTCGCTGCGGAACAGCAGCCCGCGGCGGACCCGGCGGCCGCCGGCGGTGGGGAGCCCGCCGACGCCGCGGAAGTGCAGCAGGCCCTCGACCGGGCTCACGACGAGCGGGTGATCGTCACCGGCATCCGCTTTATGCCCGCGAACATGGAGGCCTCCAAGCGGTCCGGCGGCGTCGTCTGCCGGACGTCGAGCCCGCGGTCCAGCATCTGGCTGAACAGCGTGACGACCTCCGCCCGCGCGAGGTGGGCGCCCATGCAGAAGTGCACGCCCCAGCCGAAGGTGAGGTGCTCGTTGGGGGTGCGGTCGATCAGGAACCGGTCCGGGTCGGTGAACACGCGGTCGTCCCGGTTGGCGCTGCCGAACCACAGCACCACCTTCTGCCCGGGCTCGATCGTGCGGCCGTGCCACTCGATGGGCGCGAGCGCGGTGCGGCGCATGAACGCGATGGGCGACACCCACCGGAACATCTCCTCCACGGCAGGGCCGAGCAGGCCCCGGTCCGCACGCAGCCGCTGCCACTCCTCGGGGAACCGGTGGAAGGCGTCGACGGCACCGGAGATCAGGTGCCGGGTGGTCTCGTTCCCGGCGGCCATGAGCACGATGTAGTACGCCGCGAGCTGCTCCCAGCTCAGCGGCTCACCGTCGACCTTGCCCTGCACCAGCACCGACACCAGATCGTCCTGCGGGTCGGCGCGGCGCTTCGCGGTCAGGTCCTTGAAGTAGCCGAACAGCTCCTCACGAGCCGCCTGGCGCTCCTCGTCGGTGGTGACGTACTCCGGGTCCTGGATGTGCGCGACGTTGCTCAGCTCGGCCAGGTAGGCGCAGTCCTCGGCGGGGACCCCCAGCACCCGGGCCAGCACCCGGATCGGCAGGTTCGCCGACACCGCGTGCACGAACTCGACCTCGCCCGCCGCCTCCGCCTCGTCGAGCAGCCGGGTGACCGACTCGGCGATCGACTCCTGCCAGCGCTTGATCTTCACCGCGCGCAGGTACGGGATCGCGATCCGGCGGAGCTTGCCGTGCTCCGGTTCGTCCATGTTGTGCAGGCTGTGCAGCTTGCCCTCGACGCGCCGCTCCGCGAGCTGGGTGCCCTCCGCGCTGGAGAGCCGCTCGTGGTCGGTCGCCCCCTCCCGGACGTCGTCGTACCGGGTCAGCGACCAGAAGCCGCGGCCGCCGTCGGTCTCGTCGTTCCAGTGGAGCGGGTCGTGGTCGCGCAGCGCGCGGAACAGCTCGTGCTGCGTCCCGGCCACGAAGGGCCCCATGTCCGTGAGGTCGATCTCCGCAGCCGACCCGAGGTCCACCGTTATCATCTCTCCTGCTCTCTTGCCGGGGGACCGGTGCGCCCACCGGGGGGCGGGCGGGCGCACCGGTCTGAGTTCGAATCAGCCCTGGTCGGGCACCGGCACGCCCCAGGAGCCGGTGAGGAAGAGCCGCGGGATCATCTCGGTCGCGACGCCGCTGACGATTCGCTCGTAGACCGCGGCCGCCTCGGGGTGGACCTCGAACAGGCCGTGCTCAGCGACGAGTTCGTCGTACACACCGGCGGCGCGGGCGAACGGGAGGATGAAGCCCGCGGTGTAGACCTTGGCGCCGGCCAGCACCTTCTCCCGGTGCTCCATGCCCGCGATGTGCCGGTAGAGCGCGGCGGACGCCGTCTCGACCCGCTGCCGCAGCGCGGCCATGTCCGCCACCGACAGCGCCTGCACCTCGTCGGCCGGGGTGTCCCAGTGCTGCCGCGTGTAGACCGAGACGCCTGCCAGGTGCTGCAGGTAGTTCGCCGGCTCGGTGAACATGGTCGACAGGTCGGTGACCTTGACCTCGAGCCCGCTGTGCGGCTTGAACGCCATCGCCATCGTGATCGAGTACGGCAGGTCGCCGGACAACTCGGACCACTCGAACGCGGGCTCGTTGACGAACAGGTCCCGGACCACGACGAAGCCGCCGTCGGGCAGCGGGTACGGGCCGCTGTCGCCCAGGCCGAGCCGGTTGTCGAAGTGGTGCAGGAAGCCCAGCAGCTCGGACGAGGCGTTGAACTTCTGGAACGCCGAACGGGCGTCCGCGTCCGCCAGCTCGATCCGGTCCGCCGCGAAGCGGTCCAGCCACTGCGCGCCCAGCAGCGGCGCGTGGTAGTTCTTCTGCGAGGTGAACATACCGCCCTCGCCCCAGATGCCCTTGTACAGCCGGCGCGCGGTGGTGGCGCTCGCGGGCAGCTCGGCGGCAGCCCGATGCTCGTCGTGCAGGCCCATCTCGATCGCGATGCCGCGGCCGAAGAACGGCGCGCACAGCACCGCCCAGGCGTGCAGCAGGTTGACCTTGGTGCCGATCTCGCGCTGTGCGGCGGCCCCGATATCGACCACGCCCTGCGCGCCGACCTTCTCCTCGATGGCGGCGAGCCAGCCGGGGTGGCGGAACCACGCGTTGAGGATGCCGAGCGCCTCGTACTCCTGGCGCGGGATCAGCCCGGACTCGCCCTCGGTCGCGCGGGCGGCGAGCGCGTCCCACTCGTTCCAGGTCAGGTACTTCAGGACGTCGTTGACCTCGGTCACGGTGAGCGGCCGGCCCACGCTCTCGTCGGTGAGATCGAGGATCTTGGTGTTGAGCTGCGCCTGCATGATGGCGTCGCCCTCGGCGCCGTGCGGTACCTCGCCGCCGAACTTCTCCAGCAGCAGCTGGATCTGGGCGAGCTGCTCCGGGGTCATCCCCGGCCCGGCGTCGGCGACCGGCTCGTCCGAGACCGGCGCCCCGACCTCGACGCTGACGGTCGCCTTCGGGCGGGTCGTCGAGTCCAGCTTGATCCGGGTGCCGTCCGCGGGCACCACCTCGCCGCGGGAGGTCCGAACGCCCTTCTCGAACGCCACGGACATGACGCACGGGATGCCGTACTCGCGGCTCACGATCCCGAGGTGGCTCTCCGGCGCACCCTGCAGTGTGACGATCCCGCAGATCCCGGCGGTGAGCGCCGGGGTCAGGAAGGTGGTCGTGCCACCCCGGACGATGACGACGACGTCGGTGACGTCATCCTCCTCCTCAACGAAGTCCAGCACCTCGTCGGGCGAGTCCAGCCACTTCACCCGGCCCTCAACGGCGGGGGTCTCGTGGACGTTCAGCCCGAGACCCACAAGTTCGTAGGCGACATCCTCGGCCGTCGTGGCCATGGCAACCTCCGTTGGTCGACAGGTGTCCTCGCGCCTTCGATCCTCGGACCGGGCGGCGTGACGCGCCTCTCCCCCAGGGGGTGCTTTTCTCCCTCCTCACCGACCGGTGGTCAACGCGTGGAATCTCGCTGCGGCGTCCGCCCGATTCGCGGCACCGAGCTTTCGGAGGACCGCCTTGACGTGCGTCTTCACCGTGCCGACGGACAGGGTGAGCCGGTCGGCGATCTCCTGGTTCGACGCGCCGCCGGAGAGGTGGCGAAGAACCTGCACCTCGCGACGGGTGAGCTCCTGTAGCGGCCCCGCCGACAGATAGGGGTGCTTCACCGGCTCGGGGCACAGCCGCTCGGCGGGCTGCTCCCAGTCAGTCATCCCGTAGAAGACCTCGTCGATGCCGCTGATCTGCTGCTCGAGCTGACGCTTCAGCACGCCGAACCGCTCCTGGTGGTGAGCGCGCTCGAATGCAAGCCCCACTCCGTCGGCGAACAGGCCCAGCAGGTCCCGGTCGTCGACGTCGACGACGTCGGCCTGAGAGTGCCGATCGACGTGCACGATCCCTACGACCCGACCGTGCACGACAACCGGGGCGACCGCATAGTCCCGGGTGTCTCCCAAGGTGACCAGCTCGCGGTGCACCCGGGGTCGGCTCTGCGCGTCCCGGACCAACACGGCCGCGCGGCGTCGGACCGCCTCCGTCTCAGGCTCCTCGCGTCCGATCTGCCCGGGCATCGAGGATCCGACTTGGACCAATGCTCCGGCAAACGACTCGTCCTGGTGTGCGTAGGCCGACCGGGCCGCCCACCTGGTCCCGCGCACGCCGGAGACCAGCGAACGGCTGAACCCGAGCCTGCCCAGCTCCCGCGGGATCTCGCGGAGCAGGTCCGCGGCGCTCAGCCCGCCTCGCAGCCGCGTGAGCGACTTGTGTAACTCCGCCGCCGCGGCCGTGCGGCGTCGGACCCGCACCTCCCCGATCGACAGCTGCAGTGACTGTGCCCGGACGAGCAGGAGCAGGTCCGACCTGTCCGCCGTCGCGCCTCTTCCTTCGTTCAGACCCAGCCTGCGGCGGAGGTAGCGTTCGCCCGCCACGAGGGCGTCCAACGCGTGATCGAGTGTGTCGACCGGCCGGGCAAGGGGCGGGCCGTCCTCGTGCCGACGAGCGACGTCCGCGATGGCCGAGATGGCGTGCTGGGTCTGCGTGAGGAGGGTGTCCGGATCCAGGTCCTCGCCGTACGAGCCGGGGTCCTCGTCGACGACGTCGTTCACGACAGCCTCCTGACCGTCCGGTGCGCAGCTTTGCGCCGACCACGGCCGCCCGCTACCGGTCTGACCGTTCGACCAATATTAGACCTGGGGTCAACTGCCTGCTCGGTGAGTCGGCCTGCCCGACCACCCATCCCGGTCGGGCATCTGTGTGGTCCCGCGGAGCCGGCTCGGAGCTCGGTGAGCTCCTTCTCTGGTGGTGGAAACGTGCGCCTCGCGGGGGATTCTGCCGGCGTACCCGACGCGGGTCGGCTACGTAGGGCTCAGGCGGACATCGAGGAATGCGGGTCGCTCACGACCGATCTCTCGCGGTGAAAATGCCAGTGGGGTCGACGGCTCGGGCGAGGCGTCGAATTCAGGTCAGGTCGCCGGGGCAATCAGCGAGCCCGTGACCATCGGGGCGTTCGCCCGAGGATGAACGCCGGCCGGTGAGATGCTCGATGATCTCGCCGACGCGACCCGACAGCGCGGGCCCGACCATCGTCTCGGCTCGCGCTCACGGGCGAGTAGCCTCACGCGTCGAGCACTCCTACAGGCCGGAGACCGTGCCGCAGAAACCGCAGAAACCGCAGAATTGGGTGCGGGTCAGCCTTCTGCGGTTTCTGCGGTTTCTGCGGCAGCAGGGTGGGCCGCCCACCGCGGCGACGCGCGACGTCCTGGACCCCGCCTGGCGACCTGCTCCTCGTTCCGGATGAAGCCGTGGTCCTCGAGCAGGTGCAAGGCCGGGTCGAGGTCGGGGACCTTGCGGAAGCGTGCTCGGGAGAGCGCGGTAAAGGCGTCGCGGCGGCTGAAGGTGTCGGGGCGGGTGCGAACGATCCAGTCGAGCACGGCGCGGGCGTCGTCAACGACTGGATCAGCGCTCATGCGGTCGAAGACGGCGAGGGCGTGGCCGAGGAAGTAATGGCCGAGCCGGGCTGCGGCGTCGACGTGGCGTGCGTGAACGGGTTCAGTCCAGCCGGTGGGGAGGACGTCGGCGAGGTGGAGCAGGCCGGCGAGGCGGGCGATGGCGCCGTTGAGCTTGGAAGCCAAGTCTGTGATGTGGGCGAGGTCGGCGTGCGGGGCCAACCGGGGTTCGAGCTGGCGTTCGAGCTCGAGGATGTGCCTGTCGGCGTCGCGGTGCAGGCGGAGCCGGAGGGGGTCGTGCTGATCGGCGAGTAGGAGAACGAGCCGGCTGAGCCGGGCTGTGTAGGTGCGGTCGACGGGTGCAGGGACGGCGGGGGCGCCGACGCGGCGGCGACCGACGGTGTTCTCCGGCAGCGAGTACAGAATGCGGGCAAGTAGGCCGCGGCCGCGGAAGCCGGGCATGCGAGCGATGTCGGCGAGGACTTCCGGCTGCAGGGCCAAGCCCAAGGTGAGCGCGGGTGCAGCGACGTGTTCGGCGGGGCGACCCTTGCGATCCACGCGCAGCAGGTCGCCGGCGTGGCCCTTGAGGAACACCTCGAGCGAGGGGACGCCGCCCGAGTAGCGGCCAGCAAGGGTGGAGAAGATCCCACCCTCGGCCGACAGCACCGCCAACCGGCCGCCTTGCTCGGCGAGCAGGGAGGCGGCGGCTTCGGTGGTGACGTCGTCCGCGATCAGCCGCGGGAGCGAGGGGACCACGGCCTGCTCGGCCTCGACCGCAGCATCCGCGGCGTAGGCGAGGGCTTCGGCGCGGGCGGTCGGATCGCGGAGGTTGGCAGCTTCATTGGCGCGCCGTTCGGCCTCGCGTTGGGCAACTTTGCGGGCTACTTCGGCTTCGGCGATGACCGGGCGGGCCTGCTCGACAAGCTGTCGCTCGGCCTCCAGCAGCGGCGCGGTCATGGCCGCGAACACCGCGCTCTTGCGCGAACCCGGGGGCATCGCGACCACGGTGTAGAGGTTGAGTGGTTCGCGCCAGCCCGGGCGGACCTCGATCTCGGCGCGGCCGCCCGCGGCGGTGGACAGGGCTGCGAGGGCGAGGCAGCCGGGTAGGTCGAGCGGGGTCTGGGTGAACTCTGCGACTGCCAGGACCATGTCCGCCACCCAGGGCGGAAGCGCGTCGACCGGGAACGGCGGGACCAGACGGCGCGGGGTCAGCGGGGTGGGGTCGGCGTCCCAGCCCTCGCTGGCGGGTTGGTCCTCGCCGTGTAGGACGGCGAGGCGGCGGTCTGCGTCGAGGCCGGTGAGGATCTCGTGCGCGGAGCGGCGTCGGGTCACTCGGCAACTCCAACTGTGGAGGCCTGCGGGCGGCGGATGCCGGCGGTCAGGCCGGGACGGGCATCGGGTCCTGCGCGCCATGGGCTCACTCGACAGCTCCAGCAGCAGGGAGTCGACGCGGACGCTGGCTCCCGGCGATGAGGCCGGAGCGGATGGTTGCGTGTGCTTCGCGGGGTGGCAGGCCGATCGCTGCCGACGCTTCCGCGAGGGCGGCGGTGGCCAGGCCTTCTGGGAGCAGGCCGGCGCCGACGAGTTGGCCGAGGGCGAAGGCAGCGCGGTTGAGGGTGTCGTTGCGGCGGCCACTGCCCGGGTGAGCGGCCAACACCGCGTCGAGTTCGCCACGCAGTGCGGCGGCGACGTAGCGGGAACGGCGGCCGACGACGTCCAGCAGCGGGTCGAGGTTCGGCGCTTCGCGATCCGGCTCGTCGAGCTGCTTCGCGATCCAATCCGGCAGCGCTTCGACTTCGGCCTCTGCGGCGCGGTAGCGGCGGCTGCGGATGACCGAGCTGGCGGCGACGACGTAGCCGCCGGCGGCGCGCACGTCGATGAGCCAGCCCAACCGCCCGGCCGAGTTCCGGATTCGCGAGCCGGGCAGTGCGGTGAAGTAGAGGTGCTCTCCCCCGCTGGTGGTCTGCACCGAGTACGTGCCGAGCGGGACCTCTGCGCCGTGCTGCTCGGCCACGGCTGCGAGGACGTCGGCCCCGTCAGTGATGCCGGGTCGATTCCACCCGGCGGGTTGTGCGGCGCCTTGCTTGGGCTTGTCGAGATCGATCACGACCAGCCGTGAGGGTCCGCAGGCAATCCCGATATTGAACGGTGTGCGGCTCCAGGCTCGCCGGATGCGGGCCGGGTCGGTGGTCGCACGGATCTCCCAGTCGCGGATCGCCGGGCGCTTGTCCCCGGGCCGCAACGGGAACACCCGCCAGCCCCGAGCAGCGTGGCTCAGTGCCGAGCGCAGCAGGTCAGCGCTGGCCACGACGCTCACCCCGCTTCACCTGTCGGTGAATCGCCGCATACTGAGGTGCATGAGCTGGACACCGGTCGACCCGCCGTGGGCCGTCCCGACGCGTGTCCAGATCAGCGACCTGCACTGGCTCGCCTATGCCGAGGCGAGCGAGACGGACTCGCCACGAGCGGCTGGTGTCGTCGCGGCGCTGGCCTGGGTGCGCGGCGGCCAGGACGCCCCGGTGACCGCGCGGCCCGAGCAACCGGTGACGTCGGCGCTCGCTCAGTACGAGATGTGGGCGGCTTCGGCCAGCGCCAACCCCGATGCTCCGCCACCGCTCCGCACACTGTCCGAGGAGCTCGGTGTCGCCTACCGGCGCCCGCTGCGCATCCCAGCTGACGAAGCCGACGGCGTGCGGATCACCTTGAGCTGGCTGCTCGGTCGGACGCGGCGACCTCCGATGCCCCTGCCGGAGCGGCGCCCCGACGGCCAGCTCGTCGCGGTGCAGGAGCTCGTCGAGTCGGCGATGGCCGCGGCACCCCACAAGATCTGGGGCCCGGAAGAGCGGCACGCCGCTCGCGCCGAGGCGCGTGCGGCCGTGGAGCGGTCGCGCCGGCTGATCGACAAGATCGCCGCGGTGCAGGAGCGGTTGAGGACGGGTTAGCGCTCGATCACGGCGTCGGTGTCCCATGTGGTCTCCTCCTCTCGGATCTGGTGCTGCCAGGAGGTGCTGTCCCGCAGCGCTTCCTCGTCCGCCTCGCGCTGTGAGTCGGCAGCGTCGCGCGCGGCGATCTCGGCGAGAGCGAGTTGCGCGCGGGCGACGGCAGCGGTGGTTTCGTCGACCGTCGGCACGCGGCCGGGCTGCCGGTCGACGGCCTCGTTATCCGCGGCGGAGCTGTGGTCACGGATGTCCGGCACAGTTGTCTCCAGGCCAGAGGTCGGCTCGTCGAGCGCCGACCGGTCGTCGGCTAGGTCCAGCTCGCTGATCTCGCGGTGCTCGTCCTCGACGCGTTGGTCGGCGGTGTGTACGGCGAGCCACTCCTCGGCAGTCACCTGGTCGCTGGGGTGAGCCAGGTCGACACCACGTGCCCCGAGCTCGACCCGGGCTCGTTCGGCGCGATCGCGAGTCTGGGCGGTGTGGGCGTACCAGGACGCGCGGGCCTGGTCGGCACTTTCGAGCTGCGCGGCGCGTTCCTTCAGCGACTCGGCCTCGGCACGTGCCTGCTCGGCGGCCGCGCGGAGTTGGTCGCGCTCCGCCTCGCCGGAAGCAGCGTCGGCGTGGGCGGTCCAGATCTCGGCGTCCGCGGCGGCCTTCGCAGCGCGTTGATGGGTCTGGTCGAGCTCGTCGCCGACCCAGCGCGGCGCCCAGGCGGTCTCGCGCTCATATGCACGCACCCGCATCCGCAGCTGTCCGTCGCTGAGGTCGGCTTCCTCAGCGCCGGCCTCGGGGAGATCGAGGGCCCGGTGCGCGGCTCGGAACATCGTCGCGGACTCGGCGAGCCCGGCCGGCGGTGCGGCACCGAGTGGATCGTCGACGTCGTCGTGTCCGGCCAGCTCACGGTAGGCGGCGGCCCAGCCAGCGCGGCGCTCCCACTCGGCGCGGGCGACGAAGTCGTCGGGCACCGGACCGAGCGCCGCGCGCGTCCACTCCGGTGGATCCTGCGCCAGCTGAGAGCCCAGTTCGTATCGGCGCTGATCAACGGCGTCGGCACGGTCGCGCAACCAGGCGGCCCAGCCGGCTGGGGCGTCGCGCGGGACGAGGTCGACGGCCGACTCGATCTCGGGCGTCAGGCGCCCGTGGAAAGTCGTCATGATCCGGTGGTGCAGGACCTGGGCGGGTGAGCGGGCGTCGACGAGGCTGCGTCCGTCGATGGCCGCGGTAAGGACGGCGGCGGGATCGTGTCCGGCCAGCTCGACGGTGCGCAGCAGACGGTCGAGCGATCCGAGCGCCTCGTCGGCGGCGAGCCGCTGCCGGATCTGCGGGGCGAGAACACCGTCAGCGGTGAGTCGATCGAGCGTGGCCGCCGTCCGGCCCGCGGTAACGTGGCTGATGCCCTCGATCAGCTGGCCGGCGTGGGTGAGAGTGGACCGGGCGGTGATCTCGGCCTGCTCCTGTTCGGCGAGCGCGGTCCGGTCGGCCTCGGCCGCAGCGAGGGAGTCGGTCAGGACCGCTCGGGCCGTGTGGGGCTCTTTGTCGAGCGTCTGGCCCGGGAAGGCGTCGGAGGCGAGCGGGCGGGTGACGGTCCAGGCGGTGTTGGCGTCTCGGCCGCGGGTGAGTGCGACGTACAGTCCAGCCGCGTCGGTTCCTGGTGCGAGCACTGCGTGCGAGGTGTCGACCGTGCGGCCTTGCGCGGCGTGGACGGTGCTCGCGTAGGCCAGGGCAAGGTGGTCCTGCACGTAGGTCGGTGGGAGTTCGAGCGACTCGCCACCGGACGCCGGTGTGACGGACAGCCCGCCGTCGGCGCGGAGGGCGGTCACCCGGTAGGTGCTGCGGTTGATCGGCGCACGCGTGTTGCCGGCGAATCCGACGAGATCCCAACCGTTGCGGCGGGCCTGCACGAGATCACCGACGCCGGCGACCGTGCCCTGCGACCGCAACTCGACGCCGGTCTCCTCGACCCGGCCGAGATCGACCAACTCGGAGCGGAGCGCGGCGCCGACCCGGGCGGCCGCCACATTGCTGCCGACGATCAGCACCGACTCACGTCCGGCCAGCGTGTCGGCCAGCCACGCCCGCGCCGCCGCACTCTCGGCCTGCTCGGCAGTACCCGCGGACACGAGCCGGCCGTGTCGTTCGTAGGCGTCCAGCGCCTGCGGGTCGCCCTCGCGAAGCTGCAACGACGCAGCGGGTTCCCAATCGGCGGAGAAGCGGCGGACCTCGCCGAGCTCGTAGGTGATACCCCGGGCAGCGACGTCGGCGAGCGCGCCTCCCGGCCCGACCGCACCGAGCTGGCGAGGGTCGCCGACGAGCAGCAGCTTGGCACCGGCCGCATCGCAGCGGCGAACGATCTCGGCCAGCTCGCCGGTCGACGTCATCCCGGCCTCGTCGACCACCACCAGGTCGCTCTCCCGAGGCACCATCTCGCCGACCGAGTTGGTCAGCCAGCGCGCGGTGTTCGTCGCCGTCAACCCCTCCGCGGCGAGCAGATCCGCGGCAACCTGCGAGGGCGCCAGCCCCAGCACTCGTCGCCCGGTCTCCTGCCACGCCTCGGTCAGCGCGCCGACGGTGAAGGTCTTGCCGGTTCCCGCCGCCGCGGCCAGCACCTCGACCCGCGCTCCGGAGGTCAGCACGCCGCGCACCGCCGCGGCCTGGTCCGCACCGAGCTCGTGCCCGGACTCCGCGAACCGCACGATCACGGAGGCCGCGGCGTCGTCGTCGAGCGCCGGAGCGCCGCGGCTGATGGCGGACCGGCGCAGCATGCGTTCCGCGGCAAGCTGCCCCGGTGTGCTGAAGCGGGCACTGCCCGGCCGGACGAACATCGACTCCCCGTCGGCACGGCGGAGCTCGTCGGGCAGTTCCTCGACCACCGAAGTGGGGGTGATCGGCACGGCCTCACCGAGGGCGGTGTCGGTGAGGCGCTCGAGCAACGGCCGCACCTGCTCCGGCGCCAGACCGACCTGCCCGGGAAGCTCGTCGGACACGGCCCGCAGCAGATCCGCGCGCGACCACGAGGCCCGGGCGCGCCCGACGTTCGCCAGCGCACGCTCGACCACGTCCTGCACCGACCACTCCCCCGCCGGCCCCGGCTGCTGGGCCCGGGCGACGACGTCGTGCGCGATCTGGTTCAGCCCGCCGGCGACGGCCTGGCGGGCCTCGCGCTCCCACCGGTCCAGCCGCTGCCCGAGCGACTCCCCGCCGGGGGACTTCGCCGCCCGGGTGGCGAGGGTGGCCTGCTGCGCCAGCCGGGTGCGCTCCAGTGGGGAGGGCTCACGCCCGAAGCGGGAAGTGAACGCGTCGACCAACTCCCGGGTGTGGGCAGTGATGGCGTGCCGGCGGGAGGAGAACAGCTCCAGCACCGCCGGGCCGATGCCGACGACCTCCCGCGCCCGCCCATCGGGGCGGGTGGCCAGCTCCACCCCGAGCGTGCGCGCGAGGTGGGCCTCCATGACCCGCTCGGCGACCGCGCCCGCCGCACCGCGGTGTGCGTGGATCGTGCGGGAATCCAGCGTCCGCCACTTCCCGTCCGCCGACCGGACGCGGTTGAGGATCGCGTTGTGCACGTGCAGCTGCGGATCCCGATCCCGCGAGTCGTGCTGCAGGAACTGCGCCACGACGAACGCGTGGGCGTCGACCCAGCGCCCGCCGCCACCCCCGTGGTGACCAGCGCGGGCGTAGCCGGCCGCGTCCTGCAGATAGTCCAGCCCTGCCCGGGCCCCGGCCAGGACGGCGTCCTCGACCGCCCGCTGATGCTCCGACCAGGCCTCGGCCGCCCGCTCGTCACCCGCGGCGCGGGCGTCGTTGGCGGCCCGCTCGAACGCCACCCCGAGCACCGTCACGCTCTTCGGCGCCGAGAACGTCGCGTCGATGAACGCCACCGCCTGCCGCGAGGACACCTCTGCATGCGCGTGTAACTTGGCCCGCCGCTCCGGCCCGGCCTGGGGCTCGGCAGCCGCCAGCTCGGCATAGATCTGCTCCGCAGATCGGAACCTCCTATGTGGCGCCGCCAGAGCGGCCGCCTCACCCCACGTCGACCGCGACCCGGTGGCCGGATCACGCGGGTCGAGCAGGTGCATGTACACGGCTTCGATCAGCTCGGCGTCGACCTCGCCGGTCAGCCCGAGCTGCTCGGCGCCGCCGCCGTACCACAGCCCAGCCGGCTCGCCGGCCGCGACAGCACCGGTGTAGTAGCCCTCCCGGCCACCGGCCACGGGACCGGTCAGGTAGCCGACGTCGTGCCCGATCGCCAAGCTCAGCACGACGGCCCTCGCACTCCCATCGGATCGTGATGCCTAGGTGTGTACGGGCTTTTGATCTTGATCAGTTGATCTTGGAGACGCGTGGTCATCGGTGGGCCTTCCGGTGCTGTGCGCGGTCGTGCTGCTCGGCTGCGGCGAGCTGGGAGTCGCTGGGCTCGGGCAGCAGTCGGCGGGTCGTCCAGGCGGCGGTGATGCCGGCGGCGGCTTCGGCGAGGGGCGCCAGCGGCGGCGGCCCGGTCTGCTCGCCTCCGGGCGCGTGCAGGACGAGCTCACAGCCGCCCACAGCGGCGCGGAGCCGCTTGACCACCCCGGGGCGGAAGCGGTCGTGCCAGTCCCCGATCCGCTGCCAGGAGCCGGGGGCGTCGTCATAGGCCGCGGCGTGCGCGCCGCGCAGCCACCACAGCTCCTCGACGACGGCGGGGTGCCAAAGCCAGCACGACGACAGCTCGGCGTCCGGGTAGCGGAGATAGACCGTCTCGACCCACTCGACCAGGTCGGCCATCCCCGTCAGGGCCGCCTCCCGGTCCTCGGCCAGCAGCCACCCACCCCCTTCGGCGTCACGCTCGCCCTCACCCGGTCCCGCGGACGCCTCGCCCGGTGCCGGGCGCGAGCGGGAGAGGCTGGTGACGTCGGCAGCCAGTTGGCGAACCAACGTCTCCAACTCGCCCAGCCTGCGATGCGTCCGCTCCAACGAGCGGGCGAGGGCGGTCACCACGGTTTCTCGCTCGTCGGTCACGACCGCCTCCCGGGCAGCGGCACCACGTTGTCCGGTGCCTCGATCTCGGCCATTGGGGCCTCACGACGAGCTGTCCCCGCGTCGTGCACCCGACGTGCCAGCGCGCCGAAACGGGCCGGCCAACGGACAGCGAGCGCATCGAGCACGGCGACTGTCGCGTTCGCGCTCCACACGCGGACACGCGTCGCGCGCTCCTTGCGGTGGATCGCTCGAACATGACTCCGGACGTCGCGTCGCCGCCAGGCCATTCGGACCCGGCCGATGACGGGTGGGATGCCGCGACGGAAGACCACGACCTGCCCGGCCGGCAGGTTCGCGATCTGCGCAGGAGCAAGGACGGGAACACGTCGGACCGTCCGCGAGGCGAGGCGACCGTGGTCGTCGGTGGTCGTGACCGGCTCGTCGCGCTCGCCGGCAAGAGTGGACCAGTACGAGAGGTCGTCGCGGTCCCGAGTCCCGCCGAACACCATCACGGCCGCGGTGTTGTTCAGGATGATCGCCGCGCCCGTCTCGCCCCATCGCGCGATCACTTGCGCCCGCGACTGGAACGCGCCGATGATCGAGACGCCGCGCCCGCCCATGTCCGCCGTCCACGACTGCAGCGGCACCGGCGAGATCAGCGCGGCCTCGTCGAGCGCGAGTGTGAGCGGCGGATCGAGCCGCCCGCCCGGCCGGACAGCGGCGAGCCGCCGGGCCTCCCGCGCGATGAACCCCGTCAGCGCGCAGACCAGGGGTGCCGCCTGCGTCTCCTCCGCGCCCAGCAGATAAACCGTGGCGCAGGTGTCGAGCAGGTCGGCTACGTCGAACGGATGCGCGCCGCTCGCCGCGCTTGACGCCGCGGGCGAGGTCAACCACCCCAGCGCCGGCATGATCGTCGAAGTGATCGACGTCCGGGTCCGGTCGTTGGTCGTGACGAACTGCGTGGCATCCTGCACGTACTCCGGAGCCGGAGACTTGCGCAGCAACGAGGTGACCTCGCGCTGTGCACCGTCCGGATCGGCGACCCAGCCGAGAACCTCGCGCATGCTGAGCTCACCCAGGGCCGCGGAATGCATGAGCGCAGCGAGCACGCGCCGGCCCTGCGTGTCCCAGAACTCGCGGTCACTTCCACCAGGCGATCCCGCCGCCAACAGGTCCGTCGCCCGCTCAGCCGCCGTCACCGGATCTGCGCAGCCCGTCAGCGGGTCAAACGTGATCGTCGACGGGTGGCCGCCCAGCCCGACCGCGTTGAACACGTACACCGGCCCTCGACACCGGCGGAGCGGCGAGGTCAGCTCGAGGAGATCGGTCCGCGTCGAGGTGACGACGGCGGCGCCGGGCGCGTCGAGCACCCGCCCGGCCAGCCAGCCGGTCTTCCCGGTCCGCGGCCCGCCGAAGATCAGCGTGACGTCCTCGATCGACGACCACACCCGCTGCAACCCGACCTGGCACAACGCCACACCGACGTCGCTGGTCCGGATCCGGCCACGCTCGGCACGCGGCAGCGCCGCCAGCGCCGGCCGCAGGGATGTGGCCTTGCGCCGGACCGCAGCCCCCGACGCGACCCGGGCGATGTCCAGCGACGACGCCACCCCGGACTTCCGCCGCGATCGCGCACCCCAACGCGTCACCTTCGCCGCCGTCCGGCTCCATCGCTGCCAGAACAGACCGAGCGCCACGACACCCACAGCCGAGAGCACCCACCACGGAAGGTGGCGGCCCAGGCCCCAGCCGAACAGGAGCGCGGCGAGCGCCAGCGTCGCCGCAGCCGATCGCGAGCGCCGCATCCAGGCGACAGCCGCTCCTCCGACGAGGAGCACGAAGAGCAGTACTGATGAGACGGTCACGACGCGTCCTCCTCGACCCGGTCGATGTCCTCGGTGTGGCGGGAGGCCTCGAGCAACTGCCGTGCCTCGTGCTCAGTGACGCCGAGTTCCTTGGCCAGCCGGCGGCGTCCGAGGCCGCCGGCGATCAGGACCTGCGCCCGGTCCGTCAGGCTCGGCTCCGAGACCGGTTGCGCTGTCTCCCACCACCGGGACAGCCCGTTCTCCTCGAGGTCGATGACCTCGTCGTCGTGCGGCTCCTCCACCCCGGGAACGTCCACGCGACGGCGCCCGACCAGCACGGCGAGGTGCACGACCGCGCCGAGGACGGCCGGCGCGATCGCGGACACCACCACGACCACCCACCAGGGCGGCGCCAGCCCGTAGGCCTCCAGGCCGTGACCGAGCGCGTTGGCCGCGACCGACAGCGTTAGCAGCCCCAGCGCGAGGGCACGGGCGAAGCGTCGGGCCGGCTCGGCGGCCCAGCCGCCGAGCCACACCAACGACCCGGCAGCCGCGCCGGCGTCGACCACGACCGGGAGCAGCCACGCCAGCCAGGCGGCGAAGCCACACGTCAGGGCGAGATCGCGAAGCGCGGCGAAGGACAGCACGGCCGCGGCGACCGCCACGATCAGCAGCAGGGCGAAGAGCCCACCTCGTGCGGTCACCGCGCACCGCCCTCGGGATCAACGGGAGGCACCGGAGCCCTCCTCGTTGAGCACCGGCGTCGTGGCGTCGTCGACCGCCGAGAAGAAGCCCGCGACGGCGTCGGGCACGCCTTGGCCGACGGGCGTGGCGACGAACAGGGCGAGTGCCACGACGGTGAAGGCCACGGCTCCCGAGGGCACCCGTGCCTTGGCGCAGATGAAGGCTCCGACCAGTGCGAAGAAGATGAGCACTCCGGCGCTTTCCACGATGTTCCATTCCTCTCGGGTCACGCCGCACTCTGGCCGCGCCGCCAACGCGGGATTCGGAACCCGGCCCGCCGAAGCGTGCGGACTACATGGAGCCGCTCGCGGTGGGTGAGGCCACCCCAGATCCCGTGGGCCTCGCCCGTTGCGATTGCCATCGCCAGGCACTCGGGCTGCACCGCGCATCCCCGGCAGATCGCCTTGACCTTCCCGGCCGGCTCCCGTTCACGCGGGAAGAACACATCGGCGTCGATCTCCCGACAGCTCGCGAAGATGCGCCACTCCGGATCGATCTCCCTGCCGAAGAGGGCGTCGAAGAGTTCAGCGGCGTCCATCGGCCACCTCCTCGGCGGCGGCGAGCGTCCACTCCGCGACGTCGATCGTGCGGTGTCCCGCGACCGCGGCCTCGGTCATCGCCTCGAGCGCCTTGGCCGGCACGACGATCCGGCCGCGGATGCGCAGGGCCGGGAACTCCCCGTCCTGGATCGCGCGATAGACCGTCATCTCCGACGCGCCGAGCATCCGCGCCGTCGCGGCCACGCTGTAGAACGCCGGAGCGACCGAGCTCTCGCTGTGCCGCTGCTTCCTCACTTGTCCTCCTCAGGACGACCGGCTCCAACCATATGCACATAGTGCACCTGATGCAGTAGGGGTGGTGACACGCCTGTGGATGGGCGTGTCGTGGAAGGTGGGGGCGTCGCCCGGCAAGATGCCGGGGACGACGCGAGGAGGGTCGGTGGCGAGGCGCCCCAAGTACCAGCAGATTGCGGACGACCTACGCGGCAAGATCCTGGACGGGACCTACGCCGTCGGGGACCTCCTGCCCTCCACGTCTGCGCTGATGTCGACCTATGAGGTCTCGGTGACCGTCGCGCGCGCCGCGATCAAGCAACTGCAGAGCGACGGCCTTGCCGAAGGCCAGCCGGGTAAGGGCGTCTACGTCTCACGCGAGCCGCAGCCGGCGTCTCCCTCGGCGGAGTTCGTCGAGATCAGCGAGAGGATCGACGAACTCCGGGAGGCTCTCGACTCGGCGATGGCCCGGCTCGACGCTCGGGTGACCGAGCTCGAAAAGACGATCCGTCGCTGAGGACCCGACCCAGGTCGTCGATCCGCTCCGCGAGCAACTCCGCCCATTGGCGAACCTCGGCGCCGAGCCGCGCGAGCTCTTCGTGCAGCTCGACCTTCTCGGCGGGGCGCAACGGTCCCCCGCCGATCGTCTCTTGCCGTCTCTCCTCCACGTGATCCACTCTGACTCTCGCGAACGGCACACGGCAGGGCGCAGAAGGGGGCACACTCGGACGCCCGGGGCGCAGAGGGAGGGCGATGTCCGCGAACGAGCAGCTCAGCGCTCTGCTGCGCGAGGCGGGCTTTCTCGACCGTGATGGTTCCGTGGGGCGCAAGCGCTTCGCCCGCGCGGTCACGGCGATGGCGGCTCGGCGAGGTCTGACGCGCGAGTACACGCACACCTACGTCAGCCGCTGGATCAACGGCACGGTCCCGCGCGACGCGGAGACGAGGGCCTGCATCCTCCAGGCGCTCGGCGAACGCCTCGGGCGCGAGGTCCACCCCGACGAGGTCGGCTTCGCCGGTGCGAGCATCTCCCCCGACGTCGGTCTCACCTACCCGGACGGTGTCGCCGAGTCGGCGTCGACGCTCGCCACCTTGCTGCAGGCAGACCTGGACCAGGCCGGATCGGTCGTCGCCTCGCCCGTCAGCCCGGCAGCGTGGAGCGACGCCTCGTTGTCATGGCTCGTCGGGGCGCGCAGCTCTTCGGACGACTGGCCGGGCACCGTCGGCGCGAGCGACGTCGAGCGCATCCGCCAGACCCGGCTGACCTTCGCGATGCTCGACAACCGCTTCGGCGGCGGCCACACGCGACGAGCCCTCGTCTCCTACCTCCGCGACGACCTGCCGAGGACACTCCGGGCCACCGCGTCGTCCTCGGTGCAGCAGCAGCTGTTCGCAGCGAGCGCGGAGATCACGCAGCTCGCGGCCTGGAGTTCCTACGACGTCGGGCATCACGGTCTGGCCCAGCGGTACTTCATCCAGGCACTCGCCCTCGCCGACGCTGCCGACGATCGCAGCCTGGCAGCGAGCATCCTCGACGCGATGAGCCACCAGGCGACCTACCTCGGCAGGTTCCGGGAGGCGGCCAACCTCGCCCGGGCGGCGCACCTCGGCACGACTTCGCTCGGCATCCCCGTGCTGAGCGCGCACTTCCGCGTCATGGAGGCGCGTGCGCTCGCGAGGCTCGGCGACGCGACCGGCTGCGATGCGGCGCTGAGCGAGGCCACGACGCAGTTCGAGCGGCACTCCACGGGCGACGGTCCCGAGTGGATCCAGTACTTCGACGAGGCCGAGTTCGCCGCGGAGCTCGGCCATTGCCACCGCGATCTCGGCCGGCCGTCGGCCGCCATCGGGTGGGCGACCCGAGCCGTCGACGGCGCCACGGGCGACTACCTACGCAGCGACTTCTTCGCGACGATGCTCCTCGCCCAGGCACAACTCGACGCCGGCGAGGTCGAATCCGGCTGCGAGACAGCTCTCTGCGCACTGGACCTGGGTGAGGAGCTGCAGTCGACCCGCTGCGCGAGCTATGTCGGCGAGCTGCGTCGGAGACTCCCCCGCTTCCGCGGCAGTCGGGTGCTCGCCGACTTCGTCGAGCAGGCCCGCACCCGCAGGCTCTGGGTGCAGGCGGATCAGTAGGCCGACCAGTCCCGACGACTCGCTCCGGTCCGGATCGCCGCGATCCGTTTGGCCGCCTCCGCAGCTGACTTCTCGGACTCCGCGGCCTGCCGACTGAGCCACGCCGTCATGGCGATCTCGCGCATGTCGGCGAGCTGCTCGTAGCCCTCCCACTGCAGCAGGTCGTAGCCGTAGACCTCGACGAAGGTCTCGTACTCCTCGCGCGTGTGCCAGCCCAGCCGGTCGTAGAAGAGCGCAGTTTGGATCAGGTCCCACTCGCGCGGTCCGACGGCGAAGCTGTCCAGGTCGATCAGCACCGGCCTGCCATCGCGGTCCAGGATGACGTTGCCGACGTTCGCGTCCCCATGGATCACGCCGCATGGCAAGGCGAAGGGGAGCCCGTCGAAGGTCGCCCGTGCCCAGCGGTAGCGCTCCTGCAGGAAGGCAGCGTCGTCCTCCTCGAGTCCAGGGAAGGACGGCAGCGGGGCATGGGGCGAACCGAAGGGCTGCAGTCTCGGGAGCTCGATCGAGGCCGGCGCCTGGAACTCGTGCAGTCGCCGAATGAGCGCGGCCACGTCGGCGAGGCCGGCGTACGTCTCATCGTCGGACAGCGACTTCCAGAACGTCACGAGGCGGTCGCCCACAACAACGGGTTGGTCGACGTCGACGACCTGCGTGGCGGGGTACTCGAGCTGCTCGAGCCACCGCGCGACGGCGACCTGGCGCTCGACACCTCCTGCTCGAGCTCCCGGACGAGAGACGCGGGCAATTACGCGGTTGGGCAGCCGGAAGACAGCGTTGGAGCCGTAGCGAATGAGTTCGACGGGTTCGTCCTCCAGCTGGACCTTCTGCGCCGCTGAGTGCAGGACGACCGCGGGGTCGTCCCGCTCGTCCTGGTTCGTCATGCTCGCGTCGCTGATCGCACACCCCAATCCCTCGTCGTGGAACCCGTCCGCGGCGCGGCCGATCCGAGCCTACGGCTGCGCGACGCGCACGTCAGTCCGTCGGATACAGCCGGCGAGTGAACGAGCGGGGCTGCTCGTTGCCTTCGACGAACCACGCGACCGACTGTCTCGTCCCGAGCCGGCCGACACGGAAGCTGGTCACGGACGTCGAGAGCACCCGGTCGTCGAGCGACCGCGACCGGGCATACTCACGCGCCTCGGCCTCGGACCCGAAGACGACCTCGACCGGCCCCGACGTCGTCCGGCCTCGTCGCGTGGACCGAGTAGACCGTGTCCGCCACACCGCCTCCTCCAACTACGTCAATCTACGACATAGTACGACGAGCGGTGCCACGAACTCGATCAGCTGCATAGCCTGCGTGTCGTGGCACGGCTGGTGACGAGCGGGCAGCTCGCCAAGGAGCTGGGCCTCAGCCTGCGGACGATCCAGCGCTACATCGCCAGCGGCGCCATTACACCCGAGCTGCGCACGCCAGGCGGGCACACGCGATGGGATCCTGAGAAGGTGCGGCGCGAGCTACGGGTGGTCGAGAGTCGACAGAAGCAATTAAGAGATCAGCCATAAATCGAATTGAGGCCGACGCATGGACTGCCGTGCCGCTCCCCCCTGGGACCCACTTCGCCTTCCCAGCCTTCACTAAGCGATTTGACCAACTCTGACCGCTTCGTACTTCGCCCGTCGGTTATCGAAGGCAATCTTCGTTCCCTCAAGGACGTCGACCACGTGGCGTGCCATTTCCATCTCAGTCATAGATCCACTTGTGACCAGGAACCGGCCGTCCTGGAGCCGGCAGTGTACGACCTGGTCGGCATCTCCGACGACAGCCAGGTTCGCATTGTGAGTGACGATGATCGTCTGCCGTCTCGCCGCCGCTTCCCTGATCGCTGGGACCAGCCGCGAATGTATGGTCTCATTGTCCAAGTTCTCCTCCGGTTGGTCGAGGAGCAGCGGCGTCGTCCGTCGGTCGACGACCAAATAGAAGAGGGCTAAAACGAGCCCACGCTGGCCGGGCGAGAGCTGCGCGAGAGGCAGTCCGTCGCCGATCAGGCCGATGCGGAGATCGAGCCACCGCAAATCGAGGAGGGTCGACACGAAGGACGCGAGCGTGGACGTCGTCTTGAGAGAAAGCGCCGGCGATCGGCCTTGTCCGGAACTCGCGCCGCGTTCACGCCGGAGACGCTGGAGGCAGTCTTTGAGGAACCCGCCAAGGCTCGGCCAGTCTGCGGGATCGATGGTCTCCGGCGCCTCTGACATCTGCCCGATCAGCTCGCCGGTTCGACGCCCATCGAGATGGTCGCACAGCTTGCGCCAGCCCTGGGCGAACTGCAGCACGGCCACGAAGGACAGTCCGGCGTCCCGCAGCGCAGGCGATACCGCCATGAAGTCCGCAGCCGGCCGATAGAGCGTGGCTACATCGGCGAGCTGGGTCGACATAGCCTCATGAATCGACCTCGCGTGATCGATCAGCGCGTCCTCGGCTGCCTCGAGCCGGGTCGGACCAGATTTGACATCGTCCCGGAGTGCGCGCAGCCACTGATAAGACTCGATGACCTCCTCGGAACCGTGCAGATCACGCAGCCGCTGCTCTCCCTGCACAACCTTGCGGCGGGCCAGTTCTCTGGCACCGTCCTCCGCGGCGAGCCGCGTGAGCACGAGATCTCGATCTGCCACGAGCTGACCGACAAGAGCCACCAGCTCTGATTCACGCCGGCCAGCGCTCGTCTCGGCCGCAGACGCCCTATCGCCAATCCTGTCGAGAAGCTCATCTGTCACCACGACATCAACGAGTCGACCCGTTGATTCCACGCCGTATCGCGAACGGAGAATCTCGAGCTCCTCATCCAGATGCCGCGCGGCTGCCCGCAGATCTCCCAGTCGTTGTCTGATCGAGTCGAGGGCGAGGGAAGACTGCTGGGCCAGGCCGGCCGACTTTTGCTCTACCGTCTTCTGCTCTTCAGCGCGCTCGATCTGAAGGTCGAACTCTTGCGTGCGACGGCGTAGCCGCTCGAGCTCCGCCGACTTCTCCTCAGCAGCCTCGACACGGGAGAGCTCGGTCCTTGCTCTTACGAGGTCTTGCTCAGCTGCGGCGATCTCGACCTCGCGCGCCGTGATGCGCGCCTCAATGTCAGAGAGGGTGTGCCGGTCGACGAACTCGACTGCCGCGAGGTAACTCGCTACTACAGGTTTCAGTTCAACGCGGAGTCGGTCTACGAGGTCTTGGCTTGCGCGCGTCACGCGTCCGAGCAGCTGATCGAAGCGTGCCTCGCCAGCTCGCTGGGACTCTGGAATGTGGGTGAACAGGACGTCCTTGAGCTCCTGCTCGAACGCGTCGGACTCCTGCCCTGCAGGATCCGAGCTGCAGATCCGCTCGACGAATAGCTGAGGCAGGTATTCGACCGACACCTGATGTGCGTGACTGAATTTCTCGGCGAGAGCGATCTTTCGAAATACCCCGTTCTTCCACTGAAGTGCAACCTGGTAGGAGCTTGCAGCCTTGTTTGTCGGACTCAGGAAGCGCTGCCGGTTCAAGAAAGCGAAATCATCATTGCGGGACGAATTCCCACCGAGTGCAATACAGTCGAGAAGGGCAGACTTTCCCTGCCCCTTGTTTCCAACGACCGCGACGAACCCACTGTTCAGCGGAAGCGTGTAGTCAAAGAGCGGGGCCTCTTCGCCTTCCGAACGTGCAATAGAGACGGAATCGATGTACTGCTCAGGGGTCGATCGGACGCGACCAAGCATCGAAGGCTCTAGTCCGACGTAGACGCGGTGATCGAACTCCGCTAGCGCATGTACCAGACCTGTGAACGTCGGCGTGGTATTGAGCCAGGTTTGACAGTTCCCGATCCGCTCGCTCTCTGCCGAATCCGACCAACGATGGGCGTCGCTGCAGTCAAGGACCTTCGCGTTCACCCTGCTCGCTCGAAGGACCTCGACATCGCTTTTCCAACGCGTGGGGTCTTGATAGGCAGTAAACAGGAAGGCCGCTTGGTCAACGATGGTCTTCTTGGAGGCCACCGATTGATCGTTCCATTTCATATCGGCCCATTCAGTCTTGCCGACCCCGAGGAGCGTTCTTCCGGCTAAATAGGTACTCTGCCGGAACGTCTGCACCTGTTCAAGGGGGACGACTAGATTGTTGAAGCCCTCCATGAGATCCGACCCATAGCGGTGCAACTCGACGTCCGGGACGGATGCTTTGAGCCGACGGCCGAGATCAGCCAGCGAGTCACGGCTCACGGCGCCGCTCCAGGTCGCTGACGTCACGTCCGGGCTAAGTGCGAACTCCCCGTTCAGCCTGTTCACGAACTGCTGCTCGATGACGTCGACGCCCAGCTCGGGGTCGAACAGTACGTGTACATTGACTCGTGAGAGCGAGCTCCGGCTGCCGCCGAACTGGTTGAGGCGCATTTCTACGACCGGGAACACCGTTGCGATGTTCTTCATGCGGCCGTCACGTCGCGCCTCGACGACCCTGCGGTAGCCGTCGAGGAACCAGTAGTCGTTGATTCCGATTACCGAGACGTCGTCGGGGAGACTTTCGATCTCAGTGAAGAACCTCTCCCAAGTCGCGTCGCTATCCGCACCATAATGGTGAACAAGTGACGCCGGCGTGTGCACGTGAAGGTCCCAGATTGACCACTCAGAGCCTCGCTGAGAGCGTCTTCCGCTCACGTCCACTTCTCCTTCGATAATTTCGCTGTTTCATCCGCAAACACCGAATGCGCCCTTACCAAGGAGTTCATAAGTAGATCGACTTGGATGGCGTGATCTGACAGGATCGGCGTGTGCGTGAGAACGACGGCCGGAAGTTGGATCATCGGACGCTGGAGGTGCTGCGGCTGAGGGCGGTCGAGC
>NZ_JAHDTG010000065.1 GCF_018531475.1 Pseudonocardia mahuensis
CCTTCGTCTTCGAGCTCTGTGGAAGGAACCCGAAGATGATCAGCGGTGGCCGTGCCATGTCCCGGCGACACGCCGAGCCGAGACAGGGAACTGTCCAGCTCGGACGCACGGGGTTAAACGTCAAGCTCAGAAGCCCTGCCGGACCGCCCGCACCGCCTCGGCCAGCCGCTCGTGGTCCTCCGGTCCGTGCACCGGCAGGCTGAACTCGACGGCCGAGCAGATCCCCTGGTAGCGACGCCAGACCTGCTCCGCGATCTCGTCGTAGGTGCCGACGACGCCGATGGTGTGCACCATCTCGTCGGTGACCAGGGCCTCCATCTCGTCCCAGCGCTGCTCCCGGGACAGCCGGGAGAGCTGCTCGGCGACGTCGTCCCAGCCGTGGTGGGAGAACACCGGCCGGTAGGTGCGGGTGGAGGCGTAGAACGAGATCCGCGCGCGGACGTCGCTGACCTTCTTGGCCAGCTCGGCCTCGTTCGGTGCGGTGACGATCAGCGGGCTGGCGACCACCTCGACGTCCTCCGGTGAGCGGCCCCGGCTCGCCGCCCCGGCGTCGACGGCGGGTCGCAGGACGTCGTCGAGATACGCGCGGGTGCAGATCGGGTGCGGCCCCACCCCGTCGGCGACCTGCCCGCCGATGCGGGCCATCCCCGGGCGGACGGCGGCGAGGTGCACGGGGATGTCGGGATGGGCGATGGGCCCGGGGTCGAACAGCGGGTTCATCAGCGAGAGCCGGTAGTGCTCGCCGCGGTGGTCGAGCGGGGCACCCTCCTGCCAGGTGCGCCAGACGGCGCGCACGGCGTCGACGTACTCCCGGATCCATGGTCCGGGCGCCGACCAGCGCAGGCCGTAGCGGCGCTCGATGTGGCCCTTGACCTGGGTGCCGAGGCCGAGGGTGAACCGGCCCTGTGACAACCGGGCGAGTGTCCACGCGGTCATCGCGGTGACGGTGGGGCTGCGCGGGAACGCGATGGCCACCGCGGTGGTGAGCCGCAGCCGCTCGGTGCGGTCGGCGCCGACGGCCATGACGACGAAGGGGTCCTCCTTCGTCTCGGTGAGGACCAGCCCGTCGAAGCCCAGCCGCTCGACGAGCTCGGCTTGCGCACCGACCGTCGTGAGGTCCAGGCTGATCTCCGCCGCCCGGATGCCCGGATCCACCTTGCCCAGCGGCAGATGCGTCTCGACCCGCACTGTGGTGCCCCCTCCCGACGGCGCCGCTGCCGTCGCCGTGGACCAACCTGGCACGCCGGGCGCGTGGGAGCAACGGATCCGGCACGCCCGGTCAGACCGCCGTGTCGATCTCCGTCCGCCGGCGCAGCGGTGTGCCCGCCCCGAACGCGGCGAGCTGCGCGGCCCGGAGCGGCGCGGTCTGGGCCTGGATCAGGTGGAACGCCGCTTCCCGGGCCCACCGCTGTTCGGGGCTCGTCAGCAGCATCGCGCTGCCCGACCGGGCGGCGACGAGCGCGTGCGCGGCGCGGACGGTCAGCTCGGTGATCTCGCCGCGCAGCGCGGTCCGCTCGGCGGTCCGCACGCCCAGCGGCACGTCGGTGAGCAGCGCGTACACCTCCGCCCGGCGGTCCGCGGCGAGCTCCGCGAGGTGTGCCGCGAGCTCGACGGCCTCCGCCCGCTCGCGGCCCAGCCCGACCCGCTCCAACTCGAGCAGCACCCGGCGCAGCAGGCCCAGCGAGGCGGGCGTCGTGTTGGCGGTGCGGGCCAGGTCGTGCGCGCGCCAGGCCGGGCCGTCGACGTCGAAGAGCACGTCCTCGGCCGCGATCTGCAGGCCGTCGAGGTCGAGGGCGACGGTCCGGGTGCCGGCCATGACGGCCAGCGGGATCTCGGGGCCGGCGCGCAACCCGGGGCGCTCGGTGGCGGGCAGCAGCGCGAAGACGTACCGGTCGTCGGGCGTGGTGGCGCCGATCATCACCAGGTCGATCAGGCCCCAGCCGGTGCACCAGTCGGCGTGCCCGGTGAACGTCCAGCCCCCGCCGGTCGCCGGCTCGGCCCGCACCGCCGGCGCCCCCGGCCGGCGCAGGTGTGATGTTGCGATGCCCGCGAGCGTGCTCGCGTCCGCCAGCCCCGCGCGGTACCGCTGCCCCGCCGGGCAGACCACGACGGCGGAGTCCGCGAGCCCGGTCAGCCGGCCCCGGGACATGCCCTGCGGCGTGAGGTGCTGGGTGGTGACGAACCACGTCGCGCCACAGGCGCCACTGATGAGCTCGACGGTCTCGGCGTCGACGCGGTCGTCCGCACCGTGGCCGCCCTCGGCCCGCGGGATCCTCACGCTCAGCAGCCCGGCGTCGGCGAGCTGCGCGACGTGTGCCGGATCGACGCCACGCGCCGGGTCGTCGGCGGCCGCGGCGTGCGGCGCCAGCACCTCGTCGGCGATCCGGGCGGCGCCGCGGACCGCCGGGTGCCCGGCGATCGCGGCCGGCGGGGCGAACAGCTCCTCGACGTTGGACGGCACGGTCCACGACGCTACGCGAGCGCGGCCACCGACCACGGGCCTGAGGCCCTCGTCGGCGCGCGTTGTCACGATGCGCGCGTGGTCCTCGCCCACGCCGTGGCGAGCGGGGAGGCTCACCGAGGCTGCGGCAGCTCCCGGGCCACGATCTTGCCCGTGCTGTTGCGCGGCAGCTCGTCGACGAACACGACGTCGCGGGGGACGGCGAACCGGGCCAGCCGCCCCCGCACCAGCTCACGTACCGCATCGGCGTCCAGCGACGCGCCGGGCGTCACCACCAGGTAGGCCGCGAGGCGCTGGCCGAACTGCTCGTCGGGCACCCCGATCACGGCCACCTCCCGCACCTGCCCGTGCTGCGCGATGAGGTCCTCGACGGGACCCGGGTGCACGTTCTCCCCGCCCGAGACGATCATGTCGTCGGCGCGGCCGGTGAGGTGCAGCCGCCCGCGCTCGTCGAGCCGGCCGATGTCGCCGGTGCCGAGCAGCCCGTCGTGCTCCTCGATCTCGACGCCCGCGCGGGTGTAGCCCTCGAACGGCAGGTCGTTGCCGACGAAGACGCGGCCCTCGGTGCCGGACGGGACCGGGCGGCCGTCGTCGTCGAGGATCAGCAGCCGGGTGCCGGCCGGTGCCCGACCGGCGGTGCCCGGCGCGTCGCGCAGGTCGGCCGGGCCCGCGATGCTCACCCAGGACACCTCGGTGGAGCCGTAGAGGTTGTAGAGCACGTCGCCGAAGCGGTCCATGAACGCGACCGCGAGGTCACCGGGCAGCGCCGACCCGCTGACCGCGACCACCCGCGGGTGTGCGCCGCGCCAGCCGTCGGCGTCGGACTCCAGCACCCGCTGCAGCATCACCGGCACCGCGAACACCACCTCGCAGCGGTGCTCCGCGACCGTGTCGAGCAACGCCTGCGGGGTGAACCGGCGGCGCAGCACCACCGTCGACCCGTGCAGCACCGCCAGCAGCAGGCCCGCGTTGCCCCAGGTGTGGAACAGCGGGGCCGCGATGAACACCGTCTCCCCGGCCCGCAGCGGGATCTCGGACAGGATCGACGCGGCCGGCGCGAGGCTGGACGGGTGCGGCCGCCGGGCGCCCTTCGGAGTGCCGGTGGTGCCGGAGGTGAGCACGATCGTGCGACCCGGCGCCGGCCGGACGGGCAGACCCGACCGCCCTTCCCGCGCGATCAGCTCCTCCAGCGTCGTCCCGCCCTCCGGAGCCGGACCCCACGCGGTGATCACGTTGCAGCCCGTGGGCAGCTCCGCGAGGACCCCGGACCCGGAGAACTCGGCGTCGGCGACCACCGTGTGCAGGCCGAGCTCGTCGGCCACCCCGCCGAGCTGCCCGGCGGACAGCCCGGTGTTGAGCAGGACGACGTCGGCGCCCAGCTTGCCCGCCGCGACCATCACCTCGATCGGCCCGCGGTGGTTGCGGCACAGCACGCCGACGGCGGTCCCCGCGCCGACGCCTGCGTCGGCGAGGGCGCGGGCCAACCGGTCGGTCCGCCACCGAACCTCGGCGTAGCTCAGCGCGCCCGCGTCGTCGACGATCGCCGTGCGGCGGGGGTGCCGAGCGGCACCGACCGTGTACCCGCCGGCCATGCTGAGCCCGTAGCGCAGCACACCGCCGGCCAGCCCGACCAGCCGGTCCGGGCGGATGGGCCGGACCACGCCGGACCTGGTGAGCGCGCCGAGGGCGCGCACCGTCCCGGCAGTCCGTTCGAAAGCGGTCCCGGCGGCCGAGCTGAGCGTGGAGATCACGGCCCCCAGTCTGGCAGCGTGACCGCTCGCGCGACCGAGGGCCGCCCGGCTGCGGGACGGCCCTCGGAGACAGGCAGGTCAGGTGCGCCTTCGCGTCCTCCAGCGCACCGATCGGGGCCCCGATCTGGGCGAAGCTGCCGTAGAACCCGCGCTGGTGCTCGGGTGCGAGCTCCCCCGCAGGCAGCACCGCACCGCCCCACCGGCCGCCGAAGGCGAGGCCCTGGTGAAGCGAGACCCAGGCCGGTGATCTTGCGAATCGGCCCCTCGTCGAGCTTCCCGGCGACTGCAACATGTAACAGTCAGATGACGACTTCCCTGTGGGCCGCCGATCGCGGCCCGTCCACCACCGGATTCGTCGGGACCCTCATGCAGCTGTACAGCGCCTCCGCCCTGCCGCGCCGTGGCCGGTCGACCACCGTCACCCGGCCGGCCCGCTCGGCCCGCACCGCGATTCGCCGGGGCCCGATCTCGATGACCTGTCGCTGCGGCGCCGAGCGCGCGGTGCACGAGCACCTGCGCCCTGCCCGCGACTGCGCGCGCTGTACCGACCGCCGGGCCGCCCGCGGCTGACCGCGGCGTTCGCCGGCACCGTCCCCGGGCCCGCACCCGTCGTGCGCCGGACTGTGTCCGTTCTGGGTGCCGGCTGTGGATCCGCTGTGCAACGGGTCCGGGCCCGCGGTGGCCGGGACACCTCGTCCGGTCATGCACTGTCTGTATTAGCGTCGGCGCGGTGCGCGACGAGGGACAGCTTCCCGTGGTGGTCGGAGTCGGCCAGGTGCTCGGTAACCGCGACCGGACGGTCGCCGGGGCCCGCGAACCGGTCCGGTTGATCCTGGACGCGCTGGCGGCCGCGGCCGCGGACGCAGCCGAAGGTCAGGCGTGCCGTCTGCTGCGCGATGCGGACGCCATCGGTGTGGTCAACGTGGCGAGCTGGGGCTATGACGATCTGCCCGGCATCCTGGCCGAGCGGTTGGACGCGCGGCCCACGCACCGCTTCGCCGCTCCGGTGGGCGGGCACCGGCCCGCCGAGCTGCTCGACCGCGCGGCCGCGCGGGTGGCGGCGGGGGAGTCGCGGGTGTCGCTGATCGTCGGCGGTGAGGCGCAGGCCAGCATCGTGGCGCTGGCCAAGGCCGGCGTCGATCCGGCGGCGGATCTGGAGTGGAGTGCGGAGCCCGGCGGCCCGCCCGAGTTCAGCCCCGACGACCTGGGCAGCCCGGCGATGCAGGCCGCCGGCCTGGTGCTCCCGACACGGGTTTACCCGCTGTTCGAGAACGCCCTGCGGCACCGGCTCGGCGACAGCCCCGCGCAGGCCGCCGCATGGGCCGCGGACCTCTACGCAGCGTTCTCCCGGGTGGCCGCGGACAACCCCGTGGCCTGGAACCCCGAGGTCCGGTCCGCCGAGGAGATCGCGACGGTCGGTGCGGGCAACCGGATGGTCTGCGAGCCGTACCCGCTCGCGGTGAACGCGATGCCGATGGTCGACCAGGCCGCCGCGGTGATCGTCACCTCGCTCGCCGCCGCCCGCGAGTACGGCGTGCCGGACGAGAAGATCGTGTACGTGTGGGGCGGCGCGGGCGCGGCCGACTCCCCGGACGTGCTCGCCCGGCCCGGACTCGACCGGTCCCCGGCGCTGGAGTCCGCACTCGACCGCTGCCTCGCCGCGGGTGGCATCCCCACCGACGCGCTCGACGTCGTCGACGTCTACAGCTGCTTCCCGGTGGTGCCCAAGCTCGTCGCCGAGCACCTCGGGCTGTCACGAAGCGCGGTGCCCAGCGTGACCGGCGGGCACTCGGCGTTCGGCGGCCCGCTGAGCAGCTACAGCCTGCACGCCGTGGTCGCGGTGGCCGGCCGGCTGCGCGCCGGCGCCCGCACCGCGCTCGTGCACGCCAACGGCGGCTACCTGACCTACCAGCACGCCGTGCTGCTCGGTCGCGGTCCGCACCCGCGCGGGTACATCGGCGACCCGGACGCGGTGGACACCGCAGCCGCCACCGGTTCGGCCCCCCAGTTCGACGTGACCGCCGAGGGCGAGATGACCGTGGAGACCGCCACCGTCGAGTACAGCCGCGACGGCGAGCCCGCGACGGCGTTCCTCGTCGCACGTACCACGGACGGCCGCCGGTTCGCCGCCGCCACCGCACCGGGCGACACCGCGGCCGCGCAGGCCCTGTCGCTCTACCCGGACGGCCCCGGCGCAGGTTCGGCCGAAGAGGTCGTGGGCCGCAAGATCCGGGTGTCCCGTACCGACGCCCACGCCACCGTCATCCGCATCTAACGCGCGCCTGCCGGGCGCGTTGTGGATCCTTGACGCGCTCAGCGCGGTCTGCTGGGCGCGTTGTGGACGCTTAACGCGCTCTGCGCGGGTGTTGGTGGGCGCGTTGAGGCTCCACGACGCGCTCTGTGCGGGTGGTGTGGGCGGGACTCAGCGCAGGCGCCAGTAGCCCGTGGCGTAGACGGCGCGGCGGTCGAGATTGCGGTCGTCGAGCAGGTGCTTGCGCAGGTCGCGCACCGCGGCCGACTCGCCGGCGAGCCAGGCCTGCCCGGCGCCGTCGGGCAGCGCGGCGGCGCGCACGGCCTCGACCAGGGGGGTCCCGGCCTCGCGTTCGCCGCGGTGCACCCAGCGGATCTCCGCGGAACCGGGCAGCCGCTGTTCCTCATCCGCGTCGGCGACCTCGAGGAACGCGATGGCCGGGACACCGGCGGGCAGCGCCTCGAGCACCGTCGCGACGGCCGGCAGCGCGGTCTCGTCGCCGATGATCAGGTGGAACGCCGCCGCGGGATCGGGGACGTAGCGTCCGCCCGGCTCCGAAACCCCGACCCAGGCGCCGGGCGCCGCGGTACGCGCCCACGCCGCGGCCGGGCCGTGGCCCTCGTGCAGCACGAAGTCGACATCGAGCTCGCCGGCCCCCGCGTCGAAGCGGCGCACGGTGTAGGTGCGGATCGCGGGCCGCGCCTCGCCGGTGGGCCAGACCGGGCCGCCGGTGCTCGCGCGGGGGATGGCCGGGCGCTCCTGGCCCTCCACCGGGAAGAACATCTTGATCCGGCGGTCCGGGCCGTCGCCGGGGAAGCCGGCCAGCTCGTCGCCGCCCAGGGTCACGCGGATCATCCGCGGGGTGATCTGCTCGCTGCGTCGGACCTGCAGCAGCCGTGGTGCCGTCGTCGTCATCGACCGACATTGTGCCGGTCACCTGCTCACCGACGGTGCGCGAGCCCCGTCCAGGCCAGGTCCATCAGGTACTCCGTGGCCTGCTCGCTGCTGATCCGCGGATCGTGCCCGCGCCACAGCGCCAGCCGCTCGCACGCGCCGACGATCACCTGCGCCCAGCCGGCGAGCCGCTGGGGGTCGGCGTCGGGGGCCTGGGTGGCGAGCAGGGCGGCGATGAAGTCGGTCTGCTGAGCGCGGATCTCCTCCAGCGCGTCGCCCGCGACGCTGGCCTCGGAGTAGAGCAGCGTCCAGGCCGGCCGCTGGGTGTCGAGGTAGTCGAAGAACGCCCTGGTGCCCTGCCGCAGCATCTCCTCGGGTCCCTCGGCGGCGGCCGCGGCGGCCGAGGTGACCTCGAGTAGTTCGGTGCGGGCCCGCGCGATGCACGCGAGCAGCAGACCTTCCTTGGACCCGAAATGCGTGTAGACGACGGGTTTGGTGATGCCGACCCGCTCGGCCACGGCGTCCATCGACGCGTTCTGGTACCCGCGCTCGGAGAACACGGCGACGGCGGCGTCGAGGATCTGGCGTTCGCGCTCGGCGCGACCGACCCTGCGGCGGGGCGTGCTCGTCTCCACGAGAAGACTCTACCGCAGGTAACTTACTCGTGGTAACTTACCGTCGGTAACAAGATCGGGAGGAGCGCGAGATGAGCGAGCAGGTCCCGCTGAGCGGGGGCGTCACCGGAGACGTCACCGACGTCGTCATCGTCGGCAGTGGGTTCGCCGGCCTCGGCGCCGCGGTGAAGCTGGACGAGGCAGGACGCCGCGACTTCGTCATCCTGGAGAAGGGCGACACCCTGGGCGGCACGTGGCGGGACAACACCTATCCCGGCTGCGCCTGCGACGTCGAGTCCCACCTGTACTCGTTCTCCTTCCGGCAGAACCCCAACTGGACGCGCACGTTCGCCCGCCAGCCGGAGATCCGGGCCTACCTGGAGGACGTCGCCGACCACTACCGGCTGCGCGACCGCATCCGCTACGGCGTCACGGTCACCGGTGCGGAGTGGGACGGCACGCACTGGGACGTGCGCACCGCCGACGGGTCCACCATCCGCGCCCGCTTCGTCATCTGGGGCACCGGAGCGCTGCACGAGCCGTCGGTCCCCGAGATCGAGGGCCTCGACCGCTTCACCGGCGCCGCCTTCCACTCCGCCCAGTGGGACCACTCCCACGACCTGACGGGCAAGCGGGTCGCGGTGATCGGGACCGGCGCCAGCGCGATCCAGTTCGTGCCCGCGATCGCGCCCCAGGTCGCGTCGCTGACTCTGTTCCAGCGCACCGCGCCCTGGGTGCTGCCCAAGCCCGACCGCCCCATCAGCGAGCGCGCCCGAAAGCTCTTCGCTCGCTTCCCGCTGCTGCAGAAGCTCAACCGCACGGCGCTGTACTGGCGGCACGAGGCCCTGGTCGGCGGGTTCCTGAACCCGAAGTACATGAAGCTGGTCGAGCGGTTCGGCCGCAGCTACCTCGACCGCAAGTTCGCCGGCGACCCGGAGCTCAAGGCCAAGGTCACGCCGAACTTCACCATCGGCTGCAAGCGCATCCTGATGTCGAACGACTACTACCCGGCGCTGCGCCGGGACAACGTGGCCGTCGAGACGGACAAGATCGTCCGGATCACCGAGACCGGAGTCGTCACCGCCGACGGGCGCGAGCACGAGGTCGACACGATCATCTTCGGCACCGGCTTCAAGGTCGCCGACGGTATGAGCCAGGTCGCCGTCACCGGCCGCGACGGCGTCAAGCTGGGCGACGTCTGGCGCGACGGCATCGAGGCGCTGCTCGGCACCACGGTGGCGGGCTTCCCGAACCTGTTCCTCATCGTCGGGCCGAACACCGGCCTCGGACACAGCTCGATGGTCTACATGATCGAGTCGCAGGTGAACTACATCGTCGAGGCCATGGCGGTGACCGACCTGCACCGGGCGCGGGCCATCGATACCGTCCGTGACCGGCAGGACGCATACAACGACGCGATCCAGCGCAAGCTGGACCGCTCGGTGTGGAGCCAGGGCGGCTGCGCGAGCTGGTACCTCGACGAGCACGGCAAGAACCGGACGCTGTGGCCGGACTACACGTTCAACTTCCGCAAGCGCACCCGGAAGATCGACCCGGCCGACCACGAGCTGCTGGTCTGAGCGGTCGGCGTAGGTTCTCCCGGCGTGCGGGCTGACGTCTACGCGATCGCGACGACCACCCGGTTCCGGGGCATCTCCGTCCGCGAGGGGATGCTGCTGTCGGGGCCGGCCGGCTGGGGCGAGTTCTGCCCCTTCACCGAGTACGACGACGCCGAGTCCGCGCCGTGGCTCGCCGCCGCGCTCGAAGCGGCGCGAGACGGCTGGCCCGCGCCGGTCCGGGAGCGGGTGCCGGTGAACTGCATCGTCCCCGCGGTCGGCCCGGAGCGGGCGCACGCCATGGTCGTCGCGTCGGGCTGCGCGACGGCCAAGGTCAAGGTGGCCGACGAGCCGGGATCGCTCCCGGCGGACCTGGAACGGGTCGCTGCGGTGCGGGACGCGCTGGGCCCGGCCGGTTCGGTCCGGGTGGATGCCAACGCGCGCTGGGACGTCGACGGGGCGGTGGCCGCGATCCGGGCGCTCGACCGGGCCGCGGGCGGTCTGCAGTACGTCGAGCAGCCGTGTGTCACCGTCGACGAGCTCGCCGCGGTCCGGCGGCGGGTGGAGGTGCGGATCGCGGCCGACGAGTCGATCCGCCGGGCCGAGGATCCGCTGCGGGTGGCGGTCGCCGAGGCCGCCGACGTCGCGGTGCTCAAGTGCGCGCCGCTCGGCGGGGTGCGCCGGGCACTGGCTGTGGCGGAGGCGTGCGGGCTGCCGTGTGTGGTGTCGTCGGCGCTGGAGACGAGCGTGGGTCTGGCGGCGGAGATCGCGCTGGCGGCCGCGCTGCCGCAGCTCGACTTCGCGTGCGGGCTCGGCACCCGGGCGTTGCTGCGCGAGGACGTCGTCGACCCGGCCGAGGAGCTGCGGCCCGTCGAGGGCTGGCTGCCGGTGCTGCGCACGGCGCCCGAGCCGGTGCGCCGCGCCGGCGTGGCCGCCGGCCCGGACCGCACCCGCTGGTGGTCGGACCGTCTGGCCCGCGTCTGCGCCCGCCTCACCCCGCGTCCAGCAGCCTGAGCGTCGTTCCTGGCCCGCAGAGGCCAGGACGGGACGTCCGGCGCAGTGCTGTCACCGGGTGCCTAGGCTGGATCCATCATGTCCGTCGTTGTCGTGGGAGCCGGACTTGCCGGCATCGCCTGTGCCGCGGAGCTGACGGCGGCAGGCGTCGGCGTACGTGTGCTCGACCGGGCCCGCAGGGTCGGCGGGCGGATGGCCACCAAGGAGATCGAGGGCCGCGAGGTCGACTACGGGGCCGCGTACTTCACGGTGCGTGATCCCGAGTTCGCCGAGGTCGTCGGTCGCTGGCGCACAGCGGGTCTGGCCCGGCCGTGGACCTCCGAGCTGGCGGTGCTCGGCCCCGGGGGCCGGCGGCGCTCGCCCGGTCCGATGCGCTGGGCCGCGCCACACGGGCTGCGCAGCCTGGTCGTGGAACTGGCCGACGGGCTGCGCGTCGAGCTCGACCACGAGGTGTGCCGGGTCGGGCCCGGCCCGGTCGTCGACGGCGACCGGGCCGACGTGGTCGTCCTGGCGATGCCCGACCCGCAGGCCCTGCGGCTGCTCGATCCGGCGTGTCCCGCCGGCGCAGCGCTGCGCGGCCGAGGCTGGCGTGCGGTGCTGGCTGTGACCGTCGGCTACGCAACGCGGGAATGGTCCGACCTGCCCGCCGCCTTCATCAACGACCACCCGGTGCTGTCGATGATCGCCGACGACGGCGACCGGCGCGGCGACGGCGCGCCCGTGCTCGTCGCGCACACCACGGACGCCGTGGCCCGGCGCTACGACCAGAACCCGGACGCCGCGGTGCCCGAGGTCGTCACGGCCGTGCGCGAGCTGCTCGGCCTGCAGGGCGATCCGGAGTGGACGAACGCGCACCGGTGGCGCTTCGCCGCACCCGAGTGCGACCGGGACCAGCCGTTCCTGCTCACCCCGGACGGGATCGGCCTGGCCGGCGACGGCTGGGGAAGTTCGCGGATCGAGACGGCCTGGCGGTCGGGCACGCTGCTCGGCCGGGAGGTGGCCCGCGGGCGGCTCGCCGGATAGCGTCGCGGGCATGGTGGAGCCCGTCGACGTGCGTCTTGCCCGCCCCTTCGGCGGCCCGGAGCCAGGGGCGGTCCCGGCTGCGCCCGTCGACCCTGCCGGGGCGGCCGTGCTGGCGGACCTGGCCGCCGCGCTGCCCGCCGACCGGGTGCTCACCGATCCCGGCACCGTTGCGCCCTACGTGCACGACGAGGCGGAGTGGGCCGACCACGGCCGCCCGCTCGCCGTCGTCCGCCCGCGCAGCACCGCCGAGGTCGCCGCGGTCGTCACCGTGTGCGCCGCGGCCCGGGTCCCGGTCGTCACCCGCGGGGCGGGCACGGGGCTGTCCGGCGGGGCCAACGCCGTCGACGGCTGCGTGGTGCTGTGCACCGAGCGGATGCGCGAGATCGTCGAGATCGACCCCGGCGAGCGGCTCGCCGTCGTCCAGCCCGGGGTCGTCAACGACGACCTGCGGGCCGCCGTGGCCGCCCACGGCCTGTGGTACCCGCCCGACCCGGCCAGCGCGCCCTGGTCGACCATCGGCGGGAACGTGGCGACGAACGCGGGCGGGCTGTGCTGCGTGAAGTACGGGGTGACCCGCGACTACGTGCTCGCGCTCGAGGTCGTCACCGCGTCCGGTGATGTGGTCCGCCTCGGCCGGCGCACCGCCAAGGGCGTCGCCGGCTACGACCTGGCCGGGTTGATGGTCGGCTCCGAGGGCACCCTCGGGGTGATCACCGAGATCACGGTGAAGCTGCGGCCGCTGCGCACCACGCCACCGCGCACCGTCGTCGGGTTCTTCGACACCCTCGCCGACTGCGGCGCCGCCGTCGCCGCGGTCACCGTACGGGGCCTGCAACCCGCCGCGTTCGAGCTGATCGACCGGCACTGCCTGCACGCGGTCAACGAGTGGCGCCGTGCCGGGCTGCCCGAGGACGCGGCCGCGCTGCTGCTGGCCCAGACCGACCTCCCCGAGCCCGCGGCCTCCGCCGAGGCCGAGGCGATCCACGCCGAGTTCGTGGCGGCCGGAGCGCGCGACGCGATGATGTCGACCGACCCGGTGGAGGCCGAGGCGCTGTTCGACGCGCGCCGGCTGGCCTACCCCGCCGTCGAACAGCGCGGCGACGCGGTGCTCACCGAGGACGTCTGCCTACCCCGCGGGCGACTCGCGGAGATGCTGGGGCGCGTCGAGGAGATCGCCACCCGGCACCGGACTCTGGTTGCGAACATCGCCCACGCCGGCGACGGCAACCTGCACCCGCTGATCATCGTGCCGCACGGTGACCCGGCCGCCAAGGCGCGCGCGCAGGCCGCGTTCGACGAGATCGTGGCCGCCGCCATCGAGCTGGGCGGCACCGTGACCGGGGAGCACGGCGTCGGGTTGCTCAAGCGCTCGGGCATGCGCCGCGAGCTCGGGCCGGGGGCGCTGGCGATGCAACGGGCGATCAAGGCGGCCCTGGATCCGCACGACATCCTCAACCCGGGCAAGGTGATCGGGTGAACGCTGCCCCGAAGCCCCCCATGCCCGTGACCACCGCCTCCCGGTCGCCGATCACGAGCGGCGCGCGGTGAGCGCCGGACCCCTGCTGCCCCCACTGGCCGATCCGCCGGACCGCCCCGCGCTGGCCTTCGGGACCGACCCCGCCGCAGCTCTGACCTACCGCGAGCTGGCCGCGGTCGCGGGCGGACTGGCCGGGCGCCTCGCCGGATGTAGCCGCGTCGCGGTGTGGGCGACACCGAGCCTGCACACCGCGGTCGGCGTCGTCGCCGCGCTGCTGGCCGGGGTGCCGGCCGTCCCGGTGAACCCGAAGATCGGCGAACGCGAGCTCGGGCACGTCGTGTCGGACGCCGTGCCCGAGCTGGTCCTGGCCGCCCCGAAGGACCAACTACCGCCGGCCCTCTCCGCCCTACCCCGCCTCGACGTCACCCCCCGCCCCCGCGAGTCGGGGTTCTCAGGTGCGCGAGTCGGGGTTTCCGGGAGCCCGAGTCGCGGGATCCCGGAGGCCGAGCCGCCCGCCGACGCGCCCGCGCTGATCGTCTACACCTCCGGCACCACCGGGCCGCCCAAGGGCGCGGTGCTCTCCCGGGGTGCGATCGCGGCCAACCTCGATGGGCTCGCCGATGCCTGGGCCTGGACCGCCGCGGACCGGTTGACCCACGGGCTGCCGCTGTTCCACGTGCACGGCCTGGTGCTCGGCGTGCTCGGGCCGCTGCGCCGCGGCGGCTCGCTGCATCATCTCGGCGGGCTCGACGCGGCCGGGCTGTCCGCAGCCGTCGACGCGGGCGCGACCATGGTGTTCGGCGTCCCCACCCAGTACCACCGGCTCGCCGACGAGCTCACCGACGACCCGGAGGCGGCCGCGACGATCGGCCGGGCCCGGCTGCTGGTGTCCGGCTCGGCCGCACTCACCGCCGTCGACCACGCCCGGATCGAGAAGGCGACCGGGCTCGCCGTCCGGGAGCGCTACGGGCTCACCGAGACGCTCATCCTCACCGCGGCCCTCGCCGACGCCGAACCGGAGCCGGGAACGGTCGGGCGGCCGGTGCCCGGCACCGAGGTCCGGCTCGCTCCGCTGCCCGACGCCTCCGGCGACGACGCCCTGGGCGCGGTCGAGGTTCGCGGGCCCGGCCTGTTCTCCGGCTACCTCAACCGGCCGGACGCGACCGAGGCCGCCCGTACGCCCGACGGCTGGTTCGCCACCGGAGACATCGGACGCTGGACGGAGTCGGGTGTGCTCGCCCTGGTCGGCCGGAAGGCCACCGACCTGATCAAGTCGGGCGGCTACAAGATCGGTGCCGGGGAGATCGAGAACGCGCTGCTGGAACATCCGGGCGTCGCCGAGGCGGCCGTGATCGGGGCCCCGGACGACGATCTCGGCGAGCGGGTCGTCGCGTTCGTCGTTGCGGCGGGGGAGGCACCGCCGGCCGGGGAGCTGATCGACCACGTGGCCGGCCTGCTCGCGTCGCACAAGCGTCCACGCGAGGTGCGGTTCCTCGATTCGCTGCCGCGCAACGACATGGGCAAGGTCCAGAAGGCGCGACTGCCCCGCTGACGCCCGGTCCGCGGTTAGCGGCAGCCCGGGACGGGCAGTCGGTGACATGGCGGACACGGTGAACACCACAGCGACGGAACCGGCGATCACCTACCGCGGATCGGTCGCGGCCGGTTCGCCCCGGCTCGCCGGGCTGTCCGGGGTGAAGACGGTCGCCGCGGAGCCGCCGCAGGTCCTGGAGACCGAGCGGTGGGACACCGACGATCTGCGGCTCGCCGCGGCCGGGATCGAACTCGTGCTGCATCGCGACGACGTCACGGCGCAGTGGCGGCTGCGACTGCCCGATGGCGACGACACGGAACTGCTCCGCGCGCCGGCCGTGCTGCCCGATGTGGAGGGCGTGGATCCCGACGGGCCGCCCGAGGAGTTCGACGAGCTGCTGCGCGGGGCGCGACGCGACCGCCCGCTCCTCCCCGCCGGGCGGATCCGGACCGTCCGGGTGACCACCCGGCTACTCGGTGGCGGCGACTGGCTGCTGGCTGAGGTGGTGCAGGACGAGGTCACGGTCGCGACGCTCGGTAGCTCGACGAGCGTGGACACCTGGAGCGAGATCGGTGTGCGTCGTGCCGGCGGCGACGATGCCCTGCTCGACGAGCTGCGCGAGCGGGTCCGCGCGACCGGCGCCGTCCCTGCGCCACCCGGCGCCGACGGGGCGCTGGACCGGCTGCTGCAGCCCGCGCCGGCGCGGCGCCGGCGGATCGGGAAGAAGGGGTCGGCCGGTGCGGTGCTGATGGACTACATCGGCGCCCAGGCCGACCGGATCGCCGAGCAGGACCTGCGGGCCCGCCGCGACGAGCCGGACGCCGTGCACCAGCTACGGGTCGGCGCCCGGCGGCTGCGCAGCGCGATGCAGGCCTACCGCCCGCTCCTCGACCGCGACCACGCCCGCCGGCTGATCGCGGAGCTGCGCTGGCTCGGCCGTGCGCTCGCACCCGCTCGTGACGCCGAGGTCCTCCGTGAGCGGATCACCGACCGCCTCGACCGGACCGATCCTGACCTCGTCCTCGGACCGGTCCGCGCTCAGGTGACCCGGCACTTCGCCCGGGTGGAGGCGGAAGCGCGGGCGGCCGTGCTGGCCGAGCTGGACGGCGAGCGGTATGCAGCGCTCCGGGTCGCCCTCGACGAGCTGCTCGCGGATCCGCCGCTGACCCGCAAGGCCGCGCGGCCGGCCGTGAAGGAGCTGCCGCGGCTCGCCGCGCGGAGCGCACGCCGGATGGAACGGGCGGCCCGGGACGCGTTCGCGCCCGACTCGCCGAACCGGGACGAGGCCATCCACACGGTCCGCAAGGCGGGCAAGCGGCTCCGGTACGCCACGGAGGTGGCCCGCCCCGCGGTGGGCGCCGAGGCGAAGCGATTCGGCCGCGGACTCAAGGGGATGCAGAAGGCTCTCGGCGAGCACCAGGACACCGTCGTGGTGCGCGGCACCCTGCGTGAGCTGGGTTCCCGCGCTCACGCGGCGGGGGAGAACGGCTTCACCTTCGGCCTGCTCCACGGAAGGGACGAGGCGGTGGCCGGCCGGATCGAGGCGGATCTCCCCGAGTTCTGGCGCTCGGCCTGGGCGAAGAAGAACCGCCGCTGGCTCCGCTGACCCCCGCTGCCCCCGCGGGTCGCGCTCTCCCCGCCCGCGAGTCGGGGTCCCCTGCCCCGCGAGTCGGGTTTCCGCGTGCGCGAGTCGCGGTATCCGTGCGCGATCTCGCCCGCTCCCAGCGAGACGCAGATGATCTCCGGGAAGCGGGCCATCCACCGTGGTCGAGTCGACCGACGCTGTGCCCCACCGGGCGAACGGTGGCACGATCGCGCCGTGACCGACCCCCGAGATGCGGTGGACGACCTGCGGCGCATCGCGTTCCTGCTCGAGCGCGCCCACGAGTCGACCTACCGGGTTCGCGCTTTCCGCACGGCGGCCGCGGTCCTGCGTGGGAAGGACGTCGACGAGCTCATCGCCCTTGCCAGATCCGGCGAGCTGGTCCGGCTCCGCGGGGTCGGCGAGGTGACCGCGCGGTGCGTCGCGGAGTCGGTGGCCGGTGAGGTCCCGGTCTACCTGCGCCGGCTGGAGGCCACCGAGGGCAGCTCGCTCGACGAGGCGGCGAGCGAGCTGCGGGCCGCGTTGCGCGGTGACCTCCACAGCCACACGGACGCCTCCGACGGAGGCTCGCCGCTGCGGGAGATGGTGGACACGGCCCGCGAGCTCGGCCACGAGTACCTGGTGATCACCGATCACTCACCTCGGCTGACCGTCGCGAACGGGTTGTCCGCCGAGCGCCTGCGGGCGCAGATCGAGCAGATCGGCGAGCTCAACGCCGAGTTGGCCGACGACGGTTTCCGGGTGCTCACCGGGATCGAGGTCGACATCCTCGACGACGGTGCGCTCGACCAGGACGAGGATCTGCTCGCCGAGCTCGACGTCGTGGTCGCGAGCGTCCATTCCACACTGCGGATGCCGGCCGATGAGATGACCGAGCGGATGCTCACCGCCGTCGCCAACCCGAACGTCGACGTGCTGGGGCACTGCACCGGCCGGATGGTCACCGGTAAGCGCAAGCGCCCGGAATCGGAGTTCGACGCGGATGCTGTGTTCGGAGCGTGCGCGGAGTACGGCGTGGCCGTCGAGGTGAACTCGCGGCCGGAGCGGCTCGATCCGCCGAAGCGGTTGTTGCGCCTCGCCGTCGAGGCCGGATGCGAGTTCACGATCGACACCGACGCGCACGCCCCCGGCCAGCTCGACTGGCTCGACTACGGCGTGACCCGGGCCGTGGCCTGCGGGGTGCCGACGGAGCGGGTGATCAACACCTGGCCGGTGGAGCGGGTGCTCGGCCGGCGGTGAGAACACCCGGGCGGCGGGGATATCGAGCCTGACCCCGGAATCCGGCGAGCCGATGCGCGCGGGAGCCCTTCGCGAATCACCCCGACTCGCGGGCGGAAGTACCGCGACTCGCGGGCGGAAATACCGCGACTCGCGGGCGGAGGGGTCAGCGGTCCGAGCGCAGCAGCGCATCCCCGATCAGCGAGATCACCCGTATCCGCACCCGCGGTGAACCCGGTACCCGCGGCACCGGGGCCAGTTCGACCTTCCGGTCGCCGAGCAACGTGAAACCCGTCAGCTCGGCCTCGACCCCGTCCGGGACGGTCACCGTGACGTCGCCGATCAGGCCGTAGACGTCGATCTCCAGCGTGTCGTCGGTGAACACCGCCCCGCGCAGGTCCAGCGTGACGTCTCCGATCAGCAACCATGCGACGGTACGGCGCCGCACCGCCCAGCGGCCGCGGCGGGTGATGTCCCCGATGACGCCGAACAGGGTGGACCGGGCTGCCGTCGTCTGCCCGACGACCGGGACGGGCAGGTCGGCCACGGTCCGCTCGATCTCGGGCTGCCGGGTCGCGGCCCAGATCTGCCCGCTGCGCCCGGTGAACTCGTCGAGAGTCAACCGGCCCTCACCGACGGCTCGTTCGAGCTGCTGTTGCGCTGCACGTCGCAGCGGATCCAGGGATTCCGGTGGCTGGGGCGCGACGGACATCGCCCTACGGTAGCGCCGGACTCGTCCCACATCAGGTGCCGATCAGCTGCTCTCCGCTCCCCGGCGCAGCTCCCGGATGGTGACCCCACGCCGTCGGCGGACGAGCGCGCGCAGCGTCCCGGCCGAGGTGGCTGCGCACCCAGCGCTCGAAGGCCGCCATCTCGGGGCTGTTGCGGGCCAGCATCGTCGGCACCGCGAACGACGCCTGCGACACCCGGTCGCCGACGAGCAGGTAGCGCGCGACGAGGTCGGCCAGCGCGGGACTCTGCACGTGCATCAGGGAGAGCGCGAGGTCGATGTGGGCGAAGGCCGCACCGGCGGTGCTGATGCCCTCGGCGCGGACGAGGGTCTGGCCGGTGTCGAGGTCGACCGCGGGGTAGCGGCTGCGGAAGGTCGACCCGAGCCACCAGCTGAAGGTCGGCCTGCTCGTGACGCTCGAGGCCAAACCCGGCAAGGAGGACGAGGCCGCCGCCTTCCTCAACGGCGGACTGTCCATCGTGGAGCAGGAGCCCGGCACGGTGACCTGGTACGCGATCCGCCAGAGCGACACCACGTTCGGCATCTTCGACACCTTCGGCACCGACCACCGCCGAAGGGGAGCGGTGGTGCCGTGTCGTCTCTAGGCTGACGGGATGGCGACCGAGTCCGCGATGCTGACGCTGGGTACCCCCGCTCCCGACTTCGCGCTGCCCGCGCCCGCCACCGGTGAGACCGTCCGGCTCGGCGACTTCGCCGCGGCGCCGGCCCTGGTCGTGACCTTCATCTGCAACCACTGCCCCTACGTGCAGCACGTCGCCGCCGGGCTCGCCGAGCTGGGTCGTGACCTGGCCAGGCAAGGCGTCGCGATGGTGGCGATCTCCAGCAACGACGTCGCCGCCTACCCGCAGGACGGCCCGGCCGCGATGGTCGCGGAGGCGGCCCGGCACGGCTGGGAGTTCCCGTACCTCTACGACGAGAGCCAGGACGTCGCCCGCGCCTACTCCGCGGCCTGCACGCCGGACAACTTCGTCTTCGACGCGCAGCGCCGCCTGGTCTATCGCGGTCAGCTCGACGGCGCCCGTCCCCGCAACGACATCCCGGTGACGGCCGTGGACCTGCGCGCCGCGGTCGATGCGGTGCTGGCCGGCCGTCCCGTCGACGGTGACCAGCGCCCGTCGCTCGGCTGCAGCATCAAGTGGCGCTGACCGCGCGCACCGCCGAGATGAGGGCGTCTCCACCGGCCAGTTCCGGGTCGTTGTGTCCGGCCCCTCGGACCTCCGTCGTGCCGGCCGGCAGCGGTGCCGCCGACGCGACCGCCCGGCTCTGCTCGGCCGGGACGATCTCGTCGCGCTCACCGAGCACCACCGCTGTGGACACCCGCACGTCGCGGACCCGCTCCCGCACCTCGTAGCGATCCCGGAGCAGGGCACGCACGGGCAGGAACGGGTAGTGCCGGGCCGCGACGTCGGCCAGGCTGGTGAACGGGCTGCGCAGCACGAGACCGCCCACGGGCCGTTCGGTGGCCAGCCGGGTCACCACCGCCGCGCCGAGGCTCTCCCCGAGCAGCAGCACCTGCTCGGGCAGGAGGCCACGACGGTCGACGAGGTACCGGTGCGCCGCCCGCGCGTCCGCGGCCAGACCCTCCTCGGTCGGGCTGCCGGGGTTGCCGCCGTAGCCGCGGTACTCCAGCAGCAGCACGCCGTAGCCGTCGGCCGCCAGCCGCCGTGCGAGCGGGGCGCGGTCTGCCCGGGAACCGGCGTTGCCGGGCGCGACGAGCACGGTGCGGGCCCGGTCCGGGCCCAGTGCCGGCAGCAGCCAGGCGCGCAGGGTGAGCCCGTCCTCGGTCTCCAGCTCGACCTCGTGCGCGCCGGGCAGCACATCGGTCACGGGTGGCACGTCCCCGGCCGGCAGGTAGATCAATCGCCGCTGGAATCCCCACGCCAGGGCGATCACGATGGTGATGACCGCTCCGGTGATCAGGGCGACACGCAGGGCCGGGCTCACGGCTGGGCCAGCTCGAAGTCGGCGAAGTCGAAACCCGGTGAGACCACGCAGCTGACCAGGGCTGGCTCGGCGCCGAGGAGCCGGGCAGCCTGCCACTGCCCGGCCGGTACCTCGAGCTGCGGCAGCGACGGTTGCGCGGCATCGGCGGGGCCGAGCCGGTGCTCGCTGCCGGGCGCAGGCCGCGGCCCGTCGCCGCCGAGCGACAGGGCGACCGGCGACCCGCTGTGCCAGAGCCACAGCTCGGTCGAGCGCACCCGGTGCCACCGTGACCCCCCGTCGAGCAGGTAGAGGATCGCCGTCGCGCTGGGTCGCGGTCCGTAGTCGGTGTCGATCAGGACCGGTGAGGTCCAGGTGCGCCGGTACCAGCCGCCCTCGGGGTGGCTGACCAGGTCGAGTGCGGTCGCGAGTGGGGGCGTGTGCACCTGGTGAGTGTCGCGGTCCGGGCTCGGGGCCGACACTCCGGGTGACGCGAGATGATCACGGAGTGCTGTCGAACTGCGCACGATCGCTGAGCGTGCTCTCGTTGGAGTGCTACTCGAACGGGTTGTTGATCTCGGTTTCGCTCACGATCTGCGGTGAAATGGGTGCGCGGTTGAGACAGGAGTGACGGGGGTGGCAGTTGTGCGCAGGCCGGTGTGCCTCCGCCCTGACTCGGCCACGGCGGGCAGGAGCCCGTCGGCGATAGCTCGTGAGCGGCGGGCGGCGAAAGGATCTGGGGCCGTCGTCCGCCGCTCACGAACCCTCGTGCGCGGTGAGCGGTGCTCGGACGCCGCTCACCGCGCACAACCAGGAGGCCTCAGGTCCCGGCGGACGGCACCGTGGCATCCCCGGCCGCCAGCTCGGCTGTGGTCGGTGGGTTCGCCCCCCGCCGCGAGCAGGTGATCGCCGCGGCGGCGATGGCGCCGTCGAGCACGGCGTCGAGGGTGGCGGCGTCGATCGCCCGCAGGGAAGGCCGGGCCGCCGCCCCGAGCAGGCCCCGACGGTGCAACCCGGCGAGCAGTGCGGCGGAGAAGCTGTCCCCGGCGCCGACGGTGTCCACCACCTCGACCGGCCGCCCGGCCCGCCGGGTCCGTAACCCGGAGGCGCTGCCGGCCACCACACCGTCCGCGCCGAGAGTGACCGCGACGAACGCCGGACCACGGTTCAGCCAGTCCTCGACGACCGCCTCCGGCGCCGCGGCCGGGGTCAGCCATTCGAGATCCTCGGCGCTGACCTTGACCACGTCGGCGATCGCCAGCAGCTCGTGGACCCCGGCGAGCACGTCGGCCGGGTCGCCCATGAGCAGCGGCCGGCAGTTCGGGTCGTAGCTGATCGTGGCGGTCGAGGCGGCGCGCGCCAGGAGCTCGCGCAGCGCGGCCGCCCCGGGTGGTGTGGTCAGGGCGAGGGAGCCCGAGTGCACCGCGAGCACCGGACCGTGCACCCCGGGGTCGAGGGCGTCGGCCAGTTCGGCGGGCGCCCACTGCCAGTCGGCCGTGCCCGAGATCCGGAAGTCGTAACTGGCCCCGCCGTCGGGCCCGACCGAGACCAGCGCCAGCGACGTCGGTTCCATGGCCGCGACGACGTGGCCGAGATCGACCCCGTTGCCCTCGAGATGTGCGCGGAGCCGGCGGCCGAGCAGGTCGTCGGCGATCCGGGCGAGCAACCGGGCCGGGACCCCGAGCCTGGCCACTCCGACCGCGACGTTCGCCGGGCTTCCGCCGGGAGCCAGTTCGAAATAGCCGCCGACGGGCGCCGGGACGACGTCGACCAGTGCTTCGCCGGCGACCGCGATGACACCGGGGACACCCGCGGGTTCCGTCATCTTCGCTACTTCTGGACGGCCGCGTCGAGGTTGGCCAGCACCCCGTCGTAGATCCGCTTCAGGCCCTTGGGGGCGAAGGTGCGCTCGAAGAAGCCACCGATGCCGCCGGCCCCGTTCCACGTCGTGGTGATGGTGACGGTGCTGGCGGCGTCCCCGGCCGGGGTGACCGTCCAGGTGGTGACCATGCTCGAGTTCGTGTCGCGCTCGACCAGCTGGCCCGGGGCCGGCTGGGTGACCTCGGCCAGCACGTCGCGCACCCGCTTCTCGGTGGCGGCGAGCTTCCAGTGCACGGTCGTGCCGGCGCCCTGTCCGCCGCTGCGGACGGCGTAGTCGCTGTAGTGCTCGGTGAGGATCGTGGGGCGGGTCGTCTCGTAGTCGGCGACGGCCGCGCGCACCCGGTCGGCGGGGGCGTTGACGACGCGTTCCGCGGTAGCGGTTACCTGAGCCATGCCGCCATCCTGCCGCCCGGACGCGGCGCGATGATCGGTGGGCGGCGTCGTGATAGGTATTCGCCGTGAAGGGCAGGAATATCCCGGTCGTCGTCCTCGCGGGGTTCCTCGGCTCCGGCAAGACGACGTTGCTGAACCACCTGCTCGCGAACAGCCTCGACGTGCGCATCGGCGTGATCGTCAACGACTTCGGCAGCATCGGGGTCGACGCGATGCTGGTGGGCGGGCAGGCCGACGCGATGGTGTCGCTGGGCAACGGCTGCCTGTGCTGTGAGGTCGGCGAGGGCGGGGTCGCGGCTCTGCTCGACCAGCTCGCGGACGTGGACGCCGACGTCGACGTGATCGTCATCGAGGCCAGCGGGATCGCCGAGCCGGGCACGCTCGTCCAGCTGGTGCTGAGCTGTGAGAACCCGCACCTGCGGTTCGGTGGGCTGGTCGAGGTCGTGGATGCGGCCGAGGTCGAGGACACCCGCGCCCGCCACCCCGAGCTCGACCGGCATCTGGCCCTCGCCGACCTGCTCGTGCTGAACAAGATCGACCGGGTGGACGCCGCTACCACCGAGCGGGCGCTGGCGCTGTGCCGGCGAGCGAACGACCGCGCGCCCGTGGTGTCGACCTGCCACGGTGTGGTCGATCCGCGGCTGCTGTTCGACATCCGGACCGTTGCGGGCCGGCAGCTCATGCTCGGCCAGGCTCTCGAGCACTCCGACGACGGTGATCACTCCGGCCACCTGCATGCCGGCTACGACAGCGTCGAGTTCACCGCCGGCAAACCCCTCGACCCACGCCGGTTCGTCGACTTCCTCGACTCCCGCCCGAGTGGTGTCTACCGGATCAAGGGTTTCGTTCACTTCGGAGTCCCCGGGTACCGGCAGCGGTTCACCGTGCACGCGGTGGGTCGTTACCTGCGGTTCGACCGCTCCGAGTGGCCACGTGGCGAGCCACGCGCGACGCAGCTCGTGCTGATCGGATCCGGTCTCGAGCCGGAGCTTCTGGATGCCGCGCTGCGGGCCTGCGTGCGCACCGGGCCGGCCGATCCGGACGCCATGCTGGCCGTACTGCGCTACACGTTCGAGGGTTGAGCGAGTCGAGCGTCGGGCCCGGTAGACGGGGTTATGCACTGTCTAAACGTGATCTAGGTCGCACTCGTGGCCCGACACGCCGTAGCGGGTAACGAACCCCGGCTCGCGTGGCGATGATCGCTGTGTGGCCGTCCGGTGGGGCGCCGGCCGGGCGTGATCGTGCACCACGCGAGACAGAGCAAGGACCGATGAAAGAGTTCGTCAAGAGCGCTCCGGCGCTCCGCCTGCCGACCCTGATCCGCATCGCCGACGGGTACCGGGTGTTCGATCCGGAGCTCGTCGAGGGAACCCAGTACTCGATCGACGATCGAGGCACATTGCTCTACAACCGGCTACCTGCCGGCACCACCATCCTGGTCGTCCTCGCCTGCGCCGTCGCCATGGCCGTCACCCTCGGTGGAGGTGGCTGGGGCTGGATGGCGTTGTGGTTCGTCCTCGGCATCCCTGCGGGAGTGGTCGTGGCCGGCATGTTGATCGGCGGGATCCACCTGGTCAACAGCCCGGAACGGCGCTACCGGCAGCGGACGGGCAGCGCGGAGTTCTCGATCGACGTGCGTGACCGGGATTCGGCGGCCTGGCGGTTGTGCGAGACGGCGGAGGCCATCGCCGCCACCAGGGCGTGGTCGTCGGGAGCGATCGACCGGCAGCGGTCGGTGCCGACGATGCTGTGGTCGGCCGTCCGGCGTCTCCGGGACGAGGAGGCGGGCGGTGACGATCCCGGGGCCGTCGAGGGCGCGCTCGCCGAGATCGCCGCAGCGGCCGCGGAGCGCGACCGGTCGAGCGTCGGGCACCGCTGTCTCGGGAGTACCTCCCCGCGAGCGGCCTGAGCTGCGCTTCGAAGGGGGGTCAGGCGAACTCCTGCAGCAGCATCGCCCGGTACTCGTTGGGGAGCTGCGCGACGGCGTCGTTGAACTCCTTGTCGCCGATCGTCTCGTGCAGGACGGCGAACACGGCCCGGGCGTGCTGGATGGCCTCGTCCTTCGAGACCCGTTCCCGCCGGGCGATCTCGTCCAGGAACTCCTCCGGTGACATCTGCATGCCGCGGGCCCCGCTGCGACTCATGCCCCGGCGCAACGCAGGACGCAGCTCCCTGGGCACGAGCGGGATCAGGTCCTCGACCTGGCCGCCGGTGATCCGCATCGCGAGGGTCTCCAGTACGGCCTCGGCTGCCCGGCCCGCCCGCTCGGACTCGACGCCATGGCGGCCGACGCGATCGAGGAACTCCCGCAGCGACACCTTCGCCGGCGGCAGCTCGTCGTAGAGCGGGGGTTTCGCCGCGAGGTCCACCGCCTCGTCGAGCAACGGCTGGAAGTCCTTGGGCAGCTCCGTACGCATGTCGAAGAACTCCTTGGCGCCCACGGCGCTCCACAACGCGGCGAACACCCCGCGGGTGACCTTCTCCGCCGTGGGCCGGTCCGCCCCGATCTGTTGCTCGACGTGCTGGAGGAAATCGTCGAGGCTCAGCCTGGACCGGGGCCCCTCGTGCTGCAGGCACGAGCGCAGCTGCTCGGGAACGCGCCCCGCGAGATCCTCCGCCTCACCTTTCGAGATGCGTTGCGCCAGCGTCTGCAGGGTGGGGCAGACGGCGCGTTCGGCCTGCTCACCCGCGATGTCCGCCGCCTGCTGAACGATCGTGATGAACGCTTGGTAGTCCATGCCACTCCTCGGCTTCCGCTGTCGCTGGTGGTTGTAGGTGCCCATGGCGGGGCGGTTGATGCGGGAGGGGTGGACTTCTTCGGAGCGGCGGCTCGTCGGCGGCGTCCCGGGCGGCACAGGGCGTGTCTGCCGGATCATGACCGGACGGGAAACCGCAGACGCCGGGCGAGCCGGGGATCAGAGCCGCAGAAGCGGATCTCTGACGACGGTCGAAACACTGCGTAACATACCGTGATCGATCTTGACAGCACAGTGACCAGGCAGAGTGCCCTGCTTGATCGACAATTTTCGACAACCTGCCCCGTGACGCCATCTACCTCCCGCTCCTACTGTGCGATTCGTCTCCCGTGCTGGGGGTCGGTTCATCGAGTTCCCCGAGGAGCTGTGTGTGCGCATTGGCATCGACGTCGGCGGTACCAACACCGATGCGGTCCTACTGGACGGCACGACGGTGCTGGCTGAGGTGAAGACGGCCACCAGCGCCGACGTCACCAGTGGCATTCTCGATGCGCTCCGGGCCCTGCAGGACCAGCGCCGGTTCGACCCCGCACTGGTGCAGGCCGTCATGGTCGGGACCACCCACTTCATCAACGCGATCGTCGAAGCGCAGCGGCTCGCACCGACGGCGACCGTCCGGCTCGGTCTGCCGGCCACGGTCGCTCTGCCACCGCTCGTCGACTGGCCGGAAGCGCTGAGCAGCGCGATCAACGCCCAGACCTACCTGTGCCACGGCGGGCACGAGTTCGACGGCAGGCTGATCTCGCCGCTCGATCACGACGAGCTCCGCCGGGTGGCCGACGACCTGGCCGCCAAGGGAATCCGCTCGGTGGCCATCGCGTCGGTCTTCAGCCCCGTGAACGCCGGGATGGAGCAGGAGGCGGCAGCGGTGCTCACCGCCCAGCTGCCGGACCTGCACATCAGCCTGTCCCACGAGATCGGCCGGATGGGCCTGCTCGAGCGGGAGAACGCCACCGTCATCAACGCCTGCCTGCGCGAGCTGGCCGAGCACGTCTGCGACGCGCTGGCCACGACGCTCGAGCAGGCCGGTTTCGACGCCCCCCTCTACCTCAGCCAGAACGACGGCACGCTGATGGACGTCGAGTACGCCCGCGAGTACCCGGTGGCCACCTTCGCCTCCGGTCCGACGAACTCGATGCGCGGCGCGGCGTTCCTGTCCGGGCTGAACACCTGCGCGGTGGTCGACGTCGGCGGCACCACCAGCGACGTCGGCATCGTGCAGGGAGGCTTCCCGCGCGAGGCCACGGCCGAGGTCAGTGTCAGCGGCGTTCGCACGAACTTCCGGATGCCCGACGTGCTCTCGGTGGGTATCGGCGGCGGCAGCCGGGTGCGCACGAGGCGCAACGGTTCGGTCACCGTCGGTCCCGACAGCGTCGGGTTCCGGCTCCGCGAGAAGGCGCTCGTGTTCGGCGGCAGCACCCTGACGGCCACCGACCTCGCGGTCGCCGCCGGCCTGGCGGGCATCGGCGACGCCGCCGCGGTCGCCCACCTCGACCCTGCCCTCGTCCGCGCGGGCCTGGATCTCATCGCCACCGAGGTCGCCGGCGTCGTCGACCGGATGCGCACCAGCGCGACGCCGATCCCGGTCGTGCTGGTGGGCGGTGGCAGCGTGCTGCTGCCCGACAAGCTGGCCGGCGCCGCCCAGGTCCACCGCCCGGACCACTTCGCGGTCGCCAACGCCATCGGCGCGGCGATCGCCCAGATCGGCGGTGAGGTGGACCGGATCTTCCCGGTCGACCCCGGCCGTCGCGACGCCGTGCTGGACACCGCCAAGCAGGAGGCAGTGGACCGGGCCGTCGCGGCCGGCGCGGACCCTGCGAGCGTGCAGATAGTGGACGTCGACGAAGTGCCGATCGCCTACCTGCCCGGTAACGCGACCCGGATCCGGGTCCGCGCGGTCGGGGACCTCGCGCTGGCCGGGGCCGCACGATGAGCTACCAGCTCCGGATCGCCGACCTACCCGACCTCGTCCGCGGCGCCGCGCTGCTCGGCACCGGCGGCGGGGGAGACCCGACGATCGGCCGCACGCTCGTCGCCCACGCGCTGCGCAACGCCGACGGCACCGAGAATTCGATCACCGTCCTCGACCCGGACGAGCTGACCGAGGACGACTTCGTCATCCCCACCGCGATGATGGGCGCGCCGAGCGTGCTGGTGGAGCGGCTGCCCCGGGGCGACGAGCCCGGCAACGCCCTCGCTGCGCTGGAGCGCTTCCTGGGCCGGACGGCCACCGCGACGATGCCGATCGAGTGCGGCGGGATCAATTCGACGATCCCGCTGCTGGTCGCGGCCCAGCGCGGACTGCCGATCGTCGACGCCGACGGCATGGGCCGGGCGTTCCCCGAACTGCAGATGGAGACGTTCGCGATCTACGGCGTGAACGGCTCGCCGCTCGCGATCGCCGACGAGCGCGGCAACACCGCGATGGTCGACACCGGCGCTGACAACCGCAGGATGGAATGGCTCGCCCGGGGACTCGCGATCCGGCTCGGTGGGGTCGCCTACATCGCCGAGTACGCGATGGACGGGCCCACGGTGCAGCGCACCGCGATCCCGCGCACCCTCTCGCTCGCGCTGCGCCTCGGTGCCACGATCCGGGAGGCGCGGGAGTCGCACCGCGATCCCGTCGGGGCGTTGCGCGAGGCCCTGGCCGACACCCTCTACCGGCACGGAGAGGTGCTGTTCACCGGCAAGGTCGTCGACGTCGAGCGACGCACCACCGAGGGCTTCACCCGGGGCGCAGCGCGCATCGCCGCGTTCGACTCCGACGCCACCTGCCACATCGCGTTCCAGAACGAGTACCTGGTGGCCACGGTGGACGGCCGGGTGGTGACAGTCGTGCCGGACCTGATCACGATCCTGCACCTGGAGACCGCCGAGCCGATCACATCGGAGACGCTTCGCTACGGCCAGCGCGTGACGGTCTTCGCGATCTCCACTCCCGACATCATGCGCACGCCCGAGGCGCTGGCGGTGTTCGGCCCGTCCGCGTTCGGCATCGACGAGGAGTTCGTGCCGGTCGAGCAGATCGGCAAGTTCGCTCCGTCCACTCCGACCTGAGCCGCCGTCGACCACGCGCAACCCACCACCCCCAGCGATCCAGAGGAAGAGGTGCTCGATGACCCCGGCGACGACAGTGCCCGAGGTGCGAACACCCGGTTCGGTCCAGGACGCGGTCGCACTTCCGGCCGGGCTCGGCCAGGAGGCCGCGCCGCTCGCGGGCGGAACGTGGATCATGCGTGGTGGCGCCCGCGGAGAGACGCCGCCGATCATTCCCGTCGCCGCGGCGATCGCCTCGGCGGTGGCGGACGCGATCGGCAGGCCGCTGCACCGGCTCCCGATGACGCCGTTCGACGTGCTCGCCGCGCTGGGTGAGCCGGCGGGGGCGGACGGGGGCGAGAACTGATGACGCTGGCACACAACCTCCCGACCACGGTGGTCACGTCGCTGCGGGCGGCGAGACCGATCCGGCGGTGGGCCACCCTTCGCGATCTCCTGGTGTCCACAGGCGACGGGATGCTCGACGTGATCAGCGCTCCTGCCGGGCTGGACGTGCCGGTCCGGCGGGCCGTCATCTGGGACCCCACCTGCCCGGCTGCGGTCGACCCCGGCGACATCGTGCTGGCTGTCGGCGTGTCCGGGGCCTCCCCGGACGGCGTCGAGCTCCTCGACCACGCGGCGGGCGAGGGTGCAGCAGCCGTGGCGGTCAAAGGTCCGCTGCGGCGGTCATGGATCGACGCGGCGCGTGAGCAGCCGGCCGTCGCGCTGCTCGAGGTCCCCCGGGAACTCGGCTGGGACCAGCTGCACGCCACGCTGCGCACGTCGATCGCGGTCGGTCAGCCCGACATCGTCGACGAGCTCACGGAAGCGCCCCTCGGGGATCTCGGTGCGCTCGCCGACGCTGCCGCGGCCGCCCTGGACGGACCGGTGGAGATCGTCGACCCCGCGCTGCGGCTGCTCGCGTTCTCCAGTGGCGGTCCCGACGGCGAGGACAGCGACGAGCTCCGGCTGGCCTGGATCCTGGCCCGACGTCCGCCGTCGGCGTTCCTGGAATGGGTCCGCTCGACCGGCGCCCTGCAGCGGCTGCGCGACGCGTACGAGCCCGTGCGCCTCGACCCGCCGGGCGGCCGGCCCCGATCGGTCGTCCCGATCCGGGCCGGGGTCGACGTGCTCGGCTACGTCCTGCATTCGCCGGGCCGGCAGGGGTGCGGGGCGCGCCACACCGAGGTGCTGACCGGCGTCGCCCGGGCGGCGGCGGCGCACGTGGTGCGGCAGCGCGTCGGCCGCGACGTCGACCGTCGGCTGTGCGCCGACCTGCTCCGCGGGGCCCTCGACGGCGCCGGGAGCCCGGCGGTGCTGGCGCGCAGGCTCGCCCTGCGCGACGGCGAGCCCGTCCGGCTGCTCGGCTTCGAGGTGGTCCGGTCTGGGGCGCGCGCACCTGCGTCGGCTACCGCCCACCGCGAGATGGGGCAGTTGGTGGACCTGGTCGCCCTGCGGTTCGGGCTGGCGGACGGCGTGCCGGGCGCGGTCGTCGCGCTCGGGAGCTGCGTCTACGCGCTGGTGCCGGCCGACGGCGAGCCCAAGGCGCCGGCAGCGGACGTCGCGGCGGGCGCGGCCCGGCAGCTCGGCTTGTCGCTGGTCGCCGCGATCGGGGCCGCGGTGTCGGATCTGCAGGAGCTGCCCGCGGAGCGCGCCGAGATCGACCGCGTGCTGGTGCTGGGCCGCCACGGCAACGGCCCGGTGCTGTCGACGTCGGAGGAGCTGCGTTCGGCGCTGGTGCTCGCCGAGCTCGGCGAGCTGGCCCGCGAGCGGCCACGCCTCCTGCAGGGCCGCATCGAGCGGCTCCGCGAGATCGACGAGACCTGCAAGACCGAGTACCTGACCACCCTGCGGGCGTACTTCGACTCGGCGTGCGACCTGGTGGAGGCGTCCAAGCGGCTCTTCGTGCACCGCAACACGCTGCGGTACCGGCTGCGCCGTATCCAGGAGCGGTGCGGGTTGGACCTGGGAGACCCGGACGAACGGCTGGTGGCCGAGCTCCAGCTGCGCCTGACGGTGGAGAGGTGAGCGGCCGGCCCGGAAGAGCAGAGCAGAACGGCGGGCCGGACGGCCGGGCGCCGCGATTCGCCGACGTCGACGAGCTGGATCGCGTGCTCCGGCGGAAGAGCCACTCGTCCTGTCCTTGTGATGCGCAGCGCCGCCGGCGCCGTCCGCGACTGGCGACAGGGAAAGACGGCGGCCCGCCTTTTCTCCAGTGCTGTCAATTGACGTGTTCAGCGCCTGAGGGCGAGGCTTTCCACGCATGTCCGCTCGTCCGCCCGTCGAGGAATCAGCGCCCGATCGCCTTCTCGCCAGTCTGGAGGCAGCTTTGACTGAGCACGGAACTGCCCCGAACCCGGTCGGCGCACGGAACCGCCGGACCACGACGACATTGCTGGACCACCTGCTGCCGACACCAACGGAGATTTCCCCGATGCGAGCCCTGCACGCGGATGCGCCCCCGAAACCCGTCACCGGCGGGATGGAAAGCATGATCGCTGCCGCCGAGGCGCGGTCGTGAAGCCCCCGCCGGTCCTCTACCACCGGGCCACGTCGACCGCGGACGCGGTCCAGGCACTGGCCGCGGCCGGGGAAGGGGACGGCGAGGCCAAGGTGCTGGCCGGTGGCCAGAGCCTCATCCCGCTGATGAGCATGCGGCTGGCACGGCCGTCCACACTGGTCGACATCAACGGTCTGGCCGAACTCGACTACATCCGCCGAGAGGGTGGCCGGTTGAGGATCGGCGCCCTCACCCGGCACCGGACCGTGGAGCTCTCGCCCGAGGTGCGTGATGCGGCGCCGCTGCTGGCGGAGGCGATGCGCTTCGTCGGGCACGTGCCGATCCGCCACCGGGGCACCATCGGCGGCAGCGCCGCGCATTCCGATCCGGCGGCGGAGATCCCGGCGGTGCTCACGGCGCTGGACGCGGAGCTCGTGATCAATGGCCCCGCCGGCGTGCGGACCGTCACCGCTGCCGACTTCTTCATCGGTTTCCTGGCCACCCTGCTCGAGCCGGACGAGCTGCTCACCGAGATCCGCGTTCCGGTCCAACCTGCCGGCACGTCGTGCGCGGTGGAGGAACTGGCCCGCCGGCACGGTGACTTCGCGATCGTCGCGGTGTTCGCCGCGCTCGTCGTGGACGGCGACGGCCGTTGCAGCGATGCCCGGTTGGGCGTCGCGGGTGCGAACCCGGCACCGCTGCGCGCGCGGGAGGCGGAGGCCGCCCTGGTCGGCACGACATTGACCGACGAGGTCATCGACCAGGCGGCCGCGGCGGTCGCCGCGGCGACCGAGAGCGTCGATGACATCCATGCTCCGGCCGCGTATCGCCGTGACATGGCCGCCTTGTTGACCGGCCGTGCCCTGCGACGTGCCGCCTCGGGGACGAACGCGCATCCGTCCTGACGGTTCCGTGCCGGCCACGGCACGGTTCCGGTAGCCGAGGCCGCGGCGGGATCTGCCGCGCACCGGCGACCGGTTCAGGTCGGTTCCGTCCGGGACGGGCCCGACGCATGCGGCAGACGAATGAGATCGGAGATCGAGTGATGGCAGACGAGGCTCAGGACCGGGCGGACATCCTCGCCCTGCACAAGGACTGGTGGGAGGCCAATTCGGGGCTGGACATCCCGCGGATGGCGGCGGTGTTCCCCCCCGACATGAACTACCTGATGTTCAACCTGAACGGCCACCCGTACTTCGGTATCAACGAGAAGGTGGAGCTCTGGAAGTGGTACCAGAAGCAGCTCGACATCGACACGCCGGACATCCGCATCATGCGGCTGACGATCGTCGGTGACATGGCCTGGCTGGGCTGCGAAGGAGTGTTCCCGCTGCGGGTGATCGGGGAGTCGGGGACCGGCTCGGAGACGTGGCAGGTCGACGGCGCGGACTCCGCGGGCGACCGGTACGAACCGTTCCGGTTGCGCGCCACCGAGATCTACCAGCGCGATGACGGCCAGGGGAACCCGGTCTGGAAGATGTGGCACTTCCACTGCTCGCCGCTGCCCCCGGCGGGTGAGCCGCGTCCCTGCTTCGACGACACGGGCGAGCAGCGCGGGCTCGGCGGCTTCCCCGGCGGTCAGCCGGAGCGGGTGGTCGGCGTCTGAGCCTGCTGCCGGGCGCGGAACACGCGCGCGCAGCTCCAACAAGCAGAAGGGCTCTCGAGTGCCCGTGGAAATCGCACGCAAACCTACGAGGAGCAGGTCATGGGCGAGGGCCCACCCGTCGGAGTTCTGATTGCGACAGCGACGCCACCGGAACAGATCGGACCGGCCGCCGCGAGGGCGGAGCAGCTGGGGTACGGTGAGATCTGGGTTGCTGAGGACTATTTCTATTACGGCGGTTTCACCGGCGCGGCGTTGGCCCTCGGCGCGACCGAGCACACCCCGGTCGGACTTGGCATCGTGGCAGCGGTGGGCCGTCATCCGGCGGTGACCGCGATGGAGATCGCCACGTTGGCCCGAGCCTATCCCGGTCGTTTCCGCCCGGGGATCGGGCACGGCGTCCCGTTCTGGACCGGGCAGATGGGTCTGACGCCCACGTCGCCGCTGACGGCGCTGGAAGAGTGCATCACGAATGTTCGCCGATTGCTCGAGGGCGATGTCGTCGATTCGACCGGTAAGCAGTTCACCTTCGACTCGATCGGCCTCGGGCACGGGGCGGCACGGGATGTCCCGCTGCTCACCGGCGTCCTCGGACCGAAGTCTCTGCAGCTCTCCGGGCGGATCGCCGACGGCACGGTGATGAGTGTCCTCTGTGGCACCAAGTACCTGGAATCCGCGTGCGGGCACATCGCGACAGGAATGGCGGAGTCCGGGCGTGACCGCCATCTCGTTCCGACCTTTGCACTGTTCAGTATCGACGCCGACGGCAGGGCTGCGAAGGCCAGAGCGCGCCCGATGGTCGCGTTCTACCTGGCGGCGATCGGGCAGAACAACGCCCTCTCCGGTGCGTACGGCTACAACGATCAACTCGCCGACATGATGTCGAGGGGCGGGCCTGAGCTGATCGCGAAGGAGATGCCCGACGAATGGGTCGACGAACTCGCGATCGCCGGGGCTCCGGACGAGGTCGCGGAGCGGATCACTGCTCTACTCGACGCGGGCGCGACCAGCATCGTGCTCTCGCCGGCGAGTCAGCAGGACACTTCCGAACAACTCGAGTTCGCAGCTCGACACGTGTTCCCGAAGATCGGCGGCTGACGGCGGGCGACAGGCGACGACCCATGATCACCGCTCCGGGCACCGGCCCGGTAGGAACCGCAGCCGGTGATGGTCGATCCGGCAAAGATGCCCGGTCCACTTGGTGCGATCGGTCAATGGATCTCCCCCGGTGCGCCGGGGAAGCTCGGAGATACCGGTAGGACCGCATCGAGGTGTTGCCGACATCGGTCGCTCGAGGCCTCTACGTCATCTGGAGGGGTGGCGACCCGCCCCTCCACACACATTCGCGTCGCTCTGCGAGCCAAGGACCAGGAGTTCGAGCATGACAGTGACGGAACCCGAACAACGAGACTACGTCGGCACGCGGATGCGTCGGACGGAGGATCCTCGGCTGCTCGCCGGCCGGGGACAGTACATCGACGACCTGTCGGTACCGAGGATGCTGGAAGCGGCGGTGCTGCGAAGCCCGATGGCGCATGCGCGGATCGTCAGCATCGACGTGAGCAAGGCGTTGGCGCTCCCCGGTGTCTTCGACGTGCTCACCGGCGCGGATCTGGTGAAGGTGGCCGGGTTGCAGCCGGTGATCTGGCGGCCGATTCCCGACCAGCGGATCGCTCAGATGCATGCGCTCGCCGCGGACCGGGTTCGTTGGGTGGGGCAGGCGGTGGCGGCGGTGGCGGCGGTGAACCGCTATGTCGCCGAGGACGCGCTCGAGCTGATCGAGGTGGAGTACGAGCCCCTGCCGGTGGTCGCCGACCTCGACGCCGCGCTCGCCGAGGACGCCCCGCGGCTCTACGACGACTGGCCCGACAACGTGAGCGGATCGCTGACCTACTCGGTCGGCGACATCGAGCAGGCGTTCGCCGAGGCGGACGTCGTCGTCGGCGAAACCTTCCAGCATGCTCGCGCGCTCGGGTGCCCGATCGAGCCGCGGGGCTGCATCGCGACCTGGGACTCGTTCGCGGACACGCTCGAGGTCTGGCTCTCGGGGCAGGCGCCCAACCTCGCCCGTGATCTGCTCGGCGAGGTCTTCGACCTGCCCGTTCACCGGATCCGGGTGCGCACCCCCGACCTCGGCGGCGGGTTCGGCAACAAGTTCGACTTCTACGGCGAGGAGGTCATGGCGGCGGTGTTGTCCCGGCGCACGGGGCGGCCGGTGAAGCTCCTCGAGGACCGGGCCGACAGTTTCGTGGCCACCTCGCATTCCCGCGACCAGCGTCTGGTGTACGAGATGGCCCTGCGCAGCGACGGCACGATCCTGGGTCTGCGTGGTACCGCCTACGGCGTGCTCGGCGGAGCGCTCGGCACCGTGGGCATAGGACCGCCCTGGGCGTCGGTCGCCAACTGCATGGGGCCCTACAAGATCCCGAACATCGACGTCACCATCACCGGTGTCATGACGAATCGGGCTCCGTACGGTTCGTACCGGGGTTGGGGCGTGCCGAAGGCGAACATCGTTCACGAGCGCCTGGTCGAGCTGGCGGCGAAGAAGCTCGGCATGGATCGCAACGAGGTCCGCAAGAAGAACTTCCCCGCGCCGGAGGAGTTCCCGTTCTTCACCGGCGTCGCCTTCACCTACGACAGTGGCCGTTACGCGGACTGCCTGGACCTCGCGGTCAGCAAGGTCGAGGAGCTCGGCTGGCTGCAGCGGCAGGCCGAGGCGCGCCGCGAGGGCCGGTCGGTGGGAATCGGGTACTCCTTCCACATCGAGCCCAGCGCGTACGGGCCCAGCCGGATCCTCAACCTTGTCGGCCTGCAGCACTCGGGTTTCGACGAGGAGGTCGTGCGGATCGACTCGACCGGCAAGGTCACGGTCTACAGCGGTCAGATCAACATGGGCCAGGGCACGCACACGATCTACGCTCAGCTGGCCGCCGACGGCCTGGGGGTGCCGCTGGACGACGTCACGGTGGTCACCGGGGATACGGACTCCTGTCCCTATACCGGGTACGGCACCGGCGGTAGCCGGGCGGCGACCCTGGGTGGTGCCGCGATCATCCGTGGTACGGCCAGGCTGAAGGCCAAGGTCCTGCGGATCGCGAGCCACCTGCTCGAGTGCTCGCCCGACGATCTGGAGATCGTATCCGGCCGTATCGGGGTGAAGGGTGTTCCGGAACGCTCGGTCACGATGCGGGACGTCGGCGACGCCGCCTACCGCCGCCTGAACGGCCGCCTTCCCGAGGACGAGACCGCGACGCTCGAGGAAACGGACGTGTACGACCCGGAGAACATGGCCACGTCCTATGGGATGAGCGCTCTGCTCTTGGAGGTGGACCGCGAGACGGGCTCCGTCAAGCTGCTGGACTACCTCCAGGCCCACGACTGCGGCACCGTGATCAACCCGATGCTCGTCGACGGTCAGCTGGCCGGTGGCGCTGCGCAGGCTCTCGGCGGTGCGCTCCTGGAGGAACTCGTCTACGACGAGAACGGGCAGCTGCGGACCACCAGCTTCATGGACTACCTGCTTCCGACCGCGATGGAGATCCCGAACTTCCACTTCTATCACCAGGAGACGGCGGCGCCCCACATCCCCGGCGGCATGAAGGGCGTCGGTGAGGCCGGGACGATCGCGGGCGTCTCGCTGGTGGCCAGCGCGATCGACGACGCGTTGCACGACCTGGACGTGACCGTGACCCGGTTCCCTGTCACGCCCCCGCGGCTCCTGGAGCTGATCCGGTCGGCGTCGGCGTCGGATGAGGCGTGATGACCGGGCTTCCGGGATGTAGCGGATCTGACATCGAACGCTGTGCGCAAGGCGATCAACCGGCAAGGGAAGGCGTGGCATGAGCGGCAAGCAGGCTGTGTCGGTGACGATCAACGGGCACAGGTACGACGGTGAATGCGAGCCCCGTCTGACACTGGCGGACTTCATCAGGCACGAGTGCGGGCTGACCGGCACCCACCTCGGGTGCGAACACGGGGTCTGCGGAGCGTGCACGATCTCGCTGGAGGGCAAGACCGTCCGAGCGTGCCTCATGCTCGCGGTCCAGGCGGACGGTTGCGAGATCACAACCGTGGAGGGGCTGGCCGATGGGGAGGACCTCAACCCCCTGCAGGAGGCCTTCTGGGACAACCACGGCCTGCAGTGCGGGTTCTGCACGTCGGGAATGCTGATGGCGGCGACCGAGCTCCTCGAGGAGATCCCGAACCCGACGGAGGAGGAGGTCCGTGAGCGCATCGCGGGCAACCTCTGCCGCTGCACCGGGTACGACTTCATCGTCAAGTCGATCCTCGACACGGCCGGACGATCGCGTAGCGCCTCCTCCTGAACGCCGCCACAGGCCCTACGGCCTGTGGCTCCGGTCGCCGGCGGGGGGGGGGCCCCCCCGCCGCCCGGGGGGGCCAGAGGTGGGGGTGGGGGGGGCGCCCCGCCCCGCCCCTTGGGCTGGGGCCGCGGGGCGCGGGGGGGGGGGCCCCCCCCCCGCGACCGGGTCGTCCAAGAGGTCGAGGAGGTCGGTCAGCCCGGCAGCGTGCTCCGCGTCGGGGTGGTGCGGTGGCCGTGATCGAGACCGTCCAGGAACAGGCGCACCTCCCGAGCCGTCCCGACGGGGTCCTCCAGCATCGGCAGGTGGCCGATGTCAGGGATCGAGCGCACCGTTGCCCGGAGGTGGTCGGCGAGCTCCCTGGCCATCTCCGGCGGGCAGGTGGGATCGTCCGTCCCCACGTACACCTGCGAGGGCGGCGGTGAGGCCGCGATGATCCGGGCGGCGGCGCGGGAGTCAGCGGCTCCGAAGGTCGCCTCGGTGATCTCCACGACCACGTCGACGTCCCTACCTCCGGCCAGCTGGACCAGCCGAGCTGCGGCGTCGGGCCGGCTCGCGGGCCCGAGGATCCCCGAGGCGTGCTCGGAGAACCACGCCTCGACCCCGACAGCACGCATGTCCACGGCCATCGTCGCGAGTTCGGCCGCCGCGAGCCCGATCCTCAGCGTCGCGCCGAACGGGAGGATGCTCGCCACCCGCTCGGCGTTCGCCGCGGCGAGCTCCACCGCCACGGCCCCGCCGATCGATCCGCTCACGACATGGGCGCTGGGCACCAGCAGGTGGTCGAGGACGGCGAGGGCGTCCGCGGCGTAGTCCGCAGGGGAGTACGGTCCCCCGGCCGCCGAACCGCCGTGTCCCCGATAGTCGACGGCGATCGCCGGGCGGTGTTGCGACAGTATCCCCGCCACGTCGGTCCAGATCGCGGCCGCCGTGTTCACCGGGTGCAGGAACAGGATCGGTGTCACCCCGGGCGGGCCGGCCCAGCTGAGGTAGGACAGCGCTCCAGCAGGTCCGTCGGCGAAGCCACGGGTGGGCTCAGGCATGGAGAAACCCCGCTTCGGAGAGCCGAGCCACGAACCCTCGCAGCTCGGGGTTGAGGGAGAAGATCGTCGCGAGGGCCTGTTCGGCTTCCGTCCGCCTCCCCGCCCTGGCCAGCAGGACCGACCTCCAGAGCTCGGCCTCGAGGTTCTCGCGCCCCAGTTCCCGCGCCGCACGGGCCAGCCGATCGAGTGCGGCTTCGGTGGCTCCAGTTTCTGGCTCGCGGTAGGGACCGATCATCAGGCCCTCGGCGAAGAGGACAGCGATCACATCCTCGAACAGGCGCTTGCGACGGACGAGTCTCGCGAGCTCCGCCACCGGGTCCGGGGAGTCCTCGACACGCAGGTCGACGAGCACGTCGTTCCACGGTGTCCTGCTCCGCTCGACCCCGACGACGACGATGCCCGCAGCCTGACTGCCCCTGGCGTCGCCGCCCGCCCCCTCAGCGGCGCGGAGAGCCGCGACGAGCGCATCCGCCACCGTGTCATGCGGGCCCTCTGCCGCGGCCGCCATGGCGTCGAGGACCTCCTCGCCGGTGAGCATGTTTCCCTGGACGCTGAACCAGGAGCCCTGGCGGCTTCCGTGATGTCCGACGCAGCCCGGCCCCGTGTGGACGGCGAACCGGCCTTGCCCGTCCACCATCGCGACCTGCCGCAACTCCGGTCGCGGGTCGACCTCGAGGATCGCGGCCAGGCTCGCCGCGGCGTCCTGGCCGGCGCGCATCATTTCGAGTCCCCGCCCGCCGTAGTCGGCGTTCACGAACGACTGCGTGGCGACGGCGCCGACTCCGGCCTCGGCCCAGTTGACGGCCGAGCCGGCGCCGAAGAAGTGTGACTGGCAGGCGACGCCGAGAACTCCGGTCACCGGGTCGCGGGCCACGATCGAGTAGGTCACAGGTCCTCTCAGCAGTCGTGCGGGACGCACCGCGCCCTCGGCCGGTGCGCAATCCCGACTTGTTCGGTGCACGAACGAAGAAGCGGGACGACTCATCGTCGAGCGCGGCCAATACGCGGTCAATTGACCGCCCGGGAGAAAATCATGGCCCGAGCTTGTCGCCCACCGGCGCACCCCGTCACGGTCAGCTGGAGCCCCTTCACCTACCAGCCCGAGCCGGGGTTCAGCGGAACCGACGGCTGCCGCCGACCCCCACGCCGATACCTACGCCCGGCCCGTGCCCGGTCGGAACGCGTCGTCCCAGATCGAGCGGTAGACGGTGGCCGCGTCGCCGCGCAGCACTCGGCCATCTCGGGGACTGTGTGGAAGAGCGGGCTGCCGTGGCCCATGAGCATCCTCCTCGGTCGGGCCGTTGAGGTGCTCGTGGCTGTGTCCTGCCGCGTGGCTCGGTCGTACCCGGGGCTCGGGTGCCGCATCGGAGAGCTGCTCGCGCCGGACTGGACGCGCATCGACGATTCGGCCGGAACAATCGCGATCGAGGGCACGGTAATCCGGTGTCAGGGGAGGGACTCATCGTGCAGTCGCACACCAAGTCGAAAGCGAGTATGCGCACGATCACGCCGCCGGCCTGGGTGATGGAACTGCTCGTGAAGCGGCACACCGACTCGCACGGCCCCTGGGTCTTCCCGTCGACCGCCGGCACACTTCGCGACCCGGACAACACGCGCAAGCAGCTGCGGCAGACCGTCGCCGGCACGGAATTGCAGGGCCTGCACCCGCACGCGTTCTGCCACCTCGTCGCGACCCGGCTCGACGCCGTGGCCTGTCCGCGCGGGAGATCGCCGACTACCTCGGACACGAGCGGGTGAGCATGACCCAGGACGTCTACATGTCGCGCAAGTCCACCGGGGCCGGCGCGAGTGCCGCGCTCGACGCCTTCGGACCCCAAAGCGCGGGGTAAACGTGGGGCCGATCGTGGCCGGTCAACCCGGCCAAGCGGCTGACCAGCGGGTGTGTGCCCCCGGCAGGACTCGAACCTGCGACCTAGAGATTAGAAGGCTCTTGCTCTATCCAGCTGAGCTACGAGGGCGGGTCGCGCGTCGGCGGTTCAGCTGAACCGCCGGGCGAAGCGTAGCGGGCGCGTGACGCCATGGCCTCACCACCGCCGTGCCTGCGAGCGCCGTCGACGACGAACTCAACACCGCGCGCAGAGCGATCGTTCACTCCGGCCCCAACCAGCCGCCCACCAGTCCGGCCAGCCCCAGCCGCGCCAGTGCCTCGCCGCGCTCGGCTGCCTCGCGCACCGCGTCGGTCAGGTCGAGCAGCTCGCGGAAGGCCCGGCCGTACGCCCGCTGCTCGTCCAGCGGCAACCTCGGCACCCGGGCTCGGCGCAGCTCGAGCCGGCTCGACCCGCGCGTTCCCGGATCGGCTGATCGCAGGACGCCGGCGAGGAACTCCGCGTCCATCTGCTCCGCGTCGACCCGGTACACGCTCAGCCCGGGACCGAGCACCGCGGCCATGTGGGCCACCCTCGCCCGGGCCATCGGGGATGCGACGACGTCACCCGGCTCGATCGCGATCAGCTCGTCGGACTGCGTCGTCCACCCCGACGGGGGTCCGCCCCGTAGCAGGTCGTCACTGGTGAGTACGGCCACATCGCCACCGTCGAGGGTCATGCGCGCGGGTGCGTGCCGGACGCTGAGCAGTCCGGCACCGGCGAGCTCGCCGATCGTGGAGGTCGGCAGGGTCCGTCGCTCGGGTAGGCGTCGCAGTTCGGGCGGGACGGCGGCTCGAGTCCGGAACCGCTGCAGCGCCGCGGTGTACCCGCGCCCTGGGTCGGCCTCGCCGTACTGTCGCACGTGACGTGCGGGGCTGAGGTTCACCTCGTCGTCGAGCAGTTCGGCGATTCCGACCCCGCGACCGGCTTCGACATCGCGCCATACGTCCTCCAGAGCGTCCGCGCACTGACGCAGCACCACCCGCGACGGCTGCTGTTCCCCGGGTTCGGGCCGTTGCAGCAGCCACAGATCGGTGTCCGGCGACACGCTCAGGACCGCGCGCAGGGCACCACCGCGCACCAGGTTTGCCCGGACCCGCTGCCCGGGCCTGCGGCTCGCCGCCACGGCCGGCATCCGAATCACGACCCGACCACCGGGCCTGACCTGCGCGAGGCAGTGCTGTACCCACGCCAGTTCGGGCTCGCTGCGTGGGGGCAGCCCGTAGGTCCACCGCGGGTCCCCGGCCAGCTCGGCCCTACCCCAGGCCCGGTCGCCGACGGGTGGGTCGCAGACCACGACATCGGCCTGGACGTCACTGAAGCCGTTCTCCCGCAACGAGTCTCCGGCGACGACGGTCGCCTGCACGCACCGCAGCCGCAAGCGGGCGGCGGCAATCAATGCGCCGTCGTCGTTGACGTCCTGGCCGAGCGCGCGAGTGGCCCCGACGGCGAGGAGCAGGGTGCCGGTGCCGCATGCGGGATCCAGCACGGTGCCGACCTGCGCGCCGGCGAGCTTTGCCATGAGCACCGTCAGGTCTGGCGGAGTCGTCGCCAGCCGTCGGGAGTGCGCCTCGAGGTACCGCTCGTGGAGCATGTCGAAGGCAGCGGCGTGGCCGTGCCGGGTGGCGAAGTCATCGAGCAGTTCGACGAAGTCGGGGTCGGTACGCTCGTCCACTCCCGGGAGCAGTGGGACCGCCGTGTCGTCGCCGCTGTCGCGCAGCCGCACCAGCAAGGCTCCCGCCCGGGCGACGACGTGCCCGAGCCCCAGATCCCCGCCCTCCGCCCGCAGCCGCTGCCAGACGCGGTCGGCGACGGAGACCTCGTAGGCCTTGCCGTTGCGCTGCAACCATCGCTCGACCTCGTTCAACGAGAACAGCGGGCTGGACGCGGTCCCCCCGATCGGTTGCGGGAAATCCGGATGGCGTCGTCGCCAATTGCTCACCGCGGCCCGGCCGACCCCGCCGAGCCGCGCGATGTCTCCCGCGTTCACCGTGGATTCCCGGCCCACAGCTGCAACAGTAATTCACGGGCTTAGCGCTTGTGAAGTGATTACACAATGGCCATACTGCGCACATGCCTCTAGGTCTGCGGTCCGCGATCGGATCGGACGTGGGTCGGCGACGCGCAGCGAATCAGGATGCGGGCGCCATCAGTGACCGGCTCCTCGCCGTCGCCGACGGAATGGGTGGCCACGCTCACGGTGAGGTGGCCAGCGCGCTGACGGTCGCCGCGCTGGCGGACCTGGACGACCGACTGCCGTCCGATCTCCGCGATGTCGATCTGCCTGCCCTGTTGGCCGAGGGGCTCGTCGACGCGGCTCGGCGCCTCGACGAGCGCGCCGACCGCGATGCGGACCTGCGGGGGATGGGCACGACAGCGATCGCGCTGTTGTTCGACGGCACCCGGCTCGGGGTGCTCCACCTCGGCGACTCCCGCATCTACCTTCTGCGCGACGGCATCCTCGAGCAGATCACCAAGGACCACACCGTGGTCCAGGCGCTCGTCGACGAGGGCCGGATCACGGCTGAGGAGGCCGCAACGCATCCGCGCCGCTCCGTGCTGCTCCGGGCGCTCCAGGCCGGCCACGACCCCGAGCCCGATCTGTGGGTGCGTGAGGCGCTGGCCGGGGACCGGTACCTGCTGTGTTCCGACGGCGTGACCGCGGTCCTGCCCGACGCCGCCGTGCGCGAGGTGCTCGCCAGCGACCCTGACCCCGATGTCGTCGTGGCCCGGCTGATCGCGCTGGCGAACGAGGGCGGCGGTCCCGACAACATCACCTGCGTCGTCGCCGACGTCGTTGACGGTCCGGTGCCGGAGCAGCCCCGGGTGCTCGTCGGATCCGCGACGCCGGTCCCGCAGCCGGACTGAGCAGCGCTCGGAACTCGTCCTCGGCCCCGCTCACCGGCGGGCGACCAACCGCCGCAACGGGATCGGCAGCGTCCGCCCCGGTCCGGCAATGCCCGCCAGCCGCGACGCGACGTCATGGCGCGCGTCGGCACTCGATGCGGGCGGCCAGACCCCGGCGGCGTGCAGATCGTCCACCGCCTGCTCGGCACTCGCCGCGTCGGGCAGGGGGAGGTGAAACGCGATCCGGTCGTCGCTCAGCACGGCGAAGTCGGCGGCCGCGAGCAGCCAGCCTGCGCGATCGAGCCCTGAGCTGTTGGGCCAGCCGCCGCGGCACACCGGTCTGGTCAGCCGGGCCGTGCGGAACTCGGCCGACGACCGGACCGTCGCCGACGGCACCAGCGTCACCAGGGTCCCGCGAGGGCGGAGGACCCGCCTGATCTCGGCGAACACCGCGCTGAGCTCGTCGAGCTGGGGCAGGACGAGGATGAGGCACACGGCATCGACGGCATTGATACGGAGCGGCAGCGCGGCCGGGCTACCGCACAACGTGACACCGGGGGCGGGGGTTCGGTTCATCCCCAGCCACCGCCCGGTGACGAACTCGCCGGCAAGCGGTCCCACGCCACTGTGCAGGTCGAGGACTTGCTGTGCCCCGGCGAGCGGAGCGGCCAGCCAGGGCAGTGGCGATCGACCCCGCCGGTCGACGGCCGTCGAGACCAGCCGCTGCACCGCGGCCGGGCGGCCGACATGTCCCCGCACGTGAGCAGTGTCGCAGTGGGGTACGGCGGTCGTGTCGGTGGTGAGACGCGGTACAGCGCGCGACGCGCCTAGCCTGGGCGGCATGTCGCAGACGACCGTCAATCCGGCCGCGCGACCGGCCGAGGCACGACCACCGGCCGGGATCGCTGGACTGGTCGGACTCGGATCTGCCATCGCGGTGCTGGTCGCCGCCGGGCTGACCGCACTGTCCGGCGCCCGCCCGGCCATCGCGCTCGGGCTCCCGGATCCCGGCCGGCTCACCACGCTGGGGTTGCCCGCTGTCCGCGCGCTGGCCGAGGTGAGCATGGTCCTCACCATCGGGTCGCTCTTGCTCGCAGCCTTCCTCGTCGCGCCCCAGCGCAGCGGCTACCTCGACGTCGCCGGATACCGGGCGGTTCGCTTCGGCTCGTACGCAGCGGCTGCGTGGGCGGCGACGGCGCTGTTGCTGATACCGCTGAGCGTGGCGGATGCGCTCGGCCGACCCGTCGGGGACGTGCTCGACGCCGGCCTGCTGATCGACCTGATCCCCAGGTTGTCCGCCGCCACGGCCTGGACGTTGACGGCGCTGGTCGCCCTGCTGGTGCTCGTCGGGACCCGGATGGTGCTCAGCTGGGGCTGGGCCGTCGTGGTGTTCAGCCTCGCGCTGGCCGGTCCGCTCCCGGTGGCGCTCACCGGGCACTCGGCAGGCGGGGGTGCACACGACGTCGCCACCGACAGCCTGGTCCTGCACGTGCTGGCCGCCTCCCTGTGGGTGGGCGGCCTCATCGCGGTCATCGGATTGGCCGCACGTGGGGCACGGCCGGCGGACCGGAGTGCGGCACTGGCGACCGCCGTCCCGCGGTTCTCCAGCCTCGCCCTCGTGTGCTGGATCGTGCTGGCGCTCACCGGGGTGACGAACGCGCTGATCCGCGTGCCCTTCGGCGATCTCGTGGGGAGTACCTACGGCCGGCTCGTGCTGGGCAAGATCGCCGCGCTCCTCGCGCTCGGGATCCTCGGTGCGTTGCACCGCCGTCGATCGGTGGACGCCGCCGCTCGTGGCGAGACCTCGGCCCTACTGCGCCTGGGCGGCGTCGAGGTGCTGCTCATGCTCGGCACCATCGGGCTGGCCGTCGCGCTGGGGCGCAGTGCCCCGCCGGAGACCGGGGCTCCTCCGCCGTCGGTCACCGAGGCCCTCATCGGTTACGACCTGAGCGGCCCGCCGACGCTCGCCCGGCTCGCCCTCGACTGGCGGTTCGACATGATCTACGGATCACTGGCGATCATCGCTGCCGTCGCCTACCTGGCCGGGGTGCGCAGGCTGCGCCGTCGCGGTGACTCCTGGTCGCCGGGACGGATCGTGGCCTGGCTGAGCGGATGCGCCGGGCTCCTCATCGCGACCAGCTCGGGCCTCGGGCGGTACTCGCCGGCCATGTTCAGCGTGCACATGGCCGAGCACATGATGCTGTCGATGCTCGTCCCGATCCTGCTGGTGCTCGGCGCGCCCGTGACGCTCGCGCTCCGGGCCCTCCCGCCCGCCGGACGGACGCGACCGCCCGGTCCACGGGAGTGGTTGCTGTCCGCGGTGCACTCCCCGATCTCGCGGTGGCTGACCCACCCGCTCGTGGCGTTGCCGCTGTTCGTGGGGAGCTACTACGCGCTCTACTTCTCAGACCTGTTCGCCACGGCGCTGACGCAGCACTGGGCGCACGTGGCGATGAACGCGCACTTCCTCCTGGTGGGCGCGCTGTTCTTCTGGCCGCTGGTCGGCGTCGACCCCGCGCCCCGGCGGCTGCCATCCGTCGCGCGGCTCGGGATCGTCTTCGCGTCGGTGCCCTTCCACGCGTTCTTCGGCGTGGCCCTGATGAGCGCCAACACGGTGATCGGCGGCGAGTTCTACCGGTCGCTGGCCCTGCCCTGGGTGCCGGACCCGCTCCGCGACCAACAGCTCGGCGGCGGCCTGACGTGGGCATCCGGGGAGGTCCCGCTGCTCCTTGTGGTCCTCGTGCTGCTCGTCCAGTGGGCGCGCCTCGACGAGCGGTCGGCCAAGCGCGACGACCGCCGAGCCGACACCGACGGAGATGCGGAGCTGAAGGCCTACAACGCCATGTTGCACCGCCTGGCGACGGGAACCGGTACGCCCGTCGCGCACGAAGAAGACTCGAGAAATGTTGCCGGGGCCACTCCCGGCGACGAGCATCAGGTCGCCGATGACGTGGCGGGCGACTCCACGTCAGCAAGTCACGTTGTTTCTGCAGTTCAGACGTCATCCACTGCAGACGAAGCAATGCCGGACAAGGCCGACGAGGCCCGACCGCTCGTCGTGGGCGATGACCGGCGCGACACCTCTCCGTAACCCGCTATTCGGCTGTTTATGCAGGTCACAGCCTTGACAGGGGGCCGATTTGACTCTGCATCGGGGCACCGCGTAACTTTCTCCCTGTCAGCGAGACAGCCGGACAGAACGGGCCCCGGAGGCCCGGTCAACAGGCCCGCTGGCCGCCCCGCTGGGCCCCCTGCGATCCGCTCGGATCGGTGGGTGTACAGTGGGAAAAGTTGGAAACACAGTCCCGGATCGGTCCGTGAGGATCGTGATGGTGTGCGGGTGTCTTTTGAGAACTCAACAGTGTGTCGAGCTTGTTTATGAATTGGTTTTTGTGCCAGTTTGTTTGACGTGCTGCGCGGTGACCCCGTCATCGTGGCAGT
>NZ_JAHDTG010000066.1 GCF_018531475.1 Pseudonocardia mahuensis
CCCGATCCGGGCGGCCGGACCCGGGTGGGCGGGCCGTTCGGTCCCGGTGGACGCGACGGCGGCCGGTCGTCGGGGGGCGGTGGCGCCCCCGGGGGCGCCACCGCGCTCTGTTCCGCGGCCTGTTCCGCGGTGGCCGCCGCCGGGGCGGCGACGGCCGCGGCGGCGAAGGCCCCGCCCGCCCTCGCGCCGTTGCGCGCGCCCCGCTGCGTCGGGACCGTCTCCGTCGTGGCCGGATCGGGCGCCCTGCGGGGTGGCGGAGGGCCGCCCGGCCCGGCCGCGGTGCCCGGCATCGCCGGCACCCCGGCCAGGGTGGCCGCGCCGAGGGCGACGGCGTACTTGGGGTGCGCGTCCACCACGGTCGGGCGACCCAGTGCGTCGGAGATCATCCGGGCGACGATGGGGATGCGGGACGACCCGCCGACCAGCAGCACCGCGCTGAGCTCGTCGGGGGTGATCTGCGCCGAGCGCAGCGTGCGGGACAGCGTGCCGATCGTCGACTCGATCGGCGCCCGCACCATGTCCTCGAAGTCGGACCGGGCGAGCCGCACGTCGAAGTGCCGGCCGGGCAGGAAGACCGGGATGGTGGCCTCGGTGTCGATCGAGAGGCCTTCCTTGGCCAGCACGCAGTCCTGCCGCAACCGGGCGAGCGCGACGGTGGTCTGCGGGTCGCTCATGTCGAGCTCGGTCAGCGCCCCGCCCGCGGTGTAGTTGACGTAGGACAGGATCGCCTCGTCGAAGTCGACACCGCCGAGCCGCTCGATGCCCTCCGGCGTGCCGAGGATCTCGATGCCACCGGGATGTTTGCGCAGCACCGTCGCGTCGAAGGTGCCTCCGCCCAGGTCGTACACCGCGATGACATCGCCGTCGGCCAGCTGCCGGGAGGCGGCGTAGTGGGCGGCGGCGGCTTCGGGTTCGGTGACCATCCGGGGGCTGCTCAACCCGGCGAGCTGCGGGACCTCCTCGAACAGTTCCCGGCGGAACGGCCCCCAGTTGGCCGGGTGGGTCAGCACGACGCGGCCGGGTGCCGCGCCCTCGGTCTCGCTGACCCGCGCGACGACGTCGTGCAGGAGGGTGCCGAGCAGCGCCGTGACGGCGTAGGGGCTCCCGCCGAGCATCACCGGGGTGGGGTCGCCGAGCCGGCGCTTGAACTCGCGGCCGACCCGGTCGGGACCGCTGACCGCCCGGCGCGCGGCCGCGTCACCGGACACCAGCGTGCCGTCCTCGCGCAGATAGACCACGGCGGGTGCGACGACGGTGCGATCACCGAGGGTGAACATCTCGACCCCGGAGGCGCGCGCGATCGCGGCCGCGACGAAAGTCGTGCCGAGGTCCACCCCGAGGCTGTAACTCACGGTGCCTCCCCCTGAGACAGCACTCATGGTAACTAGCATCACACGGTCGTTCGATACTCGGCGATGCCGGACGCCGCCGAAGTCGTGTTGCGGTGGCCTCGCGTTACGGCCCGGCGGCACGCGCTGGGCCGAACGGCGCACACAGCGGGGGAGAACCCCACCCCAAAGTGGGGGATACCCCATTTCCGCGGGGGCGCCGCGAGGCGCACGCTGCACGCATGATGCTCGAGCCTGCGCACTGCGCCGGCGACGCTCCCCGCACCGCCCCCGAGCAGCGCACGTCCGCCGCACCGACGTCCGACGCGAGCCGCCCGGACGCCCCGGCCGACCCGCCGGCCACCGCACCCCCGGCCGAGGCCGGGCCCCCGACCCGGCTGCGCGAACCGGCGCGCGAGGCCCGGCGTCGCAAGGAGCGCGAACAGTGGCTGCGCCGGCGACGCCTGGAACGTCAGCTGCACGACGGCGCCGCACTGCGGATCTCCGCGCTGGTCCTGCAGCTCGGGTTGTTCCGGCACCGGGTTCCCGCCGGTGAGCCCGACCTGCACGCCTCCATCGACGGGCTGCAGGACGAGCTGCACGCCGTGCTGCAGGAGCTGCGCGACGTCGCCGGCAAGATCTACCCGCCGTTGCTGGACGAGGCCGGGCTGGGCCCGGCGTTGTGTGAGGCCGCCGGCCGGGTCGAGAGCCGGGTCCGTATCTGCGCGCCGGACGACCGGTTCGGCCCGGCGGCCGAGGGCGCCGCGTACTTCGCGGTCGTCGACTGCCTCGACACCCTGACCGCCGACGCGCCGCCGGTCGAGGTGACCGTCCGCCGCGACGGCGCCGGGCTCACCGTCGAGGTGGCAGGGTTGGACGTCCGGCACGCCGAACTGATGCACGACCAGGTCCGTTTGCTCGGCGGAACCGTCGAGATCTCCGCCCTCTCCGCCGTCGTCAACGGGCCCGGCACCGGCACGATCACTGCGAGGATTCCATGCGAGTAGCGCTGGCCGAGGACGGTGCCCTGTTCCGTGAGGGGCTGCTGATGCTGCTGCAGGCGGCGGGGCACGAGGTCGTCGGGTGCACCGCGGGCGGTGACGAGCTGGTCGACCTGCTCGCGACCCAGCCGGCCGACGTCGCGATCCTGGACATCCGGATGCCGCCCGAACCCGACGGCGGCCTGGTCACCGCGGAACGGTTGCGCGCGGCCCACCCCGAGATGGGACTGCTCTTCCTGTCGCACTACGCCGAGTCGCACTACCTGATGCGCATCCTGCAGATCGGCACCGAGGCCATCGGCTACCGGCTCAAGGAGAAGGTGGGCAGCGTCGACGTCCTCACCGACACGCTGTCCCGGATCGAGAGCGGCGAGATCGTCATCGAGCCGGTGCTGGCCAAACGGCTCGTCGAACGGCCGCGGGGTGACAAGAAGGGGGTGATCGCGTCGCTGTCCGAGCGGGAGCTCGACGTGCTGCGGCTGATGGCCGAGGGCCGTTCGAACAACGGGATCGCCGGGCAGCTGTTCGTCACGCCCAAGGCGGTCGAGAAGCACATCGCGAACATCTTCGGCAAGCTCGGGCTGCACACCGACACCTCCGAGCACCACCGCCGGGTGCTGGCCGTGCTGACCTATCTCCGGTCCCAGCGCGACGGCGACTGAACGGGGGCCCGAGCTGAGGACTGAGCCGGGACGAGGCTTGGCCCCGTCCGTGGGGCGTCCTAGCGTGGTCAGGTCCGACCCGGACGGGTTCCGGGCGGGGACCGATGGTGCGTGATGAACCGGAGGATCGTGGCGCGGCTGGTGCGCCTGCTGCTGGTCGGCTGCTGCGTGGCCGTCGTACTCGTCGTCGTGGTGCAGGGCGGCGGCCTCCTGCTGGGGGCCGAGCAGGAGGCGGTGCTGCTGCCGTTCGTCGCCGTCGCACTGGCCACGGTCGGGCTCGGTCTCGTGCTGCCCCACATCGACCGGGTCGTCGGGCGGCTGACCCATCACCGTGAGGTCACCGCGTACTCCGCGCTCGCGGAGGCGGCGGCGCGAATCCGGGCCGGCTCGCTGGAGCAGGCCCTGCCGGGTCTCGCGCAGGTCCTCGCCGACGGCACCGGGGCGAGCCGAGCCGTGCTGTGGCTCGCGGTCGAGGACCGGCTGGTCAGCGCCGCCACCCAGCCGCCCGAGGATCCCGGCGCCGAGCCGGTGAGCGTCGAAAACCTCGCGGTGCTGCTCGCCCGGCCGGACACCGACCACGTCGTTCCGGTGCTCGACGGAACGGTGCTGCGGGCGGCGCTGGCGATCGGGAAACCGGACGGCCCGATCACGCCGGAGGACCAGCGGCTGATGCAGGACGTCGCGAACGGCGCCGGGCTGCTGCTGCGCGGGGTCGCGCTCAACGCCGAGCTGGCCGAGCGGGTGCGCCGAGCCGACGCCCTCGCCGCGGAACTGCAGGCGTCGCGGCAGCGGCTGGCCCGGGCCCGCGAGGTCGAGCGCCGCCGGCTCATCATGGAGCTCTCGCACGCCACGACGGACCGGCTGGCCACGTTGCGGGCCGAGGTGGTCGCGGCGCGGACCGGCCTCGACGACCGGCCGGAGCGCGCCGAGGCCGCGCAGGAGGCGCTGGCCCGGGCGCGCACCGGGCTCGACGACCTGCTCGACCGGTTCCGGGTGATCGCCCGCGGGGTCTATCCGGCGGTGCTGCGCGACCAGGGCCCGTCCGGCGCGCTCGACGAGCTGGCCACGGACCTGCCCCGGCCGGTGCGGCTGACCGGCGGCCTGGCCCGGCGGCTGGCCTGGGAGATCGAGTCCGGCATCTACTACCTCGCCGCGTCGGCGATGCAGGAGCTGGCGGGCCGCCCGGCCGACCGAGAGCTGCTGGTGCACCTCGAGCATGCCGACGGCCGGGTGAGCGTGCGCATCCAGGACCCGGTGGACCCGACGAACCCGGAACCGGTCACGGCGACGCGGCTGCGCACCGCCCTGGCCGACGACGTCGAACGGTTCGCCGCGCTGGGCGGTGCCGTTGAGCTGACAGACGGGGACGTCCCGGACGTCCCCGCCGCAGGCGGACCGGCTGCCGCCGTGCAGGTGCGCGCGTGGCTGCCGGACCGGCTGGAGCCGCTGGTGGAATCGGCCGTCGGCGAGGGGGCGGTGACGCGATGAGCCGGGCCCGGCGCTCCGGCGGTCTCGGGGCCGTGGCGTACGCGCTGCTGCTCGCGGCCTGCACCGCGGTGTCGCTCGGGTGGCTCGCGGTCGGCGCGGTGGTCGCGGTCGCGACCTACGTGCCCGGGGCGGCGGCGACACTCACGGACGCCGCAGCACAGGGCGACCGGTGGGCCGAGGGCGTGCTCGCCGCGATGCCGCGCAGCGAGCCGCTCGCCCAGGCCGTGCTCGACTACACGTTCAGCCTGATCGCTCTCGTCGTCGCGGTCCTGTTGTTGATCGCCGGTGGGCGGAGCTGGCCGATGCGGCTGCTGGTCATCGCCATGGTCGGCTCGGCCGGGGCGTTCAACCTGCAGGCGCACGCCGCGGCGGTCGCGGTGCAGACGGCCACCGGCCTGGCCGTCGGGGGCCTGCACCAGGTGCTGCTGCACGGTGTCGCGGGTGCGGCCTACATCCTCGCGCTGCTCATGTTCCCCGCGGGCTGGGACGCCGGCCGGGGGTCACGGTTCACCCGTGTGGTACTCGTCGCGGCCGGCTCCGGCACCCTGTTCGTCGTCGGGTTCGGGACCGCTCTGCTCCCGCACAGCGTGAGCTGCGTGCTGTTCTTCGGTTTCCTGGTGCCGCAGGTGGGCCTGATCGTGCTCCCGCGCCGGATCCGCGGGGGCGCCACCGCGGAGCAGCGCACCCAGGCCCGGTTGCTGTTCAGTGTGCTCGTGGCCACCAGCGTGATCGCGGCGGTGCTCGGCCTCATCACGCTGATGCTGTGGTCGCTCGGCTGGCCGGGCCTGGTCCTCGTCGACCCGACCGCGCACTCGGTCGGCGAGGGCGGCGGCGAGCCGACCGGGCTGCTGTTCTGGTTCGCCCGGCTGGCGTCGGTGGCGATCGCCGGTGCCGTCCTCGTGGCCGCCCGGCGGACCCGGTTGTGGGCCGCGGAGCGGTTGTTCAGCCGGGGGCTGGCCGCGGCGCTCGTCGTGGCGCTGGTCGGCGGCGGCTACGTGCTGGTCGGTGTGCTCGCCGGCTTCCTGATCGATACCGAGAGCCCGGGCGGCGCGTTCGCGGTGGCGGCGTTCACCACGGGGCTCGCCGCGCTGGTGTTCTCGCCCCTGCAGGTCCGTGCCGAACGGGTGGTCGACCGGCTGCTCTACGGGACCCGCCCGACGCCCTACAGCGTGCTCGCCGGGATCGCCGAGCTGTCGCACTCCACCGCGACCGACGAGCCGGACCTGGCCCGGGTGGCCGAGGCGGTCGGCCGTGGGCTGGGCGCCGGCACCTGCCGGCTCACCGTGTTCCGGCCCGGGTTGCGCGACCGTGCCTACACCTGGGTCAGGCCAGGCCACGGCACCGATCATGACCCCGATCATGTCAGCGACGATCTGGTCGAGGTACCCGTCCGGCAGGGTGAGGAGCAGGTCGGTGCGATCGCGGTGGACCGCGGCGCGGTGGCGGGTCTGCACGCCCAGCGCGACCACCTCCTGGAGGACGTCGCCGACAGTCTCGGCGTGGTGCTGCAGGCGAGCCGCTTCGGCATCGAGCTCGAACGCCAGCTGCGGGCGGCGCTCGCGCACGCCGGCAACATCGCGGCGTCGCGCCGGCAGGCCGTCGCGGAGATGGACAGCGAGCGTCGCCGGATCGAGCGGGATCTGCACGACGGCGCGCAGCACCACCTGGTGTCGCTGCGGCTGACCCTCGGCCTGGTCGAGCACCAGGTCTCGACCGGGCAGTTCGATCAGGCCCGCGACCGGCTGGACCAGATCACCGGGCAGATCGGCACCGCCGAGATGGTGCTGGCCGAGACCGCGACCGGGGTGTCGTCCCCGCTGCTCGCCGAACGGGGCCTGATCACGGCGCTGGATGTCGAGCTCGGTGGCGGGCACCCGCCGGTCGAGGTCGACGCCGACGGCATCGGGGCCGGCCGGCGCTTCCCGGCGGACGTCGAGGCCGCCGTGTACTTCTGCTGCCTGGAGTCGGTCAACAATGCGCGCAAGCACGCGCCCGGGGCGGCCGTGGGCGTGCGGCTCGCGACCGCCGACGGCGCCCTGCACTTCACCGTTCACGACGACGGGCCGGGCTGGGACCAGGGTGCAACCGCCGGCTCGCCGGGCCGCGGGATGCGCAACCTGACATCCCGGATCACCGCGGTCGGGGGCCGGATCGCGGTCCGCTCCGCGCCGGGGGCCGGAACGACGATCACGGGCACGGTTCCGCTGCCGGTCGAGGACGCCCGCGCCGCCGACGTGCATCCCGCCGGAGCGTGCACTGCTGCCGAGGCAGGTACCGCCGGCGCGCCGCACGCCGGCCCCGCCCCGCCCGGCGCCGCGCCCGTCCGGGAGCGGCGCGGCAACGGCAGAGCCGCCCGGACCCCGGCCGTGCCGCAGGCTCCCGTCGCGGCCGGACCGCCGTTGCTCGACCAGGTGCGCGAGGCCGTGGTCGCGGCCCGCGAGCTCTACCACCGCACCGACCGGGGCGAGCCGCTGCGGATGCTCGCGGAACGGCTGGACGAACCGCTGCGGATCGCCGTGGTGGGCGCAGCCGGTGCGGGCACGTCGACCCTGGTGGCGGCGCTGGCCGGGTACGCGTCCGACCTGGGGGCACCCGCACCGCCGACGCTGATCGATGTGGGCGGCCTGGGATCGGCGGACCGGCAGACGGTGGAGCGGGTCCGGGCGCTGCTCGATCCGGCCACCGGCCGTCCGATCGCGGACGCGTTCGTACTGCTGCTGCGCCATCAGCGCCCCGACGACGTCGATGTGCTGGCGGTGCTGCACGGGCCGGACGGCTCTCACCGGCCCGCCCACGCCCTCGGCGTGCTGGCCCGTGCCGACGAGCTCGGCGGCGGGCCGGCGGATGCGCTCGCTCAGGCGCAACGGGCATCCGTCGAGCTCGGCGCGGACCCGCAGATACGCCGGCTGTGCCAGACCGTGGTCCCGGTGGCCGGACTGCTCGCCCTGGCGGGCGGCACACTCGGGGAGGTCGATTACCGGTCGCTGTACCGGTTGAGCGAGCGGGACGAGGCGGAGCTGCGGCGGCTCACGCTGTCGGCCGACGGCGTCGCCGGGGCCCTGCACGAAGCCGGAGACGCCGTCCCCGGCCGCGAGCTGCTCGACAGACTCGGCCTGTTCGGTGTCCGGTTGGCGATCGAGTTGATCCGCACCGGCCGGGCGCCGACATCCGCCGCGCTCGCCCGGGCCCTGCTGGACCACAGCGGGTTGCCGCGGCTGGGCGAGCTGCTCGACACCTGTTTCGTCCGCCGGGCCGAGGCGCTGAAGGCCCGCTCCGCGCTGCGGGCCCTCGACGCCCTCGTCCGCACCGCACCACCGGCCGACGAGGCACGGCCACTGCGCTACCTGCTGGAACGCATCCGTTCGGGCGCGCACGAGCTCATCGAGATCGATCTCGTCGACGCGCTGCGCTCGGGCGCGCTCGATCTGCCCGACGAGGAGCGGCGGGCAGCCGAGGAGCTGCTGGGGGCGTCCGGCCCCGAGCCGTGGGCGCGTCTCGGGCTGGCCACCGGCGCCGCACCGCAGGAGGTGGCCAGGGCCGCAGCGGTGCACCTGGCTCGCTGGCAGCAGCGGGCGTCGCACCCGGGATCGCCGAAGGACGTCCGCGATGCGGCGGGTGTGCTGGTGCGCACGTGCGAGCAGCTGCTGGCGGGAGCGGGCGCGAGCGCGGAGTGAACCACCTCACCGGAGGGTGTGCGGAGCCGGCCCCCGGAGGATCCGGTGTGGCGGCCCGATTGCGGTTCCGACGGCCGACGGGCAGCATCCAGCGGGCTGAGGATCGGACAGGGGGCGGATGGATCTCGGGATCACAGGCCGGCGGGCCGCGGTGGCGGCGGCCAGCAGCGGGCTGGGGTACGCGAGCGCGGCGGCGCTGGTGGCCGAGGGTGCGCGCGTGACGATCTGCAGCTCGGACGCGGGTCGCGCCGAGGCGGCTGCGAAGCAACTCGGTGGCGGGACCGGCTGGGTCGTCGCCGATCTCACCGATCCCGACGCCGCCGCGCGGTTCGTCGAGGACGCCGCGGAGACGATGGGCGGGGTCGACATCCTGGTCGTGAACGGTCCGGGGCCCGCACCCGGGACGGTCGGTGAGACCCCGGCGTCGGCGTACCAGGCGGCGCTGGACCGCAGCCTGCTCGCCGTCGTCCGCATGTGCCTGGCCGCGACGCCGGACATGCGGGCCCGCGGCTGGGGCCGGATCGTGGCCATCACCTCGCTGGGCGTCCGGCAGCCGTATCCGAATCTCGCGCTGTCCAACACCGCCCGGGCCGGTGCGACCGGGTTCCTCCGCACGTTGGCGCGGGAGATCGCCGCCGACGGGGTGACGGTGAACTCGGTGCAGCCCGGCCTGCACGAGACGGACCGGGTGAGCGGCATGTACGGACAGGGCGCGGCCCTGGAGCGCCAGCTCGAGACGATCCCCGCCGGTCGGCTGGGCGGCCCGGCCGACTTCGGCTCGATCGTGGCGTTCCTGTGTTCGGAGCAGGCCGGCTACCTCACGGGCGCGGCGATCCCGGTGGACGGCGGCGCGTACCAGGCGCTGCTGTAGGGGCTCCGGCTGCCATCGTGGACGAGAGGAACCGACCTGTGGCCGATCAGCAGCGCGTCCCCGCCGGCGAGCACCGCGGGCTGACCGCCACGGTCCTGGAGCGCCTCGGCACGCCGTCGGCCGCCGCCGGCGAGCAGGCCGACATGCTGCTGGAGGCCGATCTGCGCGGGCACGCCTCGCACGGCCTGCGCCGGCTCGAAGTGCTCGTCGGCCGCGTCCGCGCCGGGCTGATCGCGCCGGCCGCGGAGCCGGAGCTGACCTGGCGGGCGCCGTCGGTGCTGGTGGTCGAGGGCCGCCGCGGGTTCGGCCCGCCCACCGCCCACCGCGCCGTCGACGCGCTGCTGGACCGGGTGGGGGAGGCCGGCGTGGCGGTCGCGGCGATCCGCGGCGCCGGGCACCTCGGCATGCTCGCACCCTACGTCGAGCGGATGGCCGGGCGCGGGGTGCTCGGGCTGGCCACCACGACCAGCGAGGCGCTCGTGCATCCGTGGGGCGCAGCGCCCGCCATGCTCGGCACGAACCCGCTGGCCGCGGCGATACCGACCGGCACCGACGGTTCCGAGCCGATCGTGCTGGACATGGCCACCGGTCAGATCTCCCGCGGCAAGGTGCTCGACCACGCCGCTCGCGGCGTGGCGCTGCCGGAGGGTGCGGTCGTCGACGCCGAGGGCCGGCCGACCACCGACGCCGCCGCCGCGCTGGACGGGGCGATCAGCCCGTTCGGGGGCCCGAAGGGCTACGCCCTGTCGCTGGTCCTCGAGGCCCTGGTCGCGACGCTCACCGGGACCGCCCTGGGCCGCGACGTGCGCGGCACGCTCGACACCACGGACCCGTGCACCAAGGGCGACGTGCTGATCGCGCTGGACCCGGTCGCGTTCGGTGCCGGGGACCCGGCCCCGCTGCAGGCCTTCCTCACCGAATTGCGCGGACTGCCGCCGGCCCCGGGGCACGCCGGTGTCACGGTTCCGGGTGACCGTGCCCGGGTGACCCGGCAGCGCAACCTCGACGAGGGCGTGCCGGTGGACCCGGGGACGTGGCGTCGTGCGCAGGAGATCGCCGAGGAGGTCGGGGCCCCGCCGGTGCGGCTCCCTTAGCACTGCGCCGTCCGGAGCAGTCCGTCATCGTCCGTGTCGCACCGAGGACGCTCAGTGATTGACTTCCTTCCCACACGACGGCGCCGCGACCCTGCCCGGCGCCGGGAAGGACGGTCGCAGTGTTCTCGCCCGACTCCGCTCTCATCGGCCTCGCTCTGCAGGTCGGCCGCACCCCGGCGGCGAACCTGGACGTCGGCGCCATGCTGGCGGGGGTGTGCACCGCCCTGCCGGTCGCGCTCGGCGTGGCCGGCGCGGTGATCGTCGTCGTGGAGCCGCCGGATCCGATGTCGAACGGCGTCTTCGCCTCCGACGCCGTCGCCGGGCGGTTGGGGGAGGCGCAGCACGGTTCGGGCATCGGGCCGCTGCCGAGCGCGATCCGGTCCGGGCGGGTCGTGCCGACCGCCGACCTCGCCCGCACGGGGCCGTCCGAGCTCGCCGACGCCGCCGCCGAGACCGGGCTGATCAGCTCGGTCGCCGTCCCGCTGCTCATCGACGGCCGCCCCGCCGGGGGGATGCAGCTGCTCGGCACGACGTACCAGCCGGTCTCCGGCGGCCACGCCGAGGCGGTCCGGCCGCTGGTCGACATCCTGGCCTCCCGGCTCCTGGACTCGCGGGCGTTCCGGCAGCTGTCCGGCGCGGCTGCCCGGACGACCGCGCAGCTGGAGGCGTCGACGCCCATCGAGCAGGCCACCGGCATGCTCGCCGAGCGCTACCGCACCGACGTCGAGGAGGCGGCGCGGTTCCTGCACAGCCAGGCGCGCAACGCCCGCGTCGCCGTGTCGGAGATGGCGGCGTCGGTGGTCGCCGGGACCGACCGGCCCTCTGGGCTGCCGGCACCGCGCCGCGACGGCCGGCCGCCGGCGGGGCCCGACGAGTGGGCGCCCGATCGCGAGAACGGGCAGCCCACGGCGCCGTCCCGGGCCCGGCACCGCCGCCTCGACATCGTCTGAGGGGTCGGTCACCGCCTCGATGGCCAACCGCTCCCGGCGCGCGTAAGGTCACCCTGACCCGCGGGAGCACTCACGTACCGAGGCTGAGAGGGCGGCAGGACCGGCCGTCGACCGTTCGTACCTGACCCGGTTAGCACCGGCGTAGGGAGGACCTCGTGGCCGAACACGACCTGACCACCGCACGTCGCGGCACTCCCCGGATCGCCGGTCTGTTCACGGCGCTGGTGTCCGTCCTCGCCCTCGTCCTCGCCGGCTGTGCGGGCGGCACGGCCGGGCCGGGTGGATCCGGCGACGCGACGACGATCAGGGTCGCGCTGGACTGGACCCCGAACACCAACCACACCGGCCTGTTCGTGGCCCAGCAGGAGGGCTGGTTCCGCGACGCCGGGCTGAACGTCGAGTTCCTGCCCTACAACAGCACGTCGCCGGATACGCTGGTCGGCTCCGGGGCGGCCGAGTTCGGGATCAGCTTCCAGGACTCGTTCACCTACTCCAAGGCGGCCGGTGCGGACATCACCTCGGTGATGGCGATCCTCCAGCACTGGGCGACCGAGATCGCGGTGCGCGCCGACCGGGCCGACATCCGCAGCCCCGCCGACCTCGACGGCAAGGTCTACGGCGGGTTCGGTGGGCCGGGCGAGGAGCCCAAGATGAAGACGGTGATCAAGGACGCGGGCGGCACGGGCGAGTTCAGCACCGTCGTGCTCGGCACGTCGGCCTACGAGGCGCTCTACGCCGGGCAGGTCGACTTCACCGAACCGTTCGTGGCCTGGGAGGGCATCGAGGCCGAGCTGCGCAACGAGCCGCTCAAGACCTTCTCCTACACCGACTACGGCTTCCCGGACGCCTACAACGTGCTGCTCATCGGCAACGGCGGCTGGCTGGCCGGGCACCCGGAGCAGGCCCGGGCGTTCGTCCAGGCCGCGCAGCGCGGATACCAGCTCGCCGCCGACGACCCGGCCACGGCCGGGAAGCTGCTGATGGACGCCAACCCCGGCGCGTTCAGCGAGCCGGAGCTCGTCAGCCGCAGCCAGCAGATGCTCAGCGCGGAGTACATGCGCGACGGCACCGGCACGGTCGGCACCCAGACGCTGGTCACCTGGTCGGGTTTCTCCGGCTTCCTGTACGACTCGGGCACGGTGGTCGACTCCGCCGGTGCGCCGGTCACGACGAAGCCGGACTTCTCGACCTGGTTCACCAACGACTATCTGACCCGCCCGTAGCGGATGCGCAGAGCTCTGACCCTGGCCGCACCGCCGCTGGTCGTGGTGGCGCTGCTGCTCGTGGGCTGGCAGTGGTTCGTGACCGCGAACGACGTGCGCCCGCAGGTGCTGCCGTCGCCGCTGCGGGTCGTCGAGCAGGGCTGGGCGTTCCGTGACGTCATCTGGGCCAACACGGTGCCGACACTGCAGGTGACCGCCGTCGGGTTCGGCGTCTCGCTGGTTCTGGGCTGGGCGCTCGCGATCCTGGTCGACTTCTCGCCGTGGCTGCGCCGCGCGCTGGTCCCGCTGCTGGTCGCATCACAGACGCTGCCGATCATCGCGATCGCCCCACTGTTGATCATCTGGTTCGGGTTCGGCCTGCTGCCCAAGGTCGTCGTGATCGCGCTGGTGACGTTCTTCCCGATCGCGATCGGGCTCATAGAGGGCTTCGCGTCCACCGACCGGGAGGCGTCGAACCTGTTGCGCAGCATGGGGGGTGGGCGCTGGAAGGAGTTCCGCTACGTCCGGCTCCCGGGCGCGATGCCCTACTTCTTCACCGCGCTGCGGATCGGGATCACCTACGCCGTCACCGGAGCGATCTTCGCCGAGTACGTCGGGGCGCGGGCCGGGCTGGGCATCTTCATGAACCTGCAGAAGAACTCGTTCCGCACCGATCTGGTGCTCGCCGCGGTGGTGGTCACTGCGGCGATCAGCGTCGCGCTGTTCGGGCTCACCTACCTGGTGCAGCGCCTCGTCATCCCCTGGCACGCCAAGGAGCGCCGGCGTGCGTGAGGTACGGGTGGAGGGTCTGGCCAAGGCCTACGGGACGCTGCCGGTGCTCGCCGACGTGTCGCTGCGCGCGGCACCCGGCGACTTCATCTCGATCATCGGGCCCAGTGGTTGCGGCAAGAGCACCCTGTTCAACGTCCTCGCGGGGCTCGTCGCACCCGACGCCGGGCGGGTGCTCGTCGACGGGGCGCCCGCGAACGGCCGCACCTTCGGCTACATGCCGCAGAAGGACCTGCTGTTCCCGTGGCGCACGATCCTGGACAACGCCGCGCTCGGGTTGGAGGTCGCCGGGATGCGCCGGCGCGCGGCGCGGGACAAGGCGCGCCCGCTGTTCGAGCCCTTCGGGCTGGCGGGGTTCGAGGGCGCCCATCCCTTCGAGCTGTCCGGCGGGATGCGCCAGCGCGCCGCGCTGCTGCGCACCGTCGTGCAGGACCGTGAGGTGCTGCTGCTCGACGAGCCCTTCGGCGCGCTGGACTCGCTCACCCGGACCGGCATGCAGGAGTGGCTGGAGGGCGTCCGCGCCCGGTTCGGCTGGACCGTCCTGCTGATCACCCACGACATCCGGGAGGCGGTGTTCCTCTCCGACCGGGTGGTGGTGCTGGGCCCGCGGCCGGCCCGGGTGTGCCGGGTGGTCGAGATCGCGCTGCCCCGGCCACGGACGGTCGACCTGGTGACGTGCCCCGAGTTCGCTGCAGCCGAGGCGGAACTGCTCGCGGCCCTGCGGGAACCGGCTGTGGAACCGGCCCCGCGGGAACCGGGACAACGGGCACCGGGGCTGGGGGAACCGGACGGGGATGCACACGCCGGGCTCGACCGGCCGTAATCTGGCGGCGTGCAGAGCTCCGTCCGGATCTCCCGGGGCGCCCGCAAGCACGGGATCGCCGAGGCCGACATCCGGGCCGTGCTCGCCGCGCCGCTGCGCACCGTCGCCCAGGGCGATCGGACCTTGCTGATCGGGCTCGCACCGAACCGCGACCTGCTGGAGATCGTGGTGGACAACGTGGGGGACGACGCTGTCGACGCCGCCGGCCCCGATGGTGTGGTCGTGCACGCGATGCGCCTGCGCCCCAAGCATTACGAGCACCTGCGGCGACTGACCGGATCCGGTCAGTCGGTCAGCGCCGCCACCAGCTCCGGCAGAGCGGACACCGTGCAGGTCGGCTGCGGCAGGTACCCGGGGTAGATCGTGCCGGACCGGTTGATCCAGGCCGTGCGCATCCCGGCGTGGGCGGCGCCGTTGAGGTCCCACGGGTGCACTGCGACCATGACCATGTCCGCGGGATCGGTGCCACACGTCGTCGCGGCGTGTCCGTAGACCCGGCCCGACGGCTTCCAGATGCCGACGTCCTCGACCGATAGCACGTGTTCGAACTCGTCGCGCAGGCCCGCGTCGCGGAGCAGCCGCTCCGCGACGGCGGTGGCGCCGTTGCTCAACGTCACCAGCCGCAGACCGGCCGCGCGCAGCGCGGCGACGCCGTCGGGGATGTCGGGGTGCACGGGCAACCCGAGGAAGCCCTCCATCACGTGCTCGACGGCCGCGTCGGCGTCCCGGTCGATGTTCACGCCGGCCAGCAACGACCGGCCGACGTCCCGGCCGAGGGTGGCGAAGGTCGCGAACTCGCCGAGCGTGGCCAGCGCGATGCCCTCCCGCAGCACCGAGGCGAACCAGAGCTTCGACAGATGGGCGGGGGCACCCAGGTCGGTGAACCGGTCGGCCAGGGGCGTGAGGTCGGACAGGGTCTCGTTGACGTCGAACACGATCACGGTGGGACGGCTCATGGCGTGATCGTCGCAGGCTCGGAGCCGATGCGGGGCATGTGATCGCAATCGCCGGCGATGATCGGCGTCAGTGGGACTGCTCACCGCGGCTCCCGAACGGCTCCGGGGCGGTTAGCGTGCACCGGGACATCCGAGCCGAGAGACGGGGTGGCGAGTGGGCGAGGGCGGGACGCCGGTGACGGTGGTCGGCATCGGTGCCGACGGCTGGGCGGGGTTGTCCGGCACCGCGCAGGAGGCGATCGCCGCCGCCGAGGTGCTGCTGGGCAGCGGCCGCCAGCTCGACCTCGTCGCCGGCCACGCGCCCGGCGACCGGGTCACCTGGCCCTCGCCGATGCTGCCCGCGCTCCCGGAGTTGTTCGGACGCTTCGCCGGGCGCCGGGTCTGCGCGCTGGCCAGCGGCGATCCGATGTTCTTCGGTCTCGGCGCGACCCTGGCCCGGGTGCTGGGGCCGCAGCGGCTGCGGGTGGTCCCGCACCCGTCGTCGGTCTCGCTGGCGTGCGCCCGGCTGGGGTGGCCGGCCGACGACGTCGAGGTGGTCAGCGTGGTGGGCCGCCCGCTCGCCCGGCTGCGCCGCGTCCTCGCCCCGGGCCGGCGGGTGCTGGTGCTGAGCGCGGGCGCGGACTCGCCGAAGCAGCTCGCGTCGCTGCTGGCCGCCGACGGGTACGGCCCGAGCGCGCTGACCGTCCTCGAACAGCTCGGCGGCCCTGCGGAGCGGCGCCTCGACGGGACCGCCGCCGACTGGCCGCACCCGCCCGGCGACCCGCTCAACGTCGTCGCGGTCACCTGCGTCGCCGATCCGGGGGCACGCCCACTCGGAGCGGTCCCCGGCCTGCCCGACGACGCCTTCGACCACGACGGTCAGCTGACCAAGCGTGAGGTCCGGGCGGTCACGCTGGCCCACCTGGCACCGCGTCCGGGGCAGCTGCTCTGGGACGTCGGTGCCGGCGCGGGCAGCGTCGCGATCGAGTGGATGCGTGCACATCCGTCCTGCCGGGCCGTCGCGATCGAGTCGCACCCGGAGCGGGCCGCCCGGATCGGGCTCAACGCCGACGCGCTGGGCGTGCCGGACCTGCAGGTCGTCACGGGCCGGGCGCCGGCCGCGCTGGCCGGGTTGCCGGCCCCGGACACGATCTTCATCGGCGGCGGTGTGACCCGCGACGGCGTGCTCGACGCGTGCTGGGACGCGCTGCCCGGCGGCGGGCGGCTCGTCGCCAACGCGGTGACGCTGGAGGCCGAGGCCGCACTGGCGGCGGGGTACGCGCGCCTCGGCGGCTCGCTGGTGCGACTTGCGGTGCAGCGGGCGTCGCCGGTCGGCGGGTTCACGGGATGGCGCCCGGCGATGCCGGTGACGATCTGGGTGGTGGAGAAGTGACCGAGCGAAGCGTGTCGGAGCGAGCATCATGACCGAGCGAAGCGTGTCGGAGCGAGCATCATGACCGTTCATTTCATCGGGGCCGGGCCGGGGGCCCCGGACCTGTTGACGATCCGCGGGCGGGACCTCATCGCCGCCTCCCCGGTGTGTCTCTACGCCGGCAGCCTGGTGCCGCCGGAGATGCTGGCGTACTGCCCCCAGGACGCCCGCAAGATCGACACGGCGCTGATGACGCTCGCGGAGATCGTCGAGGAGATGGTGCGGGCGCACACCCACGGCCTCGACGTCGCCCGGCTCGCGTCGGGCGACCCGTCGGTGTTCAGCGCGATGGCCGAGCAGATGCGCCGGCTGGACGCGGCCGGCGTGCCCTACGACGTGTGCCCCGGGGTGCCCGCCTACGCGGCCGCGGCCGCCGCGCTGCGCCGCGAGCTGACCGTTCCGACGGTCGCGCAGACGGTGACCCTCACCCGCATCGCCGCGCGGGCCACCCCGATGCCGGAGGGGGAGAACCTGGCCGCGCTCGGCACCAGCGGCGGGACCCTCGTGCTGCACCTGGCCGTGCACCGGATCGACGAGCTGGTCAAGGAGCTCGTCCCGAACTACGGGCCCGACTGCCCGGCCGCCGTGGTCGCGCACGCCAGCCGGGAGCACGAGATCGTGCTGCGCGGGCGGCTCGACGACATCGCCGACGCCGTGCACGAGGCCGGTGTCCGGCGCACCGCGGTGGTCATCGTCGGCCCGGCGCTGGCCGCCGAGCAGTTCCCGGACAGCCACCTGTACTCCGACACCCGGTGCCGCAGCCTGCCCTGACCCGCGAGCAGCAGCCTCGTCGTCGTCGGGCCGGCCCGGCGACGACAATGAGGGTGCTGTGTGTGGAGAGGGGTGGGCGGTGCGGCGGGTGCTGGTCCTCGGCGGGACCGGGGAGGGGCGACGGCTGGCCGCGGTCCTCGCCGATCGGCCGGGTCTGCGGGTCACCTCGTCGCTGGCCGGGCGGGTGCGGACCCCGTCCCTGCCGCCGGGAGAGGTGCGGATCGGCGGGTTCGGCGGCGTCGACGGGCTCGCGGAGTGGTTGCGCGACAAGCAGATCGATGCCGTCGTCGACGCCACGCACCCGTTCGCGGCCCGGATGACGGCGCACGCCGCGGCGGCGACGGCCCGGCTCGGCGTCCCGCTCCTGGTCCTGCGTCGTCCGGGATGGTCGGCGGGTCCGGGCGACGACTGGCGGTGGGTCGGTTCGTCGGCCGAGGCGGCCGAGCTGTTGCCCTCGATCGGGCAGCGGGTCTTCCTCACCACCGGTCGCCAGGACCTGGCGACGTTCGCCGCGCTCGGTCTGTGGTTCCTCATCCGTGCCGTCGATGCCCCGGAACCCCCGGCGCCGCAACGCATGCACGTCCTGCTCGACCGCGGCCCGTTCACCGTCGACGACGAGTGCGCCCTGCTGCACGAGCACCGGATCGACGTACTGGTGACCAAGGACAGCGGCGGCGACATGACCGCCGCCAAGCTCGCCGCCGCCCGCGAGCTGGGCATCCCGGTGGTCATCCAGTCCCGTCCGCCGCTGCCGTCCGGAGTGGCCACGGTGGCGACGGTCGGCGAGGCGGCACAGTGGGCGTCCACCCTGCCCTGATCGACCCCTGATGATCGTCGTCCCCGGGACATCAGTTGCACGGGTGCGGCTGATGTCCCGCGGACGACGATCATGGGCGGCGGGTCACCGCGGCTCGTGGGGCCGGTCGTAGTGGCGCGGGGTGAACACGGTCGTCCGCCCGCCGCGCTGCACCACGCGGGTCGTCGACGACCCGACGATCAGCAACGTCCGCATGTCGACGTCCCCGGGGTCCAGGTCGGCGAGCCGCACGACGCGCACCCGCTCGCCCGCACCGCCGACGTCGCGGCCGAGCACCACCGGGGTGTCCGGGGAGCGGTGCTCCAGCAGCACGTCCCGCGCGGCGCCCACCTGCCAGGGCCGGGCCTTGGAACGTGGGTTGTAGATGGCGATCGCGAGGTCGGCGCGAGCGGCCGCGACCAGGCGTCCGGCGACGACGTCCCACGGCTTGAGGCGGTCGGACAGCGAGATCATCGCGTAGTCGTGGCCCAGCGGCGCCCCGACCGACGCGGCGACGGCCTGTGCCGCGGTGAGCCCGGGCAGCACCCGGACCGGGACGTCGAGGTACTTGGGCTCGCTGGCGACCTCGAGCACCGCGGTGGCCATCGCGAACACCCCCGGGTCGCCCGCCGAGACGACGACGACGGACCGCCCGGCCGCGGCCAGATCCAGCGCGTGCGCGGCCCGCTCGGCCTCCACCCGGTTGTCGCTGGGGTGCCGGCGCTGCCGCGGGTTGGGCGGCACCCGGTCCAGGTAGGGGCCGTAGCCGACGAGGTCGTCGGCGGCCGCCAGCGCGGCCGCGGCCTGCGGGGTGAGCCAGTCCCGGCCCGCGGGCCCGGTGCCCACGACGACCACCTCGCCGCTGCCCGTGGTCTGCGCGGGGGAGTGCTCCGGAATGGCCGCCGCGACCTGGCCGGGCAGCAGCGCGATGGAGAAGTAGGGCACCGAGTCCGGGTCGACGTCGGCGAGCGCGCCGGTGCGCTGCCCGTCCATGGTGGCCCGCTCGACGTAGAAGGCCTCGTCGATGCGCCCCGCGTCGGCGAACGCCCCGCGGACGTGTGCGAAGGTCCGGCCCAGCTTCATCACCGCCGCGGAATCGGTCGCTGCGAGCCGCTCGGCGAGAACCTCGCGGGGCAGCGTGCCGGGCAGCACGGTGAGGATCTCGTCGCGTTCCACCAGTGGCTTGCCCAGGGCCGCCGACGCCGCGCTGATCGAGGTCACGCCGGGCACGACCTCGGTGGGGTAGCGGTGCGCGAGCCGCTTGTGCATGTGCATGTAGGAGCCGTAGAAGAGCGGATCGCCCTCGGCGAGCAGCACGACGTCGCGGCCGGCCTCGAGGTGCGCCGCGAGGCGCTGCGCGGCCTCGGCGTAGAACTCGTCGATGGCGCCCTGGTAGCCGCCGGGGTGGTCGGTGGTCTCGGTGGTGACCGGGTAGACCAGCGCCTCTTCGATCTGGTCGCCGCGCAGGTGCGGTTCGGCGATCCGCCGGGCGATGCTGCGACCGTGCCTCGCCGAGTGGTAGGCGATCACGTCGGCGGCGCCGATCAGCCGGGCGGCCTTGATCGTGGTCAGTTCCGGGTCGCCGGGGCCGAGGCCGACGCCGTACAGGGTTCCCGTCACGTTCGTCACTCCTGCCCGCTGGCCAGCGCGTTGACCGCGGCGGCGGTGATCGCGCTGCCGCCGCGGCGCCCGTGCACGACGAGGTGCTCGAGGTCGGTCCGTTCGGAGAGCGCCTGCTTGGACTCCGCCGCGCCGATGAACCCGACGGGGATACCCAGGATCGCGGCGGGTCGCGGCGCACCGGCGTCGATCATGTCGAGGAGGTGGAACAGCGCGGTCGGGGCGTTGCCGATGGCGACGACCGCGCCGTCGAGGTGCTCGCGCCACAGCTCCAGCGCCGCGGCTGACCGGGTGTTGCCCAGCGCCGCGGCCAGGTCCGGCACCCGCGGGTCGCGCAGCGTGCAGATGACCGCGTTGTCCCGCGGGAGCCGCGCGCGGGTGATCCCGGAGGCGACCATCATCGCGTCGCACAGGAGCGGCGCGCCGGCCCGCAGCGCGTCGCGGGCGGCGGCCACCACGCCGGGGGAGAACCCGATGTCCTCGACGAGGTCGACCTGCCCGCAGGCGTGGATCATCCGGACGGCGACGTAGCCGACGTCCACCGGCAGCCCGGACAGGTCGGCCTCCGCGCGGATCGTCGCGAAGGACTGCCGGTAGATCTCCGCGCCGTCGCGGATGTAGGTGGTCACGCGGTTCCCCTCAGTGCTGCGGCCAGGCGGCCGACCGGTACCCAGGTGCCGTCGACGCGGTACCCGTCCGCCTCGGCGACGACGTCGGTGTGCGGGCTGTTCGGCGACCCGCACCGGCGGGCACACCCGACGACGTGCGCGCGCCGCCCGGCCGGCAGACCCGCGTCCAACGCGGCGCGGGCGTCGGCGCGCACGTCGGCGAGCGCCTTGGCGCAGCCGGGCCGGCCCGCGCAGGCGCTGACGCCGAGCGCGGCGGCGCCGGGATCGACGATCAGGCCCGCCACCCGCAGCCGGTGCAGCGCGCCGACGGTCGGGCCGGGCAGATCGGGCAGCAGCAGCGTGCGCCACGGCGTGACGACGGCGCTCGGGGCGAGGTCGGCGAGCAGCCGCATCTGGGCCGCGGTGAGCTCGCCGAGCACCGGGGCGACGCCGATCGCGCGGCCGCCGTCGTCCTGCGCGATGGGCCCGACCGGCCCATGATCGCCGTCCGGGCGGGAGAACGGGCCGGAAGTGGCGGTTTCACTTCCAGAACGGTGATCACGGAGAAGCTGTGCACTGATGCGGGCGGGCGCGTCGCGCAGCTCGTGCACCCGCCACGCCGGTGCGCCGTCGGCCTCCCGCAGGGCGAGGAACGCCTCCGCCGCGCGCAGCAGCACGTCGACCGCATCGGTCGCCGGTACCCGCAGGCCACTGTCGGCGCCGGCGACCAGCAGGGTGCCGATGCTCGCGTCGAGGGCTCGCCAGCAGAGGTCGGGTTCCTCGGCGGCGACGTCGCCGCGGCCGTCGTCGAGGGCGAACAGGAATCGGCCGGGGAGTCCGGCCAGCGCCGGGCGGGCGCACAGCTCCTCGTCGAGGGCCCGCGCGAGGGCCCGCACGTCGGCCTGCCCACCGCGGTACCCGCTCAGCGGCGAGGCGAGGATGTTGCGCACCCGCTCGTGGCTCGGGGCGGGGAGAAACCCGGCCGCGCCCAGCCGCTCGGCGAGCACCGGGTCGTCCCGGTCCAGGGCCCTGATCTGCAGATTTCCCCGCGACGTCAGGTGCACGGCGCCGTCGCCCAGATCCCGCGCACAGGCTGCCACCACCTGCAGCTGCGCGGCCGTCACCACCCCGCCGGGCAGCCGGATGCGGGCCAGCGCCCCGTCGGCGGCGTCGTGGGGGGCGAAGACCCCGGGGCACGCGTCGACTCGGGCACGGACGGGGGTGGGCACGGGCTCACTGTAAATGCCGTGCGGCCGCGCGGAACCCGCCCGCGCGCGGGGTGGCGGTTGTCACGGCCGAAACCGCGGCCCGCTCGAGGAGCGGCGCAGAGGCACCCGTGCGCGCCCGCGGACGGGGAGCGCGACGCGCCCCGGCGAGCCGATGATCACTCCGGCGGCGCCGGGCTTGACGGGCCACCCGCGCGTTGCGGACAGTGGTCGGCACAAGTACACACGGCGAGCGGGTGCAGGAAGCCGGTGTGAATCCGGCGCGGTCCCGCCACTGTCACCGGGGAGCGGACCCCGTCGACGGCCACGGGCGCGTGCGCCTGGAAGGCCGGGGCGAGCACCGATCCGGGAGCCAGGACACTGCCCCGCCCGCCCGACCCACGAACCCGGGACGAGGAATCCCGAGGAAGGTCTTCCATGCGCTCTGCTGTGCGTCGCATCCCGCGCCGGGGGTCGTCCCGGTGATCCTGTTGCTCTCCACCTCGGACACCGATCTGCTCTCCGCCCGCGCGTCGGGCGCGGACTACCGGCCGGGTAACCCCGCCCGCACACCGCTCGACGACCTGCCCGGTCTGCTCGACGGCGCCGACATCGTCGTCGTCCGCATCCTCGGCGGCCGCCGGTACTGGGAGGACGGCCTCGACGCGCTGCTCGCGTCCGGCAAGCCCGTCGTCGCGCTCGGCGGCGAGCAGGCCCCGGACGCCGAGATGATGGAGCTCTCCACGGTCCCCGCGGGTGTCGCGGCCGAGGCGCACACCTACCTCGCGCAGGGCGGGCCCGGGAACCTCGCGCAGCTGCACGCGTTCCTCTCCGACACCGTGCTGCTCACCGGACACGGGTTCGCGCCGCCGGTCGAGCTGCCCAGCTGGGGGATCCTCGAACGCGACGGGCGGCACGACGCGGGGAGCCCCACCGTCGCCGTCCTCTACTATCGCGCCCAGCAACTCGCCGGGAACACCACCTACGTCGAGGCGCTCTGCTCGGCGATCGAGGACGCCGGCGCCCGCCCGCTGCCGGTGTATTGCGCCTCGCTGCGCCAGGCCGAGCCCGCGCTGCTCGAGTGTCTCCGCCAGGCCGACGCGATGGTCGTCACCGTGCTCGCGGCCGGTGGCACCAAGCCCGCGTCGGCGAGCGCGGGCGGCGACGACGAGGCCTGGGACGTCGCCGAGCTCGCGGCGCTCGACGTCCCGATCCTGCAGGGCCTGTGCCTGACCAGCAGCCATGCCACCTGGGAGGCGAACGACGACGGCCTGACCCCGCTCGACGTCGCCACCCAGGTCGCCGTCCCGGAGTTCGACGGCCGGCTGATCACCGTGCCGTTCTCGTTCAAGGAGGTCGACGCCGACGGGCTGTCGGTGTACGTCCCCGACCCCGAGCGGGCCGCCCGGGTCGCCGGGATCGCCGTCCGGCACGCCCGGCTGCGGCACATCCCACCCGCCGATCGCCGGATCGTGCTCATGCTCAGCGCATACCCGACCAAGCACGCCCGCATCGGCAACGCCGTCGGCCTGGACACCCCGGCCAGCACCGTGCGCCTGCTGCGGGCGATGCACGAGGCCGGCTACGACATCGGCGGTGACGAGCTGCCCGGCGTGACCGCCCAGGACGGCGACGCGCTCATCCACGCGCTCATCGCCGCCGGCGGGCAGGACCCCGACTGGCTCACCGAGGAGCAGCTCGCGGGCAACCCGGTCCGGATCTCCGCGGCGCGCTACCGCTCGTGGTTCGAGCGGCTGCCCGCCGAGTTGCGCGCGGGCGTCGAGGAGCACTGGGGCATCGCCCCCGGCGAGCTCTACGTGGACCGGACGGCCGACCCGGACGGCGAGGTCGTCATCGCGGCGCTGCGTGCCGGGAACGTCGTGCTGATGGTGCAGCCGCCGCGCGGGTTCGGGGAGAACCCGGTCGCGATCTACCACGACCCCGACCTGCCGCCGTCGCACCACTACCTGGCCGCCTACCGGTGGCTGGCCGCGCCGGTGCACGAGGGCGGGTTCGGCGCCGATGCCGTCGTGCACATCGGCAAGCACGGCAACCTGGAGTGGCTGCCGGGCAAGACACTGGGCATGTCCGCGAACTGCGGCACCGATGCCGCGCTCGGCGACCTGCCGCTGATCTACCCGTTCCTGGTCAACGACCCGGGCGAGGGCACCCAGGCCAAGCGCCGGGCGCACGCCACGCTCGTCGACCACCTCATCCCGCCGATGGCCCGAGCGGAGAGCTACGGCGACATCTCCCGCCTGGAGCAGCTCCTCGACGAGCACTCGAACATCTCCGCGCTCGACCCGGCCAAGCTGCCCGCGATCCGCCAGCAGATCTGGACGCTCATGCAGGCCGCCAAGCTCGACCACGACCTCGGGCTCACCGAGCGGCCGCACGAGGCCGAGTTCGACGACTTCCTGCTGCACGTCGACGGCTGGCTGTGCGAGATCAAGGACGTGCAGATCCGCGACGGGCTGCACGTGCTGGGGCAGGCGCCCGCGGGGGAGTCGCGGGTCGACCTGGTGCTCGCGATGCTGCGCGCCCGGCAGGTGTGGGGTGGCGAGCAGAGCGTCCCCGGGCTCCGCGAGGCGCTGGGGCTCGCCGAGGACGGCTCGGAGGCCAAGGTCCGGGTCGACGAGGTGGAGGCGCTCGCGCACGCCCTCGTCGCCGACATGGACGCCGCGGGCTGGGACCCGAATGCGGCCGCCGGCATCGTCGCGGCGCGGCTGGAGGCCGACGACGAGCGCGGCCGACTGCACGCCGACCCCGACTCGCACGCGCGCTCACCCCGACTCGCGGACGGGGAGAGCGCGACTCGCGGGGAGGTGGTGGAGCGGATCCTGCGGTTCGCCGCCACGGAGGTCGTGCCGCGGCTGGAACAGACGTCGGGTGAGATCGACCGCGTCCTGCACGCGCTGAACGGCGGGTTCGTCCCGGCCGGGCCGTCCGGCTCGCCCCTGCGTGGCCTGATCAACGTGCTGCCCACCGGCCGGAACTTCTACTCGGTCGACCCGAAGGCCGTCCCCTCGCGGCTGGCGTGGGAGACCGGGCAGGCGATGGCCGAGTCGCTGGTCGAGCGCTACCGCCGCGACCACGGCGACTGGCCCCGCTCGGTGGGCCTCTCGGTGTGGGGCACCTCGGCGATGCGGACCGCGGGAGACGACGTCGCCGAGGTGTTCGCGCTGCTCGGCGTCCGGCCGGTGTGGGACGAGATGTCCCGGCGCGTCGTCCGGCTCGAGGTGATCGACCTCGAGGAGCTGGGCCGCCCGCGCATCGACGTCACGGTCCGGATCTCCGGATTCTTCCGCGACGCGTTCCCGCACGTGCTGGCGCTGCTCGACGACGCGGTGCGGATGGTCGCCGAGCTCGACGAGCCCGCCGAGCAGAACTTCGTCCGCGCGCACGTGGTCGGCGACCTGGAGCGGCACGGTGACGCCCGCCGCGCCACCACCCGGATCTTCGGCTCCAAGCCCGGCACCTACGGCGCCGGACTGCTGCAGCTCGTCGACTCCCGGAACTGGCGCGACGACGCCGACCTCGCGGAGGTCTACACGACCTGGGGCGGCTACGCCTACGGCCGTGGTCTGGACGGTGCGCCCGCGCGCGAGGACATGGAGGCCGCGTACCGGAGGATCACCGTCGCGGCCAAGAACACCGACACCCGCGAGCACGACATCGCCGACTCCGACGACTACTACCAGTACCACGGCGGCATGGTCGCGACCGTCCGCGCGCTGACCGGGAAGGCGCCCGAGGCCTACATCGGGGACTCGACCCGTCCCGAGTCCGTGCGCACCCGCACGCTCTCCGAGGAGACCGCGCGGGTCTTCCGGGCCCGTGTGGTCAACCCGCGGTGGATCGAGGCGATGCGCCGCCACGGGTACAAGGGCGCGTTCGAGATGGCCGCGACCGTCGACTACCTGTTCGGCTACGACGCGACGACGGGTGTGGTCGCCGACTGGATGTACGAGCGGCTGACCGCGGAGTACGTCCTCGACCCGGACAACCGCAAGTTCCTCGGCGAGTCGAACCCGTGGGCGCTGCACGGCATGGCCGAGCGACTGCTCGAGGCCGTGGACCGCGGACTGTGGGAGGCGCCGGAACCGGCCACCCTCGACGCGCTGCGCCAGGCGTACCTGGAGACCGAAGGGGACCTCGAAGGGGAGTAGCGCGCCCTCACCCCGGTGTGCTCGCGCGCGCCGGCGGCTCCGGGGTCGCGTAGGCGACGACGTTGTCGGCGTACTGACGGGTGTGCCGGTCGAACGCGCCCCCGCAGGTGATCAGCACCAGCCGCGGGGGGCCGGCGCTGTCGAACACCTCGGCGGGCAGCGTCTCCTTCGGGTAACTGCGCACGACCTGGACGACGTAGCGGACGGCGCCGGCGTCGGTCAGGACGGTGGCCCCGGCGCCGGGACGCAGCACGTGGAGCCGGGAGAGCGCGCCGGGACCGCCGGCTCGTGTGTTGACGTGGCCGTCGATGACCACCGTGCCGCGTCCGGACCCCGGTGCCGCGCCGTCCGGCCACCATCCCACCACGGCCGGGTCGACAGGGACGCCGAGCTGACCGTCGGCCCCGACGCCGACGGATTCGACCGGGGCGTTCACGCCCAGATCGGGCAACAGCAGTCGCGCCGGGACGGCCGGTGCCGCCGCAGCTGCGGCCGGACGAGGCGGCGGCGCCCCGACGGGAACGGTTCCGGGCCCGGCCGGCGGCGCGTCGGCCGGCGACCGGGCGACGACCGCCACGGCACCCACGCCGAGCGCAAGCGCGACCGCGGCCGTGGCCGCGACCAGGGCTGAACGAATCGGGATGCCCGTCCGCTGGACGGGAACTCCTGCGGTACGGACGGTGTGCATTTCGGCACGGCTCCCGCGCTCGAGGGGGCTTGCGGCGTGCCGGTACCCAGCCCGCGCACCGATCGCTCGGGGAGGAGGTCCTGGGTCCGTGACACCCACGCACCGGTCGTTCCCTGCATCCGGTCGCGGAAACGTCTGCGGCCCCGGGCCACCGCCGACGCCATCCCTGCACCGGGGCGGCCATGGCACCGGGTAAGCACCGGACCCGGCCGCGGAACCGGATCGACGCATGGTGGCCGTGGCGGACGGGGGGTGCGTCCGCGTCGCCGGGACCCACCGGGCCCGCGTCGCCGGGGCGCGCCGGGCCGGCCTCGCTCGCGGTGCGTGGCCCACTGTGGCTCGCGCTGCTCACGATTCTGGGGCTGCTCGTCGCGCTGTTCATGGTCCTCGCCCGCCCACACATCACCCCGCCGGGACCGGCGGCCGCGAACGGGCCGGGCACCAGCATCGCCACCGGCCACGGCGTCACCACTGGTGCCGGCCCTGCCGGCGGCGGTGGCGCCGCGGGAACAGGGGGTGGTGGCGCCTCAGGCGCCGGTGGCGGCACAGGTCCTGGTACCGCGACGGACCGTGGCCCCGGGGGTGGCCCCCCCGGCGCCGACGACGGGCGGGGCTCAGCCGCCGATCCGGGAGGCCCGACGCCGGTCACGACACCGGTGCCGCCGCGCGGGGTGAACGCCGGTTCCGGCGATGTCGCGGAGACCGACCAGGTGGGTAGCAGACCGTGGCCGGTCCACCTGATCAGCGGATCGGCGGTGGTGGTCGTCGTAGCGGCCCTGATCGCCGCCCTCCGGTTGCCCGGGCGTCCATCGCGCTGAACCCGCCCGGCGGACCGAGCCCGGCCAGCCCGGCAGGACCATTCGGTGGCCGGCCGCTGCGCTGGTCGCACTATTGGCCGGTTCCGGGGGACGGGCCATGCTCGATGGTTGTGGGCGTCTTGGACCGGTCTCGTCCGCCGCCGCTGCGTCGGCGGGTGCTGACCGTCGTGCTGAGCCTGCTGTTCCTGGTGCTCGTCACGTCCGGAATCGGGCTGATGGCCCAGCAGGAGGTCGTCCGGGCCAACGAGCAGCTCGTCCAGCGCTCGTTACCGGAGCTGGTGTCCCTGGAACGGATGCAGGGCGGGTTCCTGGCCCAGGAGACCGCGGTCCGGGGCTTCGCCATGACCGGTCAGCGGGCGTTCCTGGACCCGTACGTGGCGGGCCGGACCGCGGTCGTGGCCCAGCAGCAGGCACTGCGGCCGGCGCTGGCCGATGATCCGGCGGCTCTGGGCCAGCTCGACGCCGTCGAGGCCGCGTACACCCAATGGTCGACCACCGTGGCGGAGCCCTCGATCGTCGCACGGAGCGGGGGCGGGCCGGGGCAGGCGCAGCTGCTGATCTCCGCCGAGACGGGGGTGCAGCTGTTCGACGCGCTGCGGTCGCGCACCGACGAGCTGCGCGCGACGATCGAGGACTCCGTGGCCGCGGCGTCGGCCGAGTCGGCGGCCGCGCACACCAGGATGGTGTGGCTGCTCGCCGGGGCGATCGCCCTCGGCCTGGCACTGGCGGCGATGACCCTGGTCGGGCTTCGACGGTCGGTGACCCGCCCGCTCGACGAGCTGGTCGCGGGGGTCTCGGCCGCGGCTGCTGGGGATCTCGGGCGGCCGGTCCGGGTGACCGGGCCCGCGGAGTTCGTCACCGTCGCCGCCGCGGTGGACGGGATGCGCTGCGAGCTCAGCGCCCAGCGCAGGGAAGCGGTGGCCAATGCCCGGCGCGAGACGAGCTCGCGGGAATCGGAACGGATCGCACTCCAGCTGCAGGACGGGGTCATCAACCGGTTGTTCCGGGTCGGGACCTCGCTGCTGTCGATGACCAACCGTAACCCGCAACTGGCTGAGCCTCTCGAGACGTCGGTGCACCAGCTCGACGACGCGATCGGCGCGATCCGGGCGGCCGTGTTCGGTCTGCAGTCCAGCGCGGCCGCCCATTCGTACCCGGACCTGCGCGACCGCGTGGCCGAGATCGTCGGGGCGGCGGAGGCGGGGCTGGGTTCGGCGGTGATGGTCCGGTTCGGCGGCCCGCTCGACGACGTCGTGTCGCCCGAGGCCGCCGACGAGATGGCCGCGGGCCTGCGGGACACGTTGCGGGAACTGGCCGGCGGCGATCCCAGGACGACGGTGGAGGTCGAGATGATCGTCGTCGACGCTGCCGCGCGGTTGCGCGTGACGTGTCCCGACCCGGAACCCGCGGAGACGCGGGAGAGCTGGCCGCTGCTCGACCGGGCCGAGCGGTTCGGCGGCACCAGCGCGCTCAAGACGGCCCCGGACGGCCGGACGGTACTCGAATGGATCCTGCCCCGGGTTCCCGGCCCCACCGACTCCCCGGCTGGCTGACGAGCCGCCGACGGCCTACCCGCGAGCGGTCACGGCTGTTGCTGCTCCTCGATGGTCGCGCGTACCTGGTCCATGTCCACCTCTCGCACCTTGCTGATGAGGTCATCGAGGGCCTTCTCCGGCAGCGCACCCGCCTCGGCGTAGAGGACCACGCCGTCGCGCACGGCCATCAGGGTCGGGATCGAGGAGATGCCGAAAGCCTGCGCCAGGGCGGTCTGCGCCTCGGTGTCGACCTTGCCGAACGTGATGTCGTCGTGCCGATCCGACGCGCTCTCGAACACCGGGGCGAAGTTGCGACACGGGCCGCACCACGACGCCCAGAAGTCGACCATGACGGTCCCGGGCGCACTCACGATGTCGTTGAAGTTCTCGGTCGTCAGCTCGATGGTCGCCATCTCGTTCCTCTCCTCGACGATCCTTGCCGATCTGCCCAACAGCTCCGGTCGCCCCGGTGTTCCCCGGTCACGGGTGCCGGGTGCCGGCTCACGACACGAGCACCGTGAGCGCCAGCAGGAGCGGACGGTCCTCAAGGAGCGCACGCACCCGGTGGTCCACCTCGTCAGAAGTCGAGTGGGTCGGCGCGGGGCCCGGACCGACATGCGCTCCGGATCCCGCCGGCCCGGCGGCCGTCCGGCCCGATCGACTCACCGCGACGACGACGGCGCCGCTGCGTCGGCGGCCGGGCGTCGAGCCGGGACGCGGTGCACCTGCGTCGTGGGTGGCAGGCTACGTCCGGGTCTCGCCGTCGCCCGTGCCGTCGCTGTCGGCCGAGTCGCTGTCGGCCGAGCGATTGTTGTCGTTCGGACTGCTGTCGTTCGAGTTGCCGGGGCTGTCGGCGTCGGGACCGGTCGATGACTCGTCGGTGCCGGCCTCCCGGGTGGGGCCTCCGGCCTCGGTTCCCCGCCCGACGGTGCCGCCGGTCGTCGGGGGAGTGCGGGTCGGCAGGGCGCTCTCGACGGCTGGTTCGGCGTCGGACGGTGTGCTGTCGGCCGGGCTCGCGGAGCCGTCGGGCTGCCCGACCGGGTCCTCCTGCTCCGGGGCCGGTTCCGACGACGGGGGCGAGCCGGGCGACTCGGTCTCCGGATCCGGCCGGTCGCCGGGGTCGGGCTCGGCGCGGGGTCCCGTGGGGTCGGACGGCTGGTCCGACGGTGCGTCGCCGTGGTCGGGCGTGCCCTCGGTCGTGTCCCGGTCGGCCGGGTTCTCCGAGGGCGGAGCCGACTCGCCGGCCGGTGACGTCGAGGTGGCGGACGACGTCGTCGTGCTCGTCGGGGCGGTCCCGCTCGGCGGTGCCGCCGTGCTCGTCGGGCTCCCGGGCGCTGCGACGACGTCTGCGCCCGGCGCGGGGCTCAGCGGTGTCGAGCCCGGCCGGTCGGCGGGTACGGCGGCACCTCGGGACCGTTCCGGCGACAGGGTGGCGGCGAGCTCCGCCGCGAGCAGCACGCGCTGCCGAGCGAGCTCGTCCTGGCCCTCCGCGCGGCGCACCGTCGCCAGGCGCGTCTCGACGTCGATCATCTCCCGGGCCGCGTCCTCCGCGCGTCCTGCGCTCAGCGCGGTACGCGCCTTCACCAGCCGGGTCTGCACGTCGTCCGCGGCCTCGACGGACCTCGCCCGCTCGGAGTGGAAGACCTTCGAGACGCTCCACAGGGTGTCCCCGGGCTGGGCCTCACGTGCCCCGATCGCCAGCCCGGACAGCGCGAAGACCGCCACCGCGGCCGCGACCGCGAACCGGAATCCGTAGACCGCCGGTCCAGCCCGCCGTACCGGGGTTCGCGCAGGGCGGGCCACCACGACCGGCTCCGGCACCTGCGGTGCCATCGGCTGCGGTGCGGTCGCGCGCGTGCCGGCGATCCAGGCCGTCAGCATCGCGGCGAGCTGGTCGTCCGGATCCGGGCTGTCGGCCGGGACCTGCGTCCCGCCGGCCGACAGTGCGTCGAGCCATTCGTCGTCCGCTCGCAGGGCGACGAGGTCGATCGGGTCGTCGGTGGCCCTGCCATCGGGCTGACGGCCGTCGCCGTCACCACCGTCCCGCCACAGCTCCCGCACCCGGATCTCCTGCCTCGTATCCTGTGACAGTTACGTCGTTCCGGACCAACGGTTCATTAGCGGGCGGCGACCACGACGACACGGAGAGCGAGACGACGGGTGCGGCGCTCGTCGGGCGCGTATCTGTTCGCCCTTCAGCGGGGCGGGTAACCCACGTGCAGCAGGTAGGCGGGTTCGGGTTGCGCGGTGGCTGCGTCCAGGGTCCCGACGAGGGCGTTCAGGTCCTCGTCGGGCGTGCGGAACTGATCGGGACAGGGGTCCCCGACGTCGGCGCCGCGCAGGAGCGCGTGGGTGAAGGCGGAGACGAGGTGCGGTGAGGGGACGAGTTCGTCGCGGAGGAACCGCCACGGCGTTCTCGGCCGGTCGCGGTGCGGGCGCAGGGCGATCTCCCAGCCCGTGATCTCGTCCCAGCGCAGTTCGACCACCTCGCCCGCCTCACTGCCCCGCACGCCGTTGCGGCCGAGACCGAGGCGACCACCGAAGACACCTTCGGAGGCGGTGATGATCTCGACGCCGCTGACGGCCACCGACCGGTGGTTCAGGGCGTCCGCGACGGCCTCGAGGTAGCGGAGCACCGCGATGTGGACCCGGTTCGACAGCAGCGGAGCGGACCGGGTGACGGCGGGTGGCAGGGCTCGGGTGAGCCCGTTCAAACGGGGTGCGCTGCTGCGGGGTGGCCAGGTGTCCGGGCAGGCCAGGGCGAGTTCGAGGTCGGGGTACAGATCCAAGGCGTCCGCCAGGCCCACCGGCGTGAGCGAGTGACCGACCGGCCGGCCGCGGCACACCACGCGCAACCAGGTGTCGGCGCCGCCGGCGAGAGCGGAGATCCGCATCATGCAGCGCAGTCCGCTGCCCCCGAAGAACACCACGTCGCGCAGGTCCACCACCAGGATCTGCGTCGCTGCGGACAGGTGCTCCTCGACAGCGACCTCGAGCAGGGGCGCGGTGCCGCAGTCGAGCGTTCCGGCCACCCGGAGGACCACGACGGTGATGCCGGGCCGGTGCGCGGTCAGATCGAACCAGCCGTTCGGACCTTCCGGCCGTGGAACGGCTTCGACGTCCACGTCGTCCGGGTGGGGCGCGCGCGAGGAGCCGAGGGCCAGGCCGGGGAAGCAGTGGGTCAGGCCGGGCAGGTGCCGGGCCAGGGGCCGGGTGCGAAAGGGGAGGGAGCGGTCGTGCACGATTGTCAAGACAGACTCTCTCGTTCGGAGATCAGGGGATCAGGAGACTCGCGGCGGACGCGGTACGGCGAGTCTGCGAGCCGGGAGTGGTCGAGGCACTGGCCTGGCAGATCAAGCCGGGCCCCCGGTTGTGGCCCTGCCAGGGCAACCCCCGGCGCGGTTCACGGGTGACGGATCGCTGCTGCGGGGGCACCCGCTGCGGTGCGCCGTCGCACCGGTGCGCTTGCCGGAGACGCCGAGCGGGTAGCACCCGGGAGGACGGCAGCCGGATTCCGGAGCGTCGACGGCGTGCCGCCCGTACCGGCGTTGCGTGCAGCGGCAAGCCCCCGGGCGGGGGAGAGGAGCGAACGATGTCGTCGACCGATCTGCTCAGCACCTACCTCAATGATCATCTCGGGGGCGCGAACGTCGGTCTCGAACTGGCCCGGCGGCTCCAGGCCGAGGCCGCCGGCCCGGACGCCGAGGTATTCGGTTCGCTGGCCGACGAGATCGAGGAGGACCGGGACACGCTCCGTCAGCTGATCGAGAAGCTGGGCGGCGGTCAGCACCCGGTCAAGCAGGCGGTCGGGTGGGTGGCGGAGAAGGCGCATCGGCTCGCGGTCCACGAGAAGCTGACCGGTGGTGCCGAGCTGACGTGGTTGCTGGAGTGCGAGACCCTGTCCCTCGGTGTCGAGGGCAAGCTCGCGCTGTGGCTGGCGCTGCTGGAGGTGGTGCCCGTCTACCCCGAGCTCGGGGAGGTGGACCTGGCCGGGCTCGCCGATCGGGCTCGCGACCAGCGCAGCCGGCTGGAGGTGGCCCGTCGCAACGCCGCCCGCCGGGCTTTCGCGACACCGCGCTGAGCCCGCCGAGGGCGTCCGCCCGGTCGAGGAGCAGCCGGAGCCCCAGACGGCCGCGCGGTCGGTGCGCCCGGCGGGCCACGTCGGAACCGGAGACCGAAGAGCATCCTGGTGGGATGGTCAAAGAGTTGGGGCCGTGGCTGGTCGGCGGTGGGATCGTGCTGCTCATCGTGGGGCTCCTCGCCTGGTCCGGAGCGCTGTCCTGGTTGGGAAACCTGCCCGGCGACATCCGGATCACGACCGAGAACGCCAGGATCTACATACCGATCACCTCGATGCTGCTCATCTCGCTCGTCCTGAACGTCCTGATCTGGCTACTCCTGTGGCTCGTTCGCCGCTGAGCGCCGGTGGGTGGCAGGGTTCGGTCCGATCGGGGGTCGGCGCCGGTGTCGGCGAGGCGGCACAGCGGTCGATCGGCATGTCCGGCTCGTGCGCTGTGCCGGTCGTCGCGGGAGCGGGACCGTCCACCGCCACGGCCGGAGGAACGGGCTTTCGATCACAGTAGTTGCCTCGACAAGATGTCCGTCGGTACGGCACGGATCGACCGCGTCGCACCATCGGGACGGGCAAGGCCCCCAGCCTGATCCCACGGCGAGCCTGCGCCGGGCAGCCCCCATGTACCGGCGCAGGCCGCTCTTCTCACCATGCCGCGCCTGGGGCGCGCGACAACGGTGACCGGCGAGCCCGGCCGTGCAGGAGCGCCTCCCGCACGGCCGGGCTCGACCTGGGCCGGCGATCAGCGCCCGGGTGAGGCTCGCGGCGGCAGGATCGGCGTCGTGATCCGCCGCCGGCGCCATCCCGGCCGCGACACCGGTCAGCCGGGCCGAGGGCGGCCGGTCCGGTCCGGACCTAGGACCCCGTGCTGGTGAGATCGCGAACGATTCCGCGGATGCCGCGCGATGTCGTGGCCCCGTCGCTCGTCACGCGCCCGCACATCCGAACCCGGCCGGTGGACCCGTCGGGCCGCAGGATGCGGAACACCTCGGAGAGCGGCTCCCGGCTCCTCAGGCTCCATCGCAGCGCCCGGCCCACGCGGTACCGGTCGCGGCCCGGTATGCGCCCCAGGAGTGCCTCGAGAGGAACGGCCGCTCCACCGGGGATCAGGAGGAGGGCGGCTGCGGACTCGGAGACGCTGATCGTGGCGGTGTCGGCCCGCAACTCCCACGACCCGACGCGGACCTGTTCCACCGGCCGGTCCCCGGTGGCATCCCTGCCCGCCACGTACAACTGCCCCCTGGCCGCGGCGGCGCGCAGATTCGCCCGGATCCACCGGTAGCTGCCGTCCCGGCGCAGCACCCGCGCCTCGTGGCCGGCCTTCGCGCCGACCGGCATCAGGTCCTCCACGATCTCCACCAGTCGGTGCTGATCATCGGGGTGGATGAACTCCCACCACGTCACGGCCGTCATCTCCTCGGCCGACCAGCCGAGTACCTCCGTGCAGGTCGGATTGACCGACACCACGAACCCCTCCAGATCAGTCACGGCGATCAGAGTCGGTTCCGCTCCGCCGAAACCCGCCGACATCTCCGGAATCGAGGCGACCGAGCGCCACGCATCCGGCCTCTGCGCTCCATGGGCCATGCTCGACTCCATCCGGGGAACCATCTCGACAGGTGCAAACCGGACCGCCGCCACCCAGTCTGGACCCGATAGGGGATGGACCGACAATCCTGGCCGATCAGGGCGCCCCAGCCCTGGGCCGGGATCTCGGTAGGCGCGCAACCGGCTCGAACGGCCCCACTTCGCACCATGCCGCCGAGCCTGGGTCTGTGCTCGCCCGAGCGTCGGCCGTCCCAGGACCGTCACCGGTGTACTTGCTGCGCTCCCGCGGCCTGCTGCACGGGCTGGCTTCGGGGACGAACTGGGTGTTGCGCGACGAGTCCATGCACATGGAGTTCGCCCTCGACGTCGTGAGCACCGTGCGTGAGGAAGAGCCCGACCTGGTCGACGAGGATTTCTCGTACCTCGAGCACGTCGCCGAGCGCGGGCTCACTCAGCCGGGGTTCGCCCCGGCCTACGGCTCGGCCATCCCGTTCGGCTTCCTGGAGCTGCAGGACGTCCAGGAAGCTGTCCAACTTCCTCGAACGTCGCGTGGGCATCACCGATGACGTCGGCCGGCGTGTCCATGGAGGGTTCTGGCGACTCCGGTCGAACGCGATGAATGCGTGTCCTCGTCTCGTGCGCTCCGCGGCCTGCGTGGGGCCTGCCGTGGATCGCTGACCGGCAACGCCTCGAACCGGCGCCGCTGGTGGCGCCCCAACGCGGCGAGGCCGGCGGCCAGAGCGGCGGCCGACGCCGTGACGAGGCCGACCGTCCAGCCCACGGCTCCGGGAGCCGGGCGGTCCGGGAGCTCTCCTGCGGCCTCGTGGTCGTGACCGTGCCCGGCCGCCGTGACCGGGGGCGGCGGGGTGGGGGTGCCCAGCGGCAGTTGCAGCGAGGAGTGCGCGGGCTGGGGCCTGTCGTACTGCCAGTAGTCCGACCATTCCACCGCGGCGCCCGTGCTGTAGGTCTGCACCGCGCGGAACCGGACCGGGCCGGCACCACCGGGCATCAGGCCCACGTCGACGGGGAAGTCGACGGCTTCCGTGCCGGCGACGGTGCCGCCCTCCCACTCGATCGCCGACACGGCCTCGCTCACCGGGCCGTCGCTCGTGGGCGCCGGCATGGGCAGGGTGACGGTGGTGAGGCGGGCGGTCCACCCGGCCGGCGGCGGGACGGTGACCCCGAGCAGTGGTTGGGTGGGCGGCGGCAGCCACACCTGCAGCCGGGTGGTGGTCAGCGCGGGATCGTCGTTCGTCACCCGGAAGGTGATCGTGACGTTCCGGGCGCCGGGATCCACATGGTCGGGCAGGACCTGCACGTCGGCTGCCGCCGGGCCGGCCCCGAGAAGCAGCGCCGCGGCGACGGCCGGGGCGATCAACGCGATCCGTCGTGCTCGCCGCATCACCGCACCTTTGCTCGCCGGCCGGGCTGGGGCGCGTCCCAGTGTGGTGCCGCGGCGGGCGGGGGAGAAGAGCCGGGCACGCAGAACCGGTAGGTGACCCCCGCGATGCGGGGCGCCGAAGGTGCTGCTGAGCAGAGGTGTTTTGTCCTCCACAGACCCACTGTGCCCGCTGCCCAGGACCTTCGACCCTGTCCTGATACGCGTCGCGGGCCTGAACGTGCCGCTCGGAGGCAGTGAGCCGGCGACGACCTGTCATCGCTCCTGCGGGTCGGCTGATCCAGTGAAGGTCGCTCTGCTGCGACCGAGGCAAGGGAACGCGCGCCATGTTGGAGATCCGCCTGCTGAGTGAGCAGCGGGTCGTCGGCGGGCCCGCTTCGGGTCCGGCCCGGCGGGAAACCGCGGATCCGGACCGGTCCCGTCCCGTGGCCGGCTCCCGGGCGGTGGTCGACGCCTGGCAGCGGCACAGGTTCTTCGAGGGGCTTGCCCGCGCCGTGCTCTCCGCGGGCCGGCCCACCCTCCTCGTGCTCGACGACCTGCAGTGGTGCGACCAGGAGACCATGGCGTGGCTGGCCTTCCTGCTCGGCTTCGCCGGGGACGCACCCCTGCTGGTGGCCGCGACGCTGCGCTCGGAGGAGGTGGAGCAGAACCGGGAGGTCTCCACCGCGCTGCGGTCGTTGAGATCCGCGGGGTGGGTCCCCGACCTCACGCTCGGGCCCCTCGATCCCGCCAGCACGGGGCAGCTCGCGGCGTCGCTGCTGGGCCGCGCGGCCGCCCCCGCCGAACAGGCCCTCCTGTACGCCACCACCGGGGGCTACCCGCTGTTCGTCGTGGAGGCCGCCCGCAGTCTGCCGGACCAGGCCGGCTCCGGGCAGCCGTTGCCGACTGCGGACCTGCAGGCCGTCCTGCGCCATCGGCTGGAGCAGGCCTCACCCGCCGCCCAGGAGGTGGCCGGTCTCGCCGCCGCCTTCGGGCGGGACTTCAGCCTCGACCTGCTCAGCGAAGCCGGCGATCTCGAGCCGGAGGTCCTGGTCGGGGCGGTGGACGAGCTGTGGCGCCGTCACATCCTGCGTGAGCAGCACGGTGGCCATGACATCGGTGAGCACGGCGTCATCATCGGCGGACCGGTGCTGTACGACCTGGCCGATACCGAGACGGTCATGCGGTGGTACCGCGACCTGCTGCCGTCGCTCCCGGAGGAGCTGAGCGGCTGGATCGCCCTGCTCACCATCCCGCCCGCGCCACCGTTCCCCGAGGAGCTGCGGGGCCGGAAGTCCTGCGGCATCGTCTGGTGCTACACCGGGCCCCACGACAAGTCCGCCGAGGTGCTGGCTCCCGTCCGCGAGTTCGGCTCGCCACTGCTGGACGGGCTGCACGAGATGCCCTTCACGGCGCTGCAGAGCGCGTTCGAGGCGTTCTACCCCCGGGTCTGCAGTGGTACTGGCGGGCGGACTTCTTCCACGACATCTCCGACCGGGCGATCGAGGTGCATCGCACGTACGGTGAGCAGCTGCCGACCGGCCCCTCCACGATACACCTGTACCCCATCGACGGGGCTGCGGCGCGGGTGCCCGATGACGCGACCCCGTTCGCCTATCGCAATGGCGGCTGGGCCGGAGTGATCGTCGGTGTCGATCCCGATGCGGCCAACGCCGACCTCATCACCGAGTGGACCAAGCAGTACTGGGAGGAGCTGCATCCCGAGTCGGCCGGCAACGGCTGGGCAGGAAATTGTTGCCGTCGGCTCGGATCGACCGGCGTGCGGAATCGAAGCTGCGAGCGGCACACGAAGAAGGCCCCCGAGCCCGCATCCGCGGACCTCGGGGGCCTTGATCGAAAGCTTGTTCAGTCCAGGTAGTCGCGCAGGACCTGCGAGCGTGACGGGTGGCGCAGCTTGGACATCGTCTTGGACTCGATCTGCCGGATCCGCTCCCGGGTGACCCCGTAGACCTGGCCGATCTCGTCGAGCGTGCGCGGCTGTCCGTCGGTGAGGCCGAACCGGAGCCGGACGACGCCCGCCTCGCGCTCGGAGAGCGTGGCCAGCACCGACTGGAGCTGGTCCTGCAGCAGCGTGAAGCTGACCGCGTCGACCGCGACGACCGCCTCGGAGTCCTCGATGAAGTCACCGAGCTGCGAGTCGCCCTCGTCGCCGATGGTCTGGTCGAGCGAGATGGGTTCCCGGGCGTACTGCTGGATCTCCAGCACCTTCTCCGGGGTGATGTCCATCTCCTTGGCCAGCTCCTCCGGGGTGGGCTCGCGGCCCAGGTCCTGGAGCAGCTCGCGCTGGATGCGGCCGAGCTTGTTGATGACCTCGACCATGTGCACCGGGATACGGATGGTGCGCGCCTGGTCGGCCATCGCGCGGGTGATGGCCTGGCGGATCCACCACGTCGCGTACGTGGAGAACTTATAGCCCTTGGTGTAGTCGAACTTCTCAACCGCACGGATGAGGCCCAGGTTGCCCTCCTGGATCAGGTCCAGGAACGCCATGCCGCGGCCGGTGTAGCGCTTGGCCAGCGACACCACGAGGCGGAGGTTGGCCTCCAGCAGGTGGTTCTTGGCGCGCTCGCCGTCGCGGACGATCCAGCGCAGGTCCCGGCGCAGCTGCGGGGAGACCTTCTCGCCGGTGTCGATCGCCCGGCGCAGTCGCTCGGCGGCGTAGAGGCCGGCCTCGATCCGCTTGGCGAGCTCGACCTCCTCCTCCGCGTTGAGCAGCGCGACCTTGCCGATCTGCTTGAGGTAGGCGCGGACCGAGTCGGCCGAGGCGGTGAGCTCGGCGTCCTTGCGGGCCTGCCGCAGCGCCTCGGACTCCTCCTCGTCCCAGACGAAGTCGGCCGACTGCTTCTGCTGCGAGCTGCGGGTCGTGGGCGCACGACGGTTGGCGCCGGTGTTGGTCGGCTCCTCGTCGTCGTCCTCGTCCTCATCGTCGCTGTCGTCGACCTCAGCGCCGTCGGAGCCCTCGATGTCGTCGTCGATCTCGACGTCGACGTCCTCGAGGTCACTGACCTCCGGCGAGCCGTCGAGCTCGGTGTCGTCGAGATCGGCCGGCTCGTCGCCGGCCGCGGAGGACGAGGCCGCCTTCTTCGCGGGCGCCTTCGCTCCCGTGCGGGACCGTGGCGCCGTCTTGGTCGCGGTCTTCGACGACGTTCCGGCCGTGCCCGCGGCTCTGCGGGTACGGCGTGCTGGCGCCGGGCTCGCCGTCGGGTCGACGGACGTGTCGGTGCGGGTTGCGGAGTCTGCGGCTGCCACCTAGGCCCTCTCGCTGCTTGCGCTCTGCGGTTCACCGGGACGCGAATCGATCCGGCTGCCTTCGAGATGTGTCGGGTACCTCGCCGCCTCGGACGCCGTCGTCTGTCCTGTCGGCGGCCGCTTCGGGGCGGGGTACCGAGCCATTGTAACTGCGTGTGCTCCGCGTGTTCGCACGTCGCGTCCATTCCGCGCTCGGGTGATGCGCCAGGCGGTTGTCAGGCCACCCACCAGCGTAGCTGTGTACGCCCGGTAGTTGCGCGTTCGACAATCGGATGGGCAGGGCATGACACCCGCCCGGACCGGCACCGCCGCTGATGTCGTCGCGGTTCCGATGTGGTCGGATGGCCCCCCATGCACCCTGCCACGGACCCGGGCCGGGACGATCCCGCCGCCCTCCGGCGGATCGCCGAGCACGTCGCGGTCGAGGCCGCCGACCACCTGCGCGGCCTGCCACCGCCGCGGCAGGCCGGCGCCACGGACGCGGTGCTGACCAAGAGTTCACCGACCGACGTCGTCACCGACGCCGACACCGCCGTCGAGGTGCTGCTGCGCGCTCGGCTGGGGGAGCTGTGCCCGGGTGAGGTGGTCTTCGGCGAGGAGGGCGGGGGAGACGCGGCACAGGCTCACTGGGTCCTCGACCCGATCGACGGGACGGTCAACTATCTGTACGGCCTGCCCTGGTACGCGGTGTCGGTGGCCGCGGTCCGCGACGGGGTCTCGGTGGCCGGCGCCGTGGTCGAACCGGTGTCGGGCCGGGTGTGGAGCGCGGCCGCCGGGGCCGGGGCGACCTGCGACGGGCGTCCCCTTCGGGTGGGGGACGCGACCGAGCTCGGGCAGTCGCTGATCGGGACCGGGTTCTCCTACCGGGCAGAGCGCCGGGACCGGCAGGCGCGACTGGTGGCCGGGATGCTGCCGCGGGTGCGCGACATCCGGCGCGCCGGGTCCTCGGCGCTCGACGTCTGCTCGGTCGCCGCAGGCTGGCTGGACGGCCACCTCGAACACGGGCTGCAGTGGTGGGACTGGGCGGCCGCAGGCCTGATCGCCCGGGAGGCCGGGGCGCTCGTGCGGGTGCCGGGACCGGTCGGCACCGCCGCCCCCGAGGACGGCCTCGGCGCGGACGCGACGCTCGTCGCCGCGCCCGGCATCGCGCGGGCGCTCGCGGAGCTGGCCCGCGAGCACGGAGCCGCCGAGGTCTGAGCCGAGGTCTGACCGGCGGCCGGGCGCGTCAGCAGGACACCTCGCGGGCCTTCTCCAGCACATCCGGGTCCACCACCGGGGCCGTGGGCGGGGTGTCGCCGCCGTTGCCGGTGTTGGCCGATCCGTCGGTGCCGGTGACTGCCGGGCCCGCCAGCTCGTCGAGGGCGTCCCGGGCGGCGCGGCCCGGGCTGACGTCACCGAACGCCGTGCCGACCGCGACGTCGACCGTGCCGTCGAGCCGGTCGTCGCGGACCAGCTCGGTGCACGGCAGGACGAGGGCGAGCGTGCTCGCCGCGCCCTCGCCGGCCTGGCCGAACCGCAGCTGGCCCCGGCAGTTCAGGTCTCCCTCGGGGTAGAGCGGGTCATTGCTCGGCGCGGCCGCCTCGGCGAACCCGAGATCACCGAGTTGGGCGGCGACGAGGTTGGCCTGGCCGCGCTGGCCGCCGGCGTTGAGCACCCGGACCCGGATGGCGCTCGCCGGTACCGGGGGGACCTCGTTGAGCGCGTCGCCGGCCAGCACCTCGCCGGGGACGGCGCCCTGCGCGGGGGGCGTGCACGCGGCGGCGCCCGAACGACCGGACGCCTGGACCAGTACGACCGACCACGTCACCGCGGAGAGCGCGAAGAGCACGGACACCACGACGATGATCGGCCGCGACCGTCGGCGCTGGTAGGGCCGGTTCCGGGCCCCGGGCGCCATCAGTCGATCCCGTGCGAGAAGACGTGGTGGCCGAGCGCGACCAGCGGTGCGACGGCATCCTCGATGCCCCGGGCCATGTCGGCCGGCACCGAACCCGCCCGCACCCGCGCCAGGATCCCGGCAAGCACCACGGCCAGCTTGAACGCGCCGAACGCGACGTACCAGGGCAGCGGCTCGAGATCGAGGCCCGACTCCCGGGCGTAGGCCGCGGCGAGCTCGGAGCGCTGCGGGAACCCCGGCAGCCGGGTCGGGCTGGGCAGGTGCTGCGCCGCACGCCAGACCGGCTTCTCCTCGGCCTGGTACCAGTAGACGAGCAGCAGCCCGAGATCCGCCATGGGGTCGCCCAGAGTCGACATCTCCCAGTCCAGAACGGCGAGGATACGGCCCGGGTCGGTGCGGTCGAAGACGCAGTTGTCGATGCGGTAGTCGCCGTGGACGACGGTGTTGCGCTGCGTCGTGGGCACAGCGCCGCCGAGCAGTTCGGACAGCCGGGTGAGCTCACGCACCGTCGCCGGGTCGGTGCCGGGGTCACCGTCGGCGCGGGCGGCATCCCACTGCTTGCCCCAGCGCCGCACCTGGCGGGCCATGAAGCCGTCGGGGCGGCCGAAGTCGGCCAGGCCGGCCTCGGCGGGGTCGACGGCATGCAGCGCGACGAGCGCGTCGACGAGCGCCCGGCCCACCCGGGCCCGCTCGGTCTCGGTCGCGGCCCAGCCGTCCGGCAGGTCGCCCAGTGGGACGACGCCGTCGACGAGTTCCATCACGAAGCACGGCGCGTCCACCGGCGGCCCGCCGGTGGACGCGGCCAGCACCTTCGGCACCGGCACGGCGGTGGGCCCCAGCGCGGAGATGACCCGCTGTTCACGGCCCATGTCGTGGGCCGTCGCGGCGACCTCGCCCACCGGGGGGCGGCGTAGCACGACGGCACCGGCCGGGCTGTCGACCCGGTAGGTGAGGTTGGAGCGGCCTGCGCCGACCGGGCTCAGGTGGGCCTGCCGCCAGGCGTCGTCTCCGAGTTCCTGCGCGAGCCAGGCGCCGACCCGGGCCGGATCGGCCCCCGGATGGCGGTGGGACGTGCCGGATTCGGGGACGGAGCTCGCTGCCACGAGCGGCACCTTAGTGGGCGAGCCGCCGACCGGGTGACGCGGCGCATCTGGGTGCGTGCTCGATCGGCGGGATCACACCTGGTCGGAGCAATGCGGCCGGGCAGGCCAGGGGGCGCCGCGAAGCCGATCTCCCTGGGTTACCCTCTCCGCCCCGGGGGGCAGTTCTGAAATGTCACGGATACGGCCGGGTGCCGGATCCGGGAACCGAATCTGCGTTGAGACCGGCGTCACTCGGATGCCGGGCACAAACCCCGGACCTGTGACGTTGTCCAGCGGCACGACGGACGACACGAGTGCAACAACACTGCATTGAGTGCGAGGGTGGGAACGATGGCGACCGACTACGACGCGCCGCGGCGCAGCGAGACCGACGACATGGCCGAGGACTCGTTGGACGAGCTGAAGGCGCGTCGAAACGAGGCGCAGTCGTCTGTGGTCGATGTCGACGAGTCGGACACCGCGGAGAGCTTCGAGCTGCCGGGTGCCGATCTGTCCGGCGAGGAACTGACCGTCAAGGTCCTGCCGAAGCAGGCCGACGAGTTCACCTGCGCCAGTTGCTTCCTGGTGCATCACCGCAGCCGACTGGCCGAGACGAACGGATCGCAGTACATCTGCCGCGACTGCGCGGCCTGAGGTACTGCGGCCGCGCTCGTGGCGCTCCACAGGTGGTGGAGCGCCGCGGGCGCTTCCGACCACAGGCGGCGGAGCGCGATCAGTTGCGCAGCGCCGCGATCAGGCCTTCCGGGTCACGGGTACTGAAGATCCAGTACGGGGTCGGGTCCTCCGGGTCGAGCAGTTCGACGCGGACCAGCGGACCCACCCAGGCCCGGTGCGCGAGGAAGGCGGCCGGGTCGAGTTCGGGACCCAGCGCGACCTGCTTGTCCTGCTTCGGCACGATCTCCGTGCGGCCCACGTAACGCAGCGGCAGCCGGGCGTTGCCCACTCGCAACTCCCGGCCCTCGACCTGCACCCGGGCCCGCCCCAGCCACACGATGGCTCCGACGAACAGCGGCACCGCGATCGCGTACCCGATCCACGACCGCAGGCCCGGGTAGCCCATGTGGACCTCCGCCCCCAGCAGCAGGGCGATGCCGACGACCGGCGGGTACCACCACCACGGAACGGACAACCGCTCATCGAACTGAAGGCTGCCGGATGTCGCAGAATCCGGGACCGGCTGGTGCTCGCTCACGAGAGTCGAGGGTACCGTCGGGCGTCGTGCCCGGCCCCGTCGATGCTCCCCCGCACGAGCCGTTCGCCGAGCCGCCCGTCGATCGACCCGTCGACGTGCTGCTCACGCGGCTCGATCCGGACGTTCCCGTCCCCGCCTACGCCTGCCCCGGTGACGCCGGCGCGGATCTCGTCACGACGAGTGACATCGTGCTCGAACCAGGTGAGCGGGCGGTGGTCGGTACCGGGATCGCGATCGCGTTGCCGATCGGTTTCGCCGGGTTCGTGCACCCGCGCTCCGGGCTGGCCGCCCGTGCCGGGCTCTCAGTGGTGAACACCCCCGGCACGATCGACGCCGGGTACCGCGGCGAGATCCGCGTCTGCCTGATCAACCACGATCCGCGCCACGCGCTGCGGTTGCGCCGCGGCGACCGGATCGCCCAGCTCGTCGTGCAGCGGGTCGAGCAGGCCCGCTTCGTCGAGGTCGGCGAGCTGCCGGACTCCGAGCGCGGGGCCGGCGGCTACGGATCCACCGGCGGGCACGACGGGCTGTCGGAGCCGGAGCGGAGGGAATCGCCGTAGTGGGCCGCCGTTACCGCTCCGACTCCGACGACCTGGCCGACGAGTTCGACGAGTTCGACGACGCGGGCGGCCCCGACTCCGGGTCCGTCCGGCCTCCGTTCGGCCCGCTCGACATCGACGATCTCGACCCCGAATTCTCCGACGCCGTGGGCCGGCTCGACTTCGGCGCGGTCCAGCTGCCCGTGCCTCCGCAGGGCACGGTCACCGTCGAACCCACGGCCAACGGCCGGTTGCAGGCCGTGCACGTGATGCTCCCGCAGGGACGGCTGTCGGTCAGCGCGCTGGCCGCGCCGCGGTCGTCCGGGTTGTGGACCGAGCTGGTCAAGGAGATCGAGACCTCCTTGCGCGAGGGCGGTGCGCAGGTCCGGTCGTTCACCGGTGAGTGGGGCCGTGAGCTGCACGCCCGATCGAACGGTGCTTCGTCCGTCTTCGTCGGCGTCGACGGCTCGCGCTGGATGCTCTACGGGGTGGCGACGGGTCCCACACCGGACGCCGCCGTTCTCGACGGCGAGCTGCGCCGGATGCTGAAGAACACGGTCGTCGTGCGTGGGCGTTCGCCTTACCCGCCGCGCACGGTGCTGCCGTTGTCACTGCCCGAGCACCTCGTCGAACAGCAGCAGGCCGAGAAGGCGGCGGCCGAGAAGGCGGCAGCCGAGGCTGCTGCCGCGGCTGCCGCTGCCGCACCGGCTCCGGGCGCCACTGCGGCGCCGAGGCCCAGGGTGGACGAGACCACCGATGTCCGGCCCCTCCGGCCCGTCCGCGGGGTCCGGGCCGGTGAGGCCGTGCCCACGCCGCAGGTGCCGCGCCAGGCCGAGCCGCCGCGCGCGGTTCCGTACCGGGCGATCCCGTACCAGCCCGACGCGTACCCGGCCGCTGCCCACGGCGCCCCGGCCAACGGGTCTCCGGTCAACCCTGCCCCGGTGAACGGGTCCCCGGTGAACGGCGGCCCGGTGAACGGGGCTCCGGCCAACGGGACGCCCGTCAACGGCACCCCCGCGAACGGCACTCGCGTCAACGGTGGCCCGGTGAACGGGGTTCCGCTGACCGGTGGCCCGGTGAACGGCACGCCCGTGAACGGGGCTCCGGTGCACGGGTCTCCGGAGACCGGTGGCCCGGTGAACGGCACGCCCGTGCACGGGGCTCCGGTGCACGGCCACCCGGTCGCCGGCCACCCGGTCACCGGCCCGGTCGACAGCGCGCCCGTGAACGGGGCTCCGGTCACCGGCAACCCGATGACCGGCGCCCCCGGCGACGGCGCCCCCGGCGACGGCGCTCCGGTCCACGGCGCGCCGCGCCCGTCGACGACGAGCGGCACGCGTCCGCCCATGGCCGAGCCCCCCGTCACGCCCGCTCCGCGGGTCTCGGGGCGCCGCCGGGCTCCCGAGCCCGATATGGGCACGCCGGTCCCGCCGGTGCCACCGCCGGGACGCCGGCGGGCCCCGGAGCCCGAGGAGGTTCGGCTGGGGATCGACCCCCCGACCGTGCCGTACCTCCGGGCGGTCGCCGTCGGTCAGCGGCAGCCCGATCTCGTCGACGACGAGATGCCGACCGGGCCGATGGAGGCCGTGGCCCCGTCGCGTCCGGGACGAGAACCGGCCGCGCTCGCCGAGCCGCGGCGCAGCAGGCACGCCCGCCCGGAGCCCGAGGACGACGGGGATCAGCAGTCCACGTCGTCGGACGTGGCGGGCATGCCGGCGCTGGCGTTCCTGATGGGCGACCCGATGAGGCTGTTCACCGCGGCCGAGAAGCCCGGCCGGCACCGCCGTCCCGACTGATCCGCGGCGGGCTCGTCCGGGCGCGCAGCCAGCCCAGCAGGGTGGCCCGGCCGAGTACCGCGGGATCGGCACCGACGGGGTCCAGCGCGGACACCACCAGGGCGGCCCGGGGGAGCAGCCGCTGCCAGTGCCGGGCCCTCGCGAGCGGGTGGACGGGGTCGTCGCGCAACCCGGCGATCCCGGCGGGTACGTCCAGTGTCCGCAGGGCCTGCGGGGCGGGGCCGGGCTCGGCCGCGGCCGCGTCGAGGGCGTCGGCCAGCCCGGCGCCGAATCCCTGCCACGCGCGTGCGAGCTCGGCCGCCAGCCACGAGGGTGCGCCGGCCCGCGCCTGCGCGACGGCGGCCGCCACGCCACCCCGGCGGACCTGCGCGGCGGTCACCCG